>JAFVGK010000118.1 GCA_017475035.1 Blautia sp.
TAAATGGAACATCTTTCGCGTCTAAATCGTCGTCTGCTGCGTTGTCGTCAGTCGTCGATGCCCGCATCGACTCCATCCTCCGCCTTGCATACGGCGATTTATCCTGCGAAATCTTGTTCCATTTATTTACGTTGCAATCCTAAGCAATCCTTAAAAAGGAATTACATCAGATGTGCAAGAAGAGTTTACGGAAGAAACCGAAACAGGAGCAGGCAGGCTCCCGGGAAAAGAAATCCGGATCTAAAATCAATAAAAAAGAAATCATATTGGGCTTTATCACCAAAATAGAAGAGGATCATGTTGGAGCATACGCCGCCCAGGCAGCGTACTTCATTATTATGGCCTTTATTCCGTTCATTTTATTTCTCACGACATTGATCCGGTATACGGATATCACATACAACATGCTCAGCGCTTCGATCAGGAGCTTTGTTCCTGTCAGTCTGCAGGGGTTTGTGATGGAACTGGTTTCTGAAGTGTATAACCGCAATACCGTGATCATGCCGATTACGGCATTATTGGCTTTATGGTCATCAGGAAAAGCGATTCAGGCTTTAATCAACGGTTTAAATACGATTTATCGTGTCAAAGAAACAAGAAACTGGCTTATTAACCGTATCTATGCCGTATTCTATACAATGCTGTTTGCCGTAGCGATTATCAGCAGTTTTCTTCTTCTTGTAGTAGGTGACCGGATAGAGAAAGCTCTGAACCAGGTTCTCCCTGTTCCGCTTCGCTTTTTTGGCATGCTGATGGGCGGAAAGAATCTGATCGTCTTTGCGGCGTTGTTTTTGATTTTTGTGTTTCTATACCGCGCCTTGCCGAACCGTCCCGCGACATTCCGCAGTCAGATGCCCGGCGCATTGATCATAGCGGTAGGCTGGTCGATTTTTTCCAGCCTGTTTTCCCTTTACTTTGAGTTGTTTCCTGCCATGAACAATATGTATGGCAGTCTGACAGCTTTGATTATCCTGATGTTCTGGCTGTATTTCTGCATGAATTTTGTACTGTACGGAGCAGCGATAAATGCTCATTTTGAAAAGCAGTTTCGACAGGCAAAGGATTCCGTAGTGGAATTGCTGCATACAAAAAGCGAAGATTCCGGAGAAAACCCTTGACACGTTCCTGTTCTTGTGGCAAGATAAAGGACGTGTCAAAGGCCGGGATGTAAGTAGAAAAGCGTTTTCTGCCAGAGAGGAAGGGCCGCAGGCTGTAAACCCTTCTCAGTTCAGACGTTTTTTGAGGTTCGCATCCCGGGAGACGGAAAGCTTTTCATGTTGATTTACGGCTTTCCTTATCCGGGCCGCGCTTTTGAAGATGCCATGTTCCACATTCTCCCGAACTTCGCCGCAGGAGGGGAGAATGAAGGGCCGCATTGCGTAGGAAGCGACGTTGCTGCGCGTTAAGCAGGTTGAGTGCCCGTTTTTTTACGGGAATCTGGGTGGTACCGCGGTTATATTCCGTCCCTTATGCAGACTAAGGGACGGTTTTTTTGCGTGTATCAAGGATTATTTATACAATCCAAAAGTCTTGTTGCGTAAAAAACGGCAGGAACAGCTGTTATTATTTACGCAGGAAAGGGGAATAATAGCTATGGAAATGAAGGACAGGCTGCAGGAGCTTGCGAATCGTGCAAAAAGGCTGATTGAAGAAGCAGAAAGCCCTGAAAAACTGAATGATGCCCGTGTCGCTTTTTTAGGAAAAAAGGGTGAGCTGACCGCAATGCTGAAAAGCCTCCGGGATGTTGCCCCGGAAGACCGCCCTGCCGTCGGACAGCTGGTCAATGAGACCAGGGAACGGATCGAAGCCATGATGGAGGATTCCAGAAAGAACTTTGAAAAAAAGCTTCTGGAACAAAAGCTGAAGACAGAAGTGATTGATGTCACGCTTCCGGCAAAAAAGAGCCGGATCGGTCACAGACATCCGAATTCCATTGCCCTCGAAGAGGTAGAACGGATTTTTATCGGCATGGGCTATGAGGTGGTGGAAGGCCCTGAGGTAGAGTACGCGGATTATAACTTTACCAAGCTGAACATTCCGGAAGATCATCCTGCCCGGGATGAACAGGATACCTTCTTTATCAATGACAAGATCCTGCTCCGTTCCCAGACATCTCCTGTACAGGCCAGGACAATGGAAAAAGGTATACTTCCTATCCGGATGATTGCTCCCGGGAGAGTATTCCGGTCGGACGAAGTGGATGCGACCCATTCTCCTTCCTTCCATCAGATTGAAGGACTGGTCATAGATAAGCATATTACGTTTGCCGATCTGAAGGGGACATTGGAAGAATTTGCAAGAGAGCTGTTCGGCCCGGAGACAAAGACGAAATTCCGTCCTCATCATTTCCCGTTTACCGAGCCCAGCGCGGAAGTTGATGTTTCCTGCTTTAAATGCGGAGGCAAAGGCTGCCGTTTCTGCAAAGGATCCGGCTGGATCGAGATTCTGGGCTGCGGCACCGTACATCCAAACGTCCTTCGGATGTGCGGAATTGATCCGGAAGAATATACCGGTTTTGCCTTTGGCGTAGGTCTGGAGAGAATCGCATTGCTGAAATATGAAATAGATGATATGCGGCTTCTTTACGAGAATGACGCAAGGTTCCTGAAACAGTTCTGAAAAGGGGGAAGGTAAAACAATGAATACTTCAATGTCCTGGATCAAAAGATATGTGCCGGACCTCGATGTCACTGCACAGGAATATACAGACGCGATGACGCTGTCCGGAACAAAGGTAGAAGGATTTGAAAAGCTGGACGCGGATCTTGACAGGATCGTCATCGGCCAGATCAGAAAGATCGAACGGCATCCGGATGCGGATAAGCTGCTGATCTGTCAGGTAGACGTAGGTACGGAAGTCACGCAGATCGTAACCGGGGCGCCGAACGTGAAAGAAGGCGATAAGGTTCCGGTGGTTCTCGACGGAGGCAGGGTCGCAGGGGGACATGACGGAAAACTTACGCCGGGGGGTGTCGTGATCAAAAAAGGAATGCTCCGCGGGGTTGAATCCAACGGCATGCTTTGCTCGATTGAAGAGCTGGGCAGTTCTAAGGAAATGTTCCCGGACGCACCGGAATATGGCATCTACATTTTCCCGGAAGACGCAAAGGTCGGGGAGGACGCGATTGAAGCGCTTGGCCTTCATGATGTTATTTTTGAATATGAGATTACTTCCAACCGCGTCGACTGTTATGGGGTCATCGGCATTGCGAGAGAAGCGGCGGCTACGTTTAACCTTCCCTTCCATCCCCCGGTGGTAACACAGACAGGGAATGATGAGGACGTAAATAACTATGTCAGGGTCACGGTAAAGGATACGGATCTTTGCCCGAGATATTGCGCAAGAGTGGTAAAAAACGTTAAGATCGGTCCTTCTCCTGTATGGATGCAGCGCTGCCTGGCGGCGAACGGGATCCGTCCGATCAATAATCTTGTTGATATTACAAATTATGTCATGGAAGAATTCGGACAGCCGATGCATGCCTTCGATCTGGATACCATAGCAGGACATCACATCGTTGTCCGCCGTGCAGCTGACGGAGAGAAATTTGTTACCCTCGACGGACAGGAACGTATCATGGATCATGATGTGCTGATGATCTGTGACGAAGAAAAGGCGGTCGGTATCGGCGGTATCATGGGTGGTGAAAATTCCATGATTACCGACCAGGTAAAAACCGTCCTTTTCGAAGCGGCTAATTTCAACGGCGCGAATATCCGTCTTTCCGCTAAAAGAATCGGGCTGCGTACGGATGCTTCCGGAAAATTTGAAAAAGGTCTGGATCCGAATAATGCCGAAGCAGCCATTAATCGTGCCTGCCAGCTGATGGAAGAGCTGGGAGCCGGTGAAGTCGTCGGAGGCATGGTTGATGTCTGTACAAAGACCACCACGGAATCCCGGGTAAAATTTGATCCGGACCGCATCAACGGCTTGCTGGGTACCGATCTTTCCGCAGAGGAAATGCTCGGATATCTTGCAAGAGTGGAACTTACCTATGATGAGGCGACAGGAGAAATCGTGGCTCCGACTTTCCGCCAGGATATCCACTGCATGGCTGATATTGCGGAAGAGGTGGCCAGATTTTACGGTTATGATAAGATTCCGACGACACTTCCCACCGGCGAAGCCACGACGGGCAAAATGCCATTCAAGCTTCGTATCCAGAATGAGGCAAGGGATATTGCCGAATACTGTGGTTTTTCTGAAGGAATGACATATTCCTTCGAAAGCCCAAAGGTTTTTGACAAGCTTCTCCTTCCGGAAGACAGCCCGCTGCGCCAGGCTGTCACGATCAGTAATCCGTTGGGCGAGGATTATTCCATCATGCGTACATCTACCCTGAACGGTATGCTGACTTCTCTTTCCACGAACTACAACCGCAGAAACAAAAATGTCCGGCTGTATGAAATGGGAAATATTTATCTTCCGAAATCGCTGCCGTTAACGGAACTGCCGGATGAAAAAACCATGTTCACCCTCGGTATGTACGGAGACGGAGATTTCTTTGAAATGAAGGGTGTCTGCGAGGAGTTTCTGGAGAAAATCGGCATGAGGGAGAGAATCGTCTATGATCCCCTGGATAAAAAGCCGTTCCTGCATCCCGGCAGACAGGCTGATATCATTTATGAAGGTACAAAGATCGGCTTCCTCGGTGAAGTGCATCCGGTTGTTTCCCTGACTTACGGTATCGCAACAAGGGCATATGTGGCAGTTCTGGATATATCAGAGCTCCTTCCCTTTGCCAGCTATGAACATAAATACACGGGAATTGCCCGCTTCCCGGCAGTTTCCAGAGACTTAAGCCTTGTGGTTCCGAAAAAGGTTACAGCCGGTGAAATTGAGGAAATTTTCCTGCAGCGCGGCGGCCACATTCTTGAGAGCGTGGAACTGTTCGATCTTTATGAAGGCAGCCAGATTCAGGAAGGCTTCAAGTCCATGGCCTATTCTCTTGTCTTCCGCGCGAAAGACCGCACCCTGGAGGAAAGTGATATAACAGCGGCTATGAAGAAAATCATGAATGGCCTTGCAGGGCTTGGGATTGAGTTGAGATCCTGATTAAAAATTCAGAAAGGCAGAGAGAGGCAAAGCCTCCACTCTGCCCTCTCCCCCGAGCCGCCCGTCACCGGCAGATGACATCTTCCTTTGGGCGGCTCCGGGATAAAAACAGGGACGTTTTTCCTGGCGGCAGCCCGGGAAAAACGTCCCTGTTTTATTCCCTCAGAGCCTCCCGAAGGATTATGCCGGCTTCCGATAAAGGATGGTTTTATTCAGAAACAGGTTATTACCAGGTTATGAAACACACTTCTTTTTTATTAAGATTATGTGAAAAGCAGAGACAAAAGGAAAGGAATGTGATAATATGAACCATCGGCTGAGATTCTGACGCTTTTATGCGCCGGATTCTTCATTGAAAGTTTTTCTGGTAGGTATCGTTCGATGAGGTTTTTGCCTTCAATAAATGTTTTTTATTATAGTAAACGGACAAAATGCCTGCGTTTTGATTCGTTTACTGCGCCGAATTTACCCCGCTGCAAGCGGCATGATTCCGCGGTTAATTCGTGCGCATACTATATAAATCAATAATCGAGGAGGTATGCAATGGGAAGAAAATTTTCAAGTTTTCTGTTTTTTCTTATGGTAACCGCTGCTGCTGTGGGCATTACGTATTATATCGGCCAGGAACAGCCGAATGTCATGCTGTATAACTTTGTTTTTCTTGGCATCATGGTTTTTGTCTATATGATCGCGCTTTTTGGCGGCATGTTCCGTCTTGATAATCTGGAGAAAGCGCTTCGCCGCGCATCTGAAGAGATTAAGACGATATTTAAAAAACCGGGCAAGGCAGATCTGAACCATCTTCAGGTACTGGACGGTGTATTTGACGAAAAATATCTGGACCGTAAGATGGATAATTTTACCAGCAGCATTGAAAATACTGTAGTCGGTCTTGGCGATATCGAAGATTACATCAATGAATCAGAAATAGATATTCATGTTCATAAACGTCTCCTGGAGATGGTTCCGGATATATTTACAAGTCTTGGTATCCTTGGTACATTCGTAGGCCTGGTCTGGGGTCTGAAGGATTTTAATCCTACCGGCTATGAGGCAATGACCACTTCTGTGGCTTCCCTTGTTGACGGCATCAAGGTCGCCTTTCTGACGTCTATTTACGGTATTGCTTTTTCGATTGTCTATACAATGGGGATGCGCACGGCCTACTCCGGTATGTCGGAAAGCCTGACGAATTTCCTGGAACGTTTTCATGCCTATGTGCTTCCCACAGCGGAAAATGAGTCACGAAACCTGCTGGTTGCCACTCAGAAGCTGCAGACAAATGCTTTGAATCATATGACCTCGCAGGTAACGGCGCAATTAACGGAAAGCTTTGAAAAGGTCATTACGCCTACCTTTGAAAAGATGAACGCGTCCCTGGATGCCCTGGTCCATACCGTTACGCAGGGACAGACGGAGGCGATTGCCCAGCTTCTCGCGGAATTCCTGCGCCAGATGAACGAGTCCTTCCATCTCCAGTTTGAGGATTTCAACGAATCGCTGCTGGCGATGAATGAGGCGCAGCGCCAGATGACAGAGTATAGTCAGAAGCTTTATGAATCTCTGGCAGGATCCCTGACCGATTCCTACATGAAGCAGGAAAAGGAAATGAGAGAGATCATGGAAAGCCTTATTGCAGCTGAGACCCGTTTTGCGGAGGCTTCCGATCGTATTCTTGCGGGAAATCAGGAGATACAGAAATCACAGCAAAAGGATTACGAGCATGTAGTGGAATATCTGAGAGATTCAGAGAAATCCGCCGCAAAATTCTGGGTTGCCTGCAATCAGGCAATGCAGAAATATCTGGATTCCGCAGCGGCTTCCATGGAGGCGGCCGGACAGGCGACACAGAAGGGCGAAGAGCTGGTTGTGTCAAATCAGGAGATCGCAAAGACCTTCAGCGATAATCTGAAGGAATATTCTGAGGTTCAGGATCTTACCTACAAGACGATGGAGAAGGTACGCGTTCTTCTCTCTGATATTTCCGTTGCGAAAGGAAACCAGGATGTTTATCTGGTGGGAAATTCCTCCAGAAATGAAGCTCTTGAAAGGATTGAACAGCTGATGACAGAGCAGTCGGAGGCCACCCAGCAGGTGTTGACGGAATTGTCCAAGACCATGCGTGACATGTCCAAGGGCACACAAAGAGGAAAATTCGGCCTGTTTAAATAACGGGCGTCCTATATGAGACAGGAGGGGAGAAATGCGCAAAAACAGACAGTCGCAGGATAATGGATTTAATGTCTGGCGCTCCTACTCTGATATGATGGCCGGCGTTCTTCTGCTCTTCGTTCTGATCATGTGCGTAACTTTATTTCAGGCACAAAAGAGCTATGAAGAAGCACAGGCAAACTATCAGGCTATCATAAAAGAACGTGACGAGAGGATCGAGATGCAGGAAAAGTTTACTGCAGAGCTTCTCGCCCAGCAGACTGAGCTGCAGGAGCAGGCAGATACCATAAAAGACCAGGATGAGCAGCTTTCGGAACAAAACAAGCTTCTTGCGGAAAGAGCTGCGGAACTGAGGGAGCTCCAGGAACAGCTGAATGCTCAGCTTGCTACGCTGAATCAGCAGGAAAGCACGCTGAAAAAGCAAAAAGCGGAACTAAGGACAGCGAAAAATGAGCTGGATGAGAAGACGAATCTTCTTGCCCTTCAGCAGATCAAAATTGACAACATTATCGGTGTCAAAGCGGAAGTAATCGAATCTCTTCAGAAAGAGTTTCAGGCAAGAAGTGTTGCGGTGAATATTGACCGGACCAGCGGATCCCTGACTTTGGATGCCAATGTCATGTTCGGCTATAACGAGTCGGAGCTTACGGAGGAAGGAATGGACGCACTCTATGAAGTGCTGCCGATTTATTGCCAGGTTCTTCTGTCTGAAGAATTCCGCCCTTATCTTGCCGAAATCATCATCGACGGGTATACGGATCCTTCCGGCGATTACGCATACAACCTGGAGCTTTCCCAGCAGCGTTCCCTTGCCGTAGCCCAGTATCTTCTGGATATCCAATATGATTTCCTTTCATCACAGGAAAGCCTGGATCTGGAAAGTTATCTTACCGTCAACGGCCATTCTTCCGCAAATCCGATTTATTTTGAAGACGGCAGCATCAACGATGACGCCTCCAGACGTGTTGAAGTCAAATTCCGTCTGAAGGATGATGAGATGATTCAGGAACTCAGCGAAATCCTTGCAGAAGAGTAGGAACTTCGTACATGATACTTTGGCTGCGTTCGAAGCCGCCGGCGGCTGTGTTACGGAATCATCATCAGAACGGACAGAGTAAGAATTAAACATGGTTTACAGATGAGAAAGAGACATTGTTTCAACGTACAGAACTTCGTTTCGGAAGGAGAAAAGTCTGATGTCAATCAGAATCGGAAGAAATGACCCTTGTTGGTGCGGGAGCGGACAGAAGTATAAGAAATGTCATGAAACCTTTGATTTAAAGCTGGAAGGACTGCGCCGGCAGGGTGTACCTCTTATTAATCACAGTCTGCTGAAATCCCCTCTGCAGGTTGAAAAGATCAAGGAAAGCTGCAGGATTAATGTTGGTATTCTGGATTATATCCAGGAACATATTCAGGCAGGTATTTCCACTGCGGAAATTGATCAGTGGGTGTATGACTACACAATCCGCCATCATGCGATTCCCGCGCCGTTGAATTACGAGGGGTTCCCAAAAAGCTGCTGCACCTCCATAGATGATGTGGTGTGCCATGGGATTCCCAAAGAAAGCGAGATTCTGAAAGACGGGGATATTATTAATGTCGATATCTCTACGATTTATCAGGGATGCTTCTCGGATTCGTCCAGGATGTTCTGCATCGGAAAAGTAAGTCCTGAAAAGGAACGGCTGGTAAAGGTCTGCAAGGAATGTGTAGAGATCGGGATCGCTGCCGTTCGTCCCTGGGAGCCCATCGGCAACATGGGGCATGCGGTCCATGAGCATGCGGCAAAAAACGGATATTCCGTTGTCAGGGATATCGGCGGACACGGTGTGGGATTTGAGTTTCATGAAGACCCATTTGTCAGCTATGTGGCGGAAGAAGGAACCGGAGTCCTCATGGTTCCCGGAATGATGTTTACAATTGAGCCGATGGTAAACATGGGAAGTGAAGATGTCTGGACAGACCAGGATGACAACTGGACGGTGCGCACGGAGGATGGGCTTCCATCCGCGCAATGGGAAGTTACGGTCTATGTAACGGAAGACGGGTGCGAGGTCATCACATGGTAGTTTCAAAAAAATATTTCTTGCTTTTGAATATAAGTTGTAGTATAATATTTTGCGTTTGAATAAACGATGGTCCGCTGTTGTCGCAAAACGGTTGATCAGCCCGGAAGCAGGCTCTTTGTTTTGCCGTTTGGAGAGAAGGCCAGACTGTGCTTTCTTAAGACATTAAGAACATCCAAATCAGAAAAGGAGAGGATATCATGAACGACATCATCAAAAGCATCGAAGCAGAGCAGCTCAAGGCTGAGGTTCCGCAGTTCCGCGTTGGCGACACCGTGAGAGTGCATGCCCTCATCAAGGAAGGCAACCGTGAGAGGATCCAGATTTTCGAAGGCACTGTACTGAAACGTCAGGGCGGCGGCAATCGTGAGACTTTCACCGTCAGAAAAACTTCCAACGGTGTTGGCGTGGAGAAAACATGGCCGCTTCATTCCCCTCATGTCAAGGACATCGAGGTAGTGCGTCATGGTAAGGTCCGCCGCGCGAAATTATTCTACCTTAGAGATCGCGTCGGCAAGTCAGCCAAGGTCAAAGAGCGCATGAGATAAAGTTTTTTATTTCATGACTGGCTTCATGTGGCCTGCGATAGAATGTTATATCCTGATTCAGGAAGAGGAGGACAGCATGCTACCCACATGTGGTCCTCCTTTTTTCACTAGCTATGATATATGATATGATTCAGGCGGCAAAAGGTTCTGCAGAAAATGAGAGATTCAAGAATCAGGCCTTTGTCGATGCAATCATGATATTTTGCAGAGGATAAGATGAGAGATTCGATTTTAGACCGCGTAGATCTGTCAGGCGCGGTGATGAAGCTGGAGGACAGGGAAATCCGAAGCCGGATCAATTTTTTGATTGTTCTTGCAGCAACAGCGGTATTCGGTGCGCTCGTCGCGATTGCCATGTTCCATACGGTGACGATCCAGGACAATTCCATGGAGCCGACGCTGCAGATCTCTGACACCTATTTTATTAATCAGGTAATTTACCGTGTCGGAGCCCCCAGACGGGGAGATATGATCGTTTATAAAGTAAACGGAAATGAGAACGCGGCATGGAGGGTCAGCCGGGTGATCGGGCTGCCGGGTGAGGATATTTATATCTATAATGGCAGGATTTACATTAACGGAGACATTTACGGGGAAAACGCAAGATATCCCGAGATCTCTAATCCCGGTCTGGCGGCAGATACCGTATCCTTGTCGAATGACGAGTATTTTGTTTTGGGAGATAATCGGAACAACAGTGAAGACAGCCGTTATTCCACCATCGGCAGTGTAAAAAAGGGACATATTATCGGTAAAATCTGGTTCCGGATCCTGCCCAGAAAGAATATCGGATTTGTCTGACCGGGAGGCGTCAGAAGGTGCTCCCCCGCTGCGGGTAGGCCTGCAGTGGAATCCGCCTTTCCGGGGCCGGAATCATAGATTACAATTTTTGAAAATAAGGTGAGACAATGAATATACAATGGTATCCGGGACACATGACAAAGGCGCGGCGTCAGATGCAGGAGGATATTCGCCTTGTGGATCTTGTTATCGAGCTGATCGATGCCAGAATACCGTTTTCCAGCCGAAATCCTGACATAGACCAGCTTTCTCAGGGAAAATACCGTCTGATTCTGATGAATAAGGCGGATCTGGCGGATGAAGAGCAAAACAGAAAGTGGATGACATACTTTCAGAATAAAGGCTTCAGCGTCATTTGCCTGGATTCCCGGACCAAGGGAGAAATGAAAAGAATTTCCGGAGAGATTAAAAAGATCTGCATACAAAAAACGCTGCGCGATCAGGCGAGGGGAATTAAAAACCGGCCGGTACGCGCTATGGTGGTCGGTATTCCGAATGTGGGGAAATCGACGTTTATCAACAGCTTTGCGGGCAGGGCTGCGGCAAAAACCGGTGACCGTCCCGGCGTCACGAAGGGAAAGCAATGGATCCGGCTGAACAAGGATGTGGAGCTTTTGGATACCCCGGGTATTCTGTGGCCGAAATTTGACGACGAAGAGGTTGGCACCAGGCTGGCCCTGATCGGATCTGTGAATGATGAAATTCTTAACAGGGAAGAGCTGGCTCTTCAGATGATTGCCTTTCTTCTCTCAGAGTATCCCCGGGCGCTTCGAGCCCGTTATGAAGACATCGTAGGCCCGGAGCCTCTGGCGGTATATGAACAGATCGCAAGAAAGCGCGGATGTCTGCGCAAGGGAGAAGAGCTGGATCTGGAAAAAGCCGCAAGATTGATTCTGGATGATTTCCGTCAGGGACGCTTTGGCAGGATTACGCTGGAGGAGGCTCCTGAACCGGACTGAGAATCGGTCTGTCAGGAACCTGGCTGAAATGGTTTTTTCTTGCCCGGAAACATGGAAATCACGAACAGGAAGAACAATGAAAACGATTAAACAGATACAACAGGAGTTTGCAGCGGCTTCACCGGAATCACGCAAGGAACTGGCTGCGCAATATCGGGATGATACAAGAACCGGTGTTCTCAGGCTGATAGAAAAATATCAAAAAGAGGAAGAAGCGAAAGCCAAAGAGCAAAGACGCCTGGAAAATATGAGGGTCTTTGAAAAAGAATATGCCGGGATGGGTTGGATCTGCGGAATTGACGAAGCAGGCCGGGGGCCGTTGGCCGGGCCGGTCGTCGCGGCAGCGGTGATTCTGCCTGAGGATTGCCTGATCCTCCATCTGGATGATTCCAAAAAGCTGACGCCAAAGCGCAGGGATGAGCTGTTTGACGTTATTAAAGAAAAGGCGCTGGGATTCGGCATCGGTCAGGCCAGTCATACCCGTATTGATGAGATCAATATCCTGCAGGCTACGTATGAAGCAATGCGTATGGCCGTGGCACAGCTGCCTCTGAAGCCGGCTGTTTCCTTGAATGACGCCGTCACGATTCCGGGTCTGGATCTTTTCCAGGTACCGATTATAAAAGGCGATCAGAAGAGTGTTTCTATTGCGGCTGCGAGTATTCTCGCAAAGGTTTCCAGGGATCGCATGATGGAGGAATATGACCGGCTTTATCCCGGTTATGGTTTTGCCGTACATAAAGGCTATGGAACGACGGAGCACATGGCAGCCATACAAAGGCTGGGACCCTGCCCGATCCACAGGCGGAGTTTTTTAAAATTTTTACCCGGGCAGGAGGAAAACTGATCTTGTCTTCGGCAGCTTTTCTGCCGCAGCAGCAGAATCGTCGCCTGTAGACATTGCGTCAACGTACAAAACTGCGTTTTGGGAGGAGGAAAGGCAGACGTCTGATCATCTGAACCGACGGCAGCTTGGCAGCTTATATGAAGAAGAAGCCGCCAGGTACCTGTCTGCACAGGGAATGCGTATCCTGTGCCGCAATTATCGATGTCATTTCGGAGAAATCGACCTGATTGCAAAGGATGGAGAAACGATTGTATTTGTTGAAGTAAAATATCGGCGTTCACCGGCAAGCGGAAGTCCTTTAGGAGCTGTAGGACTTCAGAAACAGCTCAGGATCAGTCGCTGCGCCGTTTTTTTTCTTACCGCAAAGTATCACAGGACAGATCTTCCGTGCCGCTTTGACGTGATCGGATTTGAAGGAGAATTGATTCATCATATTAAGGATGCTTTTTCATATAGACTGTAAAGATCCTGAAAACTCATGCAAAAAACCGCGTTTTGGGAGGAGGAGATGACATTTATGCCAAACAATGACCCGATGGAACGTTCTGTTCCGATTGCACCGATTCGTATTGCGGCACTGGCCGGATGCAGGGAACTGGCTGAAGAAGTTGATAAAAAACTGGTCAAGCTTCGCAGGGAATCTCTCGTGGAACGAAAGGGTTCCATGCCTATGCCAAAAGGGTATGTGGAAAAGAGCTATCTCGTGGATTGCGAATGTCCCCGGTTTGGCACGGGAGAGGGAAGGGGATATATCAATGAGTCTGTTCGAGGAACAGATCTGTATCTGATGGTTGATGTGACAAACTACAGTCTGACATATCAGGTATGCGATCATGAGAATCATATGTCCCCTGACAATCATTTCCAGGACTTAAAGCGCATTATTTCCGCTGCGAATGGAAAAGCCCATCGGATAAATGTTATCATGCCGTTCCTGTATGAAGGGCGGCAGCATCGCAGAACGAAACGGGAATCCCTGGATTGTGCGCTCGCTTTGGAAGAGCTTTCCAGAATGGGTGTCGGAAATATTATTACATTTGACGCGCATGATCCCAGAGTGCAGAACTCCATTCCGTTGAATGGTTTCGATAATTTTTATCCGACCTATCAGTTCCTGAAGGCACTGGTGCGCAGTGTTTCTGATTTCCACCTGGACAATGACCATCTGATGATTATCAGTCCGGATGAGGGGGCAATGTCTCGGGCGGTCTATTTTTCCAATATTCTTGGCGTGGATATGGGAATGTTTTATAAACGGCGGGATTATTCGACTGTAGTAAACGGAAAGAATCCGATTGTCGCTCATGAGTTTCTGGGAGACAGCGTTACTGGCAAGGATGTTGTCATCATAGATGACATGATTTCTTCCGGTGAGAGTATGCTTGATGTGGCAAGACAGATCAAGGAACGGGGAGCGTCACGCGTTTTTATCTGTTGTACCTATGGCCTGTTTACTGAGGGTATGGATAAATTCGATGAGTATTATAAGAAAGGCCTGATTGATAAGGTAATCACTACCAACCTGAACTATCGGATCCCGGAGCTGCTGGAACGTCCTTATTACGTGGAGGCCAATATGAGCCGGTATCTGGCAAATATCATTGACCTGATCAATCATGATGAATCTGTAGATAAAGTGCGTTCCAGCAACGAAAAGATCATAGAGCTGAAAAAAAGGATCAGCCTGGGAGCTGCGCAAAAATAACCTGATTTCGCAGGCGTTCCGTACAAATACGCTCCGCAGGAATCATTGCGTATCACGAAGCCCCAGAAAGGCGGCAAGATTGCCTCTTCGGCCTTGTGAAGCACGATGAGAAAACAATACCTCCGGATTGCAGCAGGTACAGATATTGGGCAGGAATATGTGGTCCTTTTGCAGGCCGGAAAGAAGAAAAAGCTGTCTGTTAGCTTCCCAGAGGTCAAGCTGGTATTTTCCTTTCCTTTTTCCGGTTTTCACAAAGGAGTCCATCCGGTCTGAGGGATAACTGCCGCGGAAAGCTTCGATAACCTCTTCGCTGACCTCATAACAATCCCGGCAGATCGAAGGACCGATGCCGGCATAGAGTTCTGCCGGATCAGAGCCAAAGTGTTCCCGCATGCATTCGATCGTTACACGCCCCATCTGCGCAGCGGTTCCCTTCCATCCGGAATGTGATAACCCGATCGCATGGTGCACAGGATCGATCAGAAACAAGGGAACGCAGTCGGCGAAGAAAGCGGTTAGGATAACCCCGGGGGAGTCCGTAATCAGGCCGTCCACATCATGAAAAGCCTGGGGACGTGCAAGACCGTTCCCACGGTCCGCGGCAGACACTTTTTTTACGTTTGTGGTGTGAGTCTGTACGGTACAGACGACCTGGTCCGTCTGAAAACCTATGGCCTCAGCGACGCGCTGATAATTCGTCCGTACGTTCTCAGGCTTGTCACCTCTCGAAAAGCTTAGATTCATGGATGAAAGGTCGCCTTCACTTACGCCGCCCAATCGGGTAGAAAAACCGTGGATGATTTCTTCTATTTCGCGAAAGGCTGGGAAATACAGATACGGACACGTACCTTTTGTTTCCGGGAGCATTCCCCGGACACCGGTATTGTGATATCTGATTTCAGGAACTGAAAAAGGGGAAGAACTTCTTGATTGATTCATGATTTTTCCTTTCTTTTTCTATGAAGCATCAATGACCGCATCGATAAAAGCCTGATTCTGCAAATCGATGAAATCATTATAACGTATTTTATACACCCGTGACTACAATGTTTCATAAATCTCAGTGATTTTCCGGATAATAAAGATAGAGTCAGAGCATGATTTTTGAAGTAAAGACAGGTAAATCGGGACAGTTATTTCTGACTCAATCCTCAGGCTGCGTCAACAAAAGAAGCAAGGGGTAAACAAAAGCTGATGGCAGAGGCAAAAAAACATACAATCACACAAGTGGCAGAAGGCAGCATTGCCATGGAGTTAGAGATTGAGCCCGGAGATGTATTGCTTTCCGTCAACGGAGAACCAATTGAAGATATATTTGATTATCGCTTTCTCATCAATGATGAGTTCGTGACGATCATGATTGAAAAATCAGACGGTGACATCTGGGAACTGGAGGTAGAAAAGGAGGCTGACGAGGATATCGGTCTTGTTTTCAGCAACGGACTGATGGACGAGTACCGGTCCTGCTGCAACCGCTGCGTTTTCTGTTTTATTGATCAGATGCCGCCCGGGATGCGGCAGACCTTGTATTTTAAGGATGATGATTCCCGTCTCTCCTTTTTACAGGGTAATTATGTCACATTGACAAATATGAGTGAAGATGACATTTCCCGTATTATCCGCTATAGGCTGGAACCGATCAATATCTCTGTCCAGACCACAAATCCATTGCTGCGGTGCAAGATGCTGCACAATCGTTTTGCAGGAGAGGCTTTAAAGAAAATTGACCGTCTTTATGAGGCCGGCATTGTGATGAACGGGCAGATCGTCCTGTGCAAGGGATTGAATGATGGGACGGAGCTTGAAAAGACATTGCAGGATCTGGCAGGCTATGCTCCCGTGATGCAGAGCGTATCGATCGTTCCTGTGGGATTGACAAAATACCGGGAGGGTCTTTATCCCCTGGAGCCCTTTACCAGGGAGGACGCGGAAAATCTCATTTTCATGGTAGAACGTTTTCAGGAAAACATGACAGCGAAAAAGGGAATGCATTTCGTTCATGCATCCGATGAATGGTATATTCTTGCGGGCAAAGAGTTTCCCTGCGCGGCATCCTATGACGGGTATCCGCAGCTGGAGAACGGTGTCGGCATGCTGCGCCTTCTGGAAGAAGAGTTTGTGGATGCACTGCAAAAACAGGCGGGAGATGACGTGCAAAGAACAGCGACAATAGCCACGGGACGTCTCGCGGCACCGTTCATTGAGCGGTTTATGAACATGCTCTGTCGGAAATATCCCGGTACCAGGATCCAAGTCACCGCAATTCGCAATGATTTTTTCGGTGAGTCCATTACGGTTTCCGGCTTGATCACAGGACAGGATCTTCACGCGCAGTTACGTGATCAGGACCTGGGGGACTGCCTTCTGCTTCCCTGCAATATGCTTCGCAGTCAGGAAGACGTGTTTTTGGATGACATGACGGTGAGCGAGCTTTCTGACTGTCTTGGGATCCCCGTCGTGATCGTCGGAAGCAGCGGTGAGGATCTGCTGCATGCAGTATTGGCTGTTCCCGGAAGAAAAGAAGGAACGGGAGAAACCGCCCATTTCGAGACAAAAAGGAGACAAATGTATGAGCAAACCAGTGGTGGCGATCGTGGGAAGGCCGAATGTAGGCAAGTCCACCTTGTTTAACGCACTATCGGGCAGCAGGATCGCTATTATACAGGATACCCCCGGTGTGACCCGCGACCGCATTTATGCGGATGCAACATGGCTGAACAGAAGTTTTACGCTGGTGGACACAGGCGGCATAGAGCCTGACAGTAAGGATATTATCCTTTCCCGGATGAGGGAACAGGCGGAAATAGCGATTGAAACGGCGGATGTGATTCTTTTTATGACAGACGTCCGTCAAGGACTGATCGATTCGGATGCAAAAGTAGCAGATATGCTCAGGAAAAGCAAAAAACCGGTTCTTCTGGTTGTAAACAAGGTAGACAGTGTAGACAAATTCATGATGGATGTCTATGAGTTTTATAACCTGGGCATCGGAGAGCCGATCCCCATCTCTTCCGCTAACCGTCAGGGACTGGGGGATCTGCTGGATGAGGTGATCCGGCTTTTGCCCGGAAAAGAGGAGGATGAAGAAGAGGAAGAGATTCCGAAGATTGCCATTATCGGAAAACCAAATGTAGGAAAATCCTCCCTGATCAACAGAATCCTTGGAGAAGAAAGGCTGATTGTCTCTGAGATAGCGGGAACTACCAGAGACGCCATTGATACCAGGGTGACGTATGAAGGACGGGAATATCGTTTTATTGATACGGCCGGTTTACGTCGAAAAGGTAAAATCAAAGAAGAAATCGAACGATACAGCGTGATTCGTACCTTGACTGCCGTCGAAAGGGCGGATGTTGCCGTCCTGGTCATAGACGCCACAAGCGGCATCACGGAGCAGGACGCCAAAATAGCCGGCATCGCCCACGAAGCCGGAAAAGGAGTTGTTGTCGCTGTCAATAAGTGGGATGCAAAAGAGAAAGACGATAAGACAATTTACCGCGAGTCCGAAAAAATACATCAGGTTTTGTCGTTTATGCCATATGCGGAGATTGTTTTTATTTCGGCCCTGACCGGTCAGAGAATCTGCCGTCTGTTTGAAACTCTGGACGCCGTGATTGAAAACCAGTCTCTTCGCATCGCGACGGGTGTATTAAATGAGATTCTTAGCGAGGCTGTGGCCATGCAGCAGCCGCCGGCAGACCGTGGCAAACGGCTTAAGATTTTTTATATGACCCAGGTATCTGTGAAACCGCCAACTTTTGTCATTTTTGTAAATGATAAAGAGCTGATGCATTTTTCCTATGTCCGTTATCTTGAGAATAAGCTTCGGGAAGCATTCGGCTTTGGAGGTACGCCCCTGAAGTTTATCATCAGGGAACGGAATGAACAGAATTGAAGTACAAAGGATTTTACCGAGAAAGGAAATGGGATTATGGAGAGGTTTGTCAGTCTGGTGATCGGGTATGTATTTGGCCTGATTCAGACATCGTATATTATCGGAAAACAGCATCATGTCGATATCAGAACGATCGGAAGCGGAAACGCAGGCTCTTCTAATACACTTCGTGCCTTTGGCGTAAAGGCAGGGCTTACGAATCTGCTCGTAGATATGATGAAGTGCGTGCTTGCTGTCGGCGTTGTGAATCTTCTTTTTGTAAAGAACGGGCACAATATGCTGCCGTTGCTCAAGATGTATGCCTCGGCGGGCTGCATTCTTGGACATAACTTTCCATTTTATCTGAATTTCAAAGGCGGTAAGGGTATTGCGGCTTCCGCCGGGATGATTCTCGCCGTAGACTGGAAATTGTTTGTCACAGTCATGCCTTTGTTCTTCCTGTTGTTTTTTACCACGCACTATGTTTCACTTTCCTCTTTGATATCTTATGTTTTCGCGTTCTGTGTATTGGTGCTTTACGGTGCCCTCGGGTTTTATGGAATGAACCTGGCTCATACCATAGAGATGGACGCCGTTATGTTGTTTCTGGTTTTACTGGCCTTTTACAAACACAGGGAAAATATCAAGCGTCTGAAGGCCGGAACGGAACGAAAAACCTATCTGAAAAAGAAAACAGAAGACAGGATTGAAGAGACGGCAGAAGAAAGGAGGAGCGAAAAGAAATGAGTCAGATCAGTATCATGGGTTCCGGGAGCTGGGGAATGGCGCTGGCGATCCTTCTGAACAACAATGGCCATAGCGTTACCTTATGGTCTGCGCTTGCAGATGAGGTGGTCATGCTTGACACAACCCGGGAAAGCCCGACCAAATTGCCGGGCGTCAGGCTTCCGGAAACGATTCATGTAACCGGTGACGCAAAAGAGGCTCTTACGGAAAAAGATGTAGTAGTGATGGCGGTTCCGTCCGTTTTTACCAGAAGCACATCCAGGCAGATCGCGCCTTTGGTCAGGGACGGCCAGATTATCGTCGATGTCGCAAAGGGCGTTGAAGAAACTACTTTGATGACCTTAAGCCAGATCATCAGACAGGAAATACCCAGCGCCGAGGTATGTGTCCTTTCCGGCCCCAGCCATGCTGAGGAGGTCAGCAGAGGGATTCCCACGACCTGCGTGATCAGCGCAAGAGAAAAAAAGACTGCGGAATATCTGCAGGAAATTTTCATGAGTCCCGTATTTCGTGTTTATACTACCCCGGATATGCTTGGCGTTGAGCTGGGCGGATCCTTGAAAAATGTTATCGCTCTGGCTGCGGGAACCGCAGACGGGCTCGGATATGGGGATAATACGAAAGCAGCCTTAATCACCCGCGGTATTTCCGAAATTGCAAGGCTTGGTACCAGGATGGGGGCAAGGCAGGAAACCTTCTATGGATTATCCGGAATGGGAGATCTGATCGTCACTTGCGCGAGCGTTCACAGCCGGAACCGCAAAGCAGGTTATCTGATCGGTCAGGGCAAAACCATGCAGCAGGCCATGGACGAAGTACAGATGGTCGTGGAAGGCGTTTATTCCGCAAAAGCGGCAAAACAGCTGTCCGAAAAATATGAAGTGGAAATGCCTATCGTATCGGAGGTCAATAAGGTGCTTTTTGAAGATAAACCCGCCGCTGACGCGGTCAGGGATCTCATGATCCGTGACAGAAAAACGGAGGGAAAATGGGATTAACTACGGCGGCTGACAGCAACGCGGCCTGGATGGATCCGGACGCGCCGGATGTAAAGATTATTTATGCACAGATCCTAAGCAGGAGATAGGAAAAAGGAAAAGAGAGGGGACAGAGTCTTGTGTCCAGGCTTTCGGCCGAAACATGGGACTCTGTCCCCTCCTCCCATAACGAAGTTTTGTACGCTGACTCAATGATCCGGATGACTATTTTGTTGCCTGTCGCGCTTCGCACGCCAGGACAAAATATGTCTCCTCTCATAATGCAGTTTGTTGTCTCAATACTTTCGGATGACGATTTTTCCGACCCGGGCTTTGACATTGCCGTTCTCAGCGTGTCAGGTCCGCATAGGTAATGACATCCTGCAGATCCTCAGGAATAGAAGCAGTATGATAATCTTCGTTTAGTTTGTCCAGCAAAGCCATGTCTTCCGGATCTATGGAAAAATCGAAGATCCGCGCGTTTGTTCTGATATGTTCCTTGTTTTTCGACTTTGGAATGACGGCAATCCCTTTTTGAACCGCCCAGCGCAGACCGATCTGAGCCGGGGTCTTCGCGTATTTTATCCCCATTACGCATAAAACGTCGTGATCAAGATATGCGCCCCTCCCTAATGGCGCATAGGCCTGAACGGCGATCCCGTTTGACTGACAAAACTCGATGAGGTGTCGGGGATAGCATAGAGGATGTACCTCCATCTGGTTGACTGCAGGATAAATACCGAAGGACTCTTTTATTTCCTTTAATTGATGGCTGTTAAAGTTGCTTACTCCGATGGACCTTACATAGCCTTTTTCCTGAAGCTTCATCATTGCTTCCCAAGTATTCAGATAACAGCCGGGTACGGGCCAATGGATCAGGAAAAGATCGAGATAACTCAGCCGCAATCTTTCTAAAGTCCGTTCTAAAGCGCCTTCCACATCGCCGAGACGCTGCGCGTTATTCCAGACTTTACTTGTAATGAATAACTTGCCGCGCGGGATCTTACAGCGAGAGACAGCTCTTCCGATATATTCTTCATTTTTATAGACAGGAGCAGTATCAAACAGCCTGTATCCGGAGGAAACAGCTGTCTCTACGGCTGCCGGCGCATCCTGTTCTCCGATCCGATACCCCCCCAATCCAAGGAGAGGCATTTCCATACTGTTATTAAGAATAATTGTCTGATTCAATGAAAACCTCCTTGAAACATCAGGTTTGTTCGTAAATAGAAAAACCAACCATACGGATTGATTCTAGCATATAAATATGAATATCCCTCTTCGTTTGTTTTAAATTTATATAAAATAATAGTATCAAGAACTGTCCGGGGTATAGGATTTATTCAATCAGAAAGAGAATAACTGATAAAAAAAGCTTGCTTTCTTATGCTTGCGGAATCTATACTGACAATGTACAACACTTCGTTTTGGGAGGAGGAAAGGAAAAAATGCCTTTTTCAGATTATACATGTGAAGAATTTGTGGAGGTTCTGGCAAGCAGGGAGCCTGTTCCCGGAGGCGGCGGGGCTTCAGCCCTCGTGGGCGCTCTCGGGATTGCCCTCGGCAATATGGTAGGGAGCCTGACTCTGGGCAAAAAAAAATATCAGGCGGTGGAAGAGGAAATGCTGCAGCTGAAAGAAAAATGTAAGCGGCTGCAGCAGGATTTTCTATATCTGATGGAACGGGATGCCGAAGTTTTTGAACCTCTTGCGAAAGCATATAAAATGCCGAAAGAAACCAGGGAGCAGCAGGAAGAAAAAGCCCGGGTGATGGAAGATGTTTTAATGGATGCCTGTATGGTGCCATTGGAGATTATGGAGAAGTGCTGTGAAGCGATTGAGCTGATTGCAGAATTCGCCGCAAAGGGTTCTTCTCTTGCTGTCAGCGACGCCGGTGCCGCAGCCGCATTCTGCAGGGCTGCTCTTATGGGAGCCAGTCTGAATGTATTTATTAACACAAAAGCAATGATAGACCGCGAACAGGCCGCATTCCTGAACCGCCGGGCGGACGAAATGCTGGAAGAATACATAAAAACCGCAGATGAAATCTTTGAAAGCGTACAGGCAAGGCTTCGAGGGGAGCTGTGACATTCTCCGCTGTGTGGTCCCGGGATAAAAGATAAGGGCTGATTTTGTCTTCGGCAGCTCAACAGCCGAAGCAGCAAAATCGTCATCCGAAGAGATTGAGTCAACGAACAGAACTTCGTTCTGAGAGGAGGCAGCGATGGCTGAACTGATGCTGGGAAAGGAAGTAAACGCTTCTTTAAATGAAAAAATAAAAGCGAATGTTGAAGCTTTAAAACAGAAGGGTGTGGTGCCTGGACTGGGTATTGTCCGCGTCGGAGAGAATCCCGGGGATCTTTCCTATGAAAAAGGCGCAGTCAGAAAATGCGAAACCCTTGGAATATCCTGCAGACGATTTCTTTTACCCAAGGATGTGTCTGAAAAAGAGCTTCTGGCTGTGATCGAAATGTTGAACAATGATGACCTCATCCATGGCGTTCTCTTATTTCGTCCCCTGCCAAAGCATTTACGTTCGTCGGTGATTGAAAATGCCCTGGCGCCTGAGAAGGATGTCGACTGCATGACGGAACTATCCATGGCAGGAGTTTTTACCGGCAAGAAGATCGGATTTCCGCCCTGTACCCCACAAGGCTGTATGGAGATCCTGGATTATTACGGAGTGGATTGTACCGGAAAAAAAGCGGTTGTGATCGGACGCAGCCTTGTCGTGGGCAGACCTGCCGCAATGATGCTGATGGATAAAAATGCTACGGTAACGATCTGCCATTCCCGCACCGTCGATCTGCCTTCCGTTACCCGCGAAGCTGATATTCTGATTGTCGCGGCAGGGCAGGCAGGAATGATCGGAGCGGATCATGTAAGAAAAGGACAGGTTGTGATTGATGTGGGAATCAATGTCACCGGGGAAGGCATGCTCTGCGGGGATGTCGACTATCAGGCGGTGGAACCGATTGTCTCGGCTATTACGCCTGTGCCGGGCGGAGCGGGAAGTGTAACGACTACGGTTCTGGCAGGGCATGTTGTGGAAGCAGCCATGCGGCGGGAAGAATCTGCCCTTAAAGAAAAATAAAAAAACTCAGGCAAAAAAGGTCATGCAAAAAATGAGCTTTCTCATTCCATGCATGGCCTTTTTTATTCTCGCAGAGCGCGAGGCTTTGCCTTCCTGAATTTTTTATTGCAAAAAAACCTGATCCGCATAACGGACCGTGGCCATAGCGTCCTGCGCATAGCAGTCCGCCCCGATTCGATCAGCATACTCCCTGGTCAGAACGGCTCCGCCCACGACGGTTTTCGTATCCGGTTTTTTCTCACGCAGCAGGCGGATCGTTTCTTCCATACTGGGAACCGTTGTGGTCATCAGAGCAGAAAGACCTACCAGCCGGATGTTCTTTTCGATGGCAGTTTCCAGAATGGTTTCCGGCGCTACATCCTTTCCCAGATCTATGACTTCATAACCATAATTCTCCAACATCACTTTTACGATATTTTTCCCGATATCATGGATATCTCCTTTTACGGTGGCAAGAATCAACGTTCCTTTCTTTTCCTGAGGGGTGTTTGCAAGTCTCTCTTTAACGATCTCAAAAGCACTTCTTGCAGCCTGCGCGCTCATTAATAACTGAGGAAGGAAAAGCGTTCCCTTTTCAAAGCCTTTCCCGACCTGGTCAAGGGCCGGTACAATCTGTTTGTTGATTACCTCCAGCGGGTCAGAGACAGACAAAGCTTTTGCGGCTTCCGTGCCGGCTGCTGATTCGAGGCCTTTTAAAATAGCCGAAAAGAGAGGAGATGGACCGATCCCTGTATCTGGGGAAAGGGCTCCGCTCTCATGATCCTTCGTTTTCTGCATGGGAGAATCCGCCTGTATTGCGCCGGCTGCCTGCAGCAAAGGCTGATAATCCTGATAGGCACTGATGTAGCCGGTGAAATTCGGATCCTTATCCGCAAGAGCCAGATATGCACGGAAAGACTGCATCATGGCTTCATTCAAAGGATTGATGATCGCCAGGGAAAGCCCATGGGAAAGCGCCATGGTGAAAAAGCCCGCGTTCAGAATACTCCTTGCAGGAAGTCCAAAGGAAATATTGGATACGCCCAGAATCGTATGCACACCGGTTTCCGTGCGCAGGCGCCGTATCGTGTCTAATGTAACGAGAGCGCCTTTCGGGTCTGAGGAAACGGTCATGGCAAGACCGTCTATTACGATATCTTTTTTTGAAATTCCATAAGACGCGGCAGTATCGATGATTTTCTTTGCCACGGCAAGACGTCCGTCCGCGGTTTCAGGGATTCCGCTTTCATCCAGAGGAAGTCCGACAATGACGCCGCCATATTTTTTTACCAGAGGGAATATGGCTTCCATGTTTTCCTTTTTCCCGTTGACAGAATTGATCAGCGCTTTTCCGTTGTATATTCTAAGAGCCTTCTCCATCGCAGCGGCGTCGGAAGTATCGATCTGGAGAGGCAGAGGAGTCACGGACTGGAGAAGCTGGACGGCTTCCGTCAGAAGGGAAGCTTCATCGACCCCCGGCATACCAAGGTTTACGTCCAGAATATGCGCTCCGGCTTCTTCCTGTCGCAGGCCTTCCTGCAGCAGATAATCCATGTCATGGTTGCGGAGGGCGGACTGGAATTTTTTCTTCCCGGTAGGATTAATGCGTTCGCCGATCAAAAAAGGTCCGTTTTCTACGTCCAGACATTGGCAGAAAGAGGAAATACAGGTACTGGTTTTTGGTATCGGCGGTTGGAACGGAAGTCTTCTGACTTTTTGTATGGTTTTTGAGATATATTCCGGGGTAGTTCCGCAGCAGCCGCCGCAGGCGTGTATTCCCAGGGAAGCGATTTGTTCCATAATGGAAGAGAATTCCTCTGCATCCACATTATAGGTTGTTTTTCCATCCTGAACAACAGGAAGCCCGGCATTTGGATTTACAATAACGGGAACGGAGGCTGCTGCCAAAAGTCTTTTTGCGATAGGAATCATCTGGGAAGGCCCTAAGGAACAGTTGACTCCGAGAGCGTCTGCGCCGAGTCCCTCCAGCATGGCCGCCATCGATTCCGGCGTGCCGCCGGTAAGCATTTTCCCGTTTTCGTCAAAAACCATGGTCAGAAATACAGGCAGGCCGCAGTTTTCCTTTGCGGCAATGACGGCTGCTTTTGCCTCATAGCTGTCATTCATGGTTTCGATCAGAACAAGATCAGCGCCTGCCCGGGCGCCGATCCGGACGGTATCTGCGAAAAGCTTTACCGCATCTTCAAAAGCAAGATCCCCCATCGGTTTCAATAGTCTGCCCGAAGGCCCGATATCCAGAGCGATAAAGGCATCCGGCCTGCCGGCACGTATCCTGGCCTCTTTGGCAAGACAGACGGCAGCGTTGACGATTTCTTCGAGTTGGTCGGGATACTTTAACCGGTTTGCGCCAAAGGTATTTGTGTTGAATACATCACAGCCGGCGTCCAGATATCCTTGATAGAGACGCAGGATTTCATCCGGATGAGTGAGATTCCAGGTTTCAGGCAATTCTCCCGGAAGGAGTCCCATTGCCTGCAGAATCGTACCGGTCCCGCCGTCGAAAAATACCCATTCTTTCCCGATTTTGTCTAAGATATTGTGTGACATGGCATTTTCTCCTCCTCTTACAATGATAATTGTAAGCCGACATAGCGTCTTGAAGACAATTTTGTTTCCTGTCGCGGTTCATGCTCCAGGACAGAATCAGTCTCCATTCATATTTATGGCTGCATCGACAAAAGCCTGATCTGCGGATCATTTCTAAGAAGTATCCGCCAGGCATCGGAAACGGTCACAGCTTTCCGCCTGACTCAGGCGCATGGAGGGATTTCCGGAAAAGGCAGTCATGCGCGCCGCAGGAGACACAGCCCGCAGAAGGAAACACCGGTTCAGTGACGCCGCAGGCTTTGGATTCCTTTCTCATCTCTTCTTGGGATCTGGCGGAAATACCGATGAAGGCAGTTACTGATTTCGTAGGCATCATCAGAAGTGTTTCCGTAAGACAGACACCGATAGTTTTAGGCATTGCCAGGATTTCGCTGATTTCTTTCTGTGTTTCCAGCGGACAATCGCCATACCCCGGGGAATATCGCGGACGAAGGAACAGGCCTTCTGCCATTACCTGTTTTTTCAGTTCATAGTTCTTTTCGCTGCACCAGGCCTCTATCATTTCAGCTGAAGCTGCCTGATAGATCGCGGCATCCGCCATGGATGTTACCTCTGCCCTGCGGATCAGCCGGTCAGGACCCATTCCCAGAGTAGCGGCAAAAAGAAATACTTCATTGCAGCCCGTGAGATTCCGGGCAAGGTCTTTGCTTGTCAGCGTAAGTGTTCCGATATGAAGTTCAGCAGGGTTTTCAAGAGTGCGGCACACCTCCAGTCTGCGGCAGACAAAGCGTGGATCTGCGGCTTTGTGAAGGTCTTTTATGCATTGATCGACCCGTTGTATGACTTCTTCGGAAGGAGACTGTCCATGATAGCCGAGATATCGGTAAACCTCTCTGATCCTGATTTTAATCATATGTCTGTGCTCCTTTTATGTGAGGTCATTATAATCCAATGGTAAAGGAGGTGTCAACGTTCCGATAAGACGTTTCGATTTTCTAAAAAACAGTTGACAGAAGAACAGCGCTGTGATAACATAAACATATGAACATATATAAATATGTTTATTCATATATTGTGCTTATTGTATCCATGCCGCGCACGCCTGGCACCATCATAAATAAGAAGAAGGGCATGGGTGCAGGCTTCACCCCTCTCGGGGCGGACAACTGTTCACAGAACAGGCTTTTGTTGATGTAATCATCTGATTTATCATTTTTTGAAAAGGAGAGCAGAAATGAAGAAGACCTATAAGATCGATGTGGACTGTGCGGCATGTGCTGAAAAGATGCAGGAGGCGGCAAAAAAGACAGAAGGCGTAAAAGATGCGACGGTAAGCTTTATGACTCTCAAGATGAAGGTCGAGTTTGAGGAAGGAGCCGACCCGGCAGGTGTGATGCAGAAGGTGCGGGAAAACTGCAGAAAGGTCGAGGCAGACTGCGAGGTTTTCCTGGATTGATATATTTACGGGTGGATCCTTAGGATCGCTGAATCCTGATGAACAGCAAAGAAGGATTGTCTGTATGAATAAAAAACAAAAAAACCTGTTGATTCGTATTTTGACGGCTGTTGTATGTGTGATTTTGCTTCAGCTTTTTGATCGGGTTATTCCTTCCTGGGTTTTCCGGCTTTTGCTTTATATGGTGCCGTATCTGATTGTCGGTCATGATATTTTGCGGAAAGCCTGGCACGGCATTCGCAACGGGCAGGTATTTGATGAAAATTTCCTGATGACGATTGCTACGATCGGCGCGATCGGTGTCGGTATTTATAACGCTACCCACGGAGGAGATGACGATTATCTGGAAGCCGTTGCCGTTATGCTTCTTTATCAGGTGGGAGAGCTTTTTCAGAGCTATGCGGTCGGAAAGTCCCGCAAGAACATCACCGAGCTGATGGACATCCGTCCGGATTATGCCAATGTTGAAGAAAACGGAGAGCTTGTCCGGGTTGACCCGGATGAAGTCGAAATCGGTACCGTGATTGTAGTGCAGCCCGGTGAAAAGATCCCTCTGGATGGCATCGTGGAAGAGGGGTCATCCTCCCTGGATACCGCTGCCTTGACAGGAGAGAGCATTCCGAGAGGCGTTTCAGAGGGAAGCGAGGTTCTGAGCGGCTGCATCAATCTTTCAGGACTGCTTAAGATCCGTACGACAAAAGAGTATGATGAATCAACTGCGTCAAAGATTCTCGATCTGGTGGAGAATGCCGCGTCACGAAAATCCCATTCGGAAAACTTTATATCCCGATTTGCAAAATACTATACTCCTATTGTCTGTTATGCGGCCCTGGCATTAGCGGTTCTTCCTCCTTTGATATTGGCCGTGATCGGAAAACCACCGATGACGGTTCAGTGGATTTACAGAGCATGCACGTTTCTTGTCATCAGCTGCCCCTGTGCTGTAGTCATCAGCGTCCCGCTCAGTTTTTTTGCCGGACTTGGCGGGGCAGGCAATCAGGGAATCCTGATTAAGGGGAGCAATTTCCTGGAAGCCATGGCAGATGTAAGATACGTGGTATTCGACAAAACAGGCACGATTACGAAGGGGAATTTTGAAGTTTCCGCAGTTCATCACAGTCCTCTGGAGGATGAGAAGCTGCTGGAATATGCCGCTTTGATCGAAAGCTATTCTTCCCATCCCATCAGCCTGAGTTTAAAAACCGCTTATGGAAAACATCTGGATACGGAAAGGGTGACAGATGTCAGAGAAATAGGAGGTCATGGGATTACAGGCAAAATCGACCGGGTAGAAGTTGCCGCCGGGAATGAACGGCTTATGAAGATGCTTGGGATCAGATATATAAACTGTCATCATGCCGGAACCATCGTTCATATGGCGATAGACGGAGAATACGCAGGGCATATCGTGATTTCGGATCAGATAAAGTCATCCAGTGCGGAAGCAATCAGGGAACTGAAAAAAGCCGGCATTGAGAAGACCGTCATGCTGACAGGTGATACGGAAGCAGCAGCGAAAGCCGTCGCGTCAGAGGTAAAGATCGATGAATATCACGCCGGATTGCTTCCGGCTGACAAGGTAGCAATGGTAGAGGAGCTACTTGAAGAAAAAAGAACGAAGTCAAAGCTTGCCTTTATCGGAGACGGCATCAATGACGCCCCTGTGCTTTCACGGGCGGACATCGGGGTAGCTATGGGTGCTCTCGGTTCCGACGCCGCGATTGAAGCGGCCGATGTGGTTCTTATGGATGATGATCCCATGAAGCTGGTCAAAGCGATCCGGATATCAAAGAAATGCATCCGTATCGTTCATCAGAATATTGCCTTCGCACTTGGGATCAAAATTCTTTGCCTGATTCTGGGAGCATTTGGCATTGCGAACATGTGGGCTGCGATTATCTCTGACGTAGGCGTCATGATTCTTGCCGTCTTGAATGCAATGCGCGCGTTGTTTGTAAAGAAACTGTAAATACCCTTGCCGTCAGTGCAGCGCACGGGGCATGATCGAGGAAAGTTTGGTGAGATTCATGGAGCAGGTAAGACCGAAGGAAATCGGGCTGATGAACACTCAGGATCATTCCGGCGTTGTTGCTGAGGAATTAGCGGAGCTGTTTCGAACCTTTGCGGACGCAACCCGGATCAGGATATTGGAAGTCCTTTCCCGGGGAGAAATCTGTGTGAATGATCTTGCGGATAAAATAGAACTGACGCAGCCTGCAGTTTCTCATCAGCTTCGGATTCTGAAGCAGAACAGGCTTGTAAAAAGCCGGAGAGACGGAAAGCAGATTCTGTACAGTCTGGATGACGAGCATGTTCATCTGATCCTGAAGACCGGAGCAGAACATATTCAGGAGCGTTTCCAGGAAACATAAACATATGACTGCATCGACAAAAGGTCATGCGGTCATCATATTTGCGCTATGATATGAAAGGATGTTATTGCTGTGTATAACAGAAATAACATCCTTTTAAAGTCAGGCTTTTGCCGATGTATACTCGTGAACGCATTTAACTGCCGCTTTCGGATTGAAAAGGGAGCGCGTTCACTCGTTATACGTTGGGCAGATCGGCAGACATTTCCGTTACCGAGTATAATTTATGGTTCTTACGATCCGGCTGTCACGGACAGGATCGTGAAAAGGAGAATTTTATGAGTTCTGAAAATATTAAAACAGAGAAGACAAAAGAGTCAGATATTAAGAATGCCAGGAAATTTTTTCAATTTATCGCGGCGTCACCTACTGCTTTTCAGGCCTGTCAGACCATCAGCGGATGTCTTTCGTCGGCAGGGTTTGAAGAATTGTCTGAAACAAGCAGGTGGAATCTAAGAAAAGGCGGAAAATATTTTATTGCCCGGAATCATTCGGCATTGCTTGCCTTCTCGATTCCGGAAAACCCTTCTTTTACCGGTCATTTTCATATTATTGCAAGTCATGGGGATTCACCGATGCTGAAAATCAAATATGAACCTGAACTGGGTATGGAAGGCGCATATGTAAGGCTGAACGTGGAAAAGTATGGGGGATTGCTGATGGCACCATGGTTTGATCGCCCCCTTTCCATCGCAGGCCGGGTGATTATCTGTGACGGAAAAGAAACCAAAGAAGTGCTGCTGGATTTTGGGAGGGATCTTGTTTTAATTCCAAGCCTGGCTATTCATATGGACAGAGAGGTGAATAACGGGCATACATACAAAATGCAAAAAGAACTGCTGCCGGTTTTTGCCCTGGGAAAACCGCAGGATTCCTTTCTTACTTTGCTGCAGAAGGAGCTGGGAGAAATGGGTCTTGCAAAAGCGGAAATTTTGGATTATGATCTTTTCGTCTATAATCGCATGGCAGGTTCTGTCTGGGGAGCAGATAATGAGTTCCTCTCGGCGCCGAGACTGGATGATCTGATGTGTGTCTATGGTTCCCTTGAGGGCTTTCTGACTGCCGAAAAGCAGGAGAGCATCTGTGTCTACGCAATGCTTGATAACGAAGAGGTGGGAAGCCTCACAAGGCAGGGAGCCGATTCCGGTTTTCTTCATGATACGCTCCGAAGGATCGTTGCCGGCCTTGGAGGAGATGAGGAGGACTTTTATATTTCTCTCGCCAAAAGCTTTTTGCTTTCGGCAGACAATGCGCATGCTTTGCATCCTGCATTCCCGGATACAGCGGATCCGGTACAGCGTCCGTTGATGAACGGAGGAATTGTAATCAAGTATCATGCGGGACAAAAATACTGCACGGATGCGGTTTCCGGAGCTTTTGTGAGAATGTTGTGCAAAACAGCAGACGTTCCGTATCAGGTTTATGTTAATCATTCTGATATCGCCGGAGGCTCTACGCTGGGCAACATTTCTACCAGCCAGGCAGCAATCCGGGCTGCCGATATCGGTTTGGCACAATTGGCAATGCATTCCTGCTATGAAACGGCAGGCACAGCGGATCTGGGATATCTGTCCCGGTTATCGAAGGAGTTTTTCCGATAAGTCATGCTTTTGTGTGCCGGGAAAGGGGAAAGTTTGAAATACGGAAAGATACATATTGAAGATGGGATGATTTTTTATTCCTCACATATGATCACAAACACGATACCCTGCAAGGATATCATATGGGCATATCATTTTCGGGAAAATGCAAAAGCATCTTCCGCGGACCGCTCCCTGGTATCGAATTATCTTGTTGTCCTGACGAATCGTGGAAGATCTTATCAGTTTTCAATGTCCGAAAGAGAAGCCGGGGAATGTCTGAAGGCTTTGCAGATGCTGCAGCCCGACATGGCTTTTGGATATCCCTGCGGGAGCCGTATCGATTTACAGAACCTTTCCAACACAAGAGATCTTGGCGCTCTGGAAACAAAGGAGGGGAAGCACATCCTGCCCTGCCGTCTGATCAGAAGCGGAGAATTATATCATGTTTCCGCTACAGACAGGCTGACTCTGGAGCGAAATTATCATGTAAGAACGATTATTGATCTTCGTTCAAACAAGGAAAGGCGGAAAAAGCCGGATGATATTCTCTCTAATGTCGAATACCACCATATTCCGCTTCTGGAGGAAGGAAGCAAAAGTGTTTTTCTGGATACCGGTTTAATGGACATGATCTCTTCCATGGAGCACAGCCCACAGGAAATCATTCGAAGTGAATATGAAAAATTCATTCGGGATCCCTACACGGTAGGGCAGCTTGCCCTGGTCCTGGAGGTGATCCGTAAGGCGGACAAAGGAGCGGTGCTTTGGCACTGTACACTGGGGAAGGACCGGACGGATCTTGTCACCATGATTTTGCTCAGCATCCTTGGCGTAGAAAAAGAGATTATCCGTGAAGATTTTATGCGGAGCAATCTCTATCTTGGACTGGAGAAAAATTACCAGCTTCAGCTTGCTGAGATGAGAGGTTTTGAGAGACGAATCGTGGAAAGGCGGATCTGCTCCCTTTACGAAGTCCGCGTCGTATATATGGATGCTTTATTTAAAGCGATCGACCAGGTCTATCAGGGAATGGACAATTTCCTGCATAAAGCTCTTTATCTGAATTCCAGGGCACTGGATGATTTCAGAGAGAAATTTCTGGTATGATACATGAAATTTACAGGCAAAATTCGGATTTTACGAATCGCTCTGAGTCGGAGCGAAGAAGTAAAGCTTTATCGGTTTACTTGACAAAAGCATTCAAATAGGGGTATAGTACTTTCAGTAAAATGATAGAAAGGTGTCGGAAAGATGCAAAAAAGAATTCTATCCCTGCTGGTGGATAATAATCCCGGTGTCACCAGCCGTGTATCAGGGCTTTTCAGCAGGAGGGGATATAATATAGACAGCTTCAGCTCAGGGGTCACGACAGATGAACGTTATACAAGGATCACGATTGTCTGCAGCGGGGACGCGATTATTCTGGAGCAGATCTTCAAACAGCTGGAAAAGCTTGTTGATGTTCGGGATATCAAAGTCTTAAAGCCGGAAGAAAGTGTGATCCGTGAGCTTGTTTTAGTTAAAGTGGCTGTAAAGCCGGAGCAAAGGCAAGGCGTGATCTCTACCGCTGAAATCTTTCGCGCGAACATCGTTGATGTCAGCGCGGATTCCCTGGTTATCGAAATGACGGGAAGCAAGAGCAAGGTAGAGGCTTTTATCAACCTGATGCTTGATTATAATGTTCTGGAGCTTGCAAGGACCGGCGTGACAGGTCTTTCCAGGGGCTCTTCCGACGTAAAGTACCTGTAACAGAAAATGTCAGGATCCGGGGCAGGATACGGTTTTTTTACGGCTATATGCTTTTCATTCCGGATCCCCTCATTATATAATATTTTCATAATTTCAGGAGGTTTCAACATGGCAGCAAGGATTTTTTACCAGGAGGACTGTAATCTTTCCGCATTGGAGGGAAAGAAAATCGCGATCATCGGCTACGGAAGCCAGGGTCATGCTCATGCATTGAACTTAAAGGAGTCAGGGCTTGATGTTGTCGTCGGTCTTTACAAGGGAAGCCGCTCCTGGCAGAAGGCAGTCGATCAGGGGCTTGATGTTTATACGGCAGCAGAGGCGGCTAAGATGGCTGATGTCATCATGATTCTCATTAATGATGAGAAGCAGGCAGATCTGTATGAGAAAGATATCGCTCCGAATCTTGAAGAAGGCAACATGCTGATGTTTGCCCATGGTTTCAATATTCATTTTGGCTGTATCGTACCTCCTGCAAATGTAGATGTTACCATGATTGCTCCGAAGGCACCAGGTCATACTGTCCGCAGCGAATATCAGGCTGGAAAAGGTACGCCTTGTCTCGTTGCCGTAGAACAGGATTATACCGGAAAGGCTCTGGAGAAAGCGCTTGCCTATGGTCTTGCATTAGGCGGAGCAAGAGCAGGCCTTCTTGAGACGACTTTCCGTACCGAGACAGAAACGGATCTCTTCGGTGAGCAGGCAGTTCTTTGCGGCGGCGTCTGTGCTTTGATGCAGGCAGGCTTTGATACCCTGGTTGAAGCAGGATATGACCCGAGAAATGCGTATTTTGAATGTGTCCATGAGATGAAGCTGATCGTTGACCTTATTTATCAGTCCGGATTTGCCGGGATGAGATATTCGATTTCCAATACTGCAGAGTATGGCGATTATATCACAGGACCGAAGATTATCACGGATGAAACCAGAAAGACTATGAAGAAGATCCTGGCTGATATTCAGGACGGATCATTCGCAAAGCAGTTCCTGCTTGATATGTCACCGGCCGGAAAGCAGGTACATTTCAAAGCGATGCGTAAGCTTGCCGCTGAGAAAGAAGTTGAAAAGATCGGATCAGAAATCCGGAAGCTTTACAGCTGGAATGGCGAGGATAAGCTGATCAATAACTGATCCGGAAGGCTCAGACAGAAAACATAAAAAAGCCGGAATGTCTCCCGTATTTTCGGAGACATCCCGGCCTTTGGGCATCCTGCGTCATTATTATGAAAAAAATTGAAAAAGTCCTTGATTTCGGTGTGCTTCTGTGTTATCATAGCACTCGTTCCGGGGTATGGCGTAGCTTGGTAGCGCGCTCGGCTGGGGGCCGAGAGGTCGCAGGTTCAAATCCTGTTGCCCCGATTGTATGATTGCTTCTGCAGTTTCTGCAGGAGCTTTTTTTATCCCCGAACCGCCCAAAGGAAGAGTCGCCTGTCGGTGACGTGCGGCTTTACCGTTAATCGTAACCAGACGAAGCGGAATGTAATATATTTGTAACTCAATCTTGACATTTACGTCATCTTTTTTTATAATGACCCCTAGGATTGCAACGTAAATAAATGGAACAAGATTTCGCAGGATAAATCGTCGTATGCAAGGCGGAGGATGGAGTCGATGCGGGCATCGACGACTGACGACAACGCAGTAGACGACGATTTAGACGCGAAAGATGTTCCATTTATTTACGGGGCGATCCTTA
>JAFVGK010000119.1 GCA_017475035.1 Blautia sp.
CTTTATTGTACGCAGGAAGGCCGCTCCACTACGCACCTGTCCAGTTGTCAGTTTATGCGGGGCGCTGCCCCTGCACCCCGGCCTCCTCCAAAGAGCCAGACTAGCAGCGAGCCATACTGTTTCGCTGAAAGTCGTACCTTGAAGGTTCCGGAAGAGGATCCACTCTGGATAAATAAGCGTTATCACGGAAATATCTGTATTCCTCTTCAAGATTTTTGCTCTTCAACCTTTTGTACTTTTATTTTACTACAGGCAACAATGGACAAGATCACTGCCCACTGATGTTCTGAACAAACATCAGTGGTTAAAATCAAATATCTGATAATTGGTTAAAATCATATGGCTCTGAGTGGTTCATATCGCCTGGCTCTAACAACTCTCCTCAACGTCCGAGAAAAGCGGCTCTTTCAATACAAAAACAACGCGACAATTTGGCCAAAACCCTCGATAAACTGGGCATTTCGACGCAATATGAAGACCCTGTCGTTCTGCTCAAGAAGTGGGTAGATTTTGAGTATACTGCAGAAGATGATACCAGGTTCGCATGGTCCTGGCCTGGCGGGGGAAGCTATCGAATCGCTGACATTATGAAAGAGCTTGGAGTGAACGGCAATATTGAGGAAGCTGCACTGAGCCTTGTAGAAGCGGTTGGAGAGACAGATACTGCTGCCCTCTATCTGGAGGAGAAGGAGGATGGATGGTATCTTGTTTCGGAGGTGGCTTTTGATGATACCTACGAGCTGAGAGTGACTGCTGATGAGAAGACGTATCTGCTTGTGATCACTGACGTAGTCTATTCATCTGATCTTGCCGATTTCCTTGTGAATGACGGCGTAACTTTGTTAGGCGCAGAATATGATGAGGCAACAGGAAAATATAAACCAAAGGAAGGTCAGCCATATACATTATCTTTCCATTTCCAGGAAGTACCTGACAGTAATCAGTTTACAATCCTGAATGATGGAACTCGCATTGCTGCATTACAATATCAGATTCCCACGGAATTGACAGCATTTGTTACGTCGGGCTCTATTCCGGGAACGGGGTTTACACTTGACTATAATGTGGATGCTGACGGATTGGTTACCTTTACATGGAATGTTACGGATGAAACTGCTTTCAGAAGAACGGTTGAAGCACAGGATGTTGATATTCTCTTCTATCTGACAGCAACGTTCCATGCAGATGCGCATCAGATCACATTTCAGAATGAGGAAACGATCGAAGTTGAGATTGACAACACACATGATGTGACTGTTCAGAAAAATGGTTTCTTCAATCCTGCCGATCATAAAATGCATTACACGGTAACGGTGACATCAAATGGTGTGAACAGTAATGTTGTTGTTCAGGATGTGATACCGGATACTGCAAGATTAATATATAGTGGGGATGCAGCGACAACGACACAGGGTGTAACGATAACCAATAATGCGAATGGTTTAAAGCGACAATCCCCAAAATGTATGACAAGGATACCGTTGTCTTTACCTATACGGCAGATGTGAATTTTGAACAGCTTTCAAAAAGCAGTGATCCGGTAAACGGTACTTACAAATATGGAACGATTGAAGAAACCAGTAATGGGGTATCCGTACAATCAGATGAGGATACAGAGCCAGATACTGATACCTACTCACTTGATCATCAGATTACGGTTTCGAGCGTGAGTAAGGGCGCTGCAACGGCAGGCGACATTGTCAATGGGAAACGAACGCTCAATTGGTCAATGAATGTGAACCAGGAGCGTCACGTGTCAGTCAAGGGTGTGCCGATTACAGACAGCATTATCGGGGATCCGGAAAACCGGATGACCTATTCCGGAGAAGGGGTTACGGTTATCAAACGAGACAGGACACAAGGATGGGATGGTGGCACATCAGAATTTATACCCTGGTCAGACTCTCGGATTAATAAGACTGCGGACGGAAAATCCTGGACATTCACGCCTCAGGATGAGGGGATCTATTGGTACGAGATCAAGTATACTACAGAGGTTGATGTATCCGATCAGATCGTGGATTATTCCGTAGTGAATCATGCCGAGGATGAATATGGGTCTTCGGATGGACCGGGAACGGCGGCTCCCGAAGACGGAAAGCGTATAGGAATTGAAAAGAGAGCCACGCATTATGATAAAGCCACGCAGCAGATTTCCTGGGAGATATCAATTGACGTCCCGCCTGCCGGATTGGACAAAGCGGTTTTGACAGATGTATTTCCTACTGTATGGTATGGAGGCGAGAGTCTTTGGGATACTCTTGTCGGAACAGCAGAAAGCAATATTACTGTATCAGGTTTGAGATCTGGAGATACCTATACGATTACACCGGATACATTTACAAAGACCATCACAGATCCTGAAACAAGTGAAAGCGTAAGTGAAACTTATGTCAAGGGCTTTGAAATTACATTCCGCAAACCCGATGGAGAAAATGGTATGAAGGATGGCCTTACGGGAAATCCGTTGGGTAAATACACTGTCACGGTATCTTTTTCTACTTCGGTAAACGAAGAATGGTTTGACGCTGTTGCTGCCGGCTACTCTACGGAGTATAACCACATAAATACTGCGAAACTGGAATATGAACCCGGAAAAACGATAGAGGATTCCGACACTGTGATCATAAACCCGGTTGAACCGGCCATCAGCAAAAGCGCGAAAGATACCTCTGCAAGTGAGAGAATCATCTGGAAATACAGTGATCATCAGTATCTCCCGGCCTGGAAGTATTATATTACCCTCACCGGTATTACAGATGATGCGTTTGAGACGGTAAATCCGGATGGAACCATTACGGCTCATGATCTGATTATCACGGATACGTATAACAGCACTTATCTGACGATGCTGGACGCAGCAGGAAGAGATCCCGATATACGGATTTATGATGAAGAGAACTGGCGCACCTACAATGGTTGTCTGGTTCCTGTTACTGATGTAAATACATATGATTACACAAGGGCCGTTAAGGTGGCAGACGGTTCTGTCCCGGGAACAATTACCTTCACAATAAAGAAAGATGATTTACCAAAAAGATCTAACGGTATGTACTATAATGATTATCGTCTGGAATACACGTTATATGTGAAGGACAGGAGTGCCCTAAATGAACTGATAGAAGCAGCGGCAAATGAAAATGAAGGAATCTTTAAGCTTGGAAACAAAGCTGTATGGGAAGGAGTTGGTTCACCGGAAATCAATGTTGAGTACGAAGAACAGATTGTAACAAAAGAAGCAACCGCAGGGGCACTGAATGAAGAAACGGGAACTTATGACATTTACTATACCATAAAGATCAACCAAAAAGGATATCAGATCGGTGATGATCCTTATATAGAGGCAACCGATGCTTACAGCAACATCAGTATTGATTATACGACGGTATCGTGCACGCCTCCGGATGCGCTGATCGAAATGCGCCGGCAAAGTGCAAGCGGACCCGATGAGCAGGATCAGGTGATTTTTGTTCTGAAAAATGCTACGCTGATTACAATTACATACAAAGGTTCTGCGCGACAGAGTGGTACTTACAGAAATACAATCACGGTAAACGGACAGCAGCGGTCGACAGAAGGTGAATGGATTGTAGAATCCGGAGGAAGTGTAACATCTCACGATTACAAGATTACTCTGTTAAAGCATGATGGAGATAATGTTTTAAAACGCCTGTCCGGCGCCAAATTTAATCTGTACCGATGTGAAGACGAAGGACCTGATACGCTTCTTATTGAAGGCATGACTACAGATGCAGATGGTCAGATTTTAATTGATAATTATGTGGGGGAGAATGGGGAACCAACTGACCTTGTCAAAGATCAGAAATACTATGTTATTGAAACGCAGGCTCCTGTATCAAGTGACGGCGTTGTATACGAAATAGAAATGGACGACGATAATCGACCGAGGAAATATGAATTTACTATTTCTGACCACGCAGAATATGGGAATCAATGGATCTTCCTGAACAATGATGTTCTTGCAATTCGCAACTGGCCGAAAGAAGAGGATAGTATTGAACTGAAAATCAAGAAGCTCTGGGAGGGAACAGGAGAGGCTGAAATGCCTGAATCTGTGACCGTTCATCTCTACAGAAAAACGGACAGATACTCGTCAACAGGAACCCTGGTTCAGGATATTACACTGTCAGCATCAAATGTACAGTCCGATGGATCATGGGCGGTAACAATTTCAGGACTGGAAAAGAGCGTCACCATAGATGACGAGAAAAAGGATTATTACTATTTCATCGTAGAGGATCCTGTCAGCGGCTTTGAAGTGGTTTACAGTGACAACAACACCCTTGGTCTGAAAAACTCCGGCACGCTGAGCATGACGAATAAAAAGATCAGTATCACAACCAACAAAATCTGGCAGGATGAAAACGGTGAAAAAATAACGGATCCAGCTGTTCTTGCCACGCTTCCGGATGTGAATATATATTTGTATAAAGTTGGTGACAATGAGCCTGTCAGGACAGAAACTTTGAGTGCAGCTGACGGTTATACCGTGACCTGGACCGGTCTGGATTCAGGATACACCTACTATGTGCAGGAGGAAAAAGACGAATACGATAATACTGCAGGCGGCAGGTTTATCGGGGTAACCTATGTGAATGAGAACGGTACTACGGTTACAAATCTTTCTGGTGATGGGACAGCAACTGTCATAAATCGTTTACAGTCCGTAACAGTGAAAAAGGTCTGGGACGATGATCAAGGGAGGCCTATGAGTGCGGCTGCTATAACAGAGGCAGGACTGGATCAGGTGATCATATCGGCGAATCTGCTGAACAGCAGTGGGGAAGTTGTAAAAACGGCAGAGCTGTCAGCGCAGAATAACTGGGAAGTAACTTGGACAGGCCTTGACTTCAGGGAGACATATACCGTAGAAGAAGATCCTGTTAACGGATATTCTTTGTACAAGATTGTTTTTAAGGACAGCGTCGGCAATGAAGGGTTTAATGATTCTGAGAATGAAAACACGTGGACAGTTTACGAAAATCCACTGGCCGGAGGAAGCATTGAATTACATAATATGGAGTCTGTTCCCATCGAGATCAAGAAAGTATGGCCTGACGGGGAGGACACCACTGCAAGCTCTGCTCTTTACGCCAAGGTCAGACTTTACAGTATCGATCCGCAGGATTTGACTTACGGCACTGATACCGCAACGATTGATAACGAAAAAGCACAATATGTAGGTGAGTATATTTTAAATGCCGCCAATAACTGGACGGTCACGATTGAAGATGGGCTGGATCGTTCCAAGTACTATTTCGTTGAGGAGAGAGAATGCTCTGACGGATTTGCTCTGAGTAGCATTGTTTACCACAATTCCAGCGGTGGAAGTTTAGGAAATCTAAATCACAATCAATATTATGTTGCCAGTTATCCGGTGATTCCATATGCGGAAGACACGGGATCGGAAAGTGGAATTCAGGGGGCGGTACTGACAAATATCGAGGATACGACGCATGTCAATATTATTGCCAGAAAAGAATGGCAAGGGGAACAACCGACAGACGTTACAGATGGATCTGTGACTGTAAAGCTGCAAAGAGAATTTAAGACCATTGCGAATTATTCTTTTATAAGCGGGTGGAATGGAAATCAGTATGGATATTATACGAATTCATGTAGTATTGATGCAGTAGATGGAGATACCATAACGATTACCACGACGGGGTCAGGCAAAGCTCATATTTTTCAGAAAGATGGAATAACTGAGATAGATTCACTTATAAGTGAAAAAAACGTTTCCTTTATGTTTGATACATCATTCAGCATAGTGGTAGAATATGGAACTATTTATCCCGGAAATACAACTGTATCTGTAACGCATAATGGCTCTGGAAGTGGTTCATCTTATGAAGACGATACAGTATGGAACAATTCGGCTGATGCCCTTACAGCAGTATTAAATCCCGGAAATGGCTGGCAGACGAAGTTCTCCGGACTGGATGTGGTGGATGGCAATAAGCAGTATCGTTATTACATCAAGGAGATCAGTGCAACGGATGCAGACGGCATCAGCTATAATGTTGGAGATCCTGGATTCCCGTATCAGATCATCACGGACGATACTTCGCAGCTGGAGAATGATTCCGGTTATGCAGATACGGCAGGCACGACGCAGACTATTTCCGTCGAGAACAAACGTGCTGAATTGAAAAGCCATGCTGAGGTCGACAAGACCCTGAGCGGGCGTGACTGGAGGAGCGATGATACATTCGCCTTTACCCTCTCTCCAAGGACGGATGACCACATAGATGGTGAGAACGGAGTTTCCACATCCGATGCTGTCACAGCGGGCATAATTGTTTTGCCTGATATAGTCACAGCATCGGTGAGTGCTAAAGAGAAATCTGATCATACCGGATATGAGGCTGACGGAAGTGGTGTCTTTGGCGATATTATCTTTAAACAGGCAGGAACGTATACCTTTGCAATTACCGAGAATAATGGTGAAATAGATGGAATAACATACTCACAGAAGAAGGTATATGTGAAGTTTGTGGTAACAAGAGATGGTGAGACAGGTAAATTGAGTATGGCGGATCCGGTTTATGCTGTGGCGGTGGATGATACGGGTACGGAGATCACAGAATTAAGCTATGATGCAGCTGTGCCGTCTTTCACAAACAGCTATATCTCCCTGGATGTGCTCAAAGTTGCCGCAGGAACCACAACGCCTCTTGATGATGCGAAGTTCCAGATGTACCGGAAGCTGTCCGGCGAAGAAAGCTATACAGTGTTTGAAAATGAGGCTTTTGAAGCTGTGACAACGAAGGAAAATGATCAGAACATAACAAAGAATACCGGACCTTTTGAAGTGGATGGATCCATTACGATCACAGGCTTGCTTGCCGGTGACTATCAGTTGAAGGAAGTACAGTCACCAACCGGATATGTGAATACAGTAGGGGATATTGAGTTTACAATCAATGCGGACGGTACGATCAGCGGCAGTGCTCCAAGCCTGGTGACCTATGCTTCCAAAAGCGATACCCGGGAGAGATCTGCTGTTTCCGTCGGCAACGAACCGGGTGCGGCCCTCCCCGCCACCGGCGGTCCGGGAACTAATTCTATCTACGCAGCAGCGATCACACTTCTTTCCTTCGCGGCCTTCGGTCTGCTGATGCGCAGGAGAAGAGAAGTGATGAAGGAGTAACGGAGGATAAACGAGCCGGGCACTGCGATTCTTATACGCATGCCCGGTAATGGAAAGCTTTTGCGGGACATAACTTAAAACGAGTGAACGCGATGAACTGTTGTCAGTTCATCGTGTTCACTCGTTTTATTTACTGTGTTTGAATAAACATATGAGTGTGTATGTTACTGCTTCTTGTATTTCCTGAAAGCCATGATACCTAATGCCGCAATTAAGACTGCCAGAACAGCATCAACGATATAAGCTGTTTTCTGCCATCCCTGTATGGACGCCTGCTGATGCTCCGCGTCATAAGCCCAGCTGTTAGCTGTGGTGAACAGGATATTGTGGGTGGCTTCCCGCATATACCTGACATTGGAGGCGGCGGATTTGTCTGTAACCTGGTTCGGGCCTCCCGCGAATGTTGACAGCATGGCATCGACGCCATTGGCAAGAGCCATGTCTGCATTCATAAAGCCGTGGCCGTTATTACGGAAGAAATCGGACACCACAAATCCGCGGAAGCCCCATTCATCCCGAAGGATCGTTTTCATCACGCTGCTCATTTCACCGACCCACTTGTTGCCGATAAACGCCCAGGAGGCCATAGCCGCGTTTGCGCCGCCTTTCTTTACAGCGATTTCAAACGGCTTGAAATAGATCTCGCGCATAGCCTGTTCTGTTGACCAGGCGCAGACCATCTTGCCGTTGCAGTCGTACATGACATAGTGCTTAATGGTTGAGTAAACGCCCTGTGTCAATGCTCCGGCCACCGCGTCAGCTGCCATCCATCCGGCGAGCACGCCGTCCTCGGAGAAATATTCATAGTTACGTGCGGTAAATGCGGAACGATGGGTATTCATTCCGGGAGCGTACCATCCCGTAGAGTTCATCTCTTTGCTCATGAGTCCCATGATTTCGCCCCATTTTTCCGCCATTTCATGGCTCCAGGTACAGGCGATCACTACCTCGATGGGGAATCCGATGGAACCGGCTCCGGTGAAGTTGTTATTGATGGCTGCAGGGCCGTCACAGTCTACATTCTGAACCTTTCCGATGGACTCAATGGCAGGAGTCTGATAGCCGGACAGGGCGATCATATTGGACATCTCATCTACGGTCAGCTGGTCCAGAAGCTGATCCCATAAGGGGTCATCATATGCTTTGCCCCGCAGGTCCATAAGCTTCAGATTCCCGGAGGCGCCGGTGACAGGCATCTCATCATCAGGATTAATATATGCGTTGGGATCATAGTTGGCATTCAGATGATAGCCTTCCACATATTCCTCCGGCAGATCAAGATCGGATGGAGCCGCTGTTGCTTCCTCATAATTTGCGAAGTGATCCGCGCGGGATAAGTAAACGGCATTGCCCTGCGCGTCCTGAAGCTGATTCGTGGCTGCTGTGAAATCACTGGAGCGCGGGTTGCTCTCATCATAGAAGACGGCGGAAGACTGTGTGAGTGTTCTGCTGTCCAGCTCATTGTGAGAATCACTCTTAATGGAAATCACATATTCTCCTGCTTCCAGCACGTAGCAGCCGGCATCTTTTTCATCATAAGAAGCCATTTCCTCCAGGTCAAAGCTGATTGTGATGGTCTGGGAAGCGCCCGGCTCAAGCAGTTCGGTTTTTTCATATCTGATCAGATTCGCAGACGCCTTTTCAATTCCGCCGTTGGTATAAGGCGGGTTATAATAGACCTCCACCACATCTTTTCCGGCCTGGGAACCGGTGTTGGTCACGGCAACATCAAAGCTGACGCCGGTATCGGACACATTGAGATCACTCATCTTCTGTTCGAATGTTGTATAAGACAGTCCGAAACCAAAGGGATACTGGACAATGGAATCAAAATCGATCGTGCCTTCTTCTGCCGCAGTCTCATAGTATTTATAGCCGACATAGATGTTTTCCGTATAATTGATAAACGCAGGAGCATAATTGGTCGGGACGCCGGCGTTCATACCTTCGACTGTCATATCCAGCATATTGGCGTAATCACGTTTTTCAGCGTTGTTGTAATAAGGCGCGGAGTCAATATCATAGACAAACGTATCATTGGTTTTGCCGGAAGGGTTGACAGAACCGTTTAAAATTCCGCCAAGAGCATTGAAGCCTACATTGCCTGCTCCGGGAGCCCAGACGACGGCCTGGATGGAGGGAAGCTCTTCCGCAAATCCCAGTTCGAATGCGTAAGCTCCGTTATAAACGAGAATTACCCGGTCAAACGCCTGACAGACCAGATTCACCATGTCCTCTTCTGTCTGTGAAAGCTGGAGATGGTGCTCACCGGCCTCGAAATCATTGTAGCTGTCAGAGTTGTTGTCATAGATCGCTTTTGACATATCCTGTGGAATATCGGAATGGCCTTCCCCGGCAAGTCGGGAAATGACAATAACGGCGGTATCGGAAAAGGCCTTGGCGTTTTCGATCATGCCGTCCGGATACAATTGGACAGGAGGTTCAGGCAGGTTCCAGTTCTGAGCCGTAATGGATACGGCCGCACGGTTTGCAGCATAGTCCAGATAGAAGTCGTGCAGCTCCGTATTGAGCTCGAAGCCTGCATTGGTTAATCCCTGTTCCAGGGAAACGATCGGGAACAGATCATTGATTCCGCCGGAACCGGAGCCGCCATATACCGGATTAGTGGAAGCCCAGCCAAAGAGATTCAGTTTTTTCGTTTCCTGCAGAGGAAGCAGATTGTTTTCATTCTCCAATAAAACAAAGCCTTCCTCCGCGATCTGCTGCGCGACCGCCGCTGCTTTTTCGGTCGTCGCTTCCGTGACCTGCCCGCTTCCGGAGACAAGGCTGATCAGGGCGGACATGGGACCGAAACAGATCATGTTGATGATGATGACGACAGCCAGAAGCGCCGCCAGCCATGCTTCCTTCCTGAGAAAAGAGCGTTTCTTTTTTTCCTGCTTTCCGACCAGAATCGTTACCAGAACTGCTGCTGCCAGCGCAGCTGCGATACCGATGAAATATGGTTTTAAACCCTGCAGTACGCCGATCAGGTCTTCCATCTCAAAAGAAATCATTTGTAATCCTCCTGCCTGAATAGAAATAAATAATCCGATACATGGTTGCTGAAATCATCTTTTTCAAAACGATTCTTGACAACCTGTCATGAAATAAATATACTTGTCATGAAACTGAAAAGCAAGGACAGAATACGGAAATAGAATCGTTTCTTAACACTTTTTGTATTTGTGTAAAAAAACAGTAAACGAACAAAATGCCTGCATTCTGATTCGATTACTGCGCCGGATTTACTCCGCTGCAAGCGGCATGATTCCGCAGTAAATTCGTGCGCATACTATATCAGAAAGGATGAACACAGATGGAAGAAAACGCGCATGCTGACCGCAAGATGGACAGACGGACCATCTATACACGGAAAACGGTAAAAGACGCAATGCTGGAGCTCCTGACAGTGCAGCCATTCGAGAAAATAACGGTAGCCGCTCTCTGCCGCCAGGCTGAGATTACGAGAGCTACCTTTTACCTCCATTATAAAGACATCAATGAAGTGCTGGATGAACTCCTGGATGAAGCCCTGACCATGGCAGAGGCTGCGTCCAATGAGATGAGCATGGAGGAAAGAATGGAAGAATTGAGAAAGATAACAAAACGGGGCAATATTGAGGAGCTGCGTGCGAATGAACGGCTCCTGGGACCTTGCCAGCGTGTGGCTGACGATCCAAAATACCGGGCTGTTTTCCAGGATCCTACCCTTGCCCATTATGTCATCAGAAGAATATACCTTTCTGAAAGGGATGAGATGATTTTATATTTTATGAATCATTGCAGACTTGATAAAAACCAGGCGGACAGATTGTTTATGATGCTTGTCTACGGGCTGTTCTATGTCAATCAGTCTCTGAAATGGGTGAAGGATGAGAACTGGTATGAGATGCAGATGATGATAAACCGGTTCATGTTTGGGGGACTTAAAGAACTGACCTGATTACAGCATAAAAATTCACCCCCGTGAAAACGAGGGTGACAGTAAGCGGTTACCGGATAAAGTTTACTTCAGCGGGATCAGGATGTTGCTGTAAAACATTTTCTCATCCTGGGAAAACCGGGTAATTCCGCCGTATTTCTTTGCGGTAGAGGTGATGGACGTGAGGCCTGTGCCTGTTTTTTCGGGATCTATCATATGATAGATCCGTTTCCTGGAGGATGAGGGAGCATGGTATGTATTTGTAACAACGATCACAAACTGGCTGTTATTTTTCACCAGAGTGCTGAGACTGATGAACCGTTCTTTTTCAGAAAGCCTAAGACTGGCATTGATCGCGTTTTCCAGAAGATTGCCGATCATGCCGCACAATTCAAAATCCTGCATCTGCAATTGCTCCGGAAGGTCAATGGATATGTGAAGCCGGATCGATTTCAGCTGCGCAAAGTGCCAGTAATGGTTGAGAACAGCGTTGAGCGCCTGATCATTACAAAAGGTTCTGACATCCTTTGTAGGAAGTGAATCGACATATTGATCAAGATATGAGGAAATGGCCCCGATATCCCCTCTTTCGGCTAATCCATGCAAAACCCGGATGCTCTGGCGGAAATCGTGCCTTGCTCTTGAAGTCTCTTCCAGATAACGCTGCTGCGCAAGAAACTGGTTTTTCTGCATTTCAAGGATATGGATCTCTTCTTTCATTTTTGAGGCGTTCAGAATAGCCGTCACGATGAAGTAGAAAATCACATGCATCATCACCCATAAGACCAGAAACAGGCTGAAAATCAGCAGCACTGCTGTTCCCACATTATTGATGTGGTAGGTTTCATATTTGACCGGCCGCATGAGCATATTAACGGCAAGGATGAGCCCGGTAAAGGGAATCGTGCAGTACCAGACGCTGAGGATATCCAACTGGTCAATGATACGGCTGCCATATTTCTGAAGAGGAAAGGCCAGCAAAAGCATGGCCGCAAACCCAAGTGAAAGATGAAGCAGCGCGAAATCCAGAGTGTAGCTGTCGGCGCCGAGCTCCGGATGGCGGTACGCGTCAAAATATGACGAAAAGGAAGAAAAGATGGACAGAAGCGACAGGACGGAAACAAAGACGGACAGGGATTTACTGATATGTACCCGAAGGCTGAGATGATAGATGATGTAAAAAACCATTACCATAGGAAAGAGCAGGGTATTCGGAGCGAGGGAAAAACGGAAAGCCAGATAACTGACGGTTGGAATTGCCGCGGCGAACAGGATCCCCATGCGGATAAGTGTGTGCGAAAGAGGCACCTTCAGCTGGTTTTTCATCGGAAAAAGGCAGAGGAAAGCACTGGGAACCACAATCAGAAAGGTCAGCACAATGTTAAGCATTTGATTCACCTCCAATGCTTCCTCTTGCCTGCGCAAACAGGAAGTTTTGCCATATCTGAATGATTTTTCTGCTGTTTCTGACATTGACAGGGAACTGCAGACCGCCTTTTAAATAACAGATGCTGCCTGTCAGATCTAAAATGTAATCCATATTTACAAGGATTCCGCGCATGATCTCCAGAAAACGTTCATCCTGTGTCAATACGCTTTTCGCAGAGGAAAAAGTAATGCGGGGTTTATATTGTGTTCCGTCTTTTGTCAGGACAGAAAGATTATTGCCCTGGGAAAGCACGCAGACAATGTCCGCGTACTTCAGGTTATAATTGATTCTTTCCCAGGAAAACGAGAAAAATTTATCTTCAGCCCCGGCATGCAGCCGCAGGATGTGATCCATGACATTGTAAATCGCGGCAGGATCGCACGGCTTCAGCAGATAATCATATACATGATAATGAATGGCGGTTCCCTGCTGATCCTCACTGGTTGTGAGAAAGACCAGGATCGTTTCATCGTCAACCGCACGGATTCTTTCGGCTGCTTCTATGCCGGTCATGCCATCCATATAAATATCCAGGAAAATAATCGTGTACATGAGGGAACGATAGTTTTCAAGCAGCTCTTCTCCTCCGGTAAAGACGGAAAAGTCGAAATGTAAGGCATGAGCGGAGGCATAATCAGCCAGGACGTTTTTCAGCTGATCGCGATCTTCCCGAAGATCATCTACAATTGCTATATTCAAATCCTGCCGCCTCCTCCCATAACGCAGTTTTGTACGCTGCCGCAATGTCTTCGGATGACTCTTCTGCAGCCGCGCCTGCAAAAAACGCAGCCGTGGGCAAAATATGCATCCTCCAAAAACCAGGTTTTGTACGTTGACTCAATGACTACGGATGACGATGGATCTGCATACGCTTTTCCAAACAAAACAGAAAAGATCAGGTCACGCTCAGGTAAGAGGTTTCGCCATCTCTAACATACTATAACATACTAGGTTTCATTTTGTATATGCGTTTTTTGAGCTTTACACTGCAACTTCACTTTTCACATCATCTCCGCTTTCAACGAGGACAGCGAGTAAGTGAGGCGTTTATAGATTGCATGAAGCTGAAATATGATTTTGGGTAACGATAACCTGGCAGGTCTTGATAGGAAATACCATGATCAAAGATAAATTCTTCTATAAACAGTTTTTTTCCATGATGGCGATTCTGGCGCTCCAGAATGTGATCACGCTCAGTGTAAATCTGGCAGATAATATGATGCTTGGGGCATACAGCGAAACCTCTCTTGCCGGAGTTGCTGCGGTAAACCAGATCCAGTTTGTCTATCAGCAGCTTCTGATGGCGGCCGGGGAGGGAATTGTGATTCTCGGTACCCAGTACTTCGGACAGGGAAGGGAAAAACCGGTCAAGGTTATCGCTTCCATAGCCATGCACGGTGCCCTTATCATTGCATTTGGGCTTTTCTGTGCGGCAAGTCTTTTCCCCGACGGGCTGGTCCGTCTGTTTACTTCTGATGAGGCGGTTATCGCGGAAGGCGTCCGGTATCTGCGCCTGATTCGTTTTACTTATCCGTTTTTTGCGGTTACGCAGCTGATTCTGGCGCTGTTCCGAAGCAGCGGTACGGTCGGAATCGCCCTGTATCTGTCCGGATGGTCTTTGCTGGTCAACTGTCTGATCAATTATACGCTGATTTACGGACATTTCGGCGCTCCCCGGATGGGAGTCGCCGGAGCGGCTGTCGGCACGCTGACCGCCCGGATTACCGAGCTGCTCATCCTCCTGATCGTTATCCGGAAAATGAAAACCCGGCTGTCCGTAACCTTTCGTGATTATCTCCAATCCGATCCGGTTCTCCGGATGGATTATATCCGGGTCACGACTCCTGTTCTGGTGATCAGCGGCTTATGGGGACTGAACAACGCGGTGCAGAATGCCATTCTGGGTCACATGTCCTCCAGGGCCATTGCGGCAAACTCAGTCGCCTCCACACAGTTTCTTCTGGTCAAATCCCTGGCGGTCGGCATGTCCTCCGCCACAGGTTTCTTTATCGGAAAAACGATAGGAGAGGGAGATCAGAAAAAACTGAAACAGATATCGGTTACAATGCAGCTTCTGTTTGTCTGCATCGGGCTGGCGGCAGGACTGATCCTGTTTCTGATCCGAATTCCGCTGCTTTCTATTTACCGTCTGGAACCGGAAACCAAGGAGATGGCCAATCAGTTTCTGATCATTCTGAGTGTCGTGATGGTTACGATGTCCTACCAGATGCCGGTGAACAACGGAATCATCCGGGGAGGCGGCGACTCTGCCTTTGTCATGAGGATGGATATCATCAGCATCTGGTGTATCGTGATCCCGGTTTCCTTCCTTATGGCTTTTGTGGTGAAAGCTGATCCGGTAATTGTGATCTGCTGCCTGAACGCTGACCAGGTTTTCAAATGCGTTCCGGCTTTTCTGAAATGCAATTACGGGAACTGGGCGAAAAAACTGACACGGCAGATTGAGTGATCTGCAAATCTCTTTTACAATGTGAACTGTTTTGACGGGTCCATTTGGGCAAAAAGACCAGTAAATTGATCCTTTTATTTTCGGATGGATCCTTAGGATCGCCCCGTAAATAAATGGAACATCTTTCGCGTCTAAATCGTCGTCTGCTGCGTTGTCGTCAGTCGTCGATGCCCGCATCGACTCCATCCTCCGCCTTGCATACGGCGATTTATCCTGCGAAATCTTGTTC
>JAFVGK010000120.1 GCA_017475035.1 Blautia sp.
GGAAGTAGCCATTTTGCACTATTTATACTTGACTTTGCAAATCTTTCTGTGCAAAATGAGCGGATTCCGAGTGGCTGTAGGATCGCGAGAGCAGCTCCGCTGCGAAGCGATCCGTAGAATCAGGCTTTTGTCGATGCAATTCATTATTATGAATAAGCAGCTGGGATAACATAATGAATATAAAAACCAGTGAGGTATCTTCATGGACCGCAATAAGAAAACGTTTATTTTAATCAATCCTGCCAGTCAGTCAGGGTATAGTTTAAAGATATGGAAGAAGGAGCTCGAACCTTTGTTTGTGCAGGCAGGTGTCGTATTTGAGGTCAGGTTTTCAAGAGAGAAAAACGGGATGGAAGCTTTAGCCCGTGAAATTACTGCTGAGAAAAATCCGGTCAATCTGATTGTTCTCGGAGGGGATGGTACGGCAAGTGATGCCCTCAATGGGATTTCGGATCTTAATTTTGTTGATTTTGGGTATATTCCCACCGGATCCAGCAATGATTTTGCCCGGGCGATCTGCCAAAGGAATCCTGTCGATGCAGCTGCATCCATTCTGGAGTCAAAGGTACCTGAGTTTCTGGATCTGGGAGAATTGTCCTGGATTGACGCAGATACAGGCCAAAGGCAATGCCGCCTGTTTCTTGAATCCGCGGGAATGGGTTTTGATGCAGCCGCCTGTGAAATGGCTGACCGTTCCCGCTGGAAAAAAATACTGAACCGTATCCATCTTGGAAAGCTGATCTATCTTTTCTCTGCAATCCGTCTGATCCTTACCAGCAGGTTGAAACCTATGGATATCTCCGTGACGGCTTGTGAAACGCACTCATCTGATCCTTCTGCCGACGGAGCTGCGGACGGGCATGGCTTCCAATCCGGGACAGGTGCAAAGGAACAAAACCTGCATTTTGAGCATACACTTTTTGCCGCATGCATGAATCATCCTTATGAGGGCGGCGCTTTTATGTTTTGTCCGGAGGCAAAAGGAAATGACGGCATACTGGATCTTTGCGTTGCCGCCGATATCAGCCGGATCAAGTTCTTTCAGATGTTCCCCACTGCCTATACGGGCGGGCATGTGGGAAAAAAGGGCGTCACGATAGGGCGGGGCGAAGCAATGTCTTTTACTTCACCCGAACCGCAGTTCATTCATGCTGACGGTGAGGTTCTTGGAAAAGTCTCCCGGATCGACATCCGAACCCGCAGAAAAATTCTCAGGCTGTTAAATCGATACGATATCCCTACCCGCATCTCATAATACGACAGCCGGCGGCAACGATGCATACAGCGATTACAGGGTTCTCAGAAAGCTTTCTATGAAAGTTGATTCATATTCATGCGCTTTCGGATTCGGATGATGGTTCTTTCCGTATTCTACCGCAAACATCCGGTTTCTCAGAAGCCGGATATCCTCGTCAACGTCCTTCCTGTTATTCCGGTTCATCATGGGAACCTGTTCCCCGCTGTCCATATCCAGATAGGGAAGGCCGTATTTACGGGCAATTCTGCGGATCGCTTCCGGGTATTGCCGGTCCTCCGGCAGCCCGTCGAATCCGTTCGTGATAATAATGCCGATCTTTGTATACGGATGTGCATAAATCAGATGCCTCAGGGTAACGTTCCAGGCTCCGTAAAATGTTGACGTTTCCTTATCGTCGATGGTACCGATCGGTGCATTCTGATGCGAGGTACAGTCGTTGATTCCGAAGGCTAATGTGATATAATCCGCGTCATCCAGAATGTCCGCCCGATATCGTGAAAAGGAGAAATTATGAGTCTCGCTGTTTTTCAGGTTTGTCATCGTGCTCCCGTTCACAGCTTCATTGATCACCTCCATCCCGGCCCTTTCTCCGATCAAGAAGGGATATACCTTAAACTTTCCCTCATATCTGCCGGATGAAATCGTATACTCTGCCGGATCCTTCAGACCGCTGAAATCTCCATGAGTAAAGGAGTCACCGCAGGCAACCCATTTCTTACCGAACAACATATCCATGTTTTTTACAGCCTCCTGTTTTTTGACAGAAATTTTACCTGACTTACCCATGCTCGTCAAGACTGTTTCTGCTCATAACATTGTCGTAAGTTTCTATGAAAAGGTATGCGTTTGGCAACGACCGTTTCTGTTGCCCAGTGGGCATCATTTAAAAACTACCGAGTCGGAAGGCGAGACGCAGAAGCAGCTGCGATGCGTTCTGTAGAAACCTTTTGTTGATTTTATCTTTAAATATTAATACAAGGTAGTAATAAGTAAATTCATATGGTATACTTTAAGAGGTTATTTTAAACGAACAAAACGCTGCATTTTGATTCGTTTACAGCGCCGAATTTACGCCGCGTAAGCGATATCTTTCCGCTGTAAATTCGTGCGCATACTATATTTAAGACGCATCGACAAAAGCCTGATTCTACAGATCGCTTCGCAGCGGAGCTGCTTTCGTGTCTGTGGGTGACCCAATCTCATGCAAAAATGAGCGGGCTCATTTTTGCATGACCTTTTGTCGCCTGAATCATATTTATGCACAGATCCTTATTTCCTCAAAGATAAAAAAAGGTGAAAAATGTTAAAAATGAATCAGAAAAATATCGCTTTAGAAAATAATATCTGTTCTTCCATTGTTCAGTATGGAAGAGATATCCTGGATTCCGATGTGTTTCGGAAAGCAGCGTCCGAGACGCATCATCTTCATGGAAATGTTTTTCGTCACACAATCAATGTGTGCGTTTTAGCTCTACGGCTATGTTACCAGCTGGAGCAGCGTGGAATTCCCGTGAGTGAAAAAGACCTGATCCAGGCCGCATTATGCCATGATCTGGGCATGATCAACAGAGATGCCAAATACAAGGACAGGATAGATTCCTGGAAATGTCATCCAAAGGAATCTGTCCGGATCGCAAAGGAATTGGTGCCGGACCTGAGTGAAAACGCGCAGGAGATGATCCTTTCCCACATGTGGCCTGTAGCCGGCTCACCTCCAAGCTCCAATGAAGCTATGCTTCTCTGTATTGCGGACAAATACGCCAGCATGGAGGAATGGAAAACCTGGCTGAAAGACTGCAACTTTGCATCCCGCATCAAAGAGTATCTGGAAACAGATCATAATAAATATAAACGCACAGAAAGGAAAGAGCCGTGAATGACATTTTCAGGCTGGCCAAGCCTAAAAAACAAGGTTTGCTTCATCTCGTATTCAGCCGTTTTTTTATTATCGTAGGACTTCTGGTTTTGCAGATTCTGCTTGTCATCAGTTTTTATGCATGGCTGGACGACCTGCTGCCTTATTTCTCGATCGTGCTTACCATCTTCACACTCTGCGGGGTTATTTACCTGTTCAACAGCGGTATGGATTCCTCTGCGAAGGTGACGTGGATGTTCATTATCGCCATCATCCCGATTACCGGGGCAGCTTTGCTGTTTTTCACGAAAAGCAATTTCGGGCATCGTCAGACCCGCCGCAGGGTTGAGGAACTGATTGATATGACGTCTGACGCGATTCCCCAGCCGGAAGGAATCCTGGAGAATCTTTCCAATGACGGGAGCGGAACGGACGATCTGGTCCGCTTTCTGAACAGGAGCGGATGTTTCCCTCTCTTTGACAAAACAGAGGTCACTTACTTTCCTCTCGGCGAGGACAAATTTGCGGCTTTAGTCGAGGAGCTCAAGAAGGCGAAGCACTTTATCTTTATGGAATATTTTATCATCAAAGAAGGATATATGTGGGGAACCATCCTGAAGCTTCTCATTGAGAAGGCAAAAGAAGGCGTGGATGTACGCGTACTTTATGACGGAATGCTTGAAGTCTCTTCGCTTCCAACGAATTACTGCAAATTGCTGGAGGAACAGGGCATCAAGGCTAAGGTTTTCGCCCCGATCAAGCCTTTTGTTTCTTCCCACTACAATTACCGGGATCATCGCAAGATCCTGGTGATCGACGGGGAGGTCGCTTTCAACGGAGGCGTAAATCTTGCCGACGAATATATTAATCGGGAAGAACGTTTTGGCCATTGGAAGGATACCGCTGTAATGCTGAAGGGCGACGCAGTCAAAAGCTTTACCCTGATGTTCCTTCAGATGTGGAATCTTACCGAAAAAAACCCCGTTTTTGAACCGTGGCTGGCAGACAATAAAATTGTGCCGGAGCATCCGTCCGGCTATGTGGTGCCCTATGCAGACTGTCCTCTGGATGAGGATAAGGTCGGTGAGACCGTATATATGGACATTCTTAACCGGGCAGTCCATTATGTCCATATCATGACGCCTTATCTGATCCTGGACGGAGAGCTGGAATCTGCCCTTAAGTACGCGGCGCAGCGAGGCATCGACGTGAAACTGATCCTTCCCGGCATTCCTGACAAAAAGCTGGCTTATTCTCTCGCAAAATCCCATTACAGACGGCTCGTGCAGGCAGGCGTGAAGATTTATGAGTATACACCCGGCTTCATTCATGCAAAGGTTTTCACCTGCGACGACCGTAAGGCAGTTGTGGGAACCATCAATCTGGACTACCGCAGCCTGTACCATCACTTCGAGTGCGCGACCTATATGTATCAGACAGCCTGTATCCGGGATATCGAAAAGGACTTCCGGGATACTCTTTCAAAATGCCGTGAGGTAACAATGGAAAGCATCAAAAACGAGAAACTGTACTATAAAGTAATGGGCAGCCTGATGCAGTTTATCGCTCCTATGATGTAAGGATTGAGTCTGAAACAGATGTTTATGAAAAAGAAAAGGAGACCACAGCATGAAAAAAGTGTATGAAAGCAAATCCTCTTTGATCGTTTACCTGGTTCTGCGCTTCCTGGTTATTCTTGTCGGTGTTCGATCTATTTTCCGACACGACTATGAATCTTTGTTTCTTTGCGTATTAACCCTCTCTTTGCTTATATTGCCCAGTTTTCTTGAGAGACGCCTGAAAGTCGAGATTCCCAGCACATTTGAGATCATCATATTATGTTTTATCTTTTCCGCGGAGATTCTGGGTGAAATTCATAATTTCTACATCATCGTTCCTCATTGGGATACGATCCTGCACACACTGAACGGATTTAACTGTGCGGCGATCGGTTTTGCCCTGGTTGATCTGCTGAACCGAAGCGAACAGTTCTCCTTCAGGCTTTCCCCGCTTTTTCTGGCATTGGTCGCATTTTGCTTCTCCATGACCGTCGGCGTATGCTGGGAGTTTATTGAATACGGGGTGGACACGTTCACAGAGGGTGACATGCAGAAGGACTTTGTGGTTGACCATTTCGCATCGGTAACACTGGACGAAACCCGCCAGAACATCCCCATCGTCGTTTCGGATATTTCCGACGTGATTGTCGTCCATGGAGATGGCAGCCAGGAGGCACTGGGCGTAGGAGGTTATCTGGATATCGGTATCAATGATACGATGAAAGATCTGTTCGTCAATCTGATCGGCGCTGTCGTATTTTCTATTATCGGATTTTTCTACGTCAAGAAAAAAGGAGAAGGAAAGTTCGCCTCGAAATTCATACCTAAAGTGAAGGCAGAAAGCTGAAGAGCGGCATTCCCTGACAGGCGGACTCTTACATTATTCATTTCGCTGCCCTGCCAAAACTAAAAAAGGACGGTCTTAACGCCGTCCTTTTTCTGTACTGTTATGTGTACAGAAGATCATCTTCCGCTGATCATTCATCATTCATCCTTTACAGATGACTTCTGCCTCCGCGGTTTGCGTTCCGTCGCTGACCGTCACGCGCAAAGTACCCTCGCTTACGGCCTGTACCACGGTCTGGGCTTCTCCAAAGTAGGTCGGAACAGTATTCTGGGCGTAATTGCCCCGGAAATACGTGCTCCCGTTGGCAGTTCCCATGACAGCACCATTTTCCGCATCGACAGATACCCGGTGCTTTTCCATCGGCTTCGTCTCACCTGATTGATCCGTATAACGGATGCGGAAGTAAACCATTTCACCCGGACGGCAGGCCGGCTTTTCTGCTTCGAGGCGCAGTTCTGTTTCCTTACCCGCGGTTTTCAGCACATCGCGTCCGATTTCCCTGCCGGAGGCATCGTATGCCGATGCCATAATCTCTCCGTCATGATACGTGACGCGGAAGTTCGCCCTGGCCTTTTTGGGTCTCTTCTTCCCTGCGCTTTTGCCATTTACAAAGAGCTCAACAGACGCGGCCCTGGCATAGACCTCGACATCCGTTTCCTGTCCATCGCAGCCCGGATACGTCCAGCTTCGCAAAGCCCGGGTCAGCTGCCAGCCGGTGATAGCCGGTTTTTCCTTTTCATAGACCGGGAACACGGCCAGATACGGTCCTTTTTCGAGTTCAAAGGCTACTCTTGTGTAATCCGCTTCCGGAGTTTTCTTTCCGGTCACATCAACCCGGCACGTGCCGCCGCGGATCCGATCCTCAAAAGCGTCGGTTTTATAATCCTCGTATTCCGGTCCGCCATCCCCGCACTCCCCGATATAGTCCCATCCTGCCCAGACATAATCTCCCACGATCTGCGGTCTGGTTTTCTCCGCCTCCCAGAAATCATAGGCGTCGCCGATCAGTGTTTCGGAACCAAGTATCAATCGGTCAGGATATTTTTTTACATCTTTTTTATAACGCCAGTTCCCATAGTTGTACCCTGCGATATCCATGGCTGCGAAAGCATCCTTTGTCTTCCAGTCGCAGGGAGGCAGGGAAGCGCCGAATTTCATGAAATCACAGCCCAGCTTCGCTGCCAGGACATTGTAGAACTCTGACCCGACATGCTTTTTCTTCGGTTTCTTTGCCTGAGCTTCCTGTGCTGCCTTCTTCGCCGCCTCAGCCTGCTGCTGTGCTTTTTCATCGCTGTATACGCCCATGCCCATGGAGCTGAGGAAATTAAAGAAGATGTTGATGCCGCAGGTCACGGGACGGGTGGGATCCAGCTGATGAAGATATTCCGTAAATTCCTTCTGAAGAGCAATGCCTTTCTGCTGAGCAGTCTCAGCCACCTCGTTGCCGGTAGAGTAAATGATGACGCAGGGATGGTTATAATCTTTCTCTACCATGTCCTTCAGATCCTGCTTCCACCATTCTCCCACGAAGGAAGCATAATCATTCTTCGTCTTATGCATATACCAGCAGTCCACGTATTCATCCATCATCAACATACCCAGCCGGTCACAGGCTTCCAGCTGATATCTGGAACAGGGATTATGGGCAGAACGAACGGAATTGTATCCGGATTCCTTGAGAATCCGGATACGCCTCTCTTCCGCCTCCGGGTACATGCAGGCGCCCAGCAGGCCATTATCATGATGGATGCAGGCGCCTCTGATCACTACCCTCTCCCCGTTAATGGCAATACCTTTATCCGGCGTCCAGGTAAGGGTCCGGATGCCGAATGTTTCCTCTGCCAGATCATCCCCGAAAAATACACGGGCAGTATACAGGTTCGGCGTGTCCACATTCCAGAGTCTTGCATCCGGAATCTCCATGATCAGTTCACCTGAGCCGGAGGCTTTGGCTGCAATCGTCCGGCCATCCCGGATTTCCACCGTTACGTCCCCCGGTTCGGAGGTTTCCACCCGGATACGGATTTTAGCAGGGTGAATGCTTAATGTTTCAATCTTTACTCCATTTACCGGAATATATTTTTCTCCCGCAGTCCAAAGCCAGACCGGTCGGAAAATGCCCGTGCCGGAATACCAGCGGGAATTCGGCTGATCAGAGTTCCGTGCGATAACCCTGATCTCGTTCTCACCTTCCACCAGATAATCATTCAATTCCACATAAAAATTCGTATAACCGTAAGGCCGATACATTGCTTTTTTGCCGTTCACCCAAACTTCTGCATTATGATAAACACTCTCGAACTCCAATAACAGTTTTTTACCGGTCAGCCCAGAATCAAGGGAAAAAGTCTTTCTGTACTCATAGTCGCCGCCTTCAAACCAACCGATATTTCCCTCACCTAAACTGGAGTTGACCCGCAGCTCTGTACGCATGGCATCGTGAGGGAGCGTAACTGCTTCAGACGGCTCCTCCCGTGTCAGGCACCTGCATGTCCAATCCTGATTGAAATCGATTTTTCTCATGGAGTTCTCCTTCTTTTCTTATGATTATTTTCATAAGGCCTTTGCGCCTGAATCAATCTTATGATTCAAGCGGCCAAAGGCTCACGTTATGATAATTGAGCAGGTTCCGATTATCAGCAGATACAAAACCGCCAGATGAAATGTCAGGCAGTCTTCTCATCCGGCGGAATCGGTATGTTGATCATACGATCAAAAAGGTCAGCATCACAAATCCGGATAATCATCCGTGTGAGCACACCTTCTCATTTATTCATCTTCAGCACAACCATCGTCATGTCATCGAACTGTTCCTCACCGGATACAAAGGCATCAATGTCGGAGTGAATTGCCCGGATCAGCTCTTCAGGCGATAAAGAGAAGTTTGCCTCCAGACACTGCTTTAAGCGCTCTTCCCCGTATAATTCCTCTTCAGGATTTATGGCTTCCGTAATACCGTCCGTGTACAGGAAGAGCATATCACCGGCAGTGAAGGGAATGCTCTGATTCCAGAATTTCGTTTCTTCAAGACCTCCTAACACGAAACCGCGTTTATAGGTTTTAAAATCCATATAAGCAAAAGGCTGCTCTGCCTTTTTCAGAACCGGCGGATTGTGTGCGGCATTCGCGAATTCCAGAATTCCGTTCGCATAATCCAAAATCCCGAGCCATACGGTTACAAACATATCCTTTTCGTTATTTTCACACAGCTGTATATTTGCGGAACGCAAAGCTTCGGCGGGATTCATGCCTGACAGGACAAAGTTCTTGATGAGCGTTTTTGCCGTCATCATGAATAAAGCAGCCGGAACTCCTTTACCGGAGACATCAGCGATCACAACTCCGAGCTTATCTTTTCCGATCCGGAAATAGTCAAAAAAGTCTCCTCCTACTTCCCTGGCCGTTTTCATATCTCCCAGGATTTCATATTCTCCGTTTTCACTGGCAACAGACTCAGCCAGGGGAAGCGCAGAATACTGAACATCTTTGGCGAATTCCATTTCCTGCCTGTTTTTCGCTTCAATCTCAGCCATCGTATGCTTTAAAGCCGCAACCGTCATATTGATGCCCAGAGAAAGCTCTTCAAACTCCTGGTTTCCCGAAACGGCAACCTTTTCATCCAGATCCCCGCCGCGGATCTTTGAAAGAGAAGCGTTTACGTCCTGTACTTTTGTAACGACGTGTCTCTGTACAAGCAGAGAAACATGCCTGTACAAAATAAGGAATAAAACCAACAGGCATATCAAAAGTAAAGCGGAGTTTCCGTTTCGGCCAGCATATATTTCCGTATCAGGCAAAAAGGAAAAAACCTGAAACCCATCCTTTTCTGCCATAACGCAGCAGCCGGAAATACCATTCGGGCTGGCATCAAACAGTTGATCCGGAATGAAATCGTCCATATCACTAAAAATTTCATCCAGGGATTTCCCGGCCAGTTCCTGCAAACCGGAAATATAGATGAGCCCGTCTTTTGCCGCAAATGCGTAACCTTCCTTTCCGATAGAAAAATCTGTTCCTTCCACATCTGCGTTTTCAGTACTGATCTGGAAAATAATATCCGTGGACTTTTCCAGCAGAAGACGCTGTGCATTTTCCATATCCTGCTTTGTCAGAATCTGATACAGGAAGATCAATGTTGCGGAAAAAGTTACCACAATAAAAAGAAAAAGCCATTTTTGAAACGTCTTTCGAATAGGGCTGGCAGTTCTTTCGTTTTCCTGCTTTTTCTGTCCGTCGATCTTTTCAAAGAGAAGAATCACGATACAGGCAGCAAGTATGGCTGCCAGAATCTCGACTAACATATTCAACGCAAATATCACAGACACAATTATCGTACTGGCGGAAAAACTGCTCATGCTTCCCAGAGCAAAAGGATAAAGAACAATAATCCCGGTTACAACACAAATGGTATGGGAAATCACACCGCAGATCGCCGCAAAGCTGCCGGAGATCATCCGGCTGGATAAGGTGTTGTCATCAATCGCCCGTCTGATGGTCTGCAGGCTGACCCAGACAAATATCGGGATTAGCAGCCGTGGCAGAACGGACAACAAAGGATTCCTGAATAACTGATCCAACGGTCCGACAGTCCTGAGATAAACCGTTATCATGGATGAAAAACCAAATAGAGCTGAAAGTAATAACCCTTCCGGTAAACCGATCATAATTGTGGCGATGATCACCGGTATATGGAGTATGGTAAAGGATATCCTGCCGACCGTAAAGAATCCGAAGCCAAAAACCGTCAGAAAAATCTCGATGGCTATCATGATAAGCAACAGGACTTTTTGAGCACGTGTACGCGGTTTCGGATTCATATTGGTTTTTGGGGGAACGGGGACAGAATTGTTTGATATCATGGAAACCCCATCCTTTCCTGGATCAGTATTTATACTATGATTGTATCGACAACAGCCTGATTCTGCGAATCAATTCACAGCGGAGCAGCCCTTGCTTATTTCCCGTCACTGAAGCTCGTAAAGACACCTCTCTCCTGCTGCGGCATTCCATATTGCTCTTTTGCATTGGCGATCGCCCGGATCAGGAATGTCATGTTCCTTGCCAGATTCCGCATGGTCTGAAGTCCCTCCAGATCCTTTTTTACATCGCTTGCAGAGAAGCCGTGAACCTGGTTCCAATAAGTGCTCGTTGCGATCGGCATACCGCTGATGGAGAAATACTTGTTCAGAACATCGAAGGACGCCGTGTTGCCGCCCCGCCTGCAGCTGACCACGGCAGCGCCAACCTTCATCTGTTTGGAAAACTGTGTGCTGTAGAACAGCCTGTCCATGAAGGAAAGAATCGTTCCGTTCGGAGAGCCGTAGTAGACGGGACTTCCCACAACCAGGCCGTCTGCGGCTTCGAACTTCGGCGCTGTCTCATTTACCAGATCATCGAAGGTGCATTTTCCTGTTCTGCCGCAAGCGCCACAGGATATACAGCCACGGATCGGCTTATTTCCGATCTGTATGATTTCCGTTTCTATCCCTTCTTCTGTGAAAATTCTCACCATCTCCTGCAACGCAGTCGCTGTACAGCCGTTTGTTTTTGGGCTGCCATTCAATAAGATCACTTTTGCCATTTTTTCTCCTCCTTCCGAAACGAAGTTTTGTAAGTTGATTCAATGGATCACACAGATGGTACCGATACACAAATCATGATTGCATCGACAAAAGACGGATTCTGTGGATCAACGGGGCTGACCTGCTCTCGCGATTCTACTATAGTATATCCGAAATTGAAGCGAAACGGAATACATCAGATGTACAATTTTAGCCGAAAATCATTTTGATTTCCTCTGTAGGTCTTGGCATTGACCACGCAAAGGCTCATACGTTAAGCGCTCATTATGACACTCCGCACGGCGTTGCCTGCGCAATGCTCCTTCCGATCGCCCTTGAATTCAACAGAGATTATTGCGGTGAAAGATATCGTGAGATCGCCAGAGCCATGGGCGTGGAAGGTGTTGATGAAATGAGCCAGGAGGAATACCGTCAGGCCGCCATCGATGCGGTAAAGAAGCTTTCCGCGGATGTCGGCATTCCGGCGAAAAACGAACGTATCCGTGAGGAGGATCTGGATATCCTTGCCGCGGATGCTTTGGCAGACGCCTGCTATCCGGGCAATCCTCGTGAAGCTACCAAGGAGCAGGTAATCGAAATGTTCCGGATGCTTATGTAAGGAGCAGTGTAAAATAACATATACTGATGGCGCAGGATTAATTCGTCCAGACAAGGCGTTGGCTGGCACCAACGCAGCCCGGGCGGATTCAGACGCGCCAGATGTAAATTTTTTTATGCACAGATCCTGAGTATCACACTGGCAAAAGCATGACTCCGCGAAACGTTTCACGGCGAAGCTGCTCTCTCGGATATCCTGAATGAAAAGGCAGCTTGTCGGCCTTTGTCAAAGAAAAACGGTTTTCCGTTCCATGCAGAAGTGGAACGGAAAACCGTTTTTATTTCTACAAAGTCCGGATGAACCTCACTTTGTCTTCTTTAACATTTGCAGGCTTTATTTGGCTTCTTTGCCGCTCTTATCAGCGAAAATGGTCTTATCAATCGCAAAGATAATAACCATGGAAACACCGCCGGTGACAACCGTTGTCACGATATTGCGGATGCCGTCCGGTACATTAAACGCCGCCGTAACCGGATTCCAGATGCAGGTAAACAGGTTCATAATAAAGAATACACCCAACGCGCCGGCAAAATGGCAGATGATCTGGGGAATCACCTTGCCTTTGCTGCGGAAGGTAATATTCCTCTGCAGAGGGAAGTTGATGCACTCACCGATGATGATGGAAGTAAAGTTGGCAAGCGTGAATGCAAGTCCTCCGTCTGCCAGACTGTTGCCGATGACAGCCAGGGTAAAAGGAACTCCCATAAACTTTGTTTCGATGCCGGGCCATGCCCAGGCGACATCACCGACTAAATTGTGAAACAGTCCCGGAAGGAATGTTAAAAGTCCCCATTTCAGGAATGTTACGACATAACTGAAAATCAGGAAGAAACCGCCTTCACGGATCCACTGCGCAGCCTTCGGATGTTTTTCGAGCCAATTTTTCATATTTTCCCTTTCTGTGTGCCTATATTTTCCTTATTTATTTTTTATTTAGGATAGAATCAGAAATAAATGTCTCGAATAACGCAGGATTTTTGTTTGGGAGTGAACCTCAAACATCAGGCGCACAGCGGGCTATGTAACTGATTTTTGAGGTAGGCTCCCGGACAAAAAGACAAGTAATCCAGTACAGTAATTTCTGACTCAATCCTAATATGATTCGGGAGAGAGGCAGCTATTTTGCGCTATTAACACTTATGTATCCAAATCTTTCTGTGCAAAATATGTCTCTTCAGCACTGTAGTCATAGAAGCGTCTATCATGGTGATGCCAAGCGTACGGGGCATGAAAGTTTACTTAATGCTCTTAGCCTTCTTCTGTACGCCGCTCTGCCTGATAAAGCCGACAAGTACACCGCAAAGTCCCTTCAGGAAGGCGATCCCGTGACCGTTTACGATGGTCAGGATGGACTTACACATCTGCTGCGAAACAGCGCCGCCGGCCATCTTTCCGATCGCCCGGAAAGGCATATTGTAGATAAAAATAATATTCAGATCCGGTTTGCCCTTCGCAATGCTCTTATTCAGCATGCCTGTCATGACCTTATACACAAGTCTGGCTTTCAGGCTCTTTGCATAGTAAAGCTGGCAGATTGCGTCATTCATCTGCAGTGTCCCGCTCCACTCACCGCTCGGGATCTCCGTACCAAGAAGAGTTTTGAATTCCTCGTCAGATACGGAAAGGACAGATCCGGAAGCATAGCTCGGAACATCGCTCATGGCATAAGGAAGGGCTGCTTCCGTACCTGCAACGGTGACGGAATCCTTAAGGCGGATATCCGCAACACTGGCTCCGATTAAAATCTCATATTCTCCGCCGTCAATTTCAAACTGATTTGTCCTGGCGTTGAAATACCGGAAAGCCTTATCATCCAGAGGAATCGTTACGGTCTTGCTTTCACCCGGCTCAAGAAAGACCTTTGCAAAACCTTTCAGTTCCTTGGCAGGACGATAGACGGAAGGCCTGCATGCGGAAACATACAGCTGTGCGACTTCCGCTCCCGCAATTTTACCTGTGTTCGTAATGGTAAAGGAGGCTTCCTTTTCGTTGACCGTCAGGTCAGAGTATGCAAAGGTCGTATAGGACAGACCGAAGCCAAAGGGGAAGAGTACATCTTTCTTTACGGTTTCGTAATATCTGTATCCGACATAAAGCCCTTCACGATATTCTACGTTTCTCTGCTCTGCAGGGAAATATGGTTTTGATGAAACATCTTCATAGCTGAAGGGATAGGACTCCGAAAGCTTCCCGGACGGATTGATCTGACCTGTCAGAACCTCCAGTACGGCGCCTGCGCCTGCCTGACCGCAGAGATAGCCATGTACCATGCCCTTACACATCTCGATCCATGGCATTTCAACGGCAGAACCGGCACTCATGACAATGACGATATTCTTGTTTACCGAATGAACGGCGGTAAGAAGCGCGACCTGGCTCTGCGGCAATTTCATATGAGGACGGTCAAGACCTTCGGATTCGGAAATCTCATCGAGCCCCAGATAGAGAAGAACAATGTCAGCCTTTTTCGCTAATGCGACTGCAGCGTCCTGCATCGACTTATTGCCCGCTCCTACCCGGGGATATCCTTTTTCAAAGCCGACAACCTCAAGCGGAAAATCCTTGATCACGCCCATGGTGGAATCCAGCTTCGTCGGATTTACCACGGACGATCCTGCTCCCTGATATCTCGGAGTCTCAGCAAAATCGCCGATCACAGCAACCCTGGTTCCCGGAGCCAGAGGAAGGATATTGTCTTCATTTTTCAGCAGAACGATGCTCTGTTCGCTGGCTTTTTTCGCCATCGCATGGTGGGCTTCCACGTCAAATTTCTGCCCCTGGTATTTCGCGACAGCTTCATGAGTAGAGAAGACCACGTCAAGAAGCTCATCTACACGGCGGTCTACAATCTCCTCGGAGATCCGGCCTTTTTTGACTGCTTTGATCAGGTATTCCGCAGAATCTCCTCCGGTAGTGGGCATCTCCAGATGAGAGCCCGCACGAACACCGTCAACATAATCATTTCCCGCTCCCCAGTCAGAGACGACAAAACCGTCAAATCCCCAATCGTCCCGGAGAATCTCCTGCAGGAGGTGCTCGTTCTCATTAGCATAAACGCCATTGATCATGTTATAGGAAGACATGATGCTCTTTGGCCGGGCCTCCTTCACGGCAATCTCAAAGCCGGTCAGGTAAATCTCGCGGAACGTCCGCTCATCCATGACAGAGTTGGAGGCCTGGCGGCGAAGCTCCGTGTTGTTAGCCGCAAAATGCTTCGGACATGCGGAAACGCCATTCGCCTGAATACCCCGGATATAACCCGCTGCCATTTTTCCGGCAAGATAAGGATCTTCGGAAAAATACTCAAAATTACGTCCGCAAAGAGGGCTTCTCTTGATATTAAGACCAGGGCCTAAAAGAACCGCAACATCCTGACAGGCGGCTTCTTCGCCGAGGAACGTGCCGATTTCCTCTCCAAGAGAAGGATCCCAGCTGTTTGCAATCGTTGCGGCCGTAGGGAAACAGGTAGCAGGTACGGAGCCGTTCAGTCCCAGCTGGTCGCCTGCGCCTTCCTGTTTTCGTACGCCGTGAGGGCCATCGGATAAATTGATACTGGGCACACCCTTTGCTTCAATGCTGTAGGTAGACCAGAAATCCCGGCCGGAGAGAAGATAACATTTCTCATCCAGGCTAAGCTTTTCAATAATGTCTTTGTGTTTCAAAACAGTTTTCCTCCCTAGATGGTGTAATGCTGACATCGAACTGTTGACGAAATCCCCTTAGAAACGGATTCCACGAAAAAACAGATGTGCGTAACAATGTTTTGCTTCATAACCACAGCTGACGATTCCAGATCCCCTGTCCCGCCGGATCCGAAAGAATCCGCGGGGCAATTTGACGATGTATCCATAGTTCATCCATCATGTGAAAAGAAGTATCAAGGATCATAATTGTCAATATATCCATGGTTTCATGAAGAAAAAACACATAACTTCGTAAAAAAAGTATAACATACAGCAGTATTCTTGTCAATTTATATGCGGTAAATCCATGTGAAAAACCTGTCTCACGATTCTTCTAAGCTCTTTTAACAAAGTTGACAGGGTTTCTCTGCGATGCTATGATTGCATCTGCCATACCTGATTTTTCGAAACCACAGATGGCATACGAATCATGATCACTCTGCAGATTTGACGGAATTTGCGGAAATAATAAATAAAATATAAAATTTCATGCGGTTTTATAAAGAATATAGATAATTGGAAAGGAGTGTGGTATAAATTTACGTATTAAGGGGGTGTGCAAATGGAACGAAAAGGACTGATTCTGAAAAACAGATATTGTCTGATTGAAAAGCTGGGAAAAGGCGGAAACGGACAGATTTATCTTGCAAGGGATCTGCAGCTGGGCGTAACCTGGGCCGTAAAGGAATTCCCTTCCCGAAAGCGTTCCGAGGCAAAAATGCTGAGCGGTTTGTCTCATCCCGGTATTCCCCGTATGATTGATTATATTGAAGAAGATGATGCAGGTTTTCTCGTTATGGAGTATATTAAGGGAATAACCCTGGAAAAAAAGTGCAGAGAAGGAAAACCCATTCCGTTTCGGGAGCTCCTGGCCATGGCCCAATCGATACTGGAAATCCTTTCCTATCTTCATACGCAGGATCCCCCGATCCTGTTCGGGGATCTCAAGCCTTCTAATCTGATGATATCCGAGAACAGGCACATGTATCTCCTGGATTTCGGCAGCGCCGTTTCAGGATACGGGAATCCGGAGAGAAGCTGCGAAGGAACTCCAGGATATGCCGCTCCGGAACAATATCAAGGCAGGATTCTTCCGTCCAGCGATATTTACGCCTTTGGCAAAACAATGGAATCCGTCAGCGGAAAAAGAATACGATTATTCCGGTTCCTTCATCCTGACTGGAGCCTGTTTATAAAAAAGTGTACAAAAGCTGACGCTGAAAAACGATGGAAAGATGCGCAAGAGGCATTAAAAGCCTTGCTTGCGGTCAGGCGGAGACAGGGCAGAATGAAACTGTTTGCCCAGGCAGGATTGGGGGCAATGGCATTGGCAGCCTGCCTTATCATTTCTTTTCTTCCGGGAGAAAATCAGCAGGATTTTTATCACAGGCTGACAGAGACCACAGACCGGTTTGAAGCATTATATGATACATCGAGAGCAGCCTCGGATACGGGAAGAGAATTATCCGAAAAGGAATCCACGAACGAAAGAAAAGATCCCACTGAAATAATAACGACGAATAATAACAGAAAAGCTTTTATTACGAAAACGGTCGATACGGAGGAAGAAACCATCTTCCAAATAGCTGAGGATTTCGATTTTGCGGCCACAGACAAGGAATTGCGCGTCCTTCTTCAGGATGCTGCGCCGTCAGCAGAAAGAGGAAAAATCCTTTATCTGTTAGCCATTAACGCAGAACTGGCCGGCAATCAAGAGAGAGCCGCATTGTTTTATGAAGATCTGATACTCAGCGAAAAGGATAACCTGCCTGCCTATGCAGCCTATGGTCGATTTCTTTACAGAACCGGTCAGAATGAAAAAAGCCTGGCGCTTCTTCGGGATGTCCGGGATAAAATTGGCAGAGGAGAACTGACCCCGCAATCAGTGCGGGATTTCAGGCTATGGGAGAAGGAAATTCAATATGGATAAAAAGGCACGGTTCTTTCTTTTTTTAATCTTTATGATTTTCCTGCGTTTTTGCCTGGCAGCCTGCGGCGATTTTGGGGGATTTGAGGTTCTGGTAGAACCAGGAAACGGAAATATCGATTTTTACGATTGGGAAAGCGACCCTTATGCCGGATCCCGGAATGAGCAGGAAGTTTATGATGGATGGTATGAAGAATCAGATTATGATTCTTTCCAGGATGTGTATCAGGAGCCGGATTATGATTCATATACTGATGTATACCAGGAGTCGGATTACGGTTCTTTCCGGAATGTGTATCAAGATCCTGCTTATGGTTTTTATTATGACGATTATGGCATGGCTTCCGAGACCACCGTAAATAACGAAGAAGCAGCTTTGCCAGCCGCCGGGGGAACGGATCCGTCTGCTTATGAAACACCATTCCATGATCACGCGCCTTCTCAGACAGAAAACAGGGATTGGGCTTTTGAAGGCGGATTTACAAGTGAGGTACAGACATACACACATTCCCAGGTTGATTTTTCTCATGAAGAAGCTATGCCAGCCGCCGGAATGACGCCGATCCTGACAACGGTTCCCACATTATCACCGATGCCGTCTATTGCGAACCCGACCAGGATTCCGACGACGATCCCTGCGATGACCTCAAAGCCGACACAGATCCCTGCACGGATCCTGAATCCGACCGGGATCCCCTCCGTGACGCCGATATCAACACAGGTCCCTGTACGGATGCCGGAGCCGACCAAAATCCCCTCCGTGACACCGACGCCGACGCAGATCCCTTCGTGGATGCCAAAGCCAACCAGGAGCCCTGCAGCGGCACCGGAACAAACAGGGATCCCTTCAGCACGAAACACCGGGCACGGAGCCCTTGCCGCTGACGCGTCAGCAGGCAATGACGCAGCCGACTTGCAGACGGCAGGCAGCATTGATATAGGATTTCAGTTTCAGGAAGACGGCATATTGGTTGAAGGTGAATCCTGGTCAGGCATCCTTTCCCTCCGGAAAAACGGAGAAGAAATCCCCTGGCATTGGGAAGATGATAAAGTAAAGCCGGAAACAAGCCTGGACAAGGGCGATCAAATCTCCCTGATTGCCGTCGCGGACGGGAAGGGGATTGTAAAAAGAGAGTGGGTGATAATTTGATAAAAAGAAATCATATTCTGTCTTTCCTTTGGAGAGCAGCATATCCTGTAGCGATCCACTTTTTGGTCGGGCAGGTGGTCGCGCACATTTTTTTAACCGTGATTTTATGGATGGGAGGATCATCGAAAGATTATATCGCGGCTGCCATGACCGTAACGGGAATCGCAGATCTGTTGGTGATTTTTATTCTTTTACCTCTTTATTTCAATGACAGCTGTCAAAGAAAGGCAAAGGGAATCATTCCTCTATTTACAAGATATTTTCCTTCCGTGAAAGACTGCGTTCTGCTGCTTGCTTTAGGAGCGGGACTGGCGGAATATCTCAATATGATCGTTTTAACCCTGACACAATGGCTTCCTGAAGACGGATACGCTGAGCAGATGAGCCAGATCCTGGATGGAAAAAGTTTTATTTATATGCTGCTGTGGATGGGAATCATCGCTCCTGCAGCGGAGGAAATTCTTTTCCGCTGGCTTGTTTTTTTGCGTCTGAGAGACCGGCTCGGATGCATTGTCAGTGCCTTGTTGAGTGGTCTTGCCTTTGGGATTTACCATGGGAACATCAGTCAGGCAATTTACGCGGGAGTCCTTGGTTTTCTGTTCGCGTATATTTTTGACGGAACCGGAGTCCTGACGAGCACGATCTTCCTTCATATCGGGGCAAATGTCTGGGGAGTGGCTGTAGAATATCTGGCGGATTATTTTACCACCGATACAGGCTATACCATATTTGGAGTGATGTCGGGATTTTTGATGATTTGTGTTATCTTCGGCCTGAGATATTTCTTCCGTATCTGCAGCCGGCCAAAAAAAGGACGGCTGCTGTGACATGTTTAGGATAGCCGCGAAAAAATAACCTGTACAGACGGTGCAGGTAAATTCGTCCAGGCAGATCGGCGTAAAGCCTGAAAAACAGAAAGGACAGCTTATGAGTTCCAAAAGACTGGATCAGTTTCTTGCGGATGCGATGGACATTACACGAAAAGAAGCGAAAGCTATGCTCCGGCAGGGACGAGTTAAGATCGAACCTGCTCCCGGTACTGTCAAGCCGGAAACAAAAATAAATGACTCAAGCACCGTAACCGTAGACGGGCAGATTGTATCAGAGCCCGAGGAGCATGTCTATTATCTGCTGAACAAACCGGCCGGTTATGTGAGCGCAACGGAAGACAGCAGGGATCATACGGTACTTGAATTGCTGCCTCCGCAAAAAAGACGAAAACTGTTTCCTGTCGGAAGATTGGATAAGGATACCACCGGACTGCTCCTGCTGACAGACGATGGTGCGCTTGCCCACGAACTCCTCAGTCCGGAAAAGCATGTGGACAAAACCTATGAAGCTGCAGTGCGCGGAATCATGACGGATGAAGACATCAAAGCCTTTGCGGAAGGAATCGATATCGGAGAGGAAAAGCCGACGCTTCCCGCAAAGCTTGAGATTTTGAGCAGCTGTGAAGAAGGCTGCAGGATCAGGCTCACCATACAGGAAGGAAAATTTCATCAGGTAAAGCGTATGGTTTCCGCTGTCGGGAAAGAAGTCATCTCTTTGAAACGCATTTCCATGGGAAAACTGAAATTGCCCGAAGGGCTGGCGGAAGGCCAGTATATGAAAATTCAACTGTAAAACGGCGGCCGTCAGCAGCCGAAAGTTTTGCCGTGTCTGCAGCAGGAATGAATTTATATCTGATGAATAGACAGTCAAATCAGGCCTTCCGTATCAGACACTTTTCCCCTTCAAATGCAAATCCGTATCTCATGATTCTGTTTTCCGGTATTCCTCTCTGGATCAGGTCTGCGGCATATTGCTTTTCTTCGATCTGTAAAAGAGCGTTCTTCGCGGTATCCTCCAGGCTGCTCTCCTCATCTTCTTTGTCGTAGACCTTAAATTCCATAATAACCGCCGGATCCTTTTCATCCTTTGGTTCCATTACAACATCATAGCGGCCAAACCCGGATTCCCGGTTGGATTTCACCATATACTGATCCGCTTTGTCCACCAATAATCCCAATACAAAACCATGGTAAAATCTTTCAGGTTCTTTCTTTTCCGATGGCTTTTTCCCTGCATCAAAACAACTGAACGTATTCAGTGCTACCCTGTTCATATAATAGTTCATGCCACGGACATCTCCACGGAACATTGAGCTGATAAACTCATTGAATTCGGATCCTTCTGCAAACCATTCTTCTACCATACGGAAAAACATCAGTTTCACTTCATGATTGGTGAGGGTCAGATGATAATCCGGATAACTATCGGGTGTTTTCCGTGTTATCTCCGCCACCTTAAGATAACCGGAGGCCAAAAGCAGGCTCCAGACTGCCTGAGTGCTTTTGGAAAGCTGTTGAAAGACAATCTGCTCGTCGATTCTTGCAACGATGCATTCGCCATTTAACAGCTTTTCGAACTCTGTTTTGATTCCCTTATCCCCTTCCCGGATCAGCTTGCCAATTAATCCGTTTCCGCTGGTATTCGCCCAATGTGTATCAAATTTCCGTTTATCCAGGTAAAGTGTAATAGACCAGGGATTATAGATATCTGAGATTTCGCCAAAGGTATATCCGTCATACCAGTATTTTACTTTTTCTTTCTCTGTTTCCGGAATCCCCATCCGGTCCAAAGCCTCAATGACTTCTTTTTCCGTAAAGCCAAATGCAGTGGAATATTCATCAGAAGTAGTCGTAATCACGTTCAGGTTGTTCAGATCAGAAAAAACGCTTTCTTTGCTCACTCTGGTAATCCCGGTCATCATCCCGCGTTCCAGATAGGGGTTCGTCTTAAAGGTGTTGTTAAATAAGGCCCGGATATAGGAAGTCAATTCTTCCCAGTAACCATGAATGTACGCCTCCTGCATAGGGGTATCGTATTCATCAAGCAGTACAATACTTTTTTTTCCATAGTAACGCTGCAATAATCCGCACAGTCTGTTTATGGACAATGCGGCTGTGGACTCATCCATGGTCTCTGTCACATTCCGGTAAAAATCTCTCTCCTTCACTGAAAATCGGCTGTCCTCCAAAATCCATGCAAATTCCTCATACAGGCTGGCGATCAAGCTGTTTATTGTTTTTTTTGTATTCGAAAAATCGGCATGCTTTATTCCTGCAAAGGATAAAAACAGCACCGGATACGATCCCTGTATTTTTCTGTATTTTTCATCCGTCCAGATTTCCAGTCCTTCAAACAAGTCTTTCCGGTCCTTATATTTATTGGAAAAGAAATAATCCAGCATACTCATATTCAGCGTTTTTCCGAAACGGCGAGGACGTGTAATCAAAGTCACATCGTCTTCCTTCTCCCACCATTCCCTGATAAAAGATGTTTTATCTATATAAAAGCATTTCTTTTCCCGCAGCTTCCCGAAATCCTGTACGCCGATCGCTATTTTTTCACTCAGCATCTTTCTCCTCTGCTTTTCTTTCATGCCTGCATCGACTGATAATCAAAACCCGCCTCTTTTTCCAAAGCGTCCTGGCTTATATCTTCTTAAGAAGCAATAGCCTTCAGTGTCTGACAGACTTACAGTACTGACTTCATAACCACTTCTTCCATTTGAACCAGATCACGCTCACGACCACGATCAGGATACTGATGATAATCACCGTCAGGTAGCCAAAAGGAGCGGTCAGTTCAGGCATATTGTAAAAATTCATGCCATACCATCCGGCTATCAATGTCAGAGGCATAAATATTGCAGTAATAACTGTCAGAATCGTCATGATCCGATTTTGTCTGACCTCCAGCTGGGCAGAGAACAGTTCCCGAAGCTGGACTGTATAGTCCCGCAGGGAAGCCGAGCGATCCTGAAGCCGTGTCACACGGTCGGTAAATAATCGGAAGAAACGCAGATTTTCACTGGCAAAAAAACCGTTCTCATTCTCCTCCAGCTCCTGCCCCAGATCAATCAGCTGCTCATAGTGAATTCTCAGCATCATCAGGATACTGCGGATTTCTGTCAAACGCTCCGGAAATACTTCCCGCTCACTGGTTAAAATACTGTCTTCCAAGGCACTCAGTTCCTGTTCCAGGCTTCCGAGCAGCTGAAGATCCTCTCCTATTATTTTCTCTAAAAAATCGTAAAGGAACCTCTCGAGCGTCGGCATTTTCCACTTCATGCATTGTTGGATGTTTTCCAGAACCTTTTTCACATACTCCCCGTTTTCGATAAAAACAATTCCTTTTTCATCCATGGCAAAAGCAAAACGGTGAGGACGTCCTTCCAGGTCAGAATGCCTTGGAACATAAAAAGTCCCGGTAAGAGAATCGTAATTCACAACAGCTTTTGTTTCCAGGATCTCAGACGGATGCATCTCCATGTCAATTCCCATGTCAAAGCGGTCCATCATCTTTAGCCAGCTTTCAGGGTCAAGCACTGCTGCGTATGGAATGCCCCTATCCTTTAATGCTTCTTCTGCCGTACAGACTGTCAGGACATCTCTTATCTGATAAAACACTACACTTCCATCATCCATAATTATTCTCCTACTCACCCCGCGAACCGTTCGTCACTGACAGGTGACAGCTTTCTCTGAATGGTTCAGCGATAAAAGTGCCGGCGGAACCTCAGTCCCCTCTGTTGTCAATGAAACCTCGGCAGCCAGTCCCCATGCGCCTCGATCAGTTCATCGCACATGGCCACAATATCATCAATGGAAAGTTCCGAGCCTGCATGCGGATCAAGCATGACTGCCTGATAGATATAATCCTTCCGAAGTGTCCTGGCAGCTTCTATTGTCAAAAGCTGTACATTAATATTCGTCCGGTTGAGGGCGGCGCACTGTTCAGGCAGATCTCCGATCACCGTCGGCTGTACGCCATTCCGATCCACCAGGCAAGGCACCTCCACGCAGGCTTTTTGGGGGAGATTTGTTATATACCCATGATTGAGAACATTTCCTCCGATTTTTACCGGAATGTCGGTTTCCATGGCTTCCATGATATAGCTGGCATACTCACGGGATCTTACATGCGTGAGGATCGGATTTCTTGTCAATTCATAACCGCGTTTTTTCCAGTCTTCAATCTGGTGTATGCACCGTCTGGGATACTCATCCAGTGGAATATTATACCGGCTGATCAGATCAGGATAATTCCGTTTAATAAAATAAGGGGTATATTCCGCATTATGCTCACTGGATTCTGTCAGATAATATCCGAAACGAAGCATAAGCTCCAGACGAACCATATCCCCATGACGTCCCGTAGCCTGATACAGATCATATTCCTCCCGCATCCGCTCCGTCCATTCTCCGGGTCTGGGTTCTCCAAGAGTCATCCTTTCCGCGAATTCCTCAAAGCTTCCGATATCCAATTTCCCCTGATTGAACAAACGGGCCCGTCTTTTTATTTCCGGATAGAGATCCTCTCCATTTCTCGAGCATTCGAGCAGCCAGGCCTGATGGTTGATGCCGGCAATCTTATATTTCACGGATTCGTCATATCCGATCCCAAGTTCATTCAGCAGAGTCGGGGCACATACCTGAACGCTGTGGCATAGTCCTACCGTCCTGACATTGGTCAGACGCAGCATAGCGCCTGTAAGCATTGCCATAGGATTGGTATAATTCAGCAGCCAGGCATCAGGACAGACCTCCTCGATATCATGCGCAAAATCCAGCATGACAGGGATCGTACGCAAAGCACGAAACACTCCGCCCACTCCCAACGTGTCGGCAATCGTCTGTTCCAGCCCATATTTCTTCGGAATTTCAAAATCCGTGATCGTACAGGGATCATATCCTCCCACCTGAATGGCATTGACCACATAATCCGCTCCTCTGAGAGCTTCTTTGCGGCTTTGAACTCCAAGATATTTCTCAATGTGTGCTTTGGAGCCATTGTTGCGATTAATCGCCTCAAGCATGGCTGCTGACTCATCCAGCCGCAGCTGGTCAATATCGTATAAAGCGATCGTGCTCTCTTCCAGCGCAGGCGTCATCATACAGTCTCCCAGAACATTTTTCGCAAAGACAGTCGATCCGGCTCCCATAAATGTAATCTTTGGCATACTCATTCCCTCTTCTTATATGTTATATGCAAAAATGAGTGAGTTCTTCCGGTATGACCTTTTGCCGCCTGAATCATTCTACAGCTTTTGACATAAGCTCCCTTAAATCCACATGGAAGCTTCATTTCTGCCGCTCATCAGATCTTGTGATCCGGGCAGGAAAGGATCTGCCAATCGGCCGGATACCGGCATAAAACCACCCCTTTTCTTTTTGATTATATCATATATTATTCCTGGTACAAGTCAAATAACTTCTTCCACTAAACCGTTTCGTCCGGACAGTCAGAATAAATCCCCCTTAACAAATCTCTTCATGTGAAACTTTACTTATTCTTCGGGATATGATAGAATACAGATGGTAATTTTTAACTATCTTTTATAGGAGATGGAAAGCTATGTTTGATTACAAGGGAAAAGTAGTTGCGATTACCGGAGCATCCTCCGGTCTTGGAAAGCAGATGGCAGAGGGATTCGCACAATGCGGAGCGAACCTGGTTCTGATGGCAAGAAGAGTGGAACGGCTTGAGGCCAGTGCCGCTGAGTGGTCAGAGAAATACGGGATCGAGGTTCTTCCGATTAAGTGTGATGTCACAAGTACAGAATCCATTCAAAGCGCCATTTCGGAAATTGAGGGCAAGTTCGGACACTGTGAAGTTATCATTAACTGTGCCGGCGGTGAAAAAGGAACCGGAACTCCGTTGCTGGATTACAAGAAGGAAGACTGGGAGTTCACTCTGAAGCTGGATCTGACTTCTATCTTTGAATGTACCCAGGCATTTGCTAATCTGATGAAGAGAGCGATCGCCACAGGGAAGCAGACCTATGGCCGTGTGATCAATATCGCATCAATCTACGGCCTTGTTGGAAATACCGCAATTCCCACCATCGCGTATCATTCCACAAAAGGCGCGGTTGTCAACTTTTCAAGAGGAGCGGCTGCCGAGCTTGCCACACAGGGGATTACCGTAAATACCATCTGCCCGGGCTATTTCTATACAGAGCTTACCCAGCAGACGCTGGACAGCGAATTCTTCCAGGCATTTGCGCAGCAGTCAGTTCCGATGAAGCGCTACGGTCAACCCGGCGAATTGAATTCCGTCGCCATTTTCCTCGGCGCCGAAGAGTCAAGCTATGTGACCGGACAGGCCATTGCTGTTGACGGCGGATATACCTGTGTCTGAGGATGTACTCTGTGATTCAGCTGCAGCATGTCATTTAAAAATGAGCGGGTTCCGAGCAGCTGCATATTGCTGCGTGCCAACGACACAGCGCAGGCATCCTTAAGGATGAGGCTGGCAGCGACCGGCATACTGAGCTCCAGCGGCACCCGGATCATTCGGGTTATTGTGTAAAAAGACTCCGTCAGTATTGTTCTGTGCTTCAGGCCCTCACAATTCTGACGGAGTTTTTTTTTCATGAATAATCGGTAAACGTCACCCACTGGCGGCATTCTCCCTTAGGCGGCTCAGAGATAAAACGGTGATAAAAAGAGGACAGTTCCCAGCATTCTCATAAGGATGGATACACCAGATTTAAGAATGCAGGGAACTGTCCTCTTGGTTTTATGCTTTCTTTACGGCAGCACCCGAATCACATTCATACGTGAATCCGCTTCGAACTGCCCTTCGTGTACGGTATCCAGAACTGTATTTCCCTGAGCCGGAGAATCAATTACGACCTCGACAGTCTCCAGCTTCGTAAGGTGATTCGTGGTCAGCAACGCTCCTACCTGGGCTTCAAAGCAGTTCTCTGTCTCCTCCTTCAAATGATCCGCCTCTGTCGTCGTCGCCACAATATGATTCCCGTAAATATAATTTCCCGTCCCCGCAGTCACCCGAATCACCACAGGCTTTACTCCCAGCGGTTTTAACAGGCTCCGGTCTATTGTTTCCGAAATATGGTTCGCGCTGATCGTGTTATTGTCTCCGTTGACGCAAAGCAAGCCAAAATCATCTTCCAGACCGTTGTCATACCGTTTCATAGGCGGCCAGGGCTCCGCATCTCTCAAAAAATGGTTGGACGCAACCAGGTTTTCGGTGCAATGGTTCTCCAGACGCAGCATTCCGGGATAGAAGGAATGAAAGCGATTAGAGGTAACGCAGGATCGTACCACGCCGGAAAAATGAATGCTGCTGCTCCCTCTGGGGAAAACATTGTTTGCTGTGATCAGCATTCCTGCCATTTCACTGATATAAATAGAATATCCCCTGTAGCCTGCGCCGATCAGATTGTCCGTCACCTTGCCCGCCTGTCCGGGACCACGCAGCTCGATACAGTTTCCGCATTCCGCGATGAAATTATCATGCACGGAAATGGCATCTCCCAGGCAGACCGTAAGCCCATGCTCCAGATAGATGAGTCCCATTCCGGCAACACGGAAAGAATCCTGCTTACTGGCAACATAGATTCCGGTCTTTCCGTTCAGATAGGTGTTCTCCGGATCCTTCGTGCCGGTGCTGCGGTCCTCAAAATGAAGGCCGTCAATGCAGAAATTCACGAATTCCACAGAGCTGATTCTGGGTTCTCCTTCACGCTTGACCAGGAAGGCCGCCCCCTCTTCTTCAGGAGCATTATCAGGAACTTCAAGCTCCACCATTACCCTGCTTCCCCCCGGCCAGAGTTCATGGAGGTTTTTCCATTCCGTCTCCGGTGTGTTAAACCGGATACTGGAAGAAACAAAGCCATGCCCGCTTCCCTCGATCCGCAGGTAGCTGATATCAATCAACACCTGTGTGCGGAGCCGATAATCACCGGAAGGAATATAAATGACCGCGCCGGGCTTGCCAAACCCATCCGCATCCGTCTGCGTCTGCCTGGCTTTCACATCCGCCAGAATACTGTTGATAACCTCGCCGATATCCTCATAGGGATTACCCGTCTTCCATTCAGTAACATCATAATAATTGATTCCGGACATTTGATTTTCCCTCTGTCATGCCTGCTTCATCCCATAGGTTTCCAGGTCTGTTATCACGGTCTCTCCGCTTCTCGAAATGAAGAAAACTCCGTTCTGGTCATTTCCCGCAAAGATATTGTTGGACTGATTATTTGTATACTGATCCGTAAAGATTTCCAGGGAGCTCTGATCTGAATAGATATGGACATCCAGCTCTTTTTTGCCTCCTAAAAACAGACTGCTTCTGGATACTCCCACACTCCATCCATCTGCCTGTGTCCGATCCACGCGGAGTTCTCCCTTTTCCAGGTCAAACTCTATCATGGTTTTCTTCCCTTTTCCACTGCGAAGTTCGAGTTCCAGGCATCCGGCTGTCGTTTTTTCCAGATCAATCGCAAACTTCATTTCAAAGCTGACGCCATCTCCGGCCTGCACCGCTTCCCTTTGGTCTGACACCGTCAGTGTCTTTACATGCATCGGATTTTCACGAAGCTGTTCAAGCTCCCTGATCGGGCGGAAGCTGATCCTGCCGTCCTTCGTAAATGACACTTCCCTGGGCAGATTGAAAAATCCGCACCAGCCTTCCTTATAGGCAGGACCCCAGTCTTTAAAAAGTGGCATCCATTGCCACTGGTTTGCCCAGGCTGTCGTAATCCGCCTTCCGTCCGGCGCAAGGAAAGATTGCGGCGCATAATATTCAAAACCCCAGTCCATCTCCCGAACAGACTCACAGTCAAAAATCCCTGTTTTATAATCGAACTTCCCCACCTGGCAGATTGAGGTATGGTCTCCCACGCCAATGGGCGAACAGGTCAGCACATATTTCTCACCCAGAGGGAAGAAATCCGGACATTCCCACATTCTCCCCCATTCTCCTCTGTTTTCCGAGAGAATACTCTGGAAAGACCAATGGAACAGGTCGGCAGACCGATACAAAAATGCCTGGCCCCGTCCATGGAAGCTTGCGGCACAGACCATATAAAACCGATTCTCATGTTTCCAGATCCTGGGATCCCGGAACTGATCCTTCAAAACGCCTTCCGGTGCCCGTAAGACTGGATTCCCCGCGTATTTTTCAAAATGAATTCCATCCTCACTGTATGCCAGACATTGGGTTTGCTCAATTCCCGCAGGCGTATTCATGACTCCGGTATAGACCAGATACAGTTTCCCCTCATGCTCAATCGCACTGCCGGAAAAGCAGCCTCCCAGCTGATAATCATCATATTCTTCGCTGGGAGCCAGCGCCACAGGCAGGTCTTCCCAGTGAATCAAATCCTTACTGATCGCATGCCCCCAGTGCATGCAGTCCCAGAACCCGGAATATGGATTATGCTGATAAAAGAAATGATAATTTCCCTTGAAGTAAATCAGTCCGTTTGGGTCATTCAGCCACCCGGCGGGCGCCATAAAGTGATAGCGCTGCCGCATTTCCCCTTTCCTGATTCTCTCTTTGTTCTTCTCAACAGCCTCTCCGGCTTTGCGGATATTCTGTTCCATAAGCTCTTTTGACATTTTTTCACCCTTATCCCTTAACTGCTCCGGAAGTCATACCCTGAACAATATATTTCTGCGCAGCCATAGAAATCACCATTACCGGAAAGCTGAACAATAAGGCTCCCGCGCACATCGGTCCCAGGTCAAGATTATATGCAGACAGAAAGCCTGCCAGACCTACGGTAAAGGTCTTTGCTTTGGTGCTGGTAAGAAGCAGGGATACCAGGAAATCGTTCCATGCCAGAAAGAGTGTAAAAATAAAGGCGGTCGTTAATCCCGGCTTACAGATCGGAAGAATGACTCTGGAAAAGGTCTGCAGGCTGCTGGCTCCATCAATATAAGCAGCCTCATCCAGGGACGACGGAATCCCTTCAAAAAAGCTTAACATTGTCCACATGACAAAAGGCATATTGATGGCAGCATAGACAATAATCAGGGCGATCCGAGTATCATACAGCCGAAGCCTGCAGATCAGTTCATAGACAGGTACGACAATACTGGAGGTCGGCAGCATCTTCAGGCAAAGAACCAGAACTACCAGAAAAACAGAAAGCTTCGCTTGGGAGCGCTGAATCGCATAGGCCGCCAGCGATCCCAGGATTACGGCTATGACGGTACTGCAAAGTGCCGTGATCAGACTGTTTAACATAAATCCCGTTACATTCATTCTGGAAAAAAGCCCAAAAAAGTTTTCCACGGTAACTATCGTGGGGAAAAATTTCGGCGGAACCGCAATTACCTCGGATCCTGGTTTGAAAGAACAGCAGATCACATAAATATACGGAAACAGCCAGAAAACAGTCAGAAGGACAGAAGCAATGATCCCGATCTTTTTTCCGATTTGTCTGTTATTATTCATTTTGTTCTCCCTCCTGCTCAGATTTTCTTCTTCGGGTTCCAGAGACTCTGCATGAATACCAAAGTAAACGCCACCAGCACAATAATAAAGATTACTGCCATGGCACTGGCATAGCCTGTATTATTAAATCTTGTCAGGGTTTTATAAATGATAATGCTGATCGTCTCCGAAGAGCTGTTAGGTCCTCCCTCTGTCATAGACCAGATAATATCAAAAGTCCGGGCGGCGTCAATAATACGGATGGAAAGAGCAGTAAGCAGAATGGGCTTAATCATTGGCATCTTGATATAAAAGATTTCCTGAAGCATGGAAGCCCCATCTATACGGGCCGCTTCAATCATGCTGGAATCCAGTCCCTGAAGACCGGCCAGAATCATCAGCATCATAAAAGGCGTTGTCAGCCAGATATCCGCGATGCAGCATGCCAGAAGAGACCATCTGGAATCTGCCAGCCAAAGAATGTCACTGGGACTGGAAAGGATATGAAAACGGGTCAACAGCTCATTGACAATACCGAAACTGGAGCTCATCATAAGCTTCCATGTCAGTCCGGCAACCAGCGGGGCAATCATCAGCGGAGCCATCATCAGGGTACGGACAATCTTGCTGCCTTTATAATTCAGTTCAAAAAGAAGAGCGAAAAGAATTCCTAAAATCGTCTCTGTACCGACAGCGATAAGGATATATAACAGTGTATTCCTGAGCTGTTTCAGGAATCCGCCGGCTGTAAAGGCTTTTATGTAATTGGCAGCCCCGATAAAAATTCTGTTGCCCATGATATCTATCTTATAAAAGCTGTCGATAACCATCGTGATAATCGGGTAAATAAGAAATGCCCCCATGAAGATTGCACCGGGCAAAAAGAATAACAGCAGCGTTTTCCTGGAAATCAGTCTCATATTCATACCGCCTCTTTCTTAAAAAGAGGGCATTCCTCCGGTGAGAGGAATGCCCTCTGAAACCTGTTTCAAGCCACTGAAAAGATATTACTTTATCCGATCGCTTCGATCTGGGCTTTAGCGTCTTCCAGGGTGGAAACAACATCAGCTCCGCCGAGGCAGGACTCTACAACACCTACCAGGACTTCTTCGGTCATAGCCCAGGTCTGTGTCATAGGTCTCGGCTGAGACTGCTCTGCGGCAAGAGTATCAAGGACAGCTTTGGTATGCTCATTGCCTTCCTGTGCGCCAGCTTCTTCGTAAACAGAAGTTCTGCCCGCAATCTTCAATGTAAGATTCATGTAATCTGCATTGTGATCATACATGTAAGCCGCATACTTCATTGCCATTTCCTTATTGACGGAATTTTTCATGACACATTCATACCACGGGCCTGTAGTTGCGCCGATGCCTGCACTGCCTGCGATCATCGGGGCACAGCCTACCTTGTCAGCGCCAAGGGCGGCAACTGCTGCCGGATACTGATGGCTCCAGTTCAGCTGCATGGCAACCTTGCCATTATTGAACAGTTCCTGGGACTCGGTAGCTGCCGTAGCCAGAGAATCAGCCGGTGTATAGTCTGCGTTCGCATTTTCCACCATGAAATTCAGGGCGTCTACATAAGCCTGATCTGTAATGTTTACATTACCGTCTGCATCATAGACAAGTCCCTGGGCGCCAGCCTGGCAGGCGAAATCCAGGAAGGAGCAGACAGCGTCCGTTCCGCTTCCGAATACGGTGGTACCATACATTTCATCATCAGCCATCTCTGCCGCCAGTGCCTGATACTCTTCCCAATTGGTCGGGACCTTATCTTCCGGAATGAGGTCCTTACGATAGATCAGAATCTTCGCATTCACCCACATCGGGTATCCAAGAAGGTTTCCGTTGATCGTTCCGCTCTCTTCCAGTGTAGGAAGGAAATCACTGGTATCGACATCTGTCAGAGGCTCGATAGCCGGATCAAAGGCTGCCAGCCATACGAAGTCCATGCATGCCACATCGTGAGCTGCCTGGCCTGCCTTGATTTCGGTGGCAAGCTTGTCATACATGCCGGTGTAAGCTACGGCATCTACGATAACCTTACAGCCGGTCTCAGCCTCGAAATCTGCCGCTGTTGCATTGGCAAGAGCTTCAGCCGGAGATCCGCTCTCTACCAGAACAGTAATACTGTCATCCGCGAATGCCTGTGCGCAAAACAGGGTTCCCATGACTGCTGCAGCAAGAATCATCCCAAGTGTTCTTTTTTTCATGATTTGTTTCCTTTCTTAATCCGTGAATTGTGAAAAGTGACATGAGCTGTTTACAAAGTCGTTCGTTTGGTGGAACGCGTTCCATATTCAGGAAAATGAAAGAGAAGCTTTGGAAACCTGCTTCTCTGCCTTTCTCAATATCAAGAACGAATATTTCGATCCCTGATGTGGAACCCGTTCCGCATCTGATAAAATTATTATACATGTTTTTCATAGAATGTCAAGCTGAAACTACACAAGCAGTCATATTTGTGAAATATTCACAAATTTATAAGGGGACTCTTGTGCATAACTTTCAGATCAAAAAGCTGCCTGAAACCTGCTCTTATCCAGACACGCCCATACAAGGATGGATGTGCCCGGATCCACGACTTTCCTGATCAGCTTAGGATCTGTGCATAAATAACTTTTGCATCCGGCGCGTCTGAATCCTCCCAGGCTGCGTTGTTGTCCGCCGCCTTGCCTGGACGTATTTATCCTGCACCTTCTGTATAGGTTATTTTTGCACAGCTCCTTGTTTTGTTGTTTCACCTTGCTTCAGGAAAACCTTCAGCAATACCTGTTTCTCACAAATCTCGTTTCCGTCAATCATATCTTTAATCAGACGTACCGTTGCTTCCGCCAGATCCTTTACAGGCTGTACTACTGCGGTCACCTTTGGCTCCACCACGTCTGTAAGATACGTTCCGTCATAAGCCACAATTCTGATATCCTCGGGAATCCGCAAGTGTCTGCGCAGAGCTTCGTTCATACATGCGATTGCCAATCCGTCCACGGCAAAAACACCATCAAACTCTATGCTGCCGGAAAATATCCTCTTTACCTCTCTTTGGTAATATCCGGGATCCATTCGATTCCACTCCAGCTCATAGGAGAATACCCGGATCCCGTTTTCTTCCATGATCCGGTTAAACTCAAAATGTCTCTGATGATACGGCGAACCCACAGCGGTGGTACCTGTAAAATGCAGCACATTTTTACAGCCGTTGTCAGCCAGTGTTTCGGCGGCCAGCTTTCCGCCTTCCTTATGGTCCACCGCAACAACAGGGATATGGTCTCCCAGATATCTGTCCAGAGCGACAATCGGTTTTCGGATTTTCTGGTATTCCTCTATATCCAATGTGTGAACACCTGTAATGACGCCATCCACTATATGGCGATTTAACATATCCAGATATTCCAGTTCCGCATTCTGCTCTTTTTCCGTATTGCAGACCATCATCTTGTAACCCGCCGCATACAAGGCTTCTTCCGCATAATTTAAAAATGCCGCAAAGAAAGGATGTGAGATACTCGGAACAAGAATCGCTATAATGCCGGTGCGCTTCCTGTAAAGATTCCGCGCCAGTTCATTCGGCGTATAGTTCAGCTCCCGCATGGCAGCCCTGATCTTTTCTTTCGTCTCCTCGGCGACATACCCGCTGTTATTTAAAAACCGTGAGACTGTACCGACTCCCACATTTGCCTTTTTTGCGACATCCTTTATTCCTGCCACGCTATGCTCTCCCCTGAAAGAAACTGCTTTTTGTGTGTCTGCTTGGGACAGATTCAGAAATAAATGTCACGGATAATGAAGAATTCTGGTTTGGGAGTAAACCTCAAAAATCAGGCGCATAGCGGGCTATGTAACTGATTTTTGATGTATGCTCCCGGACAGAAAGACAAGTAATCCGGGACAGTAATTTCTGACTCAATCCTTAGGATCTGACACAAAACAAAGTTACCATATTGCGAAGAATGATTTTTCGAGATCAGGGAAGAAAACGCAGCCGTACCGGGGTACGGCGAGGCTTTCTGACGCAGATATCGGAAAATCAAGCAAGCAGGATGGTGACTTTATTTGGCGGCATCTCCTTAAAAACCCTCGGTAAAACCAATCATTGACAGCTTCTGTTTTTGCTTGCAGTATAGCATGTCTGCTTCCTAAAGGCAACAATCAATCAGAAGGGGGCAGGGTTGTTTCAAGAATAAGATGGCGCAAAGCATCATCATGAAATATTTAGGATTGCAACGTAAATTAATGGAACAAGATTTCGCAGGATAAATCGTCGTATGCAAGGCGGAGGATGGAGTCGATGCGGGCATCGACGACTGACGACAACGCAGTAGACGACGATTTAGACGCGAAAGATGTTCCATTTATTTACGGGGCGATCCTTA
>JAFVGK010000121.1 GCA_017475035.1 Blautia sp.
GACTCATGAATTGAGTCAAGGAACCTGTCCCCCTGACTCTTTCAGAAAGGAATATCAGATGATTGGTTATGAAGATTATTTGCGGAAATATCCCCAGGTTGCCAGAAGCCGGGCTGAAAGGATGCTTTCAGAGGGAAAATGTCTGTTTCTGAAGGAAAACGGACATGATCTGGCGCTTTTACCGCGAAACAGTTCCTCAGATGAACTGATTGCGGTAGATCTTAACCGGATGACTTGTGAGTGTAATGTGTTTCATACTAAAAAGGCGTGTCCTCATGTGGCGGCTGCTCTGGGCTTTGTGGAAAAGAATGGCGGCCAGGTTCCCTATACAGACCCGGTTTCCCATGTATATGCCCGCCTGGAGTGGTTGAAAAATATCAGGCATGACCAATATTATCATGAACTTTCCAAACTTTTCCTTCGAGACGTGGCGCCGTTTCTGAAATTGCTTCCGAAAGAGGAAAAGAAGAAATATATCTTTCAGCTTGGATGCTATTTTCAGGATCCGCAGTCCAATCTGGATCGTGACGCATTTACCACCTGTTATGATTATTTGTGGGAATATAATCATGGCATAGCTGAACTGCTTTTTCAGAACAGGCATGATTGTTTTCACGCAGTGGTCGAACTGATGACCAAGAGTTATTCCTGTCCCTTTTCTGAAAAAGAAAAACAGATCATTTTGAATGAGATCGCTTCTGATGACGCCTTGGCCGCAAGATACCTCCCTTCTCTTGCGGGCTCCTATTCTTCCTGTTTCTCAAGAAAGCAGCTGCTGGATTATTACAGAACTGTGGATGAGAATAAAATAGCGCCATATCAGATCACCGAGTTGTTAAAACGGCTTTTGAATGAGGAACCCCCTCTTTATGAAGAATACCTGAACATGTTTGACAACTACCCGTCCATCGCAAGGTACTTTGATGTGGGTCTCTTTTCTGTTCAAAAACTGGTTCAGGCAGGATACGGGAACAGATTGGGAAAAATCGCGGACTCTATCGTGAGCAGAATGGGAGGTATCAATGATTACTTTAAGGTTATTTCGCTTATTTCCCATGATCAGTTCCTTGCTTCCTGGAAGAAAAGGAAAAACGACAGAAATAGATATTGGACCAGCAATCTGGCGGAATGGGAAATTGAGGTTGATTTCCGGGAAGACCCGGAAGCGGATCCGGATGACTATGAGCTGGATGAATTGAGCTGTCGTATCCTTGCGGTCATCCTGGAAACACGTCCGGGATACCGTAAGGAGATCAACAATGCTGCCCGCAAAATTTACCGCAGGGCAGTGAAGGAAAGAAGACAGGATGAAGCCATGGAAGCCCTGCTGCTTTTGGCGCGCGGAGAGGACGCCATTGCGGTCAAGTATGTATCGGAAATGGACAATAGCCGGAAAAAAGGAAAAGATCTGGTTTACATTGCTGCTGTCGGGGTAAAATTTAACTGTCTGCAGAAATTGGCTCCGGAACTGAAAAGAATGGAGGTATCTCATGCTGCTGGACAAGATTGACGAAAAAAGTATTTCCGAGCTTTGTGATGAGCACAGTGATCAGACAGAATTCCAACCGGAGAAATACGATATTTTTTTTCAATATGATACGGCCGGCGGTGCGATGATATACCTTGCTGTTTTGAAGAATCTGGCAGATTCTACTCTGCCGCTTGGCTATTATTTCTCCATCGGCGCGGATCTGACGGTTTATTTTGAGGATGAATTTCCATGGCTGCCTCTGCTTATCTATCTTCGGACATATGAAAGGGAACTATCTGAAGAGCGTCAGAAGGAACTGTATGGAGAAGCATATTATACATTGGGTGCCGTAGCGGGTATGTCAGCAAAGGAGCTGGCTGAACGGGAAACGGCAAGGCTGTCGTTCCTCTCCTTTCTGGATCGCCTTGAGGGAAAGGGACTGCTGAATGCGGAGGCTCAAAAGGAAAAAGCTTTCAGGCTTCAATTTGAATTGATGGAGCTTCCGGACAAAACAAAACCAATTGCCTTTCGTCTCAAAATAGGTCAGTCCGGAGGGAAACTGTATTATGTTCAAAATGCGCAGAAATTCTGTCAGGCTTTAAAAACAGGATGTGAGTTGTCTGTCAGAAAAAATCTCTCTGTATATCTGTCTCCGGACGCATTTGAAGAACCCTGGCGCCTTGTTATGAACCATTTTCTCGATTACCTTCACCCAAGCAAGGCTGCAGGATGTTCACAGTATTTTCTGGTCTCCCGGGATCAGATTCCGGCTTTCATTTCTTTGCTCCCCGATGACGCCGCAGGTGATGTCGTTGTTTCGGACCAGGGTCCCTGGACAATAACTGAAGAGAAGACGCCTGCTTCTGTCAGTCTGGATGCAGAAGGTTCTTTGCTTCTTACTCCTTCCATTTCTGTGAGGAAAGAAAAGCAGGAATATGTGATTTCTGACAGATGGATGGTTCTGTTTTATCTGGAGAAGAGGCGCATTGTGCTCTATCATTTTGATACATCTGTCAATGCGGAGCTTTTCAGTTATTTTACCGGACGCACACGTAAGGAAATCGCTTATGTATCCGACCTTATTGCGAAAAGGATTCTGCCTGTTTCGACCGGTATCATACGAAAGTCAAAAGGAGATCATGCTTTCCGGATTTCAGTTTATATATCTCTGGAAGGGAATGCTTTGCTGTTCCGGACAGAATATCTGGTCGGAGATGAAAGCAAGGAACTGTCATATTTTGAGGGGAAGACAATTGAGCAGGCTTTCATCCGTTCCTATGCTTCGGTCATACAGTCGCTCCACGGTGTTACGAACGGGAAGGTAGAAGAATCGGATGATATTCTGTTCTTCCTTCAAAGTGATCTGGAACCCTTGCGTCAGGTGGCTTCTGTATATCTGGATGAAAAACTGAAACGTCTGAAAGTCCGGAAAGCGCCATCTGTGCAGATTCGGGCTGCCCGGGTCAAAGGCTGGCTGAATCTGTCTTTCCACAGCGATGAGTTTTCCGCAGAAGAACTGGAAAAAATCTATGCTGCTTACCGCAGGAAGAAAACCTATTTTCTCCTGAAGGACAATCTGATTTTGCTGGAGCCTGAAAAGATGGCTCCTGTGGAAGAAATCATTGAGGAAGCCGGTGCTGAAAGAAGCCTTTCGGAGGTAGTACTTCCATTCTATCATGTCATGAAGCTGGAAGGATACAAAGAAGCCGGAGCAGATATTTCCATGGATCGCTGGGTGAAGGATGCTGTTACGGAAGTGGTGGATTATAAGAACGAGGTGTTAAGCCTGAGCGAAAGTCTGGAAAAAACATTGCGTCCGTACCAGGCAGATGGCGTAAGGTGGATGAGAAAACTCTCAAAATATGGATTTTCCGGTATCCTTGCCGATGACATGGGACTGGGAAAAACGCTGGAGGTTCTGACCTTTCTGGCTTCTTCCGGATTTGAAAAGCCTGTCCTGATCGTATGTCCGAAATCCCTGGTCTACAACTGGCGGAATGAGATAATGAAATGGCTGGGAGATATACCGGTTGTGATTGTCGCGGGAACAAAAAGCACCCGTCTGGATCTGATCCGGAGCATCCCGGAGAAGGGGAGGGTACTGTACATTACCGGCTATGATTCTCTTAGAACGGATATTGACAGTTATGAGGAAAAGCCCTTTTCTCTGGTTCTGGCGGATGAAGCCCAAAATGTGAAAAATGCTTCAACCCAGAAAGCAAAGGCTCTGCGCAAGATCAAAAGCGATATGAGGCTGGCCCTGACCGGAACGCCGGTAGAGAATTCACTGACAGATCTTTGGTCTATCTTTGATTTTCTTATGCCCGGATATCTGGGTACGGAAGCGGATTTTCGGAAAAAGTACGAAGCAGAGGACAACCAGGCTGTTGCCCGGGTGGTTCTGGCCAGAAAAGTTTCGCCTTTTCTGCTCCGGCGTTCCAAGGAGGAGGTTCTGGATAGTCTGCCGGGGAAAGAGGTCATCCTGGTGACCGTTTCCATGGCGGATGAGCAGCGCCGGCTTTATGAAGCGTATCTGTATAAGGCACGTGAGCTGGCCAGCAAAGAGAAGGGAGTCTCTGTACTGGCTGCGTTGACAAGGCTGCGCCAGATCTGTGTGGATCCATCCGTTTTTCTGGAAGATTATGAAGAGACATCGGCCAAGCTTTCCGTTGCTCTTGAGCAGGTGAAGGATGGCATTGGGGGAGGACACCGTATTCTGGTCTTTTCAGCATTTACCCGTGTTTTGGAACATTTCAGGTATTACCTTGAAGAGAACGACATCCGATCTTATTATATCAGTGGGGAAACCCCAGGGTCACTTCGTGTGGAGATGGCTGAAAAATTCAACACAGAAAGCCGGGTCAAGGTCATGCTCATATCGGTCAAAGCCGGCGGCACAGGCCTCAACCTTGTCGGTGCAGATACGGTGATCCATCTTGATCCCTGGTGGAATTTCGCCGTAGAGGAACAGGCCACAGACCGGGCTTACCGGATCGGCCAGACGAAGCCTGTTACCGTTTATAAGCTGATAGCTCATGACTCTATCGAGGAAAAGGTCATTGCCCTTCAGGAGAAAAAACGCCAGGCCAGCAAAGATGTGGTTCAGACCAGCATGGATGGCATCGATACCTTTTCTTCAGAGGATATCAGGTATATTCTTGAATAAGGAGCGGCCGTAAAAAAAACGCCATCCGAAGACATTGAGCCAACGTACATAAAGCGTTATGGGAGGAGACCCCCAAATGAATGAACAGCTTGAAAGGCAGCAGGAGCCCGCCTTGAAGACAGACAAGAAAGAGAATATCATTCTCCGGACCCACTTGTCAGATCATGACAGGAACGAGAATTCTCCCGGATCCCTGGCAATGTTAACGGCATCCATGATCATATTCGGGACGATTGGGGTCTTCAGAAGGCTCATACCCTTATCATCAGGCATGATCGCTTTTTTCAGAGGGATAATAGGAGCGTTGTTTCTGACATTATTTGTCAAAGCAAGGGGCAGGAAGCTGCGAACCGGGATCGAAAGGAAAACAACGTTATGGCTGGTCGTTTCCGGAGGTGTGATCGGCTTTAACTGGATCCTGTTGTTCGAGGCTTACAATTATACAACGGTTTCGATAGCTACACTTTGTTACTATATGCAGCCTACGATTGTCGTCATAGTATCCACGATTTTTTTTAAGGAAAGGATGACACGGAGAAAAGCGATGTGTTCAGCCCTGGCACTATTTGGTATGACTTTGGTTTCAGGGGTCTTTGACGGGGGAATCGTTTCGGCATCAGATATGAAGGGGATTTTCCTGGGCCTTGGAGCGGCGGCTTTATATGCGGCTGTTATTTTAATGAATAAGACCATAACGGGAGTGGACGTGTATGAAAAGACGATCCTCCAGCTTTTCTCAGCCGGGATCGTACTTATTCCGTATCTGGCCATGACAGAGGATTTTACAGGCATGCGGATCTCAGCCGGGACGGTCTGTCTGCTCCTTTTTGTTGCCATTGTCCATACAGGGATCGCCTATGCCCTGTACTTCGGATCCATGGACGGCCTCCGGACACAAACGGTTGCTCTGTTCAGTTACATTGACCCGATCACAGCGCTTGCAGTTTCCGGCGTCATTCTGCATGAGAAATTGTCTGCAGGCGGGATCATAGGAGCCTTCCTGATCCTGGGTTCTGCGATAGCAGGCGAACTTTCATGACTGCCGGGTATTTCTGACGCGCTGAACGACCTGTTCATAAATGCTTTCATGATGGGGACTGAGTTTGTCTTCGGCAGCCAACTGCCAAAGCAAACAAAACGTCATCCGAAGACATTGAGTCAACCTGCAGAATTTCGTTATAGGGGGAGGGATCAATTGATGTTATCAGCTGAAGATGCAAATCTGTTTTATGGAATGTTTTATCCATTGCTGAATTATGTAAACGATAAACATAAAGTGAATGAAAACCTTCCGGTTCTTCATGACGAAGCTTCTTACACTGATGCTATGGAGGCAAAAAAGGTAGCGGATTATATGTGGGAGCATCTGGAAACAATCGATGAATTCCTGGCAGACCATCCGGATCTGCCTGAGGAGCAAAGAGAGATTATTACGAGCTGGAAAAAAAGAATCCGCGGACGTTTTGTGCTGGAACGTCATCTCAAAAAGGGCTCCGTTCTTCTGTCCGCGGAAGGCGACGGCAAAGCCTATCTTGTCAGCGGCATCAGGTCATACTGGGAGCAGATGGTTCAGTACCGTAAACCCCCTGTGTTTGTCAGCACGACCTTGATTCCGTTTAAGGATGTCATTATCTATGACAGCTTCCTCATGAACTATAATATACTCATCGGCGGAAACATGACCAGATCCTTTAAACAGCAGTATATGGAAGCGAAGAACTCCGGAAGATTGGTGACAACTCTTTCAGAAACAAAGCCCGTTCCCCAGAAAGCCGGTACCGCAGCCAAAAAGACCACAGCCAAAAAGGGCTCAGTCGTAAAAAAACCCGGGATTCGGTACACTCTGAAGGTATATCCAAAGGGAATGGGAAGGGAAATCTACAGGGTGATTGAAATTGCGGGAAATAAAACCCTTACAGACCTTTGCTGGGCGATTATGGGTTCCTTCGATTTTGACATGGATCACCTTTACGAATATATCATGGATGACAGAAGGAACAGCTGGAATCGTTATCTTTGTACTTATATGGAGGACGAGGACTACCCTTCTACAGATATTGTACTCAAAAGAATCGGCCTGTTTCCCGGAAAAAAGTTCTATCTGCACTACGACTTCGGAGACGATTGGTATTTTGCCATCAATGTCCGTAAAATCGAAGAAACCGAAGGAACAATATCGACACGCATCATAAAACAGGCAGGAGAACTGGAGCAGTATCCGGATTATTCGGATGAAGAATGGTAAAAGTAAAAAAAGTTAAAGAAAGCGCCTGCCATTGTAACCTAATTATAATTTCTATAGTATTATGCATGGTGACGAGCATTATTCTCCTTTGGAAATGAGACTGTCTGTGTCTTGGGCAGCCCGAATACCGAAGCTACAAAATCGTCATTCGAAGATATTGAGTTAACGTACAAAACTGCGTTATAGAAGGAGATGCCGGGTACTGTGAATGTTCACAGTACCTGGCAGAACTGTGCGGCAATATCCCGTCTTTGCGCGAACTGCGGCATGGATGGGCAGGCCTTGGCCAGCTGGTCCCAAAGCTCATAGGCTTTTTGCATGGAAGCCTGGCCTTCTTCTCCCTCGAGGGTTCCTGCTTTGAAATAGCTTACGGCCAGGTCGTCGAACGCTCCGATCGTTCGGGTCTTTGCGGCGAGCCTTTTGCGTATCTCCATGGCTTTCCGGTAATATTTCTTCGCCTCTTCCGGGTTTCTTAAGGCCTGTCCCACATCCCCAAGCTTGATGCAGCTGATCGACAAATCCCGCTGTGAAAGGACCGTCTGTGTCTGGGCGGCAAGTTCCTCGCTGATCTGAAGGGCTTTCTCATAGTGGCGTTTTGCCTCTTCCGGGTTTCCCAGGGCAATTTCGATATCACCCGCCTTATGAAGGCTTACCATGAGATCTCTCCTTGACTGGGGCGTTGTGATGTTTGCCGCGATTTTCCCGCTGATTTCCAGATCCTTTTTGTAGTACCGCTTCGCTGCCTCCAGATTTCCGAGGCTTTGTTCGATATCGCCCATCTGGCTGCAGCTGACGGATAAATCCCGCAGCGTCTGGTCGGTCTCATTCCCGGCAGCGAGATTTTCATTGATGGCAAGAGCCTTTTCGAAAAGCACTTTTGCTTCGGCGAGGTTTCCAAGGCTGTATTCCAATAAGCCTGCTTTATGATAACTGACAGCCAGATCTCTTTGAGCCTGCGCTGTCCGTGTGTCAGCTGCAAGTCTTCTGGTAATCTCCAAAGCCTTCTCGTAATTCGTTCTCGCTTCTTCCGGATTCCCGACGCCCTGCGCGATGTCTCCCAGGCGATAATAGCTGATGGATAAATCGCGCTGTGCTTGAACCGTCTGTGTCTCATCGGAAAGCTTCTCACTGATTTGAAGAGCTTCCAGATAATTCCTCCTCGCTTCGTCAAGGTTTCCTCTGTCTTTCGCGATATCCCCCAATCTGTTGTAGACGACAGAGAGATCCCGGCGGGATTGAACCGTCTGTGTTTCTTCTGCGAGCTTCTCACTGATGGCAAGGGCTTTTTCGTAATAGGCTTTCGCCCCCTCCGGGTTTTCGAGGGCTTGCTCGACAGATCCGAGCTTATGGCAGCTTACGGACAAGTCGCGGCGGGATTCCTCGGAATGTGTTTTTTCTGCAAGCTCCTCGCTGATGGCAAAGGCTTTTTCATAGTTCTTCCTCGCCTCCTCAAGATTTCCCAGAGCCTGTTCGATATCACCCAGCTTATTGCAGCCCACAAGCAGATCACGGTGGAGCTGTGCAGTCGGCGTCCGGGAAAAAAGAGCTTCGCTGATGGCGAGGGCTTTCTCATGATTCTTCTTTGCTTCGATGAGATTTCCAAGAGCCTGTTCTACATCGCCCAGTTTGTTGCAGCTCACGGACAGGTTTCGGGAACCTTCCGGATCCCCCGCTTCTTTTTGCGTTTCCGCAGCCGACAGCATCTGCTGATATGCTCTTAAGGCTGCTTCCAGATCCTGAAGCTCCCAGTATGCGTCCCCCAGATCCCAAAGGACGCTGACCAGATCTTTAAGGTCGGATAATTCCCCCTTCTTTTCCCAGGCATCTTTAAGAGCCTCTGCCAGCTTTTCCCTCCAGGATGCCGACACCCGGTAATCTCTTTCCACGCCCTTCCCTTCATGATACATTGCCGCAAGCTTCTCCATGGCCTGGGGAAGTCCCATGTCGGCGGCATCGGTAATCAGCTCTTTTGCCTTTAACGCATCCACCTCCACGTCAATTCCGTCGAGATAAGCCAGACCGATAAGGAAAGCATGCTGTGGGTTCCCTTCACTTTTCGTAACGGCAAGTTCCCGGAAATACCTTGTCATTGCCTGCTCCCAGGAGGCATCGTCGTGCACGTTTACACAATCCGGAATGGCTTCATAAAATGAGGAAAGCTTCTCCTTGTCTGTTTCCGTCATCTGTGCCGCAAGCACCGGTTTCCCCGATTCTATTGCGGCCGGGTATTCATGGAGCATCACATAATTATCCTTCTCCAGAAGGCTTGGCGTCACCACCAACGCAAAAAGCTTCCCTTTTGCCAGGGCAGCCTGAATGGCCTGGTTAAAGTTTTCACCCGGAACAAGGTATTCGTCATACCAGATGGCAATATCCCGATATCTGTCGCTTTTGTGGATCATGCGCATCAGCTCCTGGGCATAAGCACGATCCTTCTTGCGGTAACTCAGGAAAATATATGCGTCAAACGCGTCACGCACCCTGGCCGCCATTTCATCCCCAACCAGCACGCCGGACAGGTATTTTTCCAGTTTCCGGTCGAAAGGAAGGGCTGTGGGATCGGTCTGGCCCGGCTGCAGATACTGCAGATCCCCGAACCTTTCCCGGAACATATCATCCAGCCCGGACTCCATCATCAGGGGAAGCACCGGGATATGATGGTGGATGGCGTAAGGCACGATCTCGTCCATGGCGAGGTTCGGAAGCGTTACAAGCCGCGTCGTTACCGGCACCACAACCAGCTGCATCTGGGAAAGGAAGGGAGCCAGATCGTCAAAGGACATGGAATCCCTCTTACCTTCATTTTCTTTTTGATAGTATACCGCGCAATTCTGATATCTGTGCAGCATCTCCACAACCTGACCGAAATAACGGTCAGAATCCTCCGGATGGGAAGCAAAAAAAACCCGCGGCTTCCCGTGCGGATCCGCATTCCCCCGCGTACAACAGCAAAAGCCCTGCGCCGTATCCTCCGGCCGGGGCTGAACATTCATTTCCACAGGCGTCATCCTTTCATTATAATGGGGCGCTGGCTGGTATCATGTTACGCTTTTTCAATCCGACATGTATGTCTGCCGGTTTTCGCGTCATAGTTTATTCCACAAAGCAGGATGCTGCCTGAAAAAGGTTTTAACGCAGCTGTATATCCGTTTTCTCTGATTTGCGCAATGGCTCCGCCTGCAGTTTTGTTCCACTTCAATTCTACCAGAAGTACAGGAAGCTTTGAACCTTTTGCGGGAATAAAAACAACATCCGCAAGTCCTTTGCCCGAAGGAAGCTCTTCCAATCGCACATACTTTCCTATCGCCGAGAGATAGGCGTATTTAATGATTGCCCTTAAAGCCTGTTCATTGTTATAATACTGTGGAGCATACTGCTCGGTTCGGATTTCCTCCAGAGCACTGGCTATTTCATCGGGTCTGAAGTGAATGGTATCATCTAGAATCTGATCTGATCTTTTCATCAGCCGCAGCCAATGCTCACCCATATCATCGTTCGTCAGAAAATTCCTGAACTCTCTGCGAACTTCCTCATTAGGAATGTGTGCTGTTTTCTGCAGTGAGTCGTAAGTCAGGTAACCGAGGTGGATCAGCAGCGTTAAGATATCATCCCTTGAACCGAATCGTTCCAGATCATTTTGAAAACCATCGGTATGGACTTCCACCTCAGAACCGGCCATCAGGTTGGCTACAGTTTCCTGAAGACCGTCAAAGTCTCTTTTGATATAATCCGTCAAACCTTCCGCCGCAGAGGTTTTTCCCCAGAATGACTGGCATTCTTTTACTTCCATAGCCTTCATCACAGAATAGGGATTATAGATGGAGGTCGATCCGGTCAACACATACCCGTCATACCATGCTTTGACATCTTCAAACGACATTTTGTTTCTTTTACAGATACGTTTCACCTCAGATTCTGAAAATCCGGTAACACCTGCAAATGGTCCCGGATTAAGAATCGTGTACTCCTGAAAATCTGAAATTGCTGACTGTGTACCGTCTTTCTTGATTGGAAGGATACCTGTGATGTAGGCTGCGGCGATTGCCTTGGGAGTAAAATTGGAATTTTTGAACCAGCCTCTCAACAGATTCAGATAAGCATCCTGCGCGGCCGGATCATCTTTAGCCTCGCGGATCATCGCATCCCACTCATCAATGATGAAAATAACAGGCCGTCCGGAAGCCTCTACAAAACGCAGCAGCCTGTTATTGAGAGTTTTTCCCTCAATTTCTTTTGGCAGTTCATCCTGAATTGCGTCCACAATCCAGACAGGCACTGCTTTTAATGATTCCTGTAAACGCTTTGCTTCAGAAATAAAGCCAGTCACATCAAGATAAATAACATTATATTGGTTTAAGAAGTGCTGATATTCTTTTGTCCTTGCGATCCTTCTATGGTCAAACAAAGCATGGGAGTCACACTCACAGTCATAATATGCCGTCAGCATTTTTGCCGCATATGATTTCCCGAAGCGGCGGGGGCGACTGACACAGGTCAGCTTATTCTTCCTTCCGATCGTTTTATTGATAAAACCAATCAGACTTGTTTTATCTACATAGTCTTGATCAGCTATTTCTGCAAATGCCTGATTGCCCGGATTCACATAAATTCCCATTAGTCCGCCTCCCTCAGAAGCTCATTTAAAGCCGGCAGAATCCGTTCTGCCTGTGTGTGACAAGGATATCATAACGATTTCGGGAAATCAAGAAGCTCAGTGCTTAATCTACAGTTCCGTAAGGGACTTTTGGAGGAATGAAATGAGAATCGGGATAAATGATGATTTTGATCTTGATAAAATCATAGCCAGCGGACAATGCTTTCGAGCCGGAAGACTGCAGGATGGATACGCAAGATTTATCACGGGCAGCCATGTGCTGCGCATGAAAGAGAAGGAGATAGAGAAAAAGATTTATGATGTTTCCTGTGACAGCAGAGAATGGGAGACTGTCTGGCACCCATATTTTGATCTTTCGCGAGATTACAGCAGAATCAGGATTCTTTGCAAAGGAAAGATGCAATACATAGATCATGCCATGGAATTCGGAAAAGGAATTCGCATACTATCGCAGGATCCCTGGGAGATGCTTGTTTCACTGATCATTTCCCAGAGAAAAAGCATCCCTGCGATCAGGAACTGTGTAGATACCATTAGTCATAATTGGGGAAGGATGATGATGGATGGCTGTGAGCCTGTCTATTCCTTTCCGAATCCAGAGGAACTGTCTGCCGCCACAGATGAAGCCTTGAGAGAATGCGCTCTCGGATATCGTGCTCCTTATGTGCTGGATGCGGTCAGGAAGGTTTTGTCCGGTGAGGTGGATTTGGAAGCGCTTTCAGACCAGAATGATGAAGCTTTGCTGACATCTCTGCAGAAAATTCATGGAGTGGGGATCAAAGTGGCAAGCTGTGTTGCTCTTTTCGGATATGGCAGGATGGCTGCGGCACCGATTGATGTCTGGATAGAAAGAGCAATCAGGGATAATTGTGGAGGACAGTCACCATTTCAGATGTTTGGGGAATATGCGGGGATGATCCAGCAGTATATGTTCTTTTACGAACGGGAAACGACAAAGCTTAAGAAAAAAGTGATCAAAGAAAGTGATGATAATAAAAACTGATGAAAGATATTGAAGAAATCAGCATTATAGTATAATATAAAGGTACGGCAACTTAAATAAGTGATTGTTTTGCATTACTTTTGCATGATTTTGCTGTGGTTTCTGTGCAAAATGGAAAATTCCAGGTAATTGTCAAATTGCAAAGGCGGACACCGTTTAGAAACGGCTGAGCCGAAAAGTGAGAACCGGGAAAGCGGGACGCAGGAGCGATTCATCTGCGAAGTGATCTGTAGAATCAGGCTTTTGTCAATGCAGTCATGTCATGGGTATAGAAGAGAATTGTAGGAAAGAAGACATATTTGCTCACGGCTGCGTTTTTGCAGGCGTGGCTGCAAAATAGTTATCCGTGGACATTGAGTCAGCGTAAAAAACTTCATTTTGGGAGGAGCAGAATGATAAAAAAGTGTATATGCATCTTGTCCGTATTGTTGACGTTGGGAGTTTTCTGCACCGGTATGTCTGTATTTGCAGAGGAAGCAGTCACCGGAAATAAACAGAAATATGGATATCTGGGCTACAATGTGAAAGACACGACCGAGTGGGAGGGATTAAAGGGTACTTTGGAGATTATGCCTTTGTCTTCAACTTCCATCGTCGCTGATCCTGAGTTATATGTCGCGCAGCTGTACTATGCCGCGGCTGATCCGGAAACATTGAGCACCCTTGACCAGGACGCATTTGATGAGCTTTTCATAGTTTCTCCGGGATTGATTTTCACAATCAGAGGCAATAAGGAGCAGCTTGTAGAGATATTGATAGGACTGAGGTTCGCAGATCAGAGCGATCGGGAAAGTGTTGCGGACAGCCTGATTCAGATCGGCGAGGCAGATGATTATCAATTCTACGCTTATATCGATCTGAATGAAGAGTATGCGGATTCCCTGGATGAGGAATATAAAGAGGATTACAATCATCTTTCGGATTTGATTTTGAAAGAGCTGGGGAATGCGGAGTATTATGCTCCCATTGATCCGCTGAAGGCAACAGAAGGACAGAAGCTCAGTTTTACCACTACGGATCTGGACGGCAATACAGTGACCAGCGAGGAACTGTTCGGGGAAAATGAGATCACCATGGTTAACCTGTGGGGCATATGGTGCATCAATTGCGTGAATGAAATGGAAGAGCTGGCAGAGATCCATACAAGACTGCAGGAGAAAGGCTGCGGAATTGTCGGCCTTGAGTGGGAGCAAAATCCAGGCGAGGAAACGTATCAACAGGCAAGAAATCTGATGCTCGAAAAGGGTACGAACTATCCGAGCGTGCTGATGCCGACGAACAATGAGATCCTGAATACTGTGACGGGATTCCCGACGACATTCTATGTGGATAAGGAAGGCATAATTCTGACATATCCGATTGTCGGTGCCCAGGTGAACAAATATGAACCTGTATTGGAGAAGCTTCTGGAAAGCTCTTCCATAATGGAAGAGGAGACAGAGGACGAAACAGAAGAGGAGACAGGAGAAGAAACAGAAGTCGAAACAGCAGAAGAGACGGCAGCAGCTCTGGCAGAAGAAGCGGCAGAAGAGTCAGCCGAAGGAAACTTCACCTACAGAGTCTTCATAAAGGATGAGGAAGACAATCCGCTGAAGGATGCGATCGTACAATTCTGTGATGACACATGCTGCATACTGGGCCATACGGACGAAAACGGCTGCATCGTATTTGAAGTGTCTGAAGAAAAGTCATATGAGGTACATATTCTGGCTGCACCGGATGGATATGTCTTTGATGAAGAAGTCGTTTATACGGGTGAGACAGCTTCAGATACAACGCTTGTATTGAAGAAGGAATAAGAATCAATGTATTTGTGAGAAGTGTTCTTAAGAATGTTAGGAAATCAAATATACACATTATAAGGGCGGAGCAATCGTTGTTTCCTGTTCACCGGCAGCAGCCTTCTGCATGATCTCCATCGCGCCTATCAGATATGTCTGATATTTCAGGAATTATGCATCATCTTCGGTGATGGTATCTGAAATTCACTGATCGATCTGAGACTTCTTTTCATCTGAAATCTGCATATCCCCCTATGGGGCTTGCAGTGTATTGATAGGAATTGTATACTTAAGGAAATTCCAATGAGCAATAAAGGGGGTATTGTGTTATGCATATGGCAGACGCCTTGCTGTCACCTGGCGTGGCGGCAACGATGTACGCAGCTTCGGGTATCACAGCTGGAATTTCCATTTACAAGCTGAAGAAAGACGATGAAGCCCAGAAACTTCCGGTTATGGCAGTTACAGCTGCTTTGGTCTTTGCGGGACAGATGATCAATTATTCCATACCCGGCACAGGTTCTTCCGGACATCTGTGCGGAGGTATGCTTCTCTCCGCACTGCTCGGACCACAGGCAGGGTTTCTGTCCATGATTGTGATCCTTGCGATTCAATGCTTGTTTTTTGCTGACGGCGGACTCATGGCTTTAGGCGCAAATATCTGGAATATGGCCTTTTATGGGTGCTTTGTAGGATATTACTTGATATGGCGCCCCATCGTGAAGAGCCATTTGTTCGGCGAAGATAAAGCAGGACAGCGCTTACGGATCGCTGCCGCATCTGTAATCGGCTGCGTTGCCACGCTGCAGCTAGGCGCTTTCTCCGTTGTATTGGAAACCAGCCTTTCCGGCATTACCGAGCTGCCCTTCGGCGCTTTTGCCGCGCTGATGCAGCCGATTCACCTCGCAATAGGACTTGTTGAGGGTTTCATTACCTCGGCGGTGCTCCTTTTTGTATATGAAACAAGACCTGAGCTTTTACAGGAGATTGAAGCAGGAGAGAGTAAGAACACAAAACGCTCCCTGAAAACAGTCGTCGCAATTCTGGCAGCTGTAGCGGTAGTTGTCGGAGGCGGGCTGAGTCTTCTGGCAAGCTCTGATCCGGATGGACTGGAATGGGCGCTTTTCGGCAACGCTGAAAAAGGATATGCCGGGAATATGGCCCTTGATGAAGAATCCTTTGGGGTAACCAGTAAAGCCGCTGATACAGCCGGAGCGATACAGGAAAAAACTTCATTTCTTCCGGATTATGCATTTCCCGAAAGTGAATCGTCACTCGGCACAACGGTCTCAGGCCTTGTCGGATCTGTAATGGTGGCAGGCGCCGCAGTTCTGATCTGCATTGCAGGAGGCTTCTTCCGCAGGAAAAAGAAAATATAATAAGGGAATCATGGAAAGGGCATCGCTTGATGTCCTTTTTTATAGTATGATTCAGGCTGTATGCCAGTGGCATGCGTTTAGCGACGACCGTTTCTGGTATTCAGTGGGCGCGTTTAGAAACGAAAAAGTTTCTTTACTTCAAGAAAAACCCTGAAAAAAGGATTATCAGGATCATTGCATGAAAAGAAAGAGTCTTCAATGAATAAGATGCAAAAGGCAATACAGGGACTGGCCGAAATGGACGAACTGGCATCCCGTTCTTCACCGATTCACAATCTTCACCCTGCGGCGAAGCTGATTACGACAATCATCTATATCCTTATGACACTATCCTTTGAAAAGTACGATTTAAGCGGCTTGATCCCCATGATACTTTGGCCTGTTTTGCTTTTTCAGATCTCCGGGATTGAGATAAAGACCTGCTTTTATAAACTCCGTATCGTTCTGCCGCTTGTTATGGCTGTAGGTATTTTTAATCCGGTTTTTGATAAAACCATCGTTCTTCAGCTCGGCAGTTTTGCAATATCCGGCGGGATGATATCCATGTTGACTCTTATGCTGAAAGGCGTTTTATGCCTGATGGCTTCTTTTCTGTTGATGGCAGTCACACGGATTGACAGTCTTTGCGCTGCTCTGCGTCAGCTTCATATTCCCGGACTGCTTGTTACGCTCTTATTATTAACATACCGGTATGTGGGTGTGATGGTCAGAGAGGTTGCCGTCATGACGGACGCCTACCATCTGCGCGCACCAGGACAAAAGGGAGTCCATATTTCCGCCTGGGGATCCTTTTTAGGCCAGTTATTGCTGCGCAGCATGGACAAGGCGCAGGAACTGTATGCCAGTATGCTTTTGCGGGGGTATCGTCATCAGTTCTATTATGCCGAAATCAGACGCTTTTCAATACAGGATGCATTGTATATCTGTGGCTGTGTCATACTCTTTGTCTTCTTCAGAAACGTAGAAGTTGCCCGGCTTCTTGGAGGAATTTTGGTGAGGTAAGCAGATGATCGAATTTCAGCATGTGAGTTTTTCTTATGAAAAGGACCGTCCGGTTCTCAAAGACCTTTCCTTTCACATGGAAAAAGGCGAGAAGGTAGGATTGATTGGCCCGAACGGCGCCGGAAAATCAACGGTTATGAAGCTTCTTCTCGGCCTTTTGGAGGGAGAAGGGAAAATTCTGGTAGATGGCAAGGAACTAACCCGGGCTGTATACGAAGAGGTACGCCGAAAGCTTGGCCTCGTATTACAAAACTCTGACAACCAGATGTTCATGCCCACGGTCTATGAGGATATGATTTTTGCACCTTTAAACTATAAACTCAGTCGGGAAGAAGCGGAAGCCCGTGTGGATAACATTCTGGCCCGTCTGCATCTGGAGGATCTGAAATACCGTTACAACCATAAAATATCCGGCGGAGAGAAACGCATGACCGCAATTGCAACGATTCTGGCGATGGAACCGGAGATGCTTTTGATGGACGAGCCGACCTCAGCCCTTGACCCATATTACCGACGGATTGTAATCAATACCATCCGCTCCCTCAGCCAGACCATGCTGATCACCTCACACGACCTGGATATGATTCTGGACACATGCAGCCGTGTCATCCTGCTGTCCGACGGAACAATTGCAGCAGACGGAGCAGCGAAATACATTCTGTATGATCAGGCCCTTCTGGAGAAGCACCATCTGGAACTGCCATTGTCTGTAATGGGCAGAGAGAAAGAGACATCCGCCGGGGAGCCATGGTAAACCTTGGATTCGAGCACTAAGTCATTGTTACCCGTCTGATTTGTTTCAGAGTGTAACCTTTCAGAATTTCATTATACAAAACAACTTTCACTACCCAGCTCGGCTCATACCGTAGAGGCGGACGGATCGATGTCACAATGAGCGACGCATTCGAAAAATAACCGACGAGACTGAAACCGATGGGAGACTTGAGGTCTGAGGTGGCTCCGGCTCTTCCGGAGACATCTCAGACCTTTAGTCTCCCACGGGAGATGGCTCGTCAGTTATTTTTCGGCTAAGCGAAAGTGACATCGATCCGGGAGCCCTCGAAAACCTTGAAGCCGAGCGTCAAGCTATTTTGCTTCAGCAAGAAGAACAGCACACAACTGCAACCATAGCGTTGAAATCAAAAGAAAGATATGATAAAATATCGTAAAAACGAACAACACGCAAGAACGAAACCCAGGCAATCAGATGGAGGCTCACATGAATGTAATAACGATAATCATGATAATGTGCATTATATTTACCGGTTCAGGCGTACAAAGCGCCTTAGGCTTTGGAACCACGATGATCACGATGGGCCTGCTTCCCCTGCTCATGAGCTACAGCAAAGCAATGGGCCTCTCCATTATTATGGTGAGTATCAGTACCGTTTATGTCAGCGTGAAATACCGTGATTCGATTCAATGGAAAATCATGCTTCCGTTTCTCATTCCGACAGCCATCATCTGCGGCCTTGTCAATCTTCTTTCCGCAAAGGTCAGCTCCAACATGATGTATCTGCTCCTGGGATTTATGTTTGTGGCAGTATCAATCTTCTTTTTCTTCTTTTCAAAAAAAATAACGATCAGACCTACGATAGCGTCAGGAACGATCCTCGGCGTAATATGCGGCATCTTCTACGGATTGTTCGCCTCCGGTGGTCCGACGGCCGCGTTATACCTGCTGCCGGCGACCAAAACCAAAAAGGAATATCTTGCAACCATCCAGGCCTTCCTTTGTGTGAATAACCTTGTAATCCTTGTGATCAGCCTTATTCTGGGACGACTGGATATGACGGATCTTCCTATGGTTATTTACGGAGCGATTGCAATGATAGCGGGGACACTGTTCGGCCTGGTCATCCATGAAAAGATACCCTCGGATTCATTCGGAAAGGTGATCTATGCCTTCGTCGGGCTCGGAGGACTGTGGATTATCATCAGCCATATGATGTAATCAGGCGCAGGAATTCAAAAAAGGTCATGCAAAAATGAAAGACTCATTTTGCATGACCTTTTTTTATCCCAGAGCCGCCCAAAGGAAGAAGGATGGATCCTTATCTCGGCTATCCCAAAGCCACTTTAAGAAAGATGTGCGATCGATCAAACGAACTCGGACAAAGGAGCTATTTTAATTCCTTCCGCTTCCAATGTACTGCGGATTTCAAGTACAAAGTCCAAAGCTTTCACATTATCCCCATGTACACAGACAGAATCCGGATGGATCTCAATTTCACTGCCGTCACAGGCTGTGATCCTGTGCTCCTTGACCATGCGGATGACACGGCGGATCGCTTCTTTTTCATCGTGGATGACAGAACCCTCCATGCTTCTGGGCATGAGACTTCCATCCGGCATATACGCCCGGTCCGCAAACACTTCATTTGCGGTGCGCAGTCCGATATCCTGAGCCGCACGTATGCTTTCGCTTCCGGACAACCCCATCAGGATCAGATCAGGATCGAAAGCCTTAACTGCCCTGGCAATGGCCAAAGCAAGAGCATAATCCTTGCCTGCCATATTGTAAAGAGCCCCATGGGGTTTAACATGCCGGATTTTCGCTCCGGCTGATTTCGCAAAAGCATAGAGCGCCCCGAGCTGATACGTGATGTAAGCGCCGGCTGCAGAAGGTGAGACGCTCATGTTCCTCCGGCCGAAGCCCATCAGGTCAGGATAACCGGGATGCGCGCCGATTCCGATGCCGGCTTCCACAGCCATATTTACGGTTTTCAGCATGACCTCCGGGTCGGATGCATGAAAGCCGCAGGCGATATTGCAGGAAGAAATCAAAGGAATAACCCTGTCATCCATTCCGATGGTATAAGCGCCAAAGCTCTCGCCTAAGTCACAGTTCAAATCTATCATTGCCATATCGTTCACCTTACATTTATTCTTTCAGGTCAATATTCTTCACATCGAGAAGGAGCATATGCCCCGGAGCATGCGTAATCGCAAAATCCGGCCTGACATTCATAACGACGGATTGAGGGGTCACACCGCAGGGCCAGAACATGGTGACTTCTCCTTCCTTTATTTCGACGGGATCCCCAAATTCCGGGTGCCGGATATCTTTGATTCCGATCAGTGCGGGATCACCGATATGGATGGGACTTCCATGCACTTTGGGGAGGGCGGCAGTCACCGTTACAGCCTTTACAACCTGATGCGGCGGCACCGGACGCATGGAAACAACCATTTTTCCGGAAAAAATGCCGGCAGGCACGGTATCGATTCCTGTGATATACATGGGCACGTTGCAGCCCATCGTATTGTGCCGCATTTCAATTCCTGCTTCAATCATCTCGGATTCAAAGCTGAAGGAACATCCTATGAGAAATCCGACCAGGTCATCGCTCCAGAACTGTTCCACATCTGTATACTCACCGGTACAGATCCCTTTTTCATAGATACGATACTTGGGGAAATCCTTTGCGATATCACAATCCTGTGCCACAAACCGTGTGAAGCGGCTTCCCGTATCCAACACCTCCAGGATCGGGCATGCTTTGGGATTCCGCTGCGCAAACAGCAAAAAATCATACGCCAGCTCTTTGCGAAGGATAATGAGGTTTGCCTGCGCATATCCGGGGCACAGGCCGCTGGTCGGTTCCGTATATTTTCCTTCCCTGATGATGTGGCGCATCTGTACAGGGGTCATATTTGCATAATCACTGATCATGTGCTGAATCCTTTCATGAAAAGTCTGTTTCACTATTGCCTTTTTTTACGTTTGATAGAAGCCATGTTCCATCCGGAGCGTCTTGACCTGCGGGAAGGTGAACCTTGTCTGCCGCGAAGAACGGTAACCTTAAAGGGCTCTTTCTGTCTGTTTTTGGGGTTCCCTTCCGCCAGCATCCGGCAATGATCCCGCCACTGTCTGTCTGCCTCCCTCATCAGCTCCTGTGCTTCATCGATGGTGCATCGTTCAAAGCGGACGACCTGCCCGGGGCGGAGCTGGGCAAAAAGAGGAATATCGACATTTATGATAGAGGCAATCTTCGCATAGCCTCCGGTGGTCTGCCGGTCGGCCATCATGACGATGGGTTCCCCGGTTCCGGCGATCTGGATGCTGCCGTTGGTGATTCCGTCGGAGAGGATATCACTGCCGTGAAGAGAGGCAACAGCCGGACCGTTCAGGCGGTAACCCATGCGGTCGCAATGACTGCTGATCGTATATTCGCTCTCATAGAATGTCCGGATGCCTTCTTTCGTGAACATGTCCTCCTGCGGACCGGGAATAACCCGGATGACAGTGGTGTCCGGATCGGAAGGCATAATCAGCCGGCGGGCGGGAACCCATCTCCAGGAAAGATCAAGTCTTCCCATCTCAGGATGGCGCAGGGATATGGTATCTCCCGCCATGAGGGCACGGCCGTGGTAACCCCCGATTCCGCATCGGAGGTTGGTGCTGCGGCTGCCCATCACCACCGGGATATCCAGGCCTCCCGCAACGGCGACAGAACCATAGGTGCCTACCTGACCTGTTGTGATACGAACGACTGTGCCGGCCGGGATATGAACGGTTTTATTGGCGGGAAAGGTTCTGCCGTTAAATTCGATACCAAAGTCACCGCCGCAGACGGCAAGATTTACATCCTCGTCAAATCGAAGGATCGGTCCGACAAGACAAAACTCCAGTACCGCTTCCGTATCTGCATTGCCGACAAGAACATTCGCCATGTGGGAAGCAACCCTGTCCATAAATCCGCCTGGAGCAAAGCCGGTATTCTGATAACCGAGCCTTCCTTTATCCTGGATGGTGGTGCGGGGTCCGGGGAAGATCACATGTAATGCCATATTATTTGTCACCCCCTGATCCACTGATATGTATAGGTGTTTTCTTCCACCTGTCTGCTGATCGTCTCAAATTGTTTTTCCGAAATGGGAAGAAATCGGATGTATTCCCCTGCTTCATACAGAATCGGCTTTTCCCTCTCATGGTCATAAAGCTTCAGGGGAGTCCTTCCGATGATCTGCCAGCCGCCCGGAGACACCAGGGGGTAGACCCCTGTCTGTGCGCCGGCGATCCCGACGGAACCTTTTTCCAGCCGTTCTCTTGGATTTTTCAGACGAGGCGTGGAAAGGGAAGGATCCATACCTCCGAGGTAAACGAAGCCTGGCATGAATCCCAGCATATAGATAAGGTAATCGACACTGCTGTGCCGTTTGATCACCTCTTCTTCCGATAATTCTGCATGGGTGCAGACTGTCTGCAGATCCGGACCATATTCTCCGCCGTAACATACCGGTATAACAATTGTTTTTTTCTCCATCCGGTCGCTGTTTAAATCAATCCCGGACAGCTCTGCATCGATCTTTGCCGCAAGCTCATGATATCCGATTTCTACAGGACGGTAATGAACCATGAGCGTGGCGTAGGTCTGAACATATTCATTGACGCCTTCGATCGATTTTTCTGTAAGGTATTTTCTGGCGATTCGAACGATTCGGCTGATTTCAGGATCTATTTCGCTCCCGAAAACGATCGTCAGGGCAGAATCCCCTACGGGCAGTATTTTATAATCCATATTTATATCCTTACCTTGGGAAAGGTTTTTTCTTGCTTACTATATTTACTGCGCTTTTCTGAGAAGAAAACCCCATGACCTTCGGTATGACTGCCGCAGGTCATGAGGCTTGAAAATATCAGCCGTTGATCAGTGCCAGGAGTCCGGTAATGAACGCGCGCATATTTCTTGCGGCGATGAAAACGAAGACTGCAATTACAAGCACAACCAGGATATTGAACCATGTTTTGTTTTTATATTCCTTCATGATGGAAGAATCGTTAGCCACGATCAGAAGGAGAATTCCCGTAATGGGAAGCAGCAGCGCGTTTGCCGCCTGCGCGAACAGGATGATCTGTGTCGGACTTGCGCCGAGTGTACAGGTGGCAAAGATACCGAAGGCAAGGACGATGATCCAGAAAACTTTGAAGCGGGCTTTTTTCATATCCTCGCCCCAGCCCAGAATACCGGAAGAGGCGAATGCCGCGGCAAGCGGAGCGGTCAGCGCGCTTGTGATACCTGCGGCAAAAAGACCGATGCCGAAGATGACGGTTGCCCAGTTGCCGAGAAGAGGAGTCAGAGCCTTTGCCATATCTGCCCCTGATGAGATGCTTCCGCCTGTGGCATGGATGGTCGCGCCTGCACAAACAATGATAGCCATGGAAATGATGCCGCCCAATCCGATGGAAATGATGGAGTCAAATCTGGAATTGGCTAAGGCGTCTGATTTATCCGGGGATTTGCCCCATTTTGTTGACGCGGATGCGGCGTGCAGATAGATATTATAGGGAACGACAGTCGTGCCCATCAACGCGGCTACTGTCATCCAGTCTCCTCCGTCAGGTACCTTGAAGCCGAATAAGCCGGCAAGAACCGCACTCCAATCCGGATGCGCGGCAAATGCGCAGATCAGGAAAATGATCCCCATCAGAACAACCAAAGCCGTGAGAATATTTTCCACACTCTGGTAGCTTCCTGAAAAAAGCAGGAAAAACGCGATAACGCCGAGAACGATGGCGAGGATGATTTTCACGTTCGGAGTGTTGGCTGCAGGGATTGCGGCCTGGATACCAAGAATGGAACCTGTCAGGTTTCCGGTTTCATAAGCAATGTTTCCGACAAATACAGCTGCGATGACAAGAATAGAGATCAGTACCCGTGCCGCGGTGCTGGTGAATTTTGTGCGGAGTGCTTCGCCAAGTCCCATGCCTGAAATGATGCCGAGACGTGCCGCCATGGACTGCATGATCATAACGGAGATGACGGAAAGCAGCATTGCCCAGAGAAGCGTGTAGCCTGCCGAGGCCCCGGAAATGGAACAGGACGTTACGGTACCCGGACCGATAAATGCAGCTGCAACTAATGCGCCGGGACCAACGTTTTTCAATCTTGTAAATAAGGTTTTCATACTCTTGGTTCCTCCTTTAAAATTTAATACTGTATTAGTTTAACACATTAAAGAGGGAAAATCAAGCTTAAATATTATGGGAATTTTCATCTTCTGATTCTTCTGTATCTTCTGTATCTTCAGTAAAGTCTTCTTCCCTGTCACCATCATGGACGACAACCTGTGGGAACGGTATCTGTATTCCGTTTCGGTCAAACATCAGCTTGATTTCCCGCCGTAAAGCGCGTTTGGTTTTCAGATAAAATTCGTTTTTGCAGCTCACCTCGAATTTCAGGATAATGGAAGAATCACCGAAATCTTCTATCCCGAGATAACGTGGGTCTCCGATTATGAAAGGTACTTTTTCCCTGATATAGGCTTTTTCTTTTTCAAAGATGGATTCCAGCTCCAAAAGGTCCGTATCATATGCCACTCCGATCGTGATGGAGGCGAAAGAAGGGTATATGGAATAATTTACGACATTTTTAATGGTACTGTTATTGATGATTTTTACATCACTGCTGATCAGGTCCCGGATGGTTGTATTGCGGATCCCTACCTCTACGACCTGCCCGTGCCAGTCACCGACCGTGACCATGTCTCCGACTTTGAAGCTTCCCTCAAAAATGATGAAGAGACCGGCGAGGATATCCGCCACCAGACTTTGCGCTCCCATGGAAAATACCAGTGTCAGAACCCCGGCGGACGCCAGGAGGGACGTGGTAGGTACTCCCAGCATGGTCAGGCAGTATAAAAGAGTGCCGAGGACAGCGATATATTTCATAAAGCTGCTGATCATTCTCAGCACTGTCTCCTGTCTGGAAGGCAGAAGTGTTCTTAACAGCGAGAGCAGATATAAAACCATATAAGAAATTGTCAGAACAACACACATATAGATCAGGACCCTTGTAACCATAAATATGTGGGTACCCTTTGACCAGGGATGAATAAAAATATAATATCCGATACTGTTGTCCTGAAAAATGATGCCGCCTGCTATTTCAAGAAAGGCAATCAAAGAGGCTGCCGCAAAAAGAGTCACATGCATAAGGAAAAATACCATGTCTTCCTCTTCCGTTTTCTTATCCTTCCGCTTATCAAGCAGTGACATCAGCTGCTTCTTTTTCTGAAAAGCGGATGCGCCTTTATGGGAAATCAAGGACAGGAAGACAATCACCTCCGCTAAAATCCCCGGAATGGAGCATAGCATTCCGTATTTCATTCCCTGAAAAGGAACTCTTTCAATCTTAGACACGATTAGTCCCAGATAATTCGTGGATGCACAGCAGCAGCCGAGAACCCTCTGATCCTTCAGGAGGAAGAATCCCGTAAAATCATCCTTCAGTTCATTTTCTGTCAGGCCGAGATCCTTTGCCGGAAGTCCGTTATATTCATCCGTAACGGAACTTACAATATAGGTCTGTGTATCTACGGCCAGGGCAATGGTTTGATTGGAATCACAGAAGGTCGACAGAATGCTGTTCAGGGAAGCGGAGGCTGTCAGCTCGTCCCTGAAGGAAAGCGGCATGGCCAGTTGAACAAAACCACAATAACTGCCATCCTCTGCCGTTAAAGGAGCGCCGCTGAAGTAATAAGGATTTTTAAGAAAATTCGGATCAGGTGTGTTCTGAATCAGGATCTCTTCTCCCCGCAGCAGCCATCTGAACTCAGCGGACGGCGCAGCCTGGACGGAAGATAAGGTAAGCCCGGTATAATTCGCGTCAGAGGCTGTCACAGTTCCTGAAGCATCATATACCAGGATATGCGCCGCGCCTATCTGATCTGCAAGTTCCCTGAGCTGGTCTCTGGAACGGAAATCCTCTTCCTGGCTCAGAAGCAAAGCAGAAGTCTTCACGTAGGCTGTCATGGCCTTTTTATATAATTGATCTCCATATTCACTGTACTGTCCCGTTACTTTCAAAGTTTCCCGGAGAGCTTCATTCTGAGGAACGTTTCTTGAAGCCAGGGAAGAATACATATATAACGTTTTTATATAGACACCTGCAAAAGATGTCATGATAATACAAAGAAACAGAAGTACAATAAGATTTCCGGAATATTTCTTTTTTTGCTCTGAAGTATTGCTCCTTGCCTGTTTTCTGGGGATGTTCCGGATATCAAGCTCAGAATACAGCCGCATGAGAACGATCAGTACCAATACAAGAAGAAGGGGAAGACTGCTGACAAAAATAATATCGGAAATAATGTCAGTGACCGGAATGACGCAGGCGACATAAATGTCATAAGCCTTAATGTTTTTAAACGTACAGTAATATCTTTGTGATTTGATTTTCAGGATTTTACTGCCTTCTTTTTTTATAACAGAAGGGTCAAAGGTAACCCGGTCAAAATAGCCGTTTTCCACATCATCAAGGAAATTATCGCACTCGCCTTCCGGGTTGATGCTGATGAAAAACCCCTTTTGCCCATAACCTACAGCATCCAGCAAAAAAGAAATATTATTTCTGGCAGTCATGGACAAATAAAAATCTTTTTCGTCACCCTGAATGACCAGTATCCTCGTTGGGTCCAGATAGGCCGCATTAAAGTTTTGAGCCAGAGAACCCCACTGCGCCATAGTTTCCGCGAAAATATCCGGTGCATCCTCTTCAGACTGAGAATTGTCATCCTCCCATTCAGATTGGTCTTCGTCCCATCCTGACTCGTCATTTGCCTCTGACTCATCCTGATCTGTAATTTCAATTTCCTCATCATCCGGATCCATGTCTAAAAAAACCAGTTCGCTGACCGGGTTTTTTCGTGAAACAGTAAAAAGAGGATCAAAACACTCATCCTGGAAAAGAAATGGATCTGCATATATGTTGCATGACAGAATACGCCCCTCCCTGTCGGTTACATATACTCCGTTTACCTCGAGGGCATCGGCTAAAGCCTGAAGGGTTTTTCTGGAATAACCCTGATCAGGCTGATTGTGGAGATAGTATGCGCCGAGCTGCGTGCATGAGATCAGAATATTATCATTATACGCCCAGTCCTCATTTTGTGAAGTCATGACGGCTTCATAAGCATTTGCCAGGTTGTTTAAGCTGTTCTGAATGTCTTTTTTCTTCCAGGACAGGATAAAAAGACCGTCAGCAGTCAGAATCAAGAGTAAGATAACGGAAAAAAGAATAAAATTTAAAAGCGAGAAACCAAAAGTCCGTTTTTTCATTTAAATCATTCTCCCATAACGAAGGCTTGTATGTTGGCGCAGTGTTTTCCGGGTGACGATTCTGTTTTCTTCTTTTCATGCCGAGAACAAAACCAGTCTCTGTGATTATTTTTACAATTATGAGAAAAGTATAACACAGACCATTTTTATTTTGTATAAAAACTTCGCGGAAGCATTTCTTCTGACAGCCTGAATAAAACCTGTGCGCTCACTTGATACGCAGGAGGCGATATGATAAAATAATTTTCGAATATCTGAAAGTGTTATTCCTGTGTGTCGCTGGGATCATAAATTATTGGGGGGGATTTCATGATGAAAATGAATGGAAAAAGCTGTTTTGCGATTGCTGCTTCTTTATCTTTACTCGCTCTGGGCGTGCCGGTTTCTTCCGTATCGGCTGAGGAGCCGGAGGAAGGCCTTCTTCGTACAGCCATCCTTTATGATATGACAACTATGGATGTGACGAAGACAACGGACGACTACAATGTTCCGATGAATATTTTTGACCGTCTGTTTGAGACGCGGATGGTGGATGACAGGGCAGAGGTAGTCAACAGCCTCTGCACGGATTACCAGGTTTCCGAAGATGGTCTGACCTATGACTTTACGTTAAGGGACGGCGTTGTCTTTTCGAACGGCAGCGCATTGACGGCGTCGGATGTGCAGTACAGTTTTGAGAGATTGCTTAAGGCTGCCGGCGCCAACACGGATATCCCTCTGGAAATCGAAGGCGGAGAAGCTGTTATGAAGGGGGAGGCGGATACACTGGAAGGCTTTACGGTAATGGATGATACTCATTTTACCGTAACGCTCATGGCTCCGAACGCGGGTTTTATTGCAGAGCTTTCCGCGCCGGCTATGTCTGTCGTGGATGCCGAAACCATGGCGGAGGTTAAAAATTTCGGCAGTGAGCCGGCGGATACCATCGGAACCGGCCCTTATATGATTACAGAATGGGTGGTAAATGATCATTACACCCTGGAATACAATCCGGAATACTGGGGAGAAGAGCCATCCGTGAAAAAAGTGGTTGTCAGTGTCATCAAGGATGCCGCGAACCAGGATCTCCTTTTCCAGAATGGGGAATTGGATATCATGGATCTTCAGTCACTGGATAATTCCATCGTGGAATCTTTCTACAAGACTGTTTACGCAGACAATATCGTCTCAACTCCAAAGGTCGGCATGACGTTTATGGTGTTGAACGAAAACAATGAGTATCTCAAGGACAACAGCGTACGCAAAGCGATCAGGATGGCTGTTGATACGGAGGCGATCATCAGCGGCATCTACAGCGGAAATGCCGTCAGAGAAAACGGGATCATCCCGACAGGAATCTGGGGCCACAATGAGTCGCTGGAAGGTGTTTCATATGATCCGGAAGGAGCAAGGCAGCTTCTGCAGGATGCTGGCTATGCAGAGGGCCAGATCGGTTTTGAGATGTCGATGGATTCGGCGGCAGACAGCAACATCCAGCTGGTTTACCAGGTGATCAGCGAGATGCTCAAGACTGTCGGCATCAAGGCTGAAATCAAGACCTATGAGCATTCCGCATGGCTGGATTATCGTCTTTCCGGAGAGATGGATTCTTTTATTGGCCGTTGGGGAATGGATTATAATGACCCGGCGAATATTATGTTCACCTTCTTTGGAAATCCGGAGAAGACATCTGAGCGAAGCCTGAACTATCCGGATACGGAAGTCATGGCCAGGGTGGCTGCTGCCTCTTCCATTGTCGACAATACGGAACGCGAGGCGGAATATCAGGCTCTGGAACAGAGGATTATCGGAGAGGACAATGCGTGGGTGCCTCTTTTTGAAGACCTTCATCTGTACTGCCTGGGCAGCCGTGTGGAAAGCTTTACGCCTCACTGGGCAGGATTTTCGGACTTCTATGCGATTGATGTTGTATTAAGGTAAAGGTTATGAAACCGGTTAAAATACTGCTAAGACTGCTGCAGGCCTTTTTTGTGCTGGCAGGTGTAGCGCTGCTGATCTTTGTGATGCTGCGGATCATACCCGGTGATCCCGTTACGACGATGATGGGGGAGCATGCGGATCGTGCAGCGATCGCAAGGATGACGGCAGAGCTTGGCCTGGATCAGCCGATCTATAAACAATTCATCCGATACATTTCCGGTGCGCTGAGAGGGGATTTCGGAACCAGTATGTCCCTGAACAAGCCTGTTTCATCTTTGATGGCGGCAGCTTTTGGCAATACATTGAAGCTGGCGGTTTTTTCGGCGCTTTTCGCATGGGTTTTGGGGATCTTCTGCGGTATCATAGCTGCGGTGCGGAAAAACGGACTTCTGGATCATCTGTTCATGGGCGTGTCCCTTATGGGGGTCTGCATGCCGGTGTTTATGACGGCCATGCTTCTGCAGTACATATTTGGATTTTATCTGCATTGGCTTCCGATTACCGGGATCAAAAGCTGGCAGGGTTTTATTCTGCCTTCTGTGGCCCTGGGATGGAATTCAGCGGGCAATATTGCCAGACTGGTCAGATCGTCGCTTCTGGAAATTCTGCAGGAGGATTATATCGATACCGCCAGATCCAAGGGACGAGGGCAGACCGGAATCCTGGTGGTTCATGCCCTGAGAAACGCGATGATCCCCGTGATTACCATGATGGCGCTGCAGTTTTCCGGTCTTCTTTCCGGGGCTGTTATTACGGAAACGGTTTTTTCCATTAACGGGATCGGACGGTTAGCCGTTCAGGCCATCACCGGGCGTGATATCCCTCTGCTTCAGGGGACGGTTCTGTTCTCGACTCTCGTTGTGATACTCGGCAATCTTCTGGCCGATTGCCTTTATTCGGTATTGGATCCCAGGATACGGAAGGAGACTGATTTTGTCTTCGGCAGTTCAGCTGCCGAAGGAGCAAAACCGTCATCCGAAGACATTGAGCCAACGGATCAATCTTCGTTACGGGAGGAGGGCTGACAGATGTCACAAAATGATCAAAACAGATTTTCTGACATACATGATGCCGGCCTGAACAGTCAGATCGGAGAAGAGGAGAAATGGAGCGACACCTTGCGCCGCCTTGCGCATGAAAACAGACTGGCAGTCTTTTCAGCGGTCATAATTCTGCTTTTTATTCTCGGAGCCGTCCTGGCTCCCCGTCTGACGCCTTACAGCTACAGCGAAATGGATCTGCTGCACAGGCTTTCTCCGCCTTCACGGACCCATCTGTTCGGAACGGATGAAGGCGGGAGAGATATCCTCACCCGCATGCTGTACGGATCGCGAATCTCCCTTCTGATCGGCGTGGTTCCGACTCTTTTGAGCATGCTGCTGGGGTCTTTTCTGGGAATTGTCTCAGGCTTTCTTGGCGGCAGGATTGACACGCTGATTATGCGGATTGCGGATATTGTGCTGGCCCTTCCTTCCATGCTGCTGGCAATGCTGATGATGTATATGCTGGGTGACGGACTGATCAATGTTTTTCTTACGCTTACCCTGGTAAACTGGGCAAGTGTGGCAAGGGTCATCCGTTCGGAAACCATTCAGCTGAAGCAGAACGAATATGTGGAGGCTGCCCGGGCGATCGGTGTCCCCGGATTTATGATTATGCTGCGGCATATCCTCCCGAACTGTCTGCCCACCTTTATTGTTCTGTTTACATTAAATGTGCCTTCTTCGATTCTGACAGAGAGCAGTCTGAGCTTTTTGGGACTGGGCATCCAGCCTCCCGGCGCTTCCTGGGGGTTGATGATCAATGCGGGAAGACAGTACCTGTATAATGCTCCCTGGCTGAGTTTTATTCCCGGAGCGGCAATTATGCTGATAGTACTGGCGTTTAACTTTTTGGGCGACGGTCTGCGGGATGTGCTGGATCCGCACCAGAAGAACCAGTAGAGAACTGGTTTTTGTCCAATTGACAGAGCAGAAGAATCGTCATCCGAAGACCTTGAGTCAACTACAAAACTTCGTTATGGAAGGAGACATATTTTGCCCGCGGCCGTGCTTTTTGCAGGTGTGGCTGCAAAATAGTCATCCGTGGCCATTGAGTCAGCGTACAAAACTTCGTATCAGGAGGAGGCGCGGTGATGGAACGGATTTTATCAGTAAATAATAGACCGGATGAGAAAATGGAGAATCATAGATTGGAAGGAAATCATGTCCTGGAGGTGAATCATCTTTGCACCAGCTTTTTCACACAAAAAGGTGAGGTTAAGCCCGTAAACGATGTTTCACTTGTGGTACCGGCAGGGAAGATCGTAGGAATTGTAGGAGAATCCGGCTGCGGAAAGAGTATGACAGCCCGGTCTGTTATGGGACTGCTGAAATATCCGGGAAAGATCGTAAGCGGGGAAATTCTTTTAAATGGCAGAGATATTACGCATTTACCCGAAAAAGACCGGTGCAGAATCAGAGGGTCACAGATTTCCATGATCTTTCAGGAGCCTATGACCAGCCTGAATCCTGTGATGAAAGTGGGAAAACAGGTAGAAGAAGCTCTTCGGCTTCATGAACATATCTCAAAAAAAGAAGCTGACAGGAGGATGCTGGAGATTTTTGAGGCAGTGGGAATCCCGGATGCCGAAAAACGCTGCAAGGCATATCCCCATCAGCTCTCCGGAGGCCTCAGGCAGCGTGTCCTGATTGCGATGGCGATGATCTGCAGCCCGGATCTTCTGATAGCCGATGAACCGACGACAGCCCTTGACGTGACGGTGGAAGCTCAGATTTTAAGGCTGATGAAGGAGCTTTGCAAAGACGGGACAAGCTTGCTTGTGATCAGCCATAATCTGGGCGTGATTGCTCAGATCTGCGATTATGTTTATGTAATGTACGCAGGCCGTATCGTGGAACAGGCGGATACCATTACGCTGTTCGACAGGCCGATGCACCCCTATACAAAAGGACTGCTTCATGCTGTATCGGCTCTGCACCGGGATCAGGAGGTATTGGATACCATCCCCGGTGTGGTGCCGAATCTTCTCCATCTTCCGGAGGGCTGCGGTTTTTCCCCGAGATGTCGGGAATGTGAAGACCGATGCCTTAAAGAACAGCCTCTTCTGACAGAAACCGGCCCCGGACACAAGGTACGCTGCCACCTTTGTCAGAGCGCCGGGCAGGGAAAGGCGTCTTCGGAACCGATGTCCGGCGGGGAATGCCTTAAGGATACACTGCCGGCAGAAAATGGGAAAACAGCGTCTGACTCTTGCCCGATGAAAGGGGAGGAACGGAAATGAGTGATATTCTGTTGGAAGCAAGGAACCTGGTAAAAGAATTTCCGGCCGGAAACGGGAAAAAAATACATGCAGTCTCGGACGTATCTCTGAAAATATATGAGGGAGAGGCTCTGGGACTCGTGGGAGAATCCGGCTGCGGAAAATCTACTCTGGGAAGGCTCCTGCTCCGTTTGATTTCCCCTGCAAAAGGAGAAGTATATGTCAGGGGAGAATGTATCTCGTCTATGCATGAAAAGGATTTTAAGAAATACAGGAGACAGATGCAGATCATTTTTCAGGATCCTTATGCTTCCCTGGATCCACGTATGACGGTAAGGGAAATTATCGCTGAACCGCTCAGGACGTATCATGTCTGCGGAAGTAAAAAAGAGATGACCGAAAAAGTGCTGGAGCTTATGAGTGACGTAGGCGTGCCGGGGGAATTTCTTTACAGATATCCTCATCAGTTTTCCGGCGGGCAGCGCCAAAGAATCGGGATAGCAAGGGCGATAGCCATGGATCCGGCTCTGGTTGTCTGCGATGAACCTGTTTCGGCCCTGGATGTGTCGGTACAGAACCAGATTCTGAATCTGTTAAAGAAGCTCCAGAAGGAGCGTGGTCTGGCATATCTGTTTATCAGCCATGATCTGTCCGTCATCCGGCATATCTCCGACAGGGTGTGTGTCATGTTTTTGGGAAAAATCTGTGAGATGGGTCCTGTAAAGGAGATTTATGAAAACCCCCTGCATCCTTATACGAAATTTCTTCTTGACGCGATACCATTGCCTGATCCTCACAGACGAGACAGGCCCGTGGAGCTTTTGACCGGGGAAATTCCGAGTCCCAGTGATCCGCCCGGGGGCTGCCGTTTTCATACAAGATGTCCTTATGCGGTTAAACGGTGTGAAACAGAGGAACCGGTTTTGAAAGAGACACAGGGAAGGGAAGTAGCGTGTCATCTTAGAAATTGAGTGATTCAGACGGAAAATGATGAAAAAAGTTTCGAGACAGCTTTGGGTTGCTCCCATCAGCTGTCTCGAAGCTTTCTTAAGCCGGGACTTCAGCTTTTTTATCCGCGCCTGGTTTTTCCGCTTTCTTTGTAATACTTTTCTTTCGCGGCGTACATCCGTTCATCCGAAATCTGCATGATTTCAGAAATATTTTCGGAAGGAAATTCTTTTCTCGATGTATAGCCTAACGATACGGAGAGACCGGAAACTGTTTTTCCGGACCAGGCGGAGGTCATTTCGTCGAAATTACGCAGGATATCCTCCAGCTGCTCCGGCGTTACGGTCAGCATGGCAGCGAATTCATCTCCTCCGATCCGATATACGCTGCCGTGGGATCCGAAACAGGCATTCAGACAATCCGCCGCTCCTTTGATCAATTCGTCTCCGGCGGCATGGCCCAGGGTATCATTTGCCGTTTTCAGACCATTCAGGTCGGCTGTCACGTAGACAAAGTTTTCGTCAGGCGAAGCATCCATGAGGCGGGCTTTTTCTTCCTCAAAAGCCATTCGGTTAAGAAGACCGGTTGTCTGATCCCGGAAGGAAGCGTGGGCCAGGGCTTTGGTTCGGTCCGCGATGATGCGGATAGAGACAAACAGAATACTCATCATCAGAAGACAGAGCCCGATGTTTAAGACCAGCATGTGGATAAACTGGTTTGTCTGGGTGCTGCCGTCGCTGCGAATAACAAGGAACCATCCTAGTCTGTCAATATATTTTGATATGGAAAAGCCATTCCAGCCTTGTCTTTCATAATTATATTCTTCATTTTTTATAAGCTTTACATCCGAAAGAACAGTGTTTTCGATCAGACTTTCATTTGTATCTACCTGAATCAGCCCATCGGTGTCGATGAGGTTGATTTTTACCTGATATGCATTTTCGAGTTCATGAAACAAAGCCTGGCTTTTTTTCATGTGGACGCCGACCCCGCACACTCCAAGCAGAGTACCGTTGTCCGATTCAATTCTGGCATTTACAAATACGGTCCAGGCGTTGGCGTTCAGTTCGTCTCTGTCTACGTCAACATTATATGGTATATTCTGTGACAGGAATGCAGGATACCATTGGTCATGGTAATCATTCTCCAGATCCAGCGTCTTGCCCAGCCCATTGTAGGAGTAGTAGATATGACTGTAATCGGAAATGACAAAAGCGGATTCATAATCCAGTCCTTCTCTTAAGCCTGACAGGTAGTCGGCCATCAGATCTGTTGTCTCCTCATTGCTGCGGCTTGCTTCATTTTCAAGAATAGAAATCAAAAAACGGTCATGTGACATTGTCCTGGAAACGACGATGGGTTCTGATAATTCACTGCTGATGGTATCGTATATCTGCGCGGCTAAAGCTTTGTTTAATTCCTGCATGCTTTGTCTCGTCATGTGGCGAAGCGACCACAGTGAGACAAATGTTGAGACAAGAAAACATAAAAAGACGATAATCAATGCCAATCTTGTAACGTTGCTTTTGCTCATGACCCACGCACCCCGTTCTGAAAAGTAAAAGGACAATATCAATTATCTGATGGAAATAATTGCAGACCCTTTTGTTGTATGAATCATATCATATTTCTGATAATCAGGTGTGACGAAAATGTGAAAAACTGGTTTTAGGAGTTGATAAGTTGTAACGAATGTGTTAATATTATATTTCGAAAAAAAGGTATTTGATGAAAGCAGCCCTGTGACGGGATTTTCAGATTGATTTGAACAGCTGTTTACGGCTGCTGCGAGGGGCTTTTGACAGGGGGCTCAGATTAACAGATTTGCAAAGGGGAGAAGGCAAATTCATGAAGAACAAATTCACTACCAAGTATGTATGCTTTACATTGGCGACAGTGATGACGGTGGGCACATCGTCTCAATTGTATGCCTTTGACTCATATGATGACTGGGGATGGGAAGACGATACCTATGAGTTCGCCAGCGAAGAAGAAGAGTTTTATTATTATAACCCGTTTTATGGGGTAGATGACGGTCTTGTGCCCCCTCCGGATTATGATCCTTACTATTATCTTGACTCTTCACATTATGCGACGCCTACGCCGATCGTTTATGTGCCGGAAGAAAATACCTACACCGGTGATGTGAGCGACTTTACAAGTGAGCCCCGTACGATTATAGAAGATACTCCGGTGCCTACGGCAACGCCTGTTCCCACAGCGACACCGACACCTACTCCGATACCGACCAAGACACCGAAACCGACCAAGACGCCGAAGCCGACGAAGACACCAAAGCCGACGAAGACTCCCGCGCCGACAGCGACTCCTGTACCTGAAGTGACAGAGGATGCGGAGATTACACCGGATCCGGGCGTGGTACTGGACATTACTCCGACGCCGGGGGTATCGCAGGACGTAACGCCTGCACCGGAAGTGGTGCTTGACGTAACGCCTACACCGGGAGTGGTTCTGGATGTGACACCTACACCGGGAGTGGTATTGGATGCAACGCCTACGCCGGGAGTGGTATTGGACGTAACGCCTACGCCGGGAGTGGTTTTGGATGTGACGCCTACGCCGGGCGTGGTGCTGGATGTAACGCCTACGCCGGGCGTGGTGCTGGATGTAACGCCTACGCCGGGGGTAGTATTGGATGTTACACCGACACCGGCAGGGGAAGGAGAGATCGAGGCAACGCCAACGCCCGGTACAGAGGTTACACCTACACCACAGGCAGAGCTTTCTCAGTCCCCGACGCCGACGGTATTGCAGACGGCTACGCCGACTCCTACCGTGACGCCTGCGGTGACATCGACTGTGACACCGACCGTTACGATCACCCCGTCAGCAACTCCGTCAGCAACCCCGACAGCGACACCGACGGCAACTCCATCGCCGACAGCATCTCCGAGTCCGACGCCGACGACGCCGATTGCTCTCAGAGGCGAGGTTACAAGGGTTGATTATACGACATCCATGCCATCGAACCTGCATGCAGGCAAGGAGTTCTATCTGAAGAGTCTGAAGGATGTATATCATCTCAGCTTTTCGGATGATTTCGAAGAGGTCATGGATCAGATTGAGCAGGAGTACAGGGAAAAGATGGGATTGAACCAGCTTGCGGCAGCTCTTGCAAATCCGGAAACAGACAAAGCGGGCTTATCCGGTTACGGACAAGACACAGCGATACAGGCTGATGCATTGGACGAGCCTGCTGCAGCCCTTACCTTGGATGAAGAGCATACCGTTGCCGAAACGACGGGAACATCAGGCGGCATTAAGGTCGTTTTAGATGAAGACCGCTCTTCCTGTGCCGGCTTCCAAAGTACCGCCCTGGTTTTGGATGAAGATAAAACGCCAACAGCTGGTACCGTGAAGACGAATGACAGTCGGGCTGAGACAGACCGGGAAAAGACGACGGCTGCGGAGAAGCAGGCATCCCTGGATGAGATCCTGGAGGGGTTCGAGAGCAAGCCTGTCGAGCTGGAGGGACTTCGTTCCAGAAACTGGCAGGATGTCCTGGCGATTTATGTTTATGAACAGAATAAAAAGGGTAAACGGGAGTTTACTTTAAGCAAAGCCGCAAAGCCTGAGCTTGCAAATATTTTTGCATATTTAAATCCTGTTGAAGGTACGGGAAAAGATACCCATTATGCAAATTATCACATTAACCATTATATCCGGGATAAACAGATAGCAAGAAACGACCGGGAACTGCTGAAAAAGTATACCGAGCAGGACTGCGCTTTACTGTGTTCAACCGTTACGGCTGCCAAGGGTTTCATTCGTGAAAGCGTCGGAGATAATGTCTCAGAGGAGCGCGTTGATGTCATCGCGGCCGCCTATTCGCTTGTTGGTAAGGTCGGATATTTCTGGGGCGGCAAATCCACGGTGATCGGCGAGGATCCGAGCTGGGGTACCGTGGCACGCGTATCTGCCTCCGGGAGTAATTCTTCGGGAACACTTCGCGCCTATGGATTGGACTGCAGTGGCTTTGTTACCTGGGCGGTCATTAACGGATACGAAGACGAATCCATGCTTTCCGCTGTCGGCAACGGGACGACAGAGCAGTGGGAAAAGGCCAATATTGTTGCCGAAAAAGACGCGCAGCCCGGAGATTTCGTTTTCCAGAGGGGACCTGAGGCAGGAAGCGATAATCATGTCGGGATCCTTGTCGGCAAGACGGAGTCCGGTGACTGGATTGCCGTACATTGTTCATCGGGACAAAATGGCGTAACCGTAGGTGAAGCTTACAGCGCAAGCTTCCGTTACATCAGAGAACCTTCCTTCTATCCTGATAAGATTGAGCCGGATCAGCCGATGATGCATGAGGATATTGACAGGATTGAGGTAAATGAACAGCATAGCGCGGATTATGCGGACATTATGATTTCTGACGGAGACACGATTGATCCACAGGCAGAGTTTTTCAGCAGTGATACCAGACAGGCTCTGGACGCATACCTTGAAAATGAGGATCTTTTCTCTATCATTCTGGATGAAGACGAGACGGACATCGCACCCGGCAGTGAAGAGGAATTATTCAGTTCAACGCCGTCATCAACGGGGACTTCGGATGAGATCGTTTTCTATGACGGAAATGAAAATCATGGTCCTGCTGTTACACTGGATGAGGATATTCCTGCATTCCAGGTTGTATTGGATGGAGAAGGCCGGACACCGGAGCTTGCTTTTGAGGAAAATAATGATACCCTGTTCGGTGGAGAAACCACGGAATCCGAGGAAAACAGTGGTTTACCCGACGGAGATTTCACAGATTCTGCAGAGGGGATTTTCACAGGCAATGAATCGACGATCCATGTCGCTCTGGATGATGACAGGCAGCCCTTTGTGATTCAGCTGGACGAAGATGTTTTCACATCCGATACGGCTGCTGCATTGCCGCTGGCCAGCCTTCCTTTCATTGGTCCTGTACGTCCTGAAGGACAGGCTCAGGAAGGAACCGTGCCGGATGAAGCGGGGACAGCCGCAGTTGTTCAGGAACAGGAGATTGCTCATTTTGAGCTTGTGCCGGCGCCAGACTTTACATCCGGCGATGCGGCGAAGTCTGTGGAAGAGCAGCCAATATATGCACAAAGAAAAGCTGATGTGGATATGGCAGCAGAATTTATGCCTGCAGAGAACGGTTTTTCTTCTGACTTTACCTCAGGCAATGACGACATGGTGTCACTGGATGAGGCATGGAATAACTTTTCAAGGGAAATCATGGTTATTCTGGATGATGAGTCCTTTACAGCCGGGAATACCGAGAAGGCGCCTATGCTGGTTCTGGACGATGACAGTTTAGGAGAAGAAAAAACCCTTACATCTTTCTCATCCTCAGACAGTGTCAGACAGTCTGAAAAGAAAAAGAAAACCCGGACAAACAGTACCGGATCCGAAAAAAAACGTTCGGGCACAGCGGATGTATTTACGAGTGAAGTGCTGGGACCGGTATATCAGCCGGGAAAGTAATGTGAGAACGTAGTAAACGGTTACTTTGAAGAGCATCGGATAAAAAAACGGAAAGCCCCTGAAATATAAGGGCTTTCCGTTTTTTTATCCCGGATCCGCTCAAAGAGAGAGGCCATCTGTTGCTGACGGGCGGTGAATGTTGCCCTGTGCACTATCGTTGAATCCCGGTGAGAACCTCTTCGATCCACATATCGGTATTGTAATTTTCATCAAACAGCTTGACAATCACTCCAAAGGGATCCGCGTCAGAAGAAAACGCATTGGCTTCATCGGTATCGACGTGCATCGCAAGCCGGAAATTCCAGCTTACGCGAACGACGACATCGGCATAGATTAACGCGCGTCCATAGCTCTTTGTCAGGACAAAAACCTCCTGATTGTCTTTTACCTTGAGAGTGATGGCATCTGCCGGAGTCATATGGATATGACGTTTGGCAACGATCACGCCCTGGGGCAGGACCAGTTCCCCGCACGGCCCTATGAGGGTGCACCCCGGTGTCCCTTTGATATCGCCTGACTGGCGTATGATGCCGGGTATGCCGGCCTTGCGGGTATCTGTGAGTGACAGCTCGACCTGGGATTCTTTTCGGAAGGGTCCCAGAATCGCCATGTTTTCGAAGTTGTCCCGGGGACCTTTGACAGTGAGCCGTTCTTCACACAGATATTGTCCCGGCTGGCTCAGCTCTTTTATATAGTGCAGCTCTTTGTTGTCTCCGAACAGATAATGAAAATCTGCTTCCGACAGATGAATGTGTCGGGCTGAGGTTTCGATCGGGATCTTCGTACTCATGTGAATGTGCCTTTCTATAGATGGATTGTATTTTTATGAGAATTGAGGTATACTGTATGGGTATCAAATACAACGGCAAGCAAGAGTTTTCCGGCTGATACGCCTGCCCCATCATAACACAGAAAACTTAGAAGCACAAATAAAAAAGGTGAGATGGTATGCGAAAAAAAACGCGATTTTTTTTATTTTTACTTTTAGCCGGTATCCTGTGCCTTGCTCTGGGGGCAAAAAGATTTGGCCTGAATCCGGATGAAGAGAAAATCGATATCCTTGCGGCGGCGCAGAATATTCTGTCCTTTGAGCCGGCAAGGGTAAGGGAGCTGCGTGCGCAAAAAGTAAAAATGGAGGAAGAAGGCCATTTCGAATATTATTTTAAACAGCTTGATAAAGAGGAGCAGCGGGCTTATCGGGAAATGCTTGCAAGCTTCCGTAAATGGGAAGATGAGTTTTATCTTACGATATCCGGCAACGAAAAGGTGGACAAGGTTTACCATGCGGTTCTGAATGACCATCCGGAGCTTTTTTGGGTAAGAAACCGAAATCCGGTTTACAAGACACAGTATAGCGGACAAAACTATTGTACATTTTCTCCCGGCTATGAATATGGAGGAAAGGACAATAAGAAAAAGCTGAAAAGCAAACAGGCAAAGGCGATCCTTGCGGCGATGGAAGAGGCGATTGCTGATATTGATGAACTGGCGCCTCCTGAAGTCTCCGAGTACGAAAAGGTTGCAGCGGTTTATGAGTACCTGATTGATGAAGTAGAATATGTTTTGTCAAAGCACGATCAAAACCTGGCGGGCGTTTTCTGGAAAAAGAAAGCGGTTTGCGCGGGATATGCGGCAGCGATGCAGTACCTGCTGGAGCATTTGGGCGTATTTTGCATCTATGTGGAGGGAGACGCGGCAAATGCCAGTGAGGGTCATGCGTGGAATATTGTCCGTATCGATGGGGAATATTATTATGTGGATGTGACCAACGGGGATCAGCCTGAGTTCCTTTTTGGGGACATAGCTTCTATGCCATGGCATAAAACTATTATGATCGATTATCTCTGTCCTTTCCCTGAGGAGTATGAGGAGACATATACGCCTTCTGATCTTTTTGAAGTACCGGAATGTACGGAGACAGATTATAATTTTTATGTACTGAATAATGGCTGCTTTGATTATTACGATCCAGACGAAATGAATTCGTATTTTCATATGCGCACAAATTTTGGATCAGCTGTGATCCGATGGAAATTTACAACCGAAGAAGCATTTCAGGAAGCGCTGGATCATTGGAGCAAATCTCCTCAGATGGAAGAAGCGATTCAATATTATATGAGTGTAAACAACCTGATGCAGATCGAATATCATATCGGCACCCTGGATAGTTTCAAGACAATTTACTATATATTCTGACAAAAAAGAATCGTTTCTTTAAGAAAATCAGAATATCAAAATAAGATGTTCTGGCAATCCAGCTGCCGAAACGGCAAAATCATCATCCGAAAATATTGAGGTTACATACAAAACTTCGTTTAGGAGGAGAGTGATTTTGTCTTCGGAAGCCCAACTGCCGAAGCAGCAGAATCGTCATCCGAAATCGTTAAGTAAACATACAAAACTTCTTTATAGGAGGAGGACGGGCGTGACAGAAGAAGCTTTAACCATGCTGAGATATGCAAGGGAGGTTTTGGAACGTCTTCGATACATGCAGGGTGATTTGCCCCTGCTGATACGTCTGGCGTTCAGTTTTTTGTTTTTCTTTGGAATATTAAACTGTATTTTAGGTTATCGTCTGGTGCGGTTCTGGATGATGATTTTTGGCTTTTTTGCGGGAGCCGTTTCTTTTTTGATCGGGCTAAGACTGTTTGATATTACCTTTGGGGAACGATGGATGGTTTACGGCGGAAGCCTTGCTGCCGGTCTTATTTTCGGCGCGATCGCTTTTTTCCTGTACAAGGTTGGTATTTTTGTGGTCGTATGTGTATCGGGAGGGATGCTGAGCGTTTATCTTCTTTATCCGACATCCTCGGCAATGTTTTTTCTGTGCATTTTGATCGGTATTGGGCTGGGAGCTGCCGCGATCTGGTTCGAACGTCCTTTGGTAATTCTGACGACCTCTGTCTTCGGGGGAACCTGCGCCGGTTTTTTTCTGGCCCGGCTATTGGATCTCAAGGAACGCCCCTATGGCATCATATGCTGTGTCGTTTTTTCCTTAATCGGAATGATGATCCAGATTTTGCTCAATCCTTCCGTTAAATCAGGCAGGCAGGAGAATGCGGATCCGGGCAAACAAAAGGAAGAGAATGAAGAAGAGATGGCACGTGAGAGGGCGCGGTTTTATGAAGAGTTTTTGGATGGGGAAGATGTTTTCGACAGAAAACTGTAGTTTACAAAAAAACATTACAAATATGTTAAACTTGTGTTAAATAATCGGGAATTCTTTTGATGATTCATAGTAGTCTTTACAGACCGGCAAGGGAAAGGAGAACAAGATGAAAAGAAAAATGAGTAAATGGATCATTCCCGTTCTGGCAATGGTGATTGCCGCGGGCATTCCGCTTGGCGTGTCCGCCGCGGACAAAACAATTTCAAAGGTTATCTCATCCGGCGAAATTTACTATGTGAGGGATACCGACATTTCCGGGCATAGAACGACTGGAAACAAATTTGAAATCCGGGTATCCTCCTCCGGGGCATCTTATGATCTGATCTATGCCAAAGGCGGCAGCAGAGCATCTGCTACGGCAGGCATGGTCGTCAATATGAAAAAAAGCAGCGCCCACGATTGCGGGACAGCCTATATCAAAAAATCCGCAACGGCAAATTCAGGCATCTTGCTGGGAATCCGTGTGAGAACCGGTAAGGTTCAGCTTCGGATAACGACATCCAGCAGCAACGGCTCGACACTTTCCTTTCTGAAACGGCCTTCTGATCAGACACCGCTGGTTGCCTGCAGGGTTCCAAAGGGATATCAGAGCTATTATGTGATGAAGCGGGGAAACCTGAAATATATCGCATTGGTCATCGGAGGAATGGTGAACTCCGTTGTAAAAAGACCGCTTGATTCGACAAGATATGAACAGTATGCATTTAAAAGCAGCTACATTCTGAAATCCGTTTATCAGAATGGACAGCGTGTCGGTACATCTACAAAACTGAAATATAATACCGCGTATAACCTCGACGGCTATCAATACCGCTGCACACTGATCCAGCTCGCCTACGGTTCCGCCAGGAATTCAGGTGTTTTCAAAACAGTAAAAGGAGCGGCATGCTACGTATTCCCAAGAGATTACCTTGGATACGAATTTAACGTATCAAGAAGCTGACATTTACAGTACACGAAATCAGATTTTTTTACTTTCCTGGTTGTCTGACAGAAAGCAGAATTACATGATTTGCTGTAAATAAGAAGTGGATGGATTTCTGATACAGCTCGGCTCGTAACCGTGAGGAGTGGACAGATCGATATCACAATGAGCGATGCATTAGAAAAATAATTGACGAGACTGAAACCGATGGGAGACTTGAGGTCTGAGGTGGCTCCGGCTCCGCCGGAGACATTTCAGACCTTTAGTCTCCCACGGGAGATGGCTCGGCTGTTATTTTTCTGCAGAGCGAATGTGACATCGATCTGGGAACGATCGTAAGCCATGAAGCCGAGCGTCAGGTAATCGTTCTAACCATGAAGGCTTCATTCCATCCACATACGATGAAAAAGGCAGTGCAAAAAACTAATGCACTGCCTTTTTTGTTAATTATCCTCTGCGTCAGACTCATTGACCGTATACACATGCCGCTTTTTGGCCATTTCATCGCTGGCAAGATAATCATCATACGTTGAGATCTTATCCACCAGAGTCCCGTCCGGCAGAAGCTCCATGATACGATTCGCCGTTGTCTGAACGAACTGATGATCATGGGTGGTAAAGAGAATTACGCCGGGGAACTTGATCAATCCGTTGTTCAAAGCGGTAATGGATTCCATATCAAGATGATTGGTGGGTTCGTCAAGAATCAGGATATTCGCGCCGGAAATCATCATCTTTGACAACATACAGCGGACTCTTTCCCCTCCGGAAAGAACCTTGACCTGTTTCACGCCGTCTTCGCCGGGAAAGAGCATACGCCCCAGGAAACCCCGTACATACGTGACATCCTTGATTTCGGAGTATTGGGTAAGCCATTCCGTAATATTCAGATCATTGGCGAACTCGTAGCTGTTGTCTTTAGGAAAATAAGCCCGGCTTGTGGTGACGCCCCACTTATAATTTCCTTCATCCGGTTCCATCTCACCCATCAGGATACGGAATAAAGTCGTTGTGGCTAATTCGTTGGAGCCCACAAAAGCCACTTTATCGTTATGTCCGAGTGTAAAGGAAATATGATCGAGAACCTTGACCCCGTCAATGGTCTTTGATAAATTCTCCACCTGAAGTACTTCATTTCCGATTTCACGGTTTGGGCGAAAATCAATATAAGGATATTTTCTGGAAGAAGGCTTCATTTCATCAAGCTGGATCTTCTCCAAAGCCCTCTTACGGGAAGTAGCCTGCTTGGACTTGGAAGCGTTTGCGGAGAAGCGGGAGATAAATTCCTGCAGCTCTTTGATCTTTTCTTCCTTTTTCTTGTTGGCTTCCTTCATCTGCTTGATCAGAAGCTGGCTGGACTCAAACCAGAAATCATAATTCCCTGCGTAGAGCTGGATTTTTCCATAATCGATATCAGCAGTCTGCGTACATACCTTATTTAAAAAGTAACGGTCATGGGATACGACGATGACGGTATTTTCAAAATTAATCAAAAACTCCTCCAGCCATTCGATGGCGGGAAGATCCAGGTGGTTCGTCGGCTCATCGAGAAGAAGAATATCCGGATTTCCGAACAAAGCCTGGGCGAGGAGGACCTTGACCTTCAGGCTGCCGGTAAGATCCGCCATCTGCGCATAATGAAACTCCGGATCCACCCCAAGCCCGTTCAGCAAGGTTTCCGCATCTGATTCCGCTTCCCATCCGTTCATTTCGGCAAACTCTCCTTCGAGCTCGCTTGCCCGGATGCCATCCTCATCAGAAAAATCAGCCTTTTCATAAATGGCATCTTTTTCCTTCATGACCTCATAAAGCCGGGGATTTCCCATTATGACGGTATCCAGGACGGGATAGGCGTCATATTTGAAATGATCCTGCTGCAGGAAAGACAGACGCTGGCCCGGCGAGATAATGACATCGCCTTTGGTAGGCTCAAGCTGTCCGGAAAGAATTCTCAGAAAAGTGGATTTCCCTGCGCCGTTCGCCCCGATCAGGCCGTAACAATTACCTTCCGTGAATTTGATGTTGACGTCTTCAAACAGAGCTTTTTTCCCTACTCTAAGGGTGATGTTGCTTGCTGCGATCATAGATCTTCCTCCCATAACGCAGTTTTGTACGTTGACTCAGGAACTGTAACAAAACCTTTACATCCGGCGCGTCTGAATCCGCCCAGACTGCGCTGCTGTTAATCGACGCAGCCCGCTGCGGCTCCTTCCGCCATACTGCCTGGACGAATTTATCCTGCAGCATCTGCACAGGTTATTCTGGCACAGCTCCCAAGCGTCTTCGGATGACGATTTTGCTGCTGTGTTCCGATGTTATCAGCTGGTTTTTTAAGCCCGGGTAAAAGGATAACCGGGTACATAGTTGAGAGTATAACGGATTTTGGCGTAGACGTAAACCAGAAACTTGCTTTTTTTCTCAAAAGGTTCTATGATGATATAAATAAAGCATTGGAATGGCAAGCGGGAGGGAGTGGCTATGAATCTTTTTCTGATCGGATTTATGGGAAGCGGGAAAACGGCAGCGGCAAAGTACCTGCATTCTCATCATGGCCTGACTGTCTGCGAAACGGATCAGGAGATTGTATGCCGGGAGGGAAAGCAGATCGCGGAAATTTTTGACGAATATGGAGAAGAATATTTCCGGCGCGCTGAGACCCGGCTCCTGGAGGAGATTTCGAAACAGGACGGCCTGGTTGTTTCCTGCGGCGGATGCATGGCGATGCGGAGAGAAAATGTCTCCCTCATGAAAGGATGCGGCAGGATCATATATCTCAAAGCCGAGCCGCAGACTGTGTTCAACCGTCTTTCCGGTTCTCCGAATGTCCGGCCTCTCCTCAGGGGGCATATGAATACGGAATATATTGCCGGACTGATGGAAAAACGACGTCCTTTTTACGAAGCGGCATCGGACAGAGTCGTTTCTGTTGACGGAAAAACGATTATGGAAGTAGGAGAAGAAATTTTCGCAACTATTGTTTAAGATTCTGAACAAAAAAAAAGAAAAAACCCCTCACAAATTTGTAACAGATGTGTTATACTAAATATGGATTTTCAGGGAAGATTTTTATCTTCCTTTGAGATAAGGTTAAGCGAAGCTTTTCCGGAGGGAAAGGTTTTGTTAACTGCATATATCGCGGCAGTATAGTTTAAACTAATATCTTTCGCGGGTATAAGGTACTAAACGTTTAAGGAGGATTCACACTATGGCAAGAAAAATGAAAACCATGGATGGAAACCATGCTGCGGCTCATGCATCATATGCATTTTCGGATGTCGCTGCGATCTATCCCATCACTCCTTCCTCCGTCATGGCTGAGGCTACTGACGAGTGGGCGACACAGGGCAGGAAGAATATCTTTGGACAGGAAGTTCAGGTTACTGAGATGCAGTCTGAGGCCGGTGCAGCCGGTGCCGTGCATGGTTCTCTGGCAGCAGGCGCTCTGACCACGACCTATACGGCTTCCCAGGGTCTGCTTCTTATGATCCCGAACCTGTACAAGATTGCCGGCGAGCAGCTTCCTGGCGTATTTAACGTCTCTGCCCGTGCAATCGCATCTCATGCCCTTTCGATTTTTGGCGATCACTCTGATGTCATGGCATGTCGTCAGACCGGATGCGCAATGCTCTGTGAGTCTTCCGTACAGGAGGTTATGGATCTGACTCCGGTTGCTCATCTTGCTGCCATCAAGGGCAAGGTTCCGTTTATCAACTTCTTCGATGGCTTCCGTACCTCTCATGAGATTCAGAAGATCGAAACCTGGGACTATGAGGATCTCAAGGAAATGGCTGATATGGACGCGATCCAGGCATTCCGTGATCATGCGCTGAATCCGAATCATCCCTGCCAGAGAGGTTCCGCTCAGAACCCGGATATCTTCTTCCAGGCAAGAGAGGCCTGCAACTCCTACTATGATGCCCTTCCGGCAGTCGTACAGGAGTACATGGACAAAGTCAACGCCAAGATCGGTACAGATTATAAGCTGTTCAACTATTACGGAGCTCCGGATGCTGATCATATCATCATCGCTATGGGTTCCGTCAATGACACGATCGAAGAGACCATCGACTATATGGCTAAGGCCGGACGTAAAGTCGGTGTTGTCAAGGTTCGTCTGTATCGTCCGTTCTGCGCAGAAGCTCTTCGCGCGGCGATCCCGGATACCACAAAGGTCATCACGGTTCTCGACCGTACAAAAGAGCCGGGCGCTCTTGGCGAGCCGCTTTACCTTGATGTTGTCGCAGCTCTGAAGGAAGACAAGAAGTTTGATGATGTCGTCGTTCTGGCAGGCCGCTATGGTCTTGGTTCCAAGGATACGACGCCGGCTCAGATTGTCGCTGTCTATGACAACACAACCAAGAATCATTTCACTCTTGGCATCGTTGATGATGTGACAAATCTTTCTCTTGAGATTGGCGCTCCGATCGTTACCACACCGGAAGGAACGACAAACTGCAAGTTCTGGGGCCTTGGCGCTGACGGTACCGTTGGTGCGAACAAGAACTCCATCAAGATCATTGGTGACAACACCGATATGTATGCTCAGGCATACTTTGACTATGACTCCAAAAAGTCCGGTGGTGTGACGATGTCCCACCTTCGTTTCGGCAAAAAGCCGATTAAGTCTACTTACCTGATTCACAAGGCTGACTTCGTTGCCTGCCATAATCCGTCCTATGTACGCAAGTACAACATGGTTCAGGAGCTGGTTGACGGCGGTACCTTCCTTCTGAACTGCCCGTGGGATATGGAAGGCCTTGAGAAGCATCTTCCCGGACAGGTGAAGGCTTACATTGCGAACCATCACATTAAGTTCTATGTTATCGACGGCGTTAAGATCGGTATCGAGACCGGCATGGGACCGACCCGTATCAATACGATCCTTCAGTCAGCATTCTTCAAGCTTACCGGCATCATTCCGGAAGCACAGGCGATTGACCTGATGAAGGCGGCCGCAAAGGCTACCTACGGACGCAAGGGCGATGACGTTGTTCAGAAGAACTGGGCAGCTATCGATGCCGGCGCAAAGCAGGCTGTTGAGATTCAGGTTCCCGAGAGCTGGAAGGATGCCGCTGACGAAGGCCTTACCATGGGTCATGCAGAGGGCGGCAGAGCTGATGTTGTTGATTTCGTAAACAACATTCAGGCTTATGTCAATGCTCAGGAGGGCAACAATCTTCCTGTTTCCGCATTCAAGGATTATGTGGATGGCTCCACTCCGTCCGGCGCTGCCGCATTTGAGAAGCGTGGCATCGCTGTCAATATCCCGGTCTGGAATCCGGATAACTGTATCCAGTGTAACCGCTGCTCTTATGTATGCCCGCACGCTGTCATCCGTCCGTTCGCTCTGACAGAAGCTGAGGCAGCAGCTGCACCGGAAGGCCTCAAGACTCTTCCGATGATCGGTATGCCTGATTACAAGTTCACGATGACCGTTTCCGCTCTTGACTGTACAGGCTGCGGTTCCTGCGCGAATGTCTGCCCGGGCAAGAAGGGCGAGAAGGCTCTGGTTATGGGTGGCCTGGAAGCAAATCAGGGCGCTCAGAAGTACTTCGATTATGCCATCACTCTGCCGGTCAAGCAGGATGTCATCGATAAATTTAAAGAGACCACCGTTAAGGGCAGCCAGTTCAAGCAGCCGCTGCTTGAGTTCTCAGGCGCCTGCGCAGGCTGCGGCGAGACTCCGTATGCGAAGCTCATCACCCAGCTTTTCGGTGATCATATGTATATCGCAAACGCGACAGGATGCTCCTCGATCTGGGGCAACTCCTCACCGTCTACACCGTATACGGTTAACGAAAAAGGTCAGGGTCCTGCATGGTCGAACTCCCTCTTTGAGGATAATGCTGAGTTCGGTTATGGTATGCTCCTTGCCCAGAGAGCAATCCGTGACGGCCTGAAAGCCAAGGTTGAGGCTCTGGTTGCTGATGGCGGAAATGACGCTGTTAAGGCAGCCGGCCAGGAGTGGATTGACACCTTCGCAAACGGCGCTGCAAATATTCCTGCAACGGAGAAGCTGGTTGCTGCACTCGAGGCCTGCGGCTGTGAAGCTTCCAAGGAAATCCTTGCTCAGAAGGACTTCCTGGCTAAGAAGTCACAGTGGATCTTCGGTGGTGACGGCTGGGGCTACGATATCGGTTTCGGCGGCGTAGATCATGTTCTCGCCAGCGGACGTGATATTAACGTCATGATCTTCGATACCGAAGTTTACTCCAATACAGGCGGACAGTCCTCCAAAGCTACCCCGACCGGCGCGATCGCACAGTTCGCTGCAGGCGGCAAGGAAGTCAAGAAGAAAGATATGGCATCCATCGCGATGAGCTATGGTTATGTCTATGTCGCTCAGATTTCCATGGGTGCTGATTTCAACCAGGCTATCAAAGCGATCTCCGAGGCTGAGGCTTATCCGGGACCGTCACTGATCATTGCCTATGCTCCGTGTATCAACCATGGTATCAAGAAGGGCATGGCAAAGGCTCAGACAGAGGAAGAGCTGGCCGTAAAGGTTGGTTACTGGCATTGCTTCCGTTTCAACCCGGCAGCAGAAGGCAAGAAGTTCACGCTTGACTCCAAGAAGCCGGATATGACAGATTATCTTGACTTCCTGAACGGAGAGGTTCGTTATAATTCTCTCCAGCGTCAGAATCCGGAGAAGGCTGCAAGGCTCTTTGCTAAGAATGAAGCAGAGGCAGCTGCACGCTACGAATATCTGTCCAAATTGGTTGACCTTTATACCGAGGATTGAAACGAATCTGAAGGATAAATGATTAACAGGGGGGTGTACCATTGTTCCCATGGAGCATATGGTACACCCCTCTTTGTTTGAATGCAGACGAAATAGTTCCAATGTCAGGGATTATTCTGAGACGGTTTTCGGCGAAGATTCCGCGTGGGTTTACGATAAAGCAAAAAGGACGCTACACAACAGCGTCCTTTTTTGCTATAATCACCTGGATATCTTGAACACAAAGGGGGTTAACGTATGGACCGGAAGGAATTAAACTGCAGAGTGTTTTTTGATACGGAAGACTGGATCAAACAGACAGAAAAGCTCCGCAGGGCTGTGAGAAAGAGCCAGGAGGGTTCCGTCCTGTATCCGGCGGATGCAGCGCTGGAAGTGCCGGAGAGAAAACCGGAACGTCCGACAAGGATCAGCGTGACGAGTGAGCGTAGTTTTGCCTGCGCACTGCGTGTCGGACGGGAACAACCGGATGCCGGAATCGGTGTCCTGAATTTTGCCTCGGCAAAACATCCGGGAGGCGGAGTAAGAACAGGATCGAGCGCTCAGGAAGAATCGCTTTGCCGCTGTTCCACACTGTATCCGGTGCTGAATTCTGAAAAACTGTTAAGCGGGTTTTACCGATTTCATCGGGCGAACAAGAGCAATCTCTATACCTCGGCTGTGATTTACAGTCCGGATATTATTATCTGCAAAACGGATACACCTGCGCCGGAAAGGATGGAAGAACCACTTTGGCAAAAGGTTGATATACTTACCTGTGCGGCACCGAACATGTCAACCTATCGGAGAAACGCAATGGAAGAATCTGCAATGACGATTCCGTCCGAAGAGGAGCTTTTCGATATTCATAAAGAACGGGCAAGAAGGATTCTTACAGTGGCTGCTTTACATCATATAGATATTCTTGTTTCGGGAGCCTTCGGCTGCGGGGCTTTTGGCAATGATCCGGAAATTGTTTCCCGGGCCTGGAAGGATGTTCTTTCGGAAATGGACGGTATTCTGCCTGAGGTCATTTTTGCCATTTATGGCCGAAAGGGTGCGGATAAGAATCTGGAGGCATTTGCAGATACTTTTGCGAAACAGAGCGAGAGTGAGTAATGAAGCCGGAAGAGATAAGGGGATTTCCTGATCAGCTGCCATCCCCGGATGAAAAGGCAATGATCGCGGCAAAAAAAAGATGGGACAGGATAGCAAAACCTTTACATTCTCTCGGAAAACTGGAGGATCTGACGGTACAGATCGCAGGAATTCAGGGATCGCCTGAGTTTTGTGTAAATAAAAAAGCGGTGATTGAGATCTGCGCGGATCATGGAGTTGTTGCCGAAGGAGTCACTCAGACGGATCAGTCGGTAACGGCTATTGTGTCAGAAAATTTCCTGAGGGGTGAGACGACAGCGTGTATTATGGCAAAAAGCTGCGGGGCGGATGTTCTGCCTTTTGATGTCGGTATGGCTGTGGATACGGCTGTGCGGACGGACTATAAGATAAAATACGGAACCGCAGATATGGCTCATGGGCCTGCGATGTCTTATAGCGAGGCGCGGAAGGGAATCGAAGCCGGAATTTCTATCGCAAAAGAATGTAAAGAAAAAGGATACCGGATCCTTGCAGCAGGAGAAATGGGGATTGGCAATACAACGGCATGTTCCGCTGTAACAAGTGTTATTCTGGAAAGACCGGCTGAAGAGGTAACCGGCCGGGGAGCGGGCCTTTCCTCTTCAGGCCTGATGAGAAAGATAGAGATTGTCGGCAGGGCGATCCGCGTGAACGCGCCGAACCCAAAAGACCCGGTAGATGTGCTCGCAAAAGTGGGTGGGCTGGATCTTGCCGCGCTTGCCGGTCTGTATCTTGGAGGCGCATGTGAACGCATTCCTGTGGTTATGGATGGTTTTATCTCTGATGTGGCTGCCTTGATTGCCGCACGTTTGTGCCCGTCTGTCAGGGATTTTCTGATACCATCCCATATTTCCAGAGAACCGGCCGCGCGACTGATTTTAAAAGAGTTAAATCTCAGTCCGATCCTGCAGGCTGATATGAGCCTGGGGGAAGGAACCGGCGCAATTGCTCTGTTCCCGCTGCTGGATATGGCGGAAAGAGTATACCGGGAGATGAAGACCTTTGATGAAATAAAAGTTGAACAATATCGATATCTGATATGAAAGTGATATTGCTGCTTCGGCAGCCTGACTTCTTTTTTGAGGAACGGAAAAGATATGGGCAGACTGATATTGATTACCGGCGCTTCCGGTTCGGGAAAATCAGCTTTTGCCGAAAACCGGGTCACACAGTATGAAGGAATAAGACGGGTGTATCTCGCGACGATGGACTGCTCTGATACGGAAAGTCAGAAAAGGATCCAAAAACATCGTACGCTTCGCCGGGGCAAAGGGTTTACAACAATCGAAAAGCCCGGCGGACTGGGAGAACTGCCATCCGAGGTATGGAAGGACGCGGCAGTATTATTGGAGGATCTTTCCAACCTGCTTTCCAATGAAATGTTTTCTCGTTCAACGGAATATAATGAATATAATATAGAAGGTTTATTTTTCTTTAAAAAAATATCTGAAGATCTGCAGAAGATACGAAAAGTCTGCCTGCATCTGGTGATTGTAACGAATGAAGTATTTGAAGACGGAATAAGATGGAAGAAGGAAATGCTGGAGTATGTCAGAACTCTGGGAATGCTGAATCAAAAACTGGCAGAGCAGGCAGATGAGGTGTACCGGGTTCATTTTGGTATTCCGGTACGTCTGAAATAAGCGGCTTCCTGGCAGATCCGCTGCGGAGCGATTCGTAAAGCCGGGCCATTTCCGGGAATAGATTTAGGATCTGTGCATTAAGAACCTTTAGATCCGGCGCGTCTGAATCCGTTGAGGCTGCTTTTTTCAGAGGCGTGGCTGCAGAATGGTCATCTGTGTTCATTGTGTCAATGTTAAAATTCCGTTTCAGGAGGTGTATTGGAAACAAATATGATTGAACTGATAAAGAAATGTTACCGTAACGATATTCTGCGCTATATTTTTTTTGGCGGCTGCACCACATTGGTGAACCTTGTCAGCTTTTATTTCCTGAGAGTTGCCGGAATGGGGCTGAACCTGGCGAATTTTATCTCGATTGTTCTTGCAATCATTTTTGCGTATATCGTGAATTCACGATTTGTCTTTCATGACCGCTGCGAGACACTCTCAGATCACGTAAAGCCTTTTGTGAAGTTTGTCAGTGCCCGCCTGATCACGATGGTGATAGAAATCGGCGGAGTATGGTTCCTTGTTGAAAAAATGCATCTGGTTGATATGATGGGTAAGTTCATCACAATGTTCGTTGTGCTTGCTCTCAACTATGTATTCAGCAAATTTCTCATTTTTACAACAGGAAAAGATAAAAAATCATGAAAAAAACAGGAAATGTGCTTCCTGCTTTATGGAACAGTTTTAAGGCTGCTTTCGCGATGTTTTCCAGGATTCCGATGCCGAAGACGGACTGGTCAGAGGATCATATCGGTTTTCTGTTTTGCTTTTTTCCCTGGGTTGGCCTGGCAATAGGCGGTCTTTCCATGCTTGTCCGGCAGATCGGGATTCGCCGGGGGTATCATGAGAACTTTATATGTGCGGTGCTGGTGATTCTGCCGGTTGTTTTAACAGGAGGAATTCACCTTGACGGTTTGCTGGATACAACGGATGCGCTTTACTCCTATCAGGAAAAGAGCCGAAGGATAGAAATATTAAAGGATTCTCATGCAGGGGCTTTTGCTGTCATACGGGCAGGTATGTATTACCTGCTCCAATTTGGCGCCTTTTGTCAGATATGGAAGAATACGAAAGCGATGCTTATGATGTCCGGCGTTTACGTATTATCCCGCTGCCTGTCCGGATGGGGGGTATTGACAATTCCAAAAGTGAATTCCTCAGGGACGGCAGCGTTATTTGCTGAAAATGCGAAGGAAAGGCAGACAAAAATCGTCCTTGGAATTTACGTGATCACTTTGACTCTCCTGATGCCGGCCCTGTCTCCCGTTATGGGCTGGGCGGTCATAGTCTGTGCCGGAACTGTATTTATCTGGTACCGCCAAAAGGCTGTAAAATATTTCGGAGGAACCAACGGCGACTTGTCCGGATATTTTTTATGCAGCTGTGAACAGGCAGCGGCGTTGGTATTGGCGGTTCTGACAGTAGTGACGGGATAACCGAAGGGAGACGGATTCTGTCTTCGGCAGTTCGACTGCCGAAGCAGCAAAATCGTTATCCGGATGGCGTGCCGGTTTATTATTTGTATTGTAAGAGGTGGAATAGAGGATGGTCTTGATTATCGGAGGCGCTTTTCAGGGAAAACGTTCTTATGCTTTGGCTCAATACCCCGGTATCCCTTTTCCTCCCGCTAAAGATCTTTCCCTGCAGGATTTCAGACAAGTAAAGGGAGCCTGTAATTTAGAGGAATACATTGAACTGTCTTTAAAAAAAGGTGAGGATCTTTCCTGCCTGGGTGAGGATCTGATCCGTCTGAACCCTGATCTGATTCTGACAATGCGGGAAGTCGGCAGCGGGATCGTACCCATTGATCCGTTTGAACGCCGGTATCGGGAAACGGTGGGAAGAGTCGGGATTGTACTGGCCTCGTTCGCGAATAAGGTGGTTCGTGTTTCCTGCGGTCTCCCTATGATATTAAAAGAAACGAAATGATCAGAAGGCTGCCTTAACCGCAGCCTTTAAAAAAACTGAAGTGATAACATCGAAAGAACGAAAAAAACTGCTTTATATATAGGAGGAAATACATGGCAATTTTACGGCCGTTTCGGGCGGTTCGACCGTCCGCAGAGAAAGCACGGGCTGTGGCAGCCCTGCCTTATGATGTTGTTGACAGGTATGAAGCCCGGGAGATCGGAAATCATAATCCTGACTCGTTCCTGCATATTGACCGTGCTGAAATGGATCTTGAGGAAGGAATCGATATTTATTCTCCGGAGGTTTATGTGAAAGCAAGGCAAAACCTCGACGCAATGAGAGAAAAGAAGGTATTGATACAGGATAAGGAAAATAGCTTTTATCTTTATGAATTGATCAGAAACGGCAAATCACAGACCGGAATCGTCGGGACTGCCAGTGTGGATGAATACCTGGATGGAACCATAAAAAAGCATGAGCTGACGAGAGAAGACAAAGAACAGGATCGGATCCGCCATGTGGACGCCTGCAACGCGAATACCGGACCGATTTTTCTTGCGGCCGATTTTCCGGGTCATCTGAAGAAATTTGTGAAAGACTGGAAAACGGAGCATGCTCCTGTTTATGATTTTGCCGCCGAGGATGGTATCATCCATAGGGTGTGGCAGGTTGCAGGTGAGAACGGGATCCGCGCAATGATCGAGGGATGCAGTGAAATACCCTGTTTTTATATTGCGGACGGTCATCACAGAGCCGCTTCCGCGGTAAAGGTTGCTTTAAAGCGCCGAAACGGGAACCCTGATTTCACAGGAATGGAGGAGTTTAATTATTTCCTTTCGGTTGTTTTTCCTTATGAAGAATTGACGATACTTCCGTATCATCGGATTATTCGTGACCGTTGCGGAATGGAGTCTTCGGCTCTGGTTTCCCGTCTGGAGGAGTATTTTGAAGTGACTCCCGAAGCATCTCCGGTCCGGCCCGACCGGAAGCATGCTTATGGAATGTACGTTCAGAAGCAATGGTATCTGCTTAAGGCAAAGCCGGTACTTTTTGAGGGCAAGGATGTGGTTGCGGGTCTGGATGTGTCGATTCTGCAGGATCATGTATTGAATCCGATATTTGGGATCAAAGATGCCCGCACGGATGAACGGATCCGTTTTATGGGCGGAAGCCATGAGATAACCGATCTGATGCAGGCGGCAGATGATACAGACGGCGTGGCTTTTGCGATGTTTCCGACCCAGATGGAGGATCTGATGAACATCGCGGATAACGGAAAGCTGATGCCTCCAAAATCCACATGGTTCGAGCCTAAGCTGCGCAGCGGGTTATTTATTCATCTCCTGGAAGAGGAATCGTAAGGTAACAACTCTGTAACAATCTTGCGAAAAAATATTAAGATGCTCTTGCAATCTATGCTGAAATCATTTATTATAGTAAAAGAAATGTAACGGGGTTTGCCTGACGGATCCTTTAAAAAAATAATGCTGGTTGAGCCGGGTTTTGCCGGAGACAGAGTCGGTTTGATCAAACATACCGCGGCATGACAGTTATTATGGGGTTTTTATGTCGCCTGCGAGTATTGATAAGGGAAGAGCGTAGGCTTTCATGATCATATAGGAGGAGTATTCGAGATGAAAAGAGCAACGATACTTGTATGTATCTTGGCGATGTGCCTTTGCCTGCCCGGGTGCGGGTTTTCTGAGGGGGCAGGAGCCACTGTGACGATCGTCACGCCTACGCCGGAGCCGACACCTACCCCAGAGCCAACACCGACACCGGTACCTACGCCTGTACCGGAGGTTACGACACAGCAGACACCGACCGGAGTGAATGTCACCGTATTTAATACTCCCGGTACCGCTACCGTGATTGCGGATGTCAACCTTCGCGCGGACGCGAGTGCTGAGGCAGCCTGGATTGCCACGGCTGTGGCGGGTACGGAGCTTAAGCAGACAGGCTCCTGCGACAATGGATGGGTACAGCTGGAATATGAAGGCCAGGTTGTTTATGCCTCCGGTGACTTCGTAAATTCTTCTGCGCCGGCTGAGGTTACCCTTGATCAATAAGTATTTACGGGATCTTTTCAGGAAAAGGGATTTCCAGTATTCAGATTATGACAGCTTTAAGGTCATGCCGGAAGGCATGACCTTTTTCGTAGAATCAGGCTTTTGCCGATACAATCATCTTGATCTCTTTTTGCGAGTTGTGTTGAATACGGGATAAAAATATGATATGATATGCACCGAAAATTCGCTGAATCTGTCATTGCCGGGATCGTACTATGCTGATAGATTCAGGCTTTTGTCGATGCAGTCATTTTTTATTTTTATGATTCAGGCGGCAAAAGTCATGCAGAATGCAGCTTGCTCATTTTTGCATGAGATTGGGTCGTAGAATCAGGCTTTTGTTGATGCAGTCATTTTTATGAAGGAGGAATCATCATGAAGAAGCTGGAAGATTATGTAAGAAATATTCCTGATTTTCCGGAGCCCGGGATTATGTTCCGCGATGTGACCAGTGTTTTGCAGGACGCGGATGGACTGCAGCTTGCGATTGACGAAATGCAGTCATGTCTTGACGGAGTGGATTTTGATGTGATTGTCGGAGCGGAATCCCGCGGATTTATTTTTGGTATGCCGATTGCATATAATCTGCATAAGCCCTTTGTCCTGGTGAGAAAAAAAGGAAAGCTTCCCTGCGAGACGATTTCCCGCAGCTATGCGCTGGAGTATGGCACTGCGACGATCGAAATGCATAAGGATTCTATTAAGCCTGGCCAGAAAGTGGTTATTATTGATGACCTGATTGCCACAGGCGGTACGATTGAAGCGGCTGCCAAAATGATCGAAGAGCTGGGCGGCGTTGTGGTCAAGATCGTATTTTTGATGGAATTAGCAGGCTTGAAGGGCCGCGAAAAGCTGAAGGAATATGACGTCGCATCCGTGATCTGTTACGAAGGGAAATAACAGGATTCTCGTTTTGACGATGCGGCTGCAGTACGTGTTTTTGCATCGGCGTCTCTGCAGCGGCTGTACGAAGAAGCTGTACAAAATAACCTTACAGATGGCGCAGGATAAATTCGTCCGGCAAGGCGGCGGAAGGAGCCGCAGCGGGCTGCGGCTGCTGACAACAACGCCGCCTGGGCGGATTCAGACGCGCCGGATGTAAAGGTTATTTATGTACAGATCTTCAGGCGGCTGCAGACGGAATGAATCCTGATCCGGATGAGAAAAGTGCTGATAAAGAAGACAAAAGACCGTTCTCATACTGTCTGACTGCGAAAAAAGGTGGTGAAGGTTTTATGGCAGATTTGATTCACATAGAGCAGGGCACTGGGCTTTCTGAACAGGATCTTGAGAGACTCGAGGTCGTTAAGCGCACGGATGCAGCGGTAAGATCGATGAATGATTTTACCAGCCCGGAAGAATTATATCAGGCTCTTGTGGATAGTGTGCGCAAATATCATCCTTCTACGGATATTACCATGATCCAGAAAGCATATGATATTGCCAGGGAGGCGCATAAGGATCAAAAACGTAAGTCCGGTGAGCCATATATCATTCACCCTTTGTGCGTCGCGATTATACTTGCGGATCTTGAGCTGGATAAGGAATCCATTGTCGCCGGCCTTCTCCATGATGCGGTGGAAGATACATGGATGACACTTGATGAGATTTCCAGTGAATTTGGAGAAGAGGTTGCCCTTCTGGTAGATGGCGTAACGAAGCTGGGACAATTATCCTATTCGATGGATAAGGTGGAGGTCCAGGCTGAAAATCTGAGAAAAATGTTCCTTGCGATGGCAAAGGATATCCGGGTGATTTTGATCAAGCTTGCCGACAGGCTCCATAATATGCGCACACTTCAGTATATGAAGCCTGAAAAACAGCTGGAGAAGGCAAGGGAGACCATGGATATCTATGCTCCGCTGGCACAGAGACTCGGTATCTCCAAAGTAAAGGTAGAGCTGGACGATTTGTCCTTAAAGTATTTAAAGCCGGATGTATATTATGAACTGGTGGAAAAGATCGCTCTGAGAAAGAGCGCCCGCATTGAGTTTGTCGGGAATATCGTGCGGCAGGTAAAACAACATCTTGAGGAAGCCGGCATTCGCGGGCAGGTTGCGGGACGAGCGAAGCATTTTTTCAGTATTTATAAAAAAATGGTCAATCAGGGAAAAACCGTAGATCAGATCTATGATCTTTTTGCGGTCCGCATCCTTGTAGATTCCGTCCGTGATTGCTATGCCGCTCTCGGCGTGATTCATGAGATGTATACACCGGTACCGGGGCGGTTTAAGGACTATATCGCCATGCCGAAGGCAAATATGTACCAGTCCCTTCATACAACCTTGATCGGACCGAATGGACAGCCCTTTGAAATCCAGATACGTACTTTTGAGATGCATCGGACTGCGGAATATGGCATCGCGGCTCATTGGAAATATAAAGAATCCTCCGACGGAAAGAAACCGGTGGATAAAAGTGAGGAAGAAAAGCTGAACTGGCTGCGCCAGATTCTGGAGTGGCAAAGGGACATGTCAGACAACAAAGAGTTCATGAGCCTGTTGAAGAACGACCTGGATCTCTTTGCCGACAGCGTTTACTGTTTTACTCCGCAGGGCGATGTCAAAACACTGCCGAATGGATCGACCCCTATTGATTTTGCCTATTGTGTACACAGCGCTGTAGGGAACAAGATGATCGGGGCAAGGGTAAACGGTAAGCTTGTACCGATTGACTATAAGATCTGTAATGGTGACCGGATTGAAATTATAACTTCCCAGAACTCTCAGGGACCAAGCCGCGACTGGCTGAAGATTGTAAAAAGCACCCAGGCAAAAAACAAAATCAATCAGTGGTTCAAAAAAGAGCTGAAGGAGGATAATATTGTCCGGGGGAAAGAGCTTCTCACCGCTCATGCCAAGGCAAAAGGATTTAAGATCAGCCTTTTTACCAAGCCGGCGTATATAGACGCCGTCCTGAACAAATATGGGTTTCGGGACTGGGATTCTGTACTGGCGGCCATCGGGCATGGGGGCCTGAAAGAAGGACAGGTTTTTAATAAGCTTCTGGAAAGCTACGAGAAGGAAAACGTCCAGAATCTGACGGATGAGCAGGTGATAGAAGCGGTTCATGAACATTCGCTTCACACTCCGGCCGCAAGAAGCCGTTCCGGAATTGTCGTGAAGGGAATTCATGATGTGGCAGTCCGTTTTTCAAAGTGCTGTAATCCGATTCCGGGAGATGAGATCATTGGTTTTGTTACCAGGGGACGGGGCATTACCATTCACCGTACCGATTGTGTCAATGTGATTCATATGTCTGACGATGACCGGCATCGTCTGATAGAGGCGGAATGGCAGGCGGGGGAAGAGACCCAGAATGAGCAGTATACCGCAGAGATCCGCATCTACGCAAATAACAGGACCGGTTTATTTGTTGATATCTCAAAGATATTTACGGAAAGGAAAATCGATCTCAAATCGATCAATTCCTCAACGAATAAGCAGGGTACCGCCACTCTGGTTCTTTGCTTCAATGTTTCTACCAAAGAAGAGCTGCAGTCTTTACTTGAAAAAATCCGACAGGTTGAAAGTGTGATAGACGTAGAGAGAGCCAGCGGCTGAATAAAGTATCATAAAACGTACAAAACTGCGTTATGGGAAGGAGGGCGGCGATGAAAAAGCTTGATATTCTAAAATGTAATGTGGGAGAGGTCTGGACAAATTGTTACCTTGTAAAAAATAAGGAAACATCGGAAGGCTTTATCGTGGATCCGGGAGCGGAAGAACAGAAGCTTCTCAGGAAAATAAAAGACTTTGGAATGGATTGCAGGGGCATTTTGCTTACCCATGGCCATTTTGACCATATCATGGCTGTAAATGCTCTGGCCAAAGAGTTAAAGATACCGGTATATGCCTGCCTTTATGAGCATGCTTTGCTCTCCGATCCTTCTCTGAGCATGACAGACTCTTATGACGGATGTACGATAACGCCTGATTATGAACTTGCGGATGGCGAAGAGGTTGCTCTTGCAGGCGTGAAACTGAAAGTATTGCATACGCCCGGGCATACACCCGGAAGCTGTTGTTTTTATATTCCGGAGGAAGACATTCTGTTCAGCGGCGATACACTGTTTTTCCGTTCTGTAGGAAGAACGGATTTTCCCGGAGGCAGTATGACACAGATGCAAGAGAGCCTGCACCGGTTGCTTGAGGAATTGCCGGAAGAAGTTCAGGTTCTTCCGGGACATGAACTGCCGACGACGATCGGACAGGAAAAGAGGTACAATCCGTTTGTCTAAGATACATATTTATTTTATGGAAACCATGTTCGAACACGATGTGTTCGAACTGATCAGAGCATTTTATCCGGAGGCTGATTTTGTCTCCGTATATGAAGCTCCTCCGGCCCGGATCCTCGATCAGATCGAAAAGGAAATAGAACAGACCCAATTGAAACAGGATATTTTCCTGGGACATTTAAAGAAGCAGGAGGAAGATGCGGCGCAGCTCCCTGATGATAAAAATGATATCTGTTTTATTGTGGATCGTGAAGGGGACTTTCACAGAATCCGCAGCCTGAGCAAAAAAGAGATATTTATCCTGACGTCAGGATTAATCCCGGATTCTGACGGGATCGACATTGTGGGAGATGAGGATGCAAAGCAGAAGATCCGGATCAGGATCCGGAAAGAAAACAAGGACCGGGTGAAAACAGGGCTGTATCGAATGCTTGTAAAGATGTCCGGAAAAGAACTGCCATGGGGCAGCCTTACAGGCATCCGTCCAGTGAAGCTTGCCTCGGATCTTTTGGCGGAAGGCAGAAAAAATACGGAGATAGCCGGAATTTTCAGGGAGAGGTATCAGGTCAGCGCCAAAAAGACAGCCCTTGCTGTCACGATAGCGAACAGAGAGAAGGAAATAACAAAAAACATTGATCCGGAGAAGGGATACAGTCTGTATCTGGGGATTCCTTTCTGCCCGAGTATCTGCCTGTATTGTTCCTTCAGCAGTTATCCCATTTCGGTTTATCACACTAAGGTAGAAGCGTATCTCAAGGCTTTATACCGGGAAATTGAGGCGATGGCCTTTCAGATGGCTGAAACCTCCAGAACGCTTGACACGATTTATATCGGAGGCGGTACTCCCACGACATTGTCGGCAGCTCAGCTGGACGGTCTTCTCGATCATATCGGCAGATGCTTCGGATATGATGGAGTAAAGGAGTTTACCGTTGAAGCCGGCAGGCCTGACAGTATTGACCGAGAAAAGCTGAAGGCTATGCGGCATTATCCTGTGAGCCGTATTTCGGTCAATCCCCAGACGATGAATCAAAAGACACTTGACCTGATCGGCAGGCATCACACGGTGGATCAGATTCGGGAAGCCTTCCGGCTCGCGCGGGAGGAAGGGTTTGATGATATCAATATGGATATCATCATCGGACTGCCGGGTGAAGGAAAGGATGAAGTTTCCTATACACTGGAGGAAATAGCGAAGCTGTCGCCGGACAGCCTGACAGTGCATACCCTGGCTGTAAAGCGTGCGGCTCGCCTGAATATTTTCCGGGATCAGCTGAAGGAACTGACGTTTGAGACCAGCCAGGAGATCATGGATGAGACCATGGAAGCGGCTTATCGGATGGGCATGGCTCCGTATTATCTCTATCGTCAGAAAAACATGAAGGGTAATTTTGAAAATGTCGGTTATGCGAAAGAAGGCAAAGCCGGACTGTACAATATTCTCATCATGGAAGAAATCGAGCCGATTCTGGCACTGGGCGCCGGCGGGGCATCCAAGCTGGTGCTGCCATATGACAGCAGGATCGAGAGGGTCGAAAATGTCAAGGACGTAAATCATTATATCGAACGGGTCGATGAGATGATTGAGCGAAAGAAAAAAGCACTGCCTCTTCTGGAACCCAAGAGAAGAATGATTACGTTTGATCTTATCTCGGAAATCCGTCATGGCATACAGGTCAGCAACCTGGCGTATGCAGTGGGAAAGGAATATGGCCTGGAGGATGATGAATGCTATGAGCTGGCGATCGCCGGCATGGTTCACGATATCGGCAAGCTGAGACTGAGAAGCTATATCAGTGGAAATGAACAGGATCCGATGGTGATCGAGGAACTGAAATATATGCGGATGCATTCTGCTTTGGGATATGAAGCCCTTGAGGAAATAGGCGGATATTCGGATTCTGTTCTGCAGACTGTCCTTTATCATCATGAAAATTACGACGGAAGCGGCTACCCGGACAATTTAAGCGGGGAACAGATCCCCATCGGCGCGCGCATCCTCAGGGTGTGTGACGTATATTGCGCACTGATCTCTGATCGTCCTTATCGAAAGGCTTTTGATGCCGGGACGGTGATGGAGCTGATGATTGAAGAGGTCAAAAATTTCGATATGGGTGTGTTTCTTGCTTTTCAACGAGTGATACATGATAAGGATACCATAAATATCAGAAAGGAATGATTTACGATAATATGAGCCTGAAAAAGAAACCGGTGACCGGAATGAAGGACATCCTCCCAAAGGAGATGGAGATACGGAACTATGTGATGGAGATGATCCGCCGTGTTTACGCAAATTATGGTTTTACCTGTGTGGAAACTCCCTGCGTGGAGCACATAGAAAACCTCTGCAGCAAGCAGGGCGGAGAAAATGAAAAGCTGATCTTTAAAATCCTGAAACGCGGCGAAAAGCTGAAGATTGATACGGCAAAAGAGGAGACGGACCTGGCGGATCTCGGACTTCGATACGATCTTACCGTTCCGCTGACCCGCTTTTATTCCAATAACGCAAATGAACTTTCCGCTCCGTTTAAAGCACTTCAGATGGGGAATGTCTGGCGCGCTGACCGGCCGCAGAGAGGAAGATACCGGCAGTTCATGCAATGTGATATCGATATTCTCGGCGACCCCGGGATTATGGCGGAGATCGAGCTTGTCCTGGCTACAACGACTCTGCTGGGAAGACTTGATTTTCATGGATTTTCCATTCGCATTAATGACCGGAGACTGTTGAAGGCGATGGCAATGTACTCAGGCTTTCCGGCAGAGAAATATGATACCGTGTTCATTATTCTCGACAAGATGGATAAGATCGGAATTGAGGGTGTACGCCAGGAGCTTTTAGAGGAAGGCTTTCATGCAGATCAGGTGGACACCTACCTGTCTCTTTTTGAACAGCTGGAGCACAGCGCGGATGGAGTGAAGGAGTGTCAGAAGATCCTTTCTTCTGTTCTGGATGCGGCAGTGTGTGAGGAACTGTCTTCGATCATCGAAATTGTGGAGAAATCAAAAACCGCCGATTTCCGTATGGTGTTTGATCCGACACTGGTACGTGGAATGTCATACTATACCGGACCGATCTTTGAAATTTCTATGGATGAGTACGGCGGGAGCGTCGGCGGCGGCGGCCGGTATGATGAGATGATAGGGAAATTCACGGGAAATGCCGTGAGCGCCTGCGGTTTTTCCATCGGCTTTGAACGGATCGTCATGCTGCTCCTGGAGAGGGGATATGAAGTTCCTAAGACGGGTGAGAAAAAAGCCTGGCTGATTGAAAAAAACATGCCTCTCGAAAAGATGGCTGAGCTGATGGAACAGGCTCAGAAAGCGAGGGAGGAAGGTGCGCAGATCAACATCTGCGTCATGAAGAAAAATAAAAAATTCCAGAAGGATCTTCTGATTTCTCAGGGATATGAAAAAATCGAGGAGTTTTTTGCATAAAGAAGGAAGGAAACAATAACATGGCTGAAAGTATGAAGGGACTTCACCGTACCTGCAGATGCGGTGAAGTGACAAAGGATCAGATCGGGAAAGAAATCACACTGATGGGCTGGGTGGCAAAGGCCAGAAATAAGGGCGGCATCATCTTTGTGGATTTACGTGACCGCAGTGGTATCATGCAGTTGATTTTTGAACCCGGCGAAATCGATGAGGAAGGATTTGCGAAGGCAGGTAAGCTCAGAAGCGAGTTCGTGATTGCCGTGACAGGAAAACTATGCGAACGGGAAGGCGCGGTAAACGAAAATCTGTCTACCGGATCAATGGAGGTCCGTGTGAGGACGCTTCGCATTCTTGCCGAGGCAGAGGTTCCTCCGTTCCCGATTGAAGAGAACAGCCGTACAAAAGATGAAGTCCGCTTAAAATACCGTTATCTGGATTTACGCCGCCCCGACCTTCAGAGAAACCTCATGCTGAAAAGCCGTGTGATGCAGCTGACGAGAAGATTCTTCACGGAAGAAGGATTTCTGGAGATTGAGACGCCGATGCTTGGCAAGAGCACGCCGGAGGGAGCAAGGGATTACCTTGTGCCCTCAAGGATCCATCCGGGAGCCTTTTATGGACTGCCCCAATCTCCTCAGTTATATAAACAGCTGCTGATGTGCTCAGGCTATGACCGCTATATCCAGATCGCGAGATGCTTTAGAGATGAAGATCTGCGGGCAGACCGTCAGCCTGAATTTACGCAGATAGACATGGAATTATCCTTTGTGGATGTGGATGATGTCATTGACGTGAATGAACGGTTCCTGGCCTATCTTTTCCGTGAGGTCCTGGGATTGGAGATTGCCTTGCCGATCCGCCGCATGACCTGGCAGGAGGCAAGAGACCGTTATGGCTCAGATAAACCGGACCTGCGTTTTGGCATGGAGCTGGTTGATGTGAGTGATATCGTGAAGGATTGCGGTTTTGCCGTATTTACATCAGCCATCGAAAACGGCGGCAGCGTTCGCGGGATTAAGGCTGAAGGTCAGGGCGCGATGCCGAGAAAGAAACTGGATAAGCTCGTAGAGTTTGCAAAAGGATATGGGTTAAAAGGCCTCGCCTATCTCGCAATCGGAGAAGACGGCGCACGTAAATGTTCTTTTGCGAAATTCATGACGGATGAACAGCTGGATGCGCTCGCTGCCGGAATGGGAGCGAAAAACGGAGATCTGCTTCTTTTTGCGGCAGATAAAACGAAGCTTGTCTGTGATGTTCTTGGCGCGCTCAGACTTGAACTGGCGAAACAGATGGAGCTGATCAATAAGGATGAGTTCTGCTTTGTCTGGATTACCGAGTTCCCGCTGCTGGAGTGGAGCGAAGAGGAAAACCGATTTACGGCAATGCACCATCCGTTTACGATGCCGATGGAGGAGGATCTGCCCCTATTGGATACGGATCCCGGAAGAGTCAGGGCCAAAGCTTATGATATCGTTCTGAACGGAAATGAAATCGGCGGCGGCAGCGTCCGTATCCACCAGGATGATATACAGGAGAGAATGTTTAAGGAGCTTGGATTTACGCAGGAAGCTGCATACAATCAGTTTGGCTTTTTGCTGGATGCTTTTAAATATGGAGTGCCGCCGCACGCAGGGCTTGCTTATGGACTTGACCGTCTTGTAATGCTGATGGCAGGCGTGGACAGCATCCGTGATGTCATTGCTTTCCCGAAGGTCAAAGATGCTTCCTGCCTTATGACCCAGGCGCCTCAGACGGTTTCGGATTTACAGCTGAAAGAGCTTGGACTTGCGCTGGTATCCGGGGAAGAGCAGTAAGATATACTCGGTAACGGAAATGTCTGCCGATCTGCCCAACGTATAACGAGTGAACGCGCTCCCTTTTCAATCCGAAAGCGGCAGTTAAATGCGTTCACGAGTATAACAGGAAAGAGGAAGGCACAGCCTTGCGTCTTCCCATGCGAACCGCCCGTCAATGTAAGGTGACATCTTTCTTTGGGCGGCTCTATGATAATAAAGAAAAGAGAGCCGAATCCACCAATATGGATTCGACTCTCTTTTCTTTATGAGGGGTGCCGGTTGGATACAGACCATTTTGTGGGGCTTGTCTTTTATTGGACATCCAGGCTGCGGCTGAAAAGAGCTTCTCCCAGCACCGCGGCGCTTTCTTCGGTGAACTGCCAGCGGGCGCCATTGTTGACGAACTGGAAAACGCATTTTGAGGTTCGTGTCTGTCTGTTTTCCGAAAGGATGGAAAGCATGAGATTGCAGGAGTAACGATATCGCTTTTCTTCTCCGTCAATCACTGCTGCTGGTGAAGACAGATACTTATTCAGACTTTCCGTATAAGACCGTAATATGGCTTCGCTGTCAAAGGATGTGATCAAAACCGTACAGACGGCTTCATTCCGTTCTCTGGTACAGGATATGATTTCATAGTCAAAGAGCTCACACACCTGCCCGGCTAACTGAAAACCGATCTGACCGGAAAAAGAGCTTTGATCCTGGATGAGCCCGCTGAAGCCCATAAACGCAGACAGCGCGGATATATCCATGTCTTTTATCGCATCAAAGCAAATAGAAATTGTTTCTTCGGGACTTAACAGATAAGGATCAGACAGAAGGGTAAGAAGGCCACCGGTAAGATAGTCTTCCAAACGTTTAGAATGAGGAATTTTCCATTCCCCTGATGTGTTTTTAGTGAGATATATCGTACATGTCTTTTGGATCGTACCGTAGTCATTGTCCGATAAAAGATTTGATAAAATAGCGAGCTGCCGTTCCTCTGATACGGCTGCGTGGGAAACTGACTTTGTCTTCAGCAGCCCAGCGGCCGAAGCAGAAGAATCGTCATCCGAAAGCATTGAATTAACGTACGGGGCTTCGTCCGGGGAGGAGGCAAGATTGTCAGGGGATGACTGTAAAGAGGAGGAATTCGCGGTCAGCATTTCTTCTCTTATCAATAATCCCACGTAATCCTTTGCAAGAGGCCTGGCGTTGATCGTCGTAAGCTTCACATTGGCTGTGGCGGTGTTGTCGGAGGCGTTAACCTTGATTTTACCGATAGAGAAATCAAAGTGTTCAAAAAAAAGGGTGCAGACATCTCCGGGAAGAGAAACGGTCATCTGTGACAGAGACAGAAGCGTGCCATGATTGATGTACGCTTGAACCGTCTCCTGGTCCAGATCCCGCAATAATCCGAATTCATTGGACAGAACGGAACGTATTTTCTGTTTATCCCCGTTCGCGCAGGCACAAAGAAAGAATGATATGCAAATGGCGATACAGAATATAATACATTGGAACAGCCTGGGGGAGGCGTCCGATAATCTATCCCGTTTGATGTCCATAAGATTCCCATCCTTTCTCTGCACCAATTATATCACAGTTCGGTTTATTGTACCATAAATCATTGCTTTTGTCAAAAGAGAGTTCGGCTTAAAATGTCATGAATCCCTCATAACCTGTACTTTTATTTTTCACAAATATCTGGTATGATAAAGGCTGAACATCATGATAGAAGGCCAGTAAGCCAAAAGGAAACTGATTTTGCCTTCGGCAGCCCAATTGCCGAAGCAGCAGAATCGTCATCCGAAGACAGCGAGTCAACGTACAAGACTGCGTTATAGAAGGAGAGGCAGAGCTGAAAGACTGGCGGAAGTTAGGAGGAGCTATGGCAAAAAAAGGCTTGATCATTTTTTGTGCGGCTACAGTGATTGCCGCGGCTGGGCTTGGATCATGGCAGTTTTATTTTAAGGATAAGTTCGGGATTGCTTCAGGCGGCGGAGAAATTGCGTATGTGACGAAGGTCAGCTCTCTTACGGGAGAAAAACTGGGCGTCCAGAATTGGTATGCAGGTGTTGTAGAGCCCCAGAGCACTCTGAAAGTGAATATCGAAAGCGGACGTAAGGTTACGGAAGTGAAGGTCGCCGTCGGAGACCACGTGGCGGAAGGCGATCTGCTTTTCGAATATGATCTTTCCAGTATGCAGGATGATCTGAGACAATTGCAGCTGGATCTTGACCGATTAAAAAATGAGGCGATGAGCCTGAATGAAAACATCAACGAACTGACCCAGCAGAGGGATAAAGCAGACGCCAACAGTCAGCTTTCCTATACGATCTCGATCGAGACGGCCAAGATGGATCTGAGGAAGAATCAGTACAGTCAGCAGGAAAAACAGAACCAGATTGATAAGCTGATCTCTTCGACAGACAATACCGAGGTTCGGGCCACCATGGCCGGGGTGATACAGAAAATCGATACCAGCAAGCTGTCAGCCACGGATGACGGGGATTCCGTATCAGATATGAGTGATTATGATTCCGACAGCCAGGATAGCAATGCTTTTATCACGATTCTGGCTACGGGAAATTATCGTGTCAAGGGGACGGTCAATGAACAGAACCGCCGCGAGATTGTCGAAGGCGATCCGGTGATCATAAGATCCCGGGCGGACGAGAACCAGATCTGGCATGGCACGATGGGTAAAATTGACGAACAGAATGCCAAACAGAACGACAGTGACAGCTTTTTCGGAATGACAAGCTCCAGCGGTCAGACAAGCTCGACGTCCTATCCTTTTTATGTGGATCTGGATAATTCTGATGACCTGATGCTGGGACAGCATGTATATATAGAAAGAGACGAAGGCCAGTCAGAACGGACGGGTATCTGGATCAGTGAGTTTTATCTTGTAGATGCCGACAGCGATGCGCCGTATGTATGGGCCGATGCTGACGGCAGGCTGCAGATCCGGCATATCAGTGTAGGCGAGTACAGTCCGGAACGCGCGGAATATCAGGTTCTGGAAGGACTATCCGAATCCGACAGCATTGCCTATCCGGATGAAGAGTTTTATGAAGGGATGACTACGGCGGATATTTCAGAGATGCCGGAGGAGGAGATCGAAGAAGACTGGGACGAAGAAGACTGGGAAGAAGACTGGGATGACGAAGAATGGGTTGATGAAGGAACGGAGATTATCTGGGATGACGATGATTTTGATGAAGGCGAGATCATCTGGGATGATGATCTTGATGATGGAGAAATCATTTGGGATGATGAGGATATAGATGGTGAAGTCGAGGATTATGATGAAGAAGTCGAGGATTTCGATTGGGGAGATGATGATGAGATGATAGAATTCTGATGCATAATCATCATCCGAAGACATTGAGTCAACCTGCAAAACTGCGTTTTGGGAGGAAGAAGAGATGATACTTGAGCTGCAGGGGATTTATAAAGACTATATCCAGGGGAAAATGCGCGTGCCTGTTTTAAAGGATATCAATTTTTCCATGGAGGAAGGCGAATATGTAGCCATCATGGGTCCTTCCGGCTCCGGAAAATCTACACTGATGAATATTATCGGATGTCTGGATCAGTGCACCTCCGGGAAAGTGTTTCTGGACGGTCAGGATATCAGCCGGTGTAATGAGAATCAGATGTCGGATCTGCGGCTGAAAAAAATCGGTTTTGTTTTTCAAAGCTTTCACCTGCTGCCAAAGCAGTCCGCGCTGACAAATGTCGAGCTGCCTCTTACTTATGCGAAAGTACCTAAAAAAGAGAGAGAGGAGCGGGCTCTGGCGGCTCTCGACCGCGTGGGTCTTGCGGAACGTGTTCATTTTCATCCGAATCAATTGTCGGGCGGTCAGATGCAGAGGGTGGCAATCGCCAGGGCGATTGTGAACCGGCCGAAACTGCTTCTGGCCGATGAGCCGACCGGCGCTTTGGACAGTAAGTCCGGCACGCAGGTCATGGAATTATTCCAGAGCCTGAATGATGAGGGCGTTTCCGTTCTGATGATTACACATGACTCTGAAATTGCGGATCACGCAAAACGTGTCGTAATGATCAGGGATGGTATTCTGACAGAAAGGTGGTGAGAAGATGGGGGTGGTGAAAAAGATCATTGTCGGTACGGTCGTTACATCACTGGTGGTCGGTGGTGTTGCCGGGGCAATGACTTTTATGCGAAGGCAGAATGAAGTCAAGGTTCAGGTCTGCAAGGTCGGCTATCTTGCTGCCAGCAGTTATTATAATGACAGCGAGATGACGCTGGAGGGCAATGTTGTAGCAAACGCCACGCAGACGATCAGCGTGGATAAGGATATGATCGTGGATCAGATTTTTGTCACCAAAGGACAGAGCGTAAAGGTCGGAGATCAGCTGGTTTCTTTTGATACGACTCTGATAGAGATGAAGCTCAATATTGAAAAACTGAAAAGACTACGTCTGCAGCTAGATATGAATCGTGCGATTGACCGCATGAATTATATTAAAGCCGGGGGAGATTATACGGAAGATGACATCAATGGCTATGGCGAATATGTTGATTCTCCGGCGGACAAAATAAACCAGGCTGATGAAACCGACGATATGGACGAAGCCTCTTTATCCACCGGCCCCGGTCACAGGCTGTTTGCAGTGGCGGGGAGGTTTGTTCCTGTTTTTGCCGCGGCAGTAGAAGATTTTTTCGGATCGGAAACAGCGGAAGACCTTTTTTCATCTGAAGGCGAAGTGACGGATCAGGTCGTGGAGAATCCTGATGATCCCGCCGAAGATCCCGATTCCGATGCGGAGTATGATGAAGAAATCGGTGATGATGATTTTGACTGGGACGACCTGGACGATGATGACTTTGATCTCGATGATGAGGATTTTTTCGACTCCTCTGACGGCATGATGAATTACATGGATGAGGATGACGAAACTCTTGGCTTTTCCTCGGCTGTTGCATTTACCGGGGACGATGAACAGACGGATGCTTTCAGCGGAGGCGTGGGAACCGGGTATTATCCTTGGCTGAGTCCCTCCCCCACTCCGGAGCTTTTTGCTTCTGAGGTGGAGGATGCCGGCAAAGCGATAGGCGCTTACGCGGAGTTCGAGGATGATGAGATTCCGTTTTATAAAAAACTGGATTGGGACACCGTACCGTATCAGGGGAGCGGGAGCAAGGGGGATCCGATTATCTATCTGTGCAGCTGTGCCAAGGGAAAGGTAAAGGTGACCGGAGGCCTGCTTAATCTCATGGCAGGCTTTGATCCGGAGGGGAACAGTGTATGGCATGAGGGCGGATATTGGTATCAGCTGGAATTTCATAAGTATGATACGATTGATGACGTGACGGACAGGAAACAGTCCTGCACGGGATATTATCTGATCAACGGAGGTCTTTTAAATGCTCCCGTCGATCGTTTTGCCATAACGGAATTCCTTCTGGATGAAGCGATGAACTATGAAGGCGAAGACGATGAAGCGATCGATGACGAGGGGCTGCTGGATGAGGACGCCGGTGATCTGCTGGACGAGGAAGGCGAGCTTGACGATGGGGAGCTGGAGGATGAGGAAGAAGTCGCTCCCGTTACCCGGGAAGAGGTACTGAATTCTTTGAAAAAGCAGATCCGGACGATGCAGCTTGATCTTCAGGAAAGCGATATTACGATCTCGGGACTGGAAAAACAGGTAAACCGTAAAGTGATTTACAGTAAGCTTGACGGCAGTGTTGCCAGTCTTTCAGGCAAGACAGGCAGTTCCAGCTTCATGACGATCAAAAGCAGTGAGGGCTATTTTGTCCGGGGCAAGGTCAGCGAGCTGTATCTTGACGATATTGTGGAGGGAACACAGCTTGCGTGCTCGAGCTGGAGCGGCCCTTCCTTTGACGCCGAAGTGATTGACGTTTCTGAATATCCCACTGACAGTGAAAACGGCTTTTATTCTTATGACCAGAACCCGAATGCTTCCAATTATTATTTTACCGCCACGATACTCGATAAGGATAAGAAGGTTTCTGATTCCGATTATCTGGATATCAAGATCAAAGAAGATGCGAATGCCTCAAAGGGAATTGTTCTGGAAAATGCTTTTGTCCGCTCAGAGAACGGCCGGAAATATGTATTGAAGGATGTGGATGGTGTTCTGCAGAGACAATATATCAAGGTAAAGGCTGTAGTGGATGGAGGTCAGAGCGTCCTGATCGGTGCCGGTATCCATAAATCGGACCTGATCGCTTTTCCGTACGGTGATGGAGTGGTTGAAGGCGCAAAGACGATTGAGGTGGATGTGTCCAAGATTAAAGGTTATTAAAAATGGATCCTGAGGAATCGAATGGAGGAAGGATTTTATGCTTGAAAATATACGTCTGGCTTTTCAAGGCGTTTGGTCGCACAAGATGCGCTCCTTCCTGACGATGCTGGGTATTATCATCGGTATTGCGGCAATTATCGCAATTGTATCCTCTATCAAGGGAACCAATGAACAGCTGAAGGAGAGTCTGATCGGTGCGGGAAACAATACGGTCAGCGTAGATTTGTATGAGGGTGACAGCACATATGGCTCCGGATGGTCAATGGGCAATGCAAAGCCGCCTCTTTTAACGAAAGAGCAGAAAGAAGCGGTTCTGGCGGTAGACCATGTGGTGACGGCGACGTTTTACTATAAAAGTGAAAGCGTTTATAACGTTTATTACGGAACGACGACTTTCCAGGGCGGAACCATTTATGGTATTGATCAACGTTATCTCTCCACCAATGGGTACCATATTCGTCAGGGCAGGGCATTTGCGCAAAGGGATTATGATAAATACAGGAAGGTTGCCCTTCTGGACGTCAATGCCGTAGAGAATCTTTTTTCAGGGAAAAACCCTGTGGGAGAGATTATAGAGATTGGTTCGGAACCATTTACCGTAGTAGGCGTCATTGAGCAGGATTCCGCTTTTGCTCCCAAGATAAACAGTTATGAAGACTATATGGATTATAACTACAATGGCGCGATCGGTACGGTAATGATTCCGGATACGGATTGGCCGATCACCAATGAATTTGATCAGCCTCAGTTTGTAATCATCAAGGCAGACAGTACCGATAACATGACCCGCGCAGGGAACGATGTCGCGAAGGTGCTGAATCAGAATATCCCGGCAAAAAGCACGTTTACCTATAAGGCGAACGATGTGCTGGAGCGCTTTCGGGAAAGTCAGCAGCTGGCGGAAAGTACAAATATCCAGCTTATCATGATCGCAAGTATTTCTTTGCTTGTCGGCGGAATCGGCGTCATGAATATTATGCTTGTTTCGGTAACGGAAAGAACCAGGGAGATAGGTCTGAAAAAGGCAATCGGCGCAAAAAAAAGCGCGATTCTCGGACAGTTTTTAACGGAAGCGGCCGTGCTGACAAGTATAGGCGGACTGATGGGCGTTGCTTTGGGAGTGGGCCTGTCCAAACTGATGTCACGTTTTGCGGGGATACCCTCCGCAATCAGTGTACCGGCTATTTTGGTTGCCGTGGGTTTCTCAACCTTTATAGGCATTATCTTTGGCCTGCTTCCTTCTGTTCAGGCTGCAAAGCTGAATCCGATTGACGCGCTTCGCAGTGATTAAAAAACAATGAATGGACTTTCTCAGTAAGAGGAGAGAAAATGGAGAAACTTGTTAAACTTCTGGAAAAGGAACTGGCAGATGCGTTTGAGACGGCGGGATATGATCCTGCGCTCGCAAAGGTTACAGTCTCGAACCGGCCTGATCTGTGTGAATACCAATGCAATGGAGCAATGGCAGGCGCGAAAGCCTGTCATAAACCCCCTTTGATCATTGCGCAGGATGTTGTGGCAAAGCTGTCGGGCAGTGATGTACTTTCAGATGTGGAAGCTGTACGGCCCGGATTTATAAACTTTAATGTAGCAGGCAGTTTTCTCGCGGATTATTTATCCGGCCTGCTTGATGATCCAAGACTGGGAGTCGCAAAAAACAATGTGCCAAAAAAGCTTTTCATGGATTATGGCGGCCCAAATGTAGCCAAGCCTCTTCATGTCGGACATTTGCGTTCGGCCATTATTGGAGAGAGCATCAAGAGGATTGCCCGTTTCATGGGCGATGAAGTGATTTCAGACATACACCTGGGTGACTGGGGACTTCAGATGGGGCTGATCATCACGGAGCTTCATCACCGCCATCCGGAGCTTCCCTATTTTGACGAAAGCTTTGAGGGAGATTATCCGCAGGAGGCACCTTTTACGATCGCGGAGCTGGAAGAAATCTATCCGTGTGCTTCCGGAAAATCAAAGGAGGATGAGGCGTACCGCGCGGAAGCGATGGAGGCGACACATCAGATGCAGGAGGGCAGGAGAGGATATCTTGCTCTCTGGAAGCATATCCTGTCGGTATCCGTTGCGGATCTTCGAAAAAATTATGAGAAGCTTGACGTTTCCTTCGATCTCTGGAAAGGCGAGTCTGATGTACAGAAGTATATTCCGCAGATGATCGATGATATGAAAGCAAAGGGCCTTGCTTATGAGGATGCGGGAGCCCTGATTGTAGACGTAAAGGATGAGAAGGATGCAAAAGAGGTTCCTCCGTGCATCCTTCTGAAATCAGACGGAGCATCCCTTTATACGACGACGGATCTTGCCACCCTGGTGGAACGGCAGAAGGATTACGCTCCCGATGAGATTTTGTATATCGTGGACAAACGGCAGGACCTTCATTTTGTACAGGTATTCCGCTGTGCGAAGAAGGCAGGTATCGTACCGGAAGAAACCGTTTTGACGTTTCTTGGTTTCGGTACCATGAACGGGAAGGACGGAAAACCGTTTAAAACACGGGATGGCGGTGTGATGCGCCTCGAGAACCTGATACGGGAGATCGAGGAGGAAATGTTCAGGAAAATCGTAGAAAATAAAAGCGTAAAAGATACCGACGCCGGTAAGACAGCGCAGCAGGTAGGCCTGGCTGCGATTAAATACGGAGACCTTTCCAATCAGGCAACAAAGGATTACGTATTTGATGTAGATCGGTTTACTTCCTTTGAGGGTAATACAGGACCGTATCTTCTTTATACGATTGTAAGGATTAAATCCATCCTTGCGCGGTCAGCCCGGGACGGTGAGGCAGACGGCGCGGGAGCTGTTCTGGCTCCGTCAGTCGAGAGCGAGAAAGCCTTGATGCTCTCTCTTGCTTTGTTTGGACAGGCAATGGAGACGGCTTATCAGGAAAAAGCGCCGCATAAGCTTTGCGCCTATCTCTACGAGCTGTCCAATGCTTTTAACCGTTTTTACCATGAGACGAAGATTCTCACCGAAGAGGATCTTTCAAGGAAGGCTTCTTTCCTGCAGCTGCTGCATCTCTCCTTACGCACTCTGGAAACAGGAATTGACCTGCTTGGGTTTTCCGCTCCTGACCGGATGTAGAATAAACTAAAAAAACTGGTCAATTTGTTTACAATTCCTAAACCAACCGTTACAAAATCCTTGAATTTGTATACTTAGTCTGTTACAATAAAGAACGCAGAAACAGAGAATGCTCTGTTTTCTGCGTCTCTTTTTTTGTTAAACCAAACTTAGGATAACCATATGGATTTTCTGTCAGGTGAAGCCTGATAAAATGAGCAATAAGACCATCCGATACAGTTACGGATGCTTTCTGAGTTTTGACGTAAAGGAAGACTGATCCGGTCTTCGGCAGTCCGACTGCCGAAGCAGCAAAATCGTCATCCGAAGACAATGAGTCAACGTACAAAACTTCGTTATGGGAGGAATGAAACAGATGGCGCAGCTTTCGGGGGATTGGCAGGAGGCGCTGCAGGGGGAGTTTCGCAAGGAATACTATGCGAAGCTGTACCGTGCGGTTGTTGCGGAGTATCGCACGGTGACAGTTTATCCGCCGCCGGATGAGATGTTTAATGCATTTCACTTTACCCCTTTATCTGAAACAAAAGTAGTTATCTTAGGACAGGATCCTTACCATGGCCCCGGCCAGGCAAACGGACTCTGCTTTTCGGTAAAGCCTGGTATTCAGACGCCTCCTTCGCTGGTAAATATTTATAAGGAGCTGCACGACGATCTCGGATGCTATGTTCCCAACAACGGCTGCCTGGAAAAATGGGCAAAACAGGGCGTGCTGCTTTTGAATACGGTTCTGACCGTGCGTGCGCATCAGGCAAATTCCCATCATGGCCTGGGCTGGGAGGAGTTTACGGATGCCGTGATACGGATTCTGAATGCTCAGGACCGGCCGATCGTTTACCTGCTTTGGGGCAACCCGGCTAAGAGAAAACAGTTGATGCTCGACAATCCGGGACAGCTGGTGCTGACAGCTGCTCATCCGAGTCCCTTTTCCGCTTACAATGGATTTTTTGGCTGCCGCCATTTCAGCAAAACCAACGCTTTTTTAACCGAACACGGCCTGGCTGCGATTGACTGGCAGATAGAGAATATATAAATGGATAAGAAAGATAACACCCTCGTTAAAAATGCCTCATTTTTGATGGTTGCCGCTCTGATCTCCAAGATTATCGGTATGCTCTATAAGAGTCCGCTTTCCACAATTCTCGGAAGCAATAGTTATGCCCTCTTCCAATATGCGCAAAATGCCTATTTCATTTTGCTGATGATTGCGACCTTCAGTATCCCGCAGGCAGTATCGAAGGTGATGGCTGAAAAGCTTGCCTTTAAACGGTATCGGGATGCACAGAGGGTTTTCCATGGCGCGCTGCTCTACGCTGTTGTCGCGGGAGGAGCTGTCGCCTTAATTTGCGTTTTTGGCGCTTCGATCCTGGTACCGGCTTCGATGGCAAATGCGAGACTGGCTCTGAGGATGCTGGCGCCTACGATTTTCCTGTCGGGTATCCTTGGGGTTTTCAGAGGGTACTTTCAGGCTTACCGTAATATGCTGCCTACTTCGATTTCGCAGATCGTTGAGCAGATTTTTGTCGCGGCAGTCGCCCTTGTGATGGCCGGCTTCATGACGAGACGCTTTGCCGGTATGGGAGAAGTAGCCGTACAGCGCTGGGGCGCCGCCGGAGCGACTATGGGTACCGGGGCTGGTGTCCTGGCTGCCCTGCTGTTCATGATGCTGATTTATCAGCTGAACCGCCGTACGATCCGGATGCGTGTCAAGAAGGACAGAGTATCACTTGACGAGGATATGGGAACGGTGATGCGGGAATTGATCACGATCATCACCCCGATCATGCTCGGCGCGGCGGCTTATAACGCAAACAGTTTTCTGAACAGTTATCTGTTTTCCGGCATCAGCGGCGCAAGAGGCCTTAGCAGCTCGACAATCGAGGTGCTTTACGCAGAGTATGGTTTTTACGGTACCTTGATAAATATCCCTCTTACGCTTGCCGGCACTGCCCCGATGTCCATGATTCCCGAAGTCTCCGGCCACTATGCCAGGGGAGAGATTCAACTGGCCTGTCAGAAAATAGACCGCGCCACATGGATCTGTATGTTGATTTCGATTCCGTCGGCAGCTGGACTTGCTGTCCTGGCCGGTCCGATTACAAGGCTGATTTTTCCGGGAACAAATGGAGTCGCCGCCCGGATGATGCTGATCGGGGCAATTACGATTATTCTGAATGGAAACTCAAATGTCTCAAACGGGGTTCTCCAGGGGATCGGGAAACCAAATATCCCGTTAATCAATGCGGTTATCGCGCTTGTGGCAGATGTCGTGATGATGATTGTCCTGCTGTTTACCACAAAGCTTGGAGTATATACGGTCGTTGTTGCGATTATTGTATATTCTGTTCTGATCTGCGTACTGAATGATATTTCGATGAAGAAATATCTGGGTTATCGAAACCCATGGGATTACGCTTATAAGAATCCTTTGACAGCGTCCGTACCCATGGCCTTTGCGGCAGGCGGCATCTATTATCTTTGTTACACCCTGACGCGCCGTAACTTTATCAGCCTGGTCCCGGCTCTGATCGTGGCGGTGATTGTATATTTTGTCGTATATCTTCTCGTCAGCCACCCGACAGAAGAGGAGCTGGCCATGATTCCCGGCGGTAATTATATAAGAAAAATCGAAGGAATGCTTTCCGGGATCAGATTTTTCGGTTCGGATGAGGATGACGAAGATTACGATGAAGACGAGGATGAAAACGACGAAGATTACGATGAAGACGAGGATGAAAACGACGAAGACTATGATGAAGACGATGCAGGGTATGACAAAGATGAAGACGGCGTAAACGATGACGAAGATGAAGAAGATGGTGAAGCCGAAGATAACGTAGATTATGGTATAGACGGGAAAGACAGAAAGAAAGATGCCGCTGAAAAAGACAAAAGCCTCCGACAGGATAAGACAAAGACCGAAGTGAATGAGGATGATGCCTTACTAAACAACAGAAAGCAAAATGATATAAAAACAGAAGACGAGTAATAGGATCATCCACGAAAGAAGGATCCTCAACAGAAATGGAGGGAGAGTATGTTAAAGGATTTTGCAAAACAGGACAGACCGGATCAAGAGGAGCTGAAACGCAGGCTGACTGAGGAGCGCGCAAAGCTGAATGCTTATCAGATGAAAATTAAAGAGGCAAAGCTTCCGGTTATGGTGATGTTCGAAGGCTGGGGCGCGGCAGGCAAGGGCTCCGTGATCGGTAAGGTCATTAAAAATATCGATCCCCGCTTCTTCCAGGTGGCGACGATGGATGCCAAACCTTCAGTAGAAGAAAGACGTATGCCGTTTCTTCATCGGTATCTTGTGGAGATTCCGGAAGCAGGCAAATTTAAATTTTTTGATACCTGCTGGATGGAGGAGATTACGGACGGGGTCTGCGACGGGACGATTTCCGAAAAAGATTATGAAGCAAAGATCGACAGCATCAATACAATAGAACGTCAGCTTTGCGACAACGGTTACCTGATCATGAAGTTTTTCTTCCATATCAGCAGGAAAGAGCAAAAGAAACGTATTACTGCGCTTTTGGATAATGAAAATACCAGATGGCGGGTAAACGAGGATGATCTGTGGGAAAACAAACACTACGATGAGTGTCTGGCAATCTATGACAGCTACTTGAAAGATACAAACCGCACTGCCGCTCCCTGGTACATTATCGAAGCAGGAGATAAGAAATGGGCGGAACTGCAGGTTCTGACGTATCTGAATCAGGGAATAGACACCGCATTGAAGAATCACGCCCTTGCGGTTCCGATTCGTCAGAATACATTCCCGATGAAAAAGACTCCTTTGCTGAAGGATGTTCCGTTGGACAAAGAAATTTCGGACGAAGATTATAAGAAAAAGCTGAAGGAGCTTCAGACAGAGCTCCGGGAGCTTCATAATGAGCTGTACCGAAAGAAGATTCCCGTGATTATTGCCTATGAAGGCTGGGATGCTGCCGGAAAAGGCGGGAATATTAAGCGTATTGCGGAAGCTCTTGACCCCAGAGGTTATATTGTACATCCGATCGCAAGCCCCGAACCGCATGAAAAAGCAAGATTTTATCTGTGGCGATTCTGGAACCGTCTTCCCAAAAGCGGGCATATTGCCATTTTTGACCGTACCTGGTATGGCCGTGTTATGGTAGAGCGGCTGGAGGGCTTTTGTTCCGAAAATGACTGGCAGCGGGCATTTAATGAGATGAACGAGTTTGAAAAAGAACTGTCTGACTGCGGTGCCGTCATTATTAAATTCTGGGTACAGATTGACAAAGATACACAGCTTGCGCGTTTTACAGACCGGCAGAATACGCCTGAGAAGCAGTGGAAGATCACAGACGAGGATTGGAGAAATCGTGAAAAATGGGATCTCTATGAAGCCGCGATCGATGAGATGATACAGAAGACCAGCACGACCTTCGCTCCGTGGCATATTCTGGAATCTGTAGATAAAAAATACGCAAGGATTAAAGCCTTGAAGATTGTCATTAAAGAAATCAAAAAAGCATGTGAGAAAGCCGGAAAATAATTTAGCGGGGAATGGCTCTCACGCGTATGCCGCTACTCGGAATCCGCTCCTTTTTCAGATAACCTTTTGCCGCCTGAATCATAGCTTTAGTAGCCAGGGAGGATAGAACATGGGCATTGTTGTTATCGGTTCGGTTTTTGTTGATATCAAGGGCTATCCGGAAGAACAGTTTATTCCACAGGGCCGGAATGCCGGTAAGGTGATTCAGGTTCATGGCGGTGTCTGCAGAAACGTAGTGGAAGACATTGCCAATATTGAGCTTCGTCCCACGTTCATAAGCCTGGTAGATGATGACAGCATTGGGGAAGATGTCATCCGTCATCTGGATCAGCACAAGGTAGATACCCGTTATGTCCGCAAAGTGCAGGACGGAATGGGTATCTGGCTGGCAGTATTTGATAATAATGGTGATGTGGCAGCTTCTGTTTCCAAGCGGCCGGATTTATATGAGATAGGCAGAATTGTGCAGGAGCACGGAGAAGAGATTTTCCCCAATGCAGACAGTATTATTGTTGAAATTGATATGAAGGGAGAGTTGCTGAAACCTGTTTTTGCCTTTGCGGAAAAATATCATAAACAGGTTTATGCTGTCGTTTCCAACATGTCAATCGCGCTGAAGCGCAGGGATCTGATTAAGAAAACAGGCTGCTTTGTCTGTAATCAGCGAGAGGCCGGATTACTGTTCATGGAGGATTATGATAATCTGGAACCTGATCAGCTTCTGGAGATGATAAAAAAGCGTGCGGCTGATGCGAAAATCCGCCGCATGGTTGTTACAATGGGGGCCAGGGGAGCAGTATATGCCAGTGAGGATGGGGAATATGGATATTGTCCTGCCCCAAAAGTAAATGTCGTTGACACTACCGGTGCCGGTGATGCGTTTTTTTCGGGTATCGCAATAGGCCTGACGTACGGAAAGAGCCTGAAGGTATCCTGTGAGATTGGTACAAGGCTTGCATCCTCCGTGATCATAACAAAAGAGAGTGTCTGCCCACGATTTATGCCTGAGGAATTTGATCTAAGGGGGGTGACTGAGTGAGTCAGGAAGCGATGAAAAAGATTAAGTCTTTTGCGGACGAAATGAAGCAGGAGACGAAAGCAGACTATTATTCATCCTGGATATTGATCTATGCCTATGCCAGATTTTTGATGCAGGATCAGGAGACGGTTCTTGCGGATATTACGGAGGAAGCACAGAAAAAAGAAGTAAAGGATGTCTTTCAGAAAGCCCGGGATATGAAGCTGCAGCCTTCGCAGATGGCTGACGCAATGCGTCTGCTTCTTTTGGATAATGCTTTTTCTGCCAAAAAGGATGTCTGCGTCCTGTATGCAAGACAGGTCGAGAAAACGCTTCCTTCCATGAGGGGATGCTTTCGCAAGCTCGTTGATGCATACGGGCCGCTGTTTTCGGCATTCTGCAAGGACTATGACCTTAATGCCGTGGTAACGGCTATAAAGGAAACGTATGATCCTTTGGATAAAAAGAGCCCGATTGCAGTAAAAGATCTGTCCGCTCAGAATGAGGGAACCCATGATTCCGATCAGCCTGCCGCGGAGCCGGCTGTCGAATCTTCTTCTCCCGTTAAAAGCCCGGAAGAGACGGCAGCCACGCCGCCAACGGATGCTGCCTCAGCCATATCGGATATATCGAAAATGCCTAAAGACGGAAAGAAAAGAGGCAAGGGCGATGATAAGGGAACTACGGAAGCAGAGAAGGAAGTCCAGAGTCAGAGCCAGCGGCCAGATCAGAAGCTTGACGCGCTTTCCCTGGTCTGTCGTGATCTTTATGCAGCCTTGAGCAATACGGTACTTGGACAGGCAGACGCAATCCGTTTCTTTGTGAAAGGATATTTTCAGTCAGAGCTTTTAAAGGGCTCATCCCAGAATCAGAATAAACCGAAAGCAGTGTTTCTTTTTGCCGGTCCTCCCGGTGTCGGAAAGACGTTCCTGGCAGAGGAAGCTGCCAAGCAGCTGAAAAAAGCAGTGCTTAGGCTCAATATGAGCGAATATGCGGATCATCAGGCACATCTGGACCTGATCGGAACGTCAAAAAAATTTTCCGGCTCAGATAACGGGAATCTTACGCTTTTTGTCCGGCAGCATCCGGATGGGATCATCATCTTTGATGAGATTGAAAAGGCTCACCGCAATGTTTTACATCTGTTTCTGCAGATTCTGGATACCGGTACACTGCGGGACGAGCACGAAAACGCGGATATTTCTTTCAGGGAAACGATGCTTTTCTTTACGACAAACGCAGGAGCGTCCTTATATGAAGATGTAGATAAAAACCTGACTCTGCTGGATTCCACGGTTATCATGGATGCATTGTCCAGGGAAATCCATCCTACGACAGGGATGCCGTTGTTCCCCAGTTCGATCTGCTCCAGGTTTGTCGCCGAGAATGTGATTATGTTTAACCATCTTAGCTGCCATCATCTCCAGCAGATTGTGCAGAAGAATTTTGACGAATGTGCCGCCCTGATGGAGGAGAAATATGGTTACCGGCTGACAATGGATGAGTGGATTGCTCCGATTTTTCTGTTCAGCCGAAGCTCAATGCTGGATGCCCGCATTATCTCCGCGCAAAGCGGAAAATTTATCCGGGATGAAATCTACGAGTTCGGACGTCAGGCGGTAGAAAGAGCGGATCTTGGTCTTGTTGAGGAAATTCACTTTACAGGCAGGATTCCGGAGGCGGAACCGAAATACAGAAAGCTTTTTGTCAATGAACAGACGACGCATGTGTTGATTGTAGGGGATGATTCTCCGGATGGGAAATACCATATTCCGTTGGATTCCCCGAAACTTGACGTCGGTTATGTCAAAAGTCCGGAAGAACTGAAGGAGTCCCTCCTTACCTGCGACGTTTCCATACTCCTGATTGATCCGAAATATGGTTACCGTAAGGGAGGGGCGGACGTATTCAGCCTGGATGACATCAATTCCAGAGGAATCCGGTGTTTCCATATGGTGAGGTCGACGATGCCGGAGCTTCCGGTTTATATGATAGATTTTGGGAAAAAGATGGCGGAGGTTGATAAAACGACTCTGCTTCAGCTCGGCGCAAGGGAGGTTCTTCCCTATACCCCGGAAGAGTCAGACCTGTTTCTCGAAAAAGTGCAGACCCTTGCTGATTCGATCTACATGCAGGAGAGAATCAACGATTTGTCCAGGCGGGGTCGCATTTTACATTATAATACGGCGCAAAAGATTTCCGAAGACGGTAAAAAGGCGTGGATAGAGTTTTATGATTTTCAGCTTCAGACTGCCGTCACGGCGGAAAATCAAGGCTTTGTCATGGATGTGATGGAAAAACCGGATGTTTCTTTTTCTGATGTCATCGGAGCGGAAAATGCCAAAGCAGAACTGAAGTTTTTTATCCGTTATCTTAAAAATCCCAGAGAGGTTATTCTGAAAAATGAAAAGCCCGCAAAAGGAATCCTGCTTTACGGCCCTCCCGGCACAGGGAAGACGATGCTCGCGAAAGCGATGGCGGGAGAGGCGGATGTAACGTTTCTTCCCATGATGGCGACGGATTTTATGGATAAATATTTCGGCGAGGGTGAGAAGCGGATCCGCAAGGTTTTCAAGGCGGCCAGACGGTATTCCCCATCCGTTATTTTTATCGACGAGATTGATGCCATAGCGAAAGAACGTACCGGTGAGTATCAGCATACAGAAGCCTTGCTGAATACACTTCTTATGGAGATGGACGGGTTCTCCTTTGATCCGGCTCATCCGGTATTCGTACTGGCTGCGACAAACTTTGCTCTTGACCGTAACCAGGCGAGAGGACGGTATACCATTGATCCGGCATTGCTCAGGAGATTTGACAATAAGATCTATGTGGATCTTCCCAATCAGGAGGAGCGAAAAGAATTTCTTCACAGAAAGCTTGCGGCAGGGGAAACCAAAGGCATTACAGAAGAGACAATAAATAATCTTGCCGAACGGACAACGGGGGAGAGTCTTTCCAATCTGGAAAACATTGTTGCTCTTGCTTTGCGAAAAGCCAGGAGGAATGATGAGGAAATCACAAACGATATCCTCCTGGAAGCCATGGAAGAATACTATTATGGAGAGAGCCGTAAATGGGGAAGGGATTATTATGAGAAGGTAGCCCGGCATGAAGCAGGCCATGCATATATCTGTCATCTCTCGGGTGAGAAAGCGTCGTTCCTGACGATTACATCCAGAGGGGATTTTGGCGGTTATATGCAGAGGGGGAATGAGGAGGATCATCCTTCGTATACAAAGGATCAGCTGGTGTGGCGGATTCGGACTGCTCTGGCAGGACGGGCAAGTGAAGTCATATTTTACGGAGATGAGGGACTGAACACAGGAGTCAGTTCCGATCTCGATCATGCGACTACGCTGGCGCTGAAGATGATCTGTAAATACGGTATGGGAGACGGGTCCCTGCTCAGCTTTGAAGTGGACAAATTGCTTTCCGGACCGGGAGCAGACAACATTCTCAAAGAAGCCAATAACCTGCTTAACCAGGAAATGGCAGTGACGCTGGAGCTGGTTGAAAAGGGGCGGGAAAAGATCGATCGGCTTGCGGTGGCTTTGCTGGAAAAGAATCAGCTGCTGGGTGAGGAGATTGAGAGGCTCCTTTCTTAAACAGAAATTTCAGAAACAGAAATTTCAGAACTTAAAAATCTGACGCTCGGCTTGAAGGTTTGTGGCGGCTCCCGAATCGATGTCACATTCGCTCAGCAGAAAAATAACAGCCGAGCCATCTCCCGTGGGAGACTAAAGGTCCGAGATGTCTCCGGAAGAGCCGGAGCCACCTCGGACCTCAAGTCTCCCATCGGTTTCAGTCTCGGCAATTATTTTTCAAATGCATCGCTCATTGTGACATCGATCCGTCCGCCATTCAAGTTGTGAGCCGAGCTGTGAAGTGAGATTTTTAAGTTTGGCTGTAGAGGTCAAGGCGAAGTTGGAGTTCAGGGGATTAAAGGGTGACTTGACACTCGGCTTGAAGGCTTGCGCCGGCTCCCGAATCGATGTCACATTCGCTCGGCTGTTATTTTTCAAATGCATTGCTTATTGTGACATCGATCCGTCCGCCATTCAGGTTGTGAGCCGAGCTGTATAGCAATAGTTTATGTGTTTATCTGAGTTTTTTAAATGGCTGCCGCGAGCTGTTATTACAGTACAAGTTTAATTGAAAGGTTATTTACATTTCGCGGTCTTTATGCTATTCTAATACCATCACTTGGGACTCATTTTTCCCGGTAGGAAGGATGAAGAACAAGGGATAGAAACAAATGAAAGGAGAGCATGGGTATGACAAAATTACAGATTATGGATTGGATTGAAGGTTTCTTGAAGGATGATGACTGGAAGTACCGCCAGCTGGAAGGCAAGATGATCCTCAAGATGGGAGTGAATTTGAAGTGCAAGATGAAAAGCACCGACCTTTTCATTGATGTAAAGGATGACGAATATCTTGTCTATGCCATCTCCCCGCTGAAGGGTGACCCGGAGAGCCTGGGAGAGATCCTTCGGTATATCTCGCTTGTTAATTACGGTATGAAAAACGGTAATTTTGAGCTTGATGTAGAAGACGGCGAGATCCGCTACAAGACCTATGTCAACCTGGATGGGGCAACGGAGATCCCGACGCAGGTCCTTAAGGACAGCATCTATATTCCCGTCATGATGATGGATAAGTACGGGAATGGGATTGCGGCTCTGTCGATGGGCTTTTCTGATGCCGATACGGAGTATCAGAATGCACGTTCATAAGCATTCCGGCAGAGTGAGGAGGTTTCCGGGCTCTGCTTGGAGTAATTGCATCGTCTTGAATTCTTGTGCTGTGTTGATGTCAGCGCCGCGCTTACCTCGGCAGCTGACGTCATTGAGTGACAGTTCATCCGTTTTACGCAGGTTACAGCGAAGCGTAAGTCAGAGCGGTATTTGATGATGAGAAGGTGTTGTTCTTTACTTTGTTTTGAGACGGTGCGATGATTGATGTATGGGTTGGCTGACTCCTTTAAATGAATTAAAAAACGGCTTCTTGTATATACAAGAAGCTGTTTTTTTATGGCAGGAACGCAGATTTGAAATTATCTGCCTGTCGGAAACCGGTGTCTGGTTATCGAGAGCAGGGAACACTGTAACAATGCTTCGTTCGTCTTCGTTCGTCGATGCCCGCATCGACTTCCTCCTTCGCCTCGCCTGCAGTGATTTATCCTGTGAGACTTGTTCCATTTATTATCGCGGCTATCCTAAAGCATTTGCTGTTAAGGGTAAAGAATGTGACAGCGTGGCACTTGCCTCACCGTTATAGATGTGTTACAGACACTGGTACATACATAGAAAGTGACAGATACTGCCTGCAAGGACGAAAAGATGGAATAATTCGTGATTGCCGAAATATTTTTTCGGGGGGAATAATGGGAGCTTCAGAGCGTAAATCACTCCGCCGATGGTATAAATGATCCCTCCGGCTAAAAGCCACAGAAAGGCCGGATGGGGCATTGCCTCAAGAATATCCTTCACATGAAATATGCACAGCCAGCCCATCAGGATATAAACTGACGAAGATAACCATTTGGGACAGGTGATCCAGAAAGCTTTCATCATCATACCGACAAAAGCCGCAGCCCACACCAGGATAAGGAGCGGGCGTCCTGTGGCAGGAGGGAGAACCAGAAGGCAGACCGGAGTATAGGAGCCCGCAATCAGGATAAAGATCATCATATGATCGAGCTTGCGATAAATGCGGAGAACGCCAGGCCTGACATTGACAGAGTGGTAGACGGTGCTCGCAAGATAGAGCAGCAGCATACTGAGAATATAGGCGGCCATGCTGATCACGGAGGTATACCCGCCTCGGAAAGCGGCACGGAGAAGCAGAGGAAAAGCAGCAAATACTGCGAGCAGAATACCTGCGAAATGCGTCAGCGCACTGCCTGGTTCACGAATTGTGATTGTCATAGTAAAGCCCTCCTTTCCAAGAAGATATACCCGATAACGTATAGTAAACGAACAAAATGCCTGCGTTTTGATTTGTTTACTGCTCCGAATTTGCGCCGCTGCAAGCGGCATGATTCCGCAGTAAATTCGTGCGCATACATAATTATTTGCCGAAAAAAACCACGTATAACGAGTGAACGCATTCAGTTTTCAGTCCGAAATGGCAGTAATTGCGTTAACGAGTATATACACAAAACACATGAAGATACATGAAAACCATGTGATAGGTTATTTAAAAACCTGTCACATAATATGATAAACTTCATTAGTGGTTTTGTCAAGTGGGACTTGATTTTTCCAAATGTTTCTTATATCCTAAAGGAACAGTTTGTGCCTGTCGGGGCGTTAAGCGTTAAGGTTAAAGGGTGAGAATGTGATAAAGGAACAGATTAACGAAAGAATTGCGGCGGCTTTCGCAGGATTTCGCCTTCCGCGTTATCAGGATATTCCGGATGTCGGGCTGTATCTGGAGCAGACGGTTAATTATGTGAACAGTTATCTTCATCCGTTTTTTGACGCTCAGGTTACCGGTTCTATGGTCAGCAACTATGTGAAAAAAAAGCTGCTGAAAAATCCTGTGAAAAAGCAGTATGGGAGAGAGCAGATTTCCACACTGTTTTTCCTCGCAGTGGCAAAATCGGTATTATCATTGGATCATCTGTCTGTATTAATCGAAATCCGGGATGAGGGATATACTCCATCCGGATTTCATGACAGGTTTTGCCGGGAGCTGGAGGAAACGGTACAGGCTGTATTATTGCGGCAGGAAAAAGGATCTTCAGAAGCCAAAGACGTTCCGGATTGTTTTCTGCCGGAAACAGGCATGGAGTCGGAAAACTGGATCATTAAGAGTACGATAACTGCGGTGGTGCATAAAGCGTACCTTGATCAGTGGATAGCGAACTATCTTTCCTGACCGCGATGCCTATACAGACGAGGGAGCAGCTGCAATATGGATATGAGAAATGGTGAGGAATATCTGTCCTTTGTGACAGAGAAGATAAGGGGCAAGATAGAGGAGCTGGGGATTTCCATCGAAGAAGGCGAGCGGGATGTCTGGCGCATGAACGAATACTACTGGGAAAATTATACGGAGATGGATGAGTATGGTTATGAGAATTATGATAATCAGCAGGCTCTCCTTTTACAGATGTCGGCAAATGAGGATCAGCTGAAGCTTCGCCGAAGGTATGTAAGGATGCTCTCTTCTCCCTTTTTTGGCCGGGTGGATTTTTGTTTTGAAGGAGAGGATGCTCCGGAGCTTGTCTATATCGGGATCGGAAATTTTTCCGAGGATGCGGCTCTTACTCCTTTGATTTATGATTGGAGGGCGCCGATCTGCAGCCTTTTCTATGATTTTGACCAGGGTGAGGCATCCTATGAAGCGCCGGGCGGGACGATGTACGGAGAGATTGTTTCGAAATGGCAGTATAAAATCCGTAACGGCCGTATGATTTATGCCTTTGAGAGTGATATCAAGATTGATGATGAAGTGCTGAAAGCAGAATTGGGGCAGGCAGGGGAAACCAGGCTGAAAAACATCATCCGGACGATACAGAAGGAACAAAATACGATCATACGCAACACTAAGGATAAAATCATGGTGATTCAGGGAGCTGCAGGGAGCGGTAAGACTTCGATCGCCTTGCACCGGATTGCGTATCTTTTGTATCATGACCGTAAAAACCTGAAATCCTCCAATATTCTGATTTTGTCGCCGAACGGGATATTTGCGGATTATATTTCACAGATTCTCCCGGAACTCGGGGAGGAAAATATCCGGGAGATGACCTTCGATCTCTATGCCTATCGACAATTGAAGGGGATTGTCTCTGATTGCGAAGACCGTTACGACCAGATTGAAAGAGAGCTGGCCTTGGCAGTGAACCTGGATCCCGTTTCACTCGAGGCTGCAAAAAAGGCGGAGGAAAGATATCTGTTTAAACAATCCAGGGATTTTATGAATTTACTGGAAGGATATCTGATTCGTCTGGAAGATGATCTGATGAATTTCCGTGATGTTTCGTATAAAGGGAATGTGCTGACGCAGGAGGAGATCCTTACACTTTTTTATGAAAGATTTGCGGAGATTCCTTTACTGGCCAGGATGGGGATGATTGCGGAATACTTTATTGACGCCATAGAAACCCTGAAAGGGAAAGCGCTTTCCGCCCCGGACCGCGAAATGCTGACGGAGAAGTTTGACGGAATGTATGAGACGACAGATATTTACCGCCTGTATCGTCGTTTTCTCATGGAGACTGATTTTGCCTTCGGCAGCTCAACTGCCAAAGCAGCAAAATCGTTATCCGAAAACGTTGAGTCAACCTGCAGATTATCGTTCTGGGAGGAGGAGAACCCGGGTTTCCTTCCGGATGTCCCACTGGAAAAACGCAGGCTCAGATATGAGGATGTTTATCCCATGCTTTATCTGAAGTATCGTTTATGCCAACATCGGCCTGATACTTCGGTAAGACACCTGGTCGTGGATGAAATGCAGGATTATACCTGGATGCAGTATGTGATCCTGCAAAAGATGTTTTCCTGCAAGATGACGATACTTGGCGACAAGGCACAGACCATAGAGCCGGAACCCCGGGATGTGATGAAGTTTCTTCCCCGCATTCTGGGAAGGAATATCCGCTTTATTTCCATGAACAAATGCTACAGGAATACGGTGGAAATTGCCGGATATGCAAATGGTATGGCAGACATTGACCAGATCGAATGTGTCCAGCGGCATGGCGCCCCTGTACAGGATCAGAGGTTTGATTCATGGAAAGAGGCCATCGATGCCATAGCTCTGGATCTGAAGGAAAATCTTCTTTCCTTTGAAACCGCGGCTGTTATTACACTGACGGCCGATGAATCAAAAAAGGCATTCGAGATGCTGAAGGATTCTGTTGATCAGCTTTCCCTTCTGCATAAGGACAGCAAAGGCTTCCGCAAGGGAATCAGTGTCACTACCTTTTATCTTGCAAAAGGACTGGAGTTTGAACGGGTCTATGCTTTGCTTCCGGCTGATACCAGCCATCCGATGCTGAGACAGGCAAATTATATCACCGCAACCAGGGCAATGCATGAATTAAAGGTTTACAGGCTGCAGAATCAGGCTTTTGTAGATGCAAACATAGGATCGGAGATTGACAGAAATGGTTTAGACGGATAAAATATAATTATCATTTCCCATTTTCTGGTTTACGCTGCGAAAGGGGGAGGGCTGATCAGAATAATGGAATGTTTTTTGGATGAATGAAAAAGGGGGTTTGCTTTATGAAAAAAAGAAATATAATGATGGCTGTTTTGATTCTGGCGGGCAGTACGCTTTTAGCCTCAGGCTGCGGGATCGGACAGAAGGATCCGGCGCTGTCGATGGTTACCACGGATACACCCGCACCGACTGCTACGCCTGAGCCCACACCCACGCCGGTATCAAATCTGAAGGGAAAGAAATATACGGCGGAGGATGGCTCCTTTACGATCACGGTTCCGAATAAATCCTGGAAGATTAAAGCAGAAGAGGAGAATCTGGTCAGCCTTTCCAGCAAGGATCAGGGAACGATCCTGATTGAGCATGGGAAAGGAGAGGATGCTCTGTCAGCAGTATTGATTCCGGATACCTTTGATCTTGCGGTAACGATGGAGCAGGCCGGCAATTTAAGCCCGGGGGTGGATTTTGAGATACCGGATTACAGTATTGATATCGTAGGCGGCACCTATGTCTATGATTATACGGTTCATTATATGAACGCAGGCAAAAACGAGGGAGTTGCCTATACGGTAAATCATTATCTCCTTTCCGATAATGAATACTATAGTATTATTGCCAAAGCGAAAAGCGAGTCTTACCTTGCGGATGTGAGGGAGAGTGTAGAAACCTTCCATATCCTGACAAATTCCCCGCTTGCTGCCGCGGCTCCCGGAAAGACGAAAGAAGAAAAGGCTTCTTCCGGCCAGGCAGATTCCGCTGATACGACGGCGGATTCCTCTGTTGTCTCTCAGGCACCGGCTTCTTCTTATGAGGTTTCCGACGGATATTATACAGAAGAACAGCTGGAGAGCACCTACCAGACACGTACGATTTACCGGAATTCAGACGGAACCCCGATCGTCATTGAACCGGACGGGGAAGGCACGTGGTATGACGCTTTTGGCAACAGCTATTATTTTGCAAATGAAGAAGATGTATATGACCAGAACGATGTCGACTATTATTGGCATGGCGAAGCAGGAGATGTGGCATTTATGCCGGTAGAGTAGTTTATACCCGATAACGTAAAATTTCTGCCGATACGATTATCGTATAACGAGTGGACGCTCGGTCAGTTAAAAATAAAACGGCAGTTAATTTCGTCCGCGAGTATAATTGTGTCCACGAGTATAGAAGAGCGCGTCGGATAAAAAGACCGGCAAAAGGATCCGTTTCTTTTGGGACGGATCCTGCGTTCCGGTTTATTTTGAGACAGGTTCAGCTTTGTTTAAAAGCTGAACCTGTGTTACTATTATCCCCGAGCTGTCCGTCACCTGTCGGTAACGGGCGGCTCGGGGAGGTCGAGTGGAGGCTACACCTCCCTCTGCTCTATGTTCAGAAAGAAGAAATTTCCCGGAGGATCGATGGAACCGTATCAGTTTTTTGCCGGTATTTATGATGAATATATGGACAATGTTGACTATGCAGGCTGGGCAGAGTATCTGGTGAGAACCTTGTCTGCTCATGGGATTTCGGACGGACTGGTACTGGATCTGGGGTGCGGTACCGGTACGATGACAGAGCTGCTGGCAAAGGCCGGTTATGAGATGATTGGTTTGGACGCTTCCGATGAAATGCTTGCCGAAGCGATGGATAAAAAAGAACAATCAGGTCTGGATATTCTGTATCTATGTCAGCAGATGCAGGACTTTGAACTGTTTGGAACAGTCCGGGCCGTCATCAGCGTCTGCGACTGTCTGAACTATCTGCTGGATCCGGAAGACCTTGTCAAAACGTTCCGGCTGGTGAATAATTACCTGGATCCCGGAGGGCTGTTTGTTTTTGACATGAATACGCCATGCGCTTACCGGCAGATCGGTGAGATGACCATCGCTGAAAACAGGGAAGATTCCAGCTTCATCTGGGAGAATTTTTTTGATGAGGACAGTGGAATCAACGAATATGCATTGACGCTGTTCCTGAAACGTCAGGATGGGCTGTATGAAAAAAAAGAAGAGGTGCATAATCAGAGGGCATATGCTAAGGAAGAGGTTTTTAAGATGCTGCAAAAGGCAAATCTTGAAATTCTTGCCATATATGACGCCTATACGTTGGATCCTCCCCGTGAGGACAGCACCAGGCTGACTTTTATTGCCAGGGAGAACGGAAAAAAGGAATTCAGTTATTAAGGAGACATATTTTGCTCACGGCTGCGTTTTTTGCAGGCGTGGCTGCAAAATAGTCATCCATGGCCATTGAGTCAGCGTACAAAATTTCATTTTGGGAGGAGATGATTGTTCATGCATGATTATATCGTTCGGGCGGTCGCCGCAGACGAACAGGTGAGAGTCTTTGCCGCGCTTACAACCGATGTTGTGGAGACTGCGAGAAAACGGCACAACACCAGTCCGGCTGCTACGGCGGCGCTTGGACGCCTTCTTACCGCAGGCGCAATGATGGGCGTGATGATGAAAGGGGAAAAGGACCTTCTTACCCTGCAGATCAAGGGAGACGGCCCCCTCGGCGGGATTACGGTTACTGCTGATTCCAGGGGAAACGTAAAAGGATATGTGAATAATCCGGAAGTGCTTGTGCATGCAAAACCGAATGGAAAACTGGATGTATCAGGTGCCGTTGGGAATGGAATTCTTACCGTTATCAAAGATCTGGGATTGAAGGAACCCTATTCCGGTCAGGTTGATCTGCAGACGGGAGAGATTGCAGAGGATCTCACCTATTATTTTGCGGAAAGCGAACAGATTCCATCCGCAGTGGGTCTGGGTGTATTATTAAATAAGGAAAACACAGTACGGCAGGCAGGAGGCTTTATTATTCAGGTCATGCCTGATGCCGCGGAAGAAACCATTGCCAGGCTGGAAAAGAATATCTCGCTTCTTCCCCCGGTTACTTCTATTCTGGAGGAGGTACATACTCCGGAGGGATTGCTGGATGTTGTTCTGTCCGGAGTGGACCATCAGATACAAGAACGGTACGAGACCAGATTTTACTGTAACTGCAGTAAAGAGCGGGTGGAGAAGGCGCTGATCAGTATCGGAAAGAAGGAACTTGCTTCCCTGATTGCGGAAAAGAAACCGGCGCAGCTGCATTGTCATTTTTGTAATACGGACTACGAATTCTCCGTTTCGGAGCTCGAAGAGATATTGAAAAAGGGGATAAAATGAAATATGGTTACATTAAGACCGCCGCAGCTACTCCCTTGGTGACCGTGGCTGACTGTGCGGCAAATGAGCGTGAGATCCTGTATCAGATCCATGTGATGGAAAAAAAACATGTAAAGCTTATGGTATTCCCGGAGTTGTGTCTTACAGGCTATACCTGCCAGGATTTGTTTTTCCAGCGGAAATTAATTGATGACGCATGGAAAGCGCTTTTGGATCTGGCTAAAAAAACGACCGGGGTAGATGCGCTGATTTTGGTCGGTCTTCCATTACGGGTGGCAGGCAAGCTGTATAACGTCGCAGCCGCATTGAACCAGGGCCGCATCCTGGGGTTCATTCCGAAGAGCCATATTCCGAACCATCAGGAGTTTTATGAAAAGAGATGGTTTGCTTCCGGCGTGGATTTAAATACTTATGTGATGGTGGAGGGAGAGGAGGTTCCTGTTTCTGCGGAGCTGATTTTCCGGTGCGAGGAGATGAAGGATTTTGCCGTCGGCGTTGAGATCTGTGAGGATCTCTGGGTGCCTTCTCCTCCCAGTGTGTATCTTGCCTCATCCGGAGCTTCCATCATCGCAAATCTGTCTGCAAGCAATGAAACGACAGGTAAAGAAGAATATCGCAGAAGTCTTGTAAAAGGACAGTCCGCCAGACTGGTTTGCGGCTATATTTATGCAAATGCCGGTGAAGGAGAGTCCACAACGGATCTGGTATTCGGCGGGCAGAATATGATTTGCGAAAATGGCGTGCTCCTGGCGGAGGGAGAACGTTTTTCCAATGATATTGTTGTCAGCGAGATTGATGTGGGCTGCCTGAACGATGAGAGACAAAAGCTTACGACCTTCCCTGCTCAGGAGGGCTTATGTCAGGAAGTGCCTTTTTCCGTGAAACTGGAAAAAACCGTGTTGACACGAAAGATACCTGCGTCTCCGTTTATTCCTTCTAAGAAGGAGGAGATGGAAAAGCGATGTGAGGAGATTCTGCAGATCCAGGCGATGGGATTGAAGAAGCGCATGCAGGTTACAAAGGCAGAGCGCATGATCGTCGGGCTTTCCGGCGGTCTTGATTCGACCTTGGCTTTACTTGTCATGGCTAGGACGGCGGACCTGCAGGCATTGGAACGTGACCGGATCCTGGCGGTGACAATGCCATGCTTTGGCACGACGGACCGCACCTACGAAAATGCCTGCGCATTGGCTTCCAGGATCGGCGCAGAGCTCAGGGAAATCGATATCAAGGAAGCGGTGCAGACCCATTTCCGTGATATCGGGCATGCCGGGGATTCCTATGACGCTGCTTACGAAAACAGTCAGGCAAGAGAAAGGACGCAGGTTCTTATGGACCTTGCCAATCAGGAAAACGGTCTTGTGGTGGGAACCGGAGATCTTTCGGAGCTGGCGCTTGGCTGGGCGACATATAACGGAGACCATATGGCAATGTATGGGGTCAATGCATCCGTACCCAAAACTCTGGTCAGATATCTGGTCCGGTATTACGCGGACTATTGCGGATCAAAGGAACTATCCGGTATCCTGTATGATATTCTGGATACGCCGGTCAGCCCTGAGCTGCTTCCGCCGAAAGACGGAGAGATCGCCCAAAAGACAGAGGATCTGGTAGGCCCGTATGAGCTGCACGATTTCTTTTTGTTCTACCTGTTCCGCTATGGATTTTCTCCTAAAAAAATCTTCCGCCTTGCATGCTGTGCCTTTGAAGGCAGCTATTCTCCTTCTGTGATTGCAGGTTGGCTGAAAATCTTTATCCGGCGATTCTTTTCCCAGCAGTATAAACGCTCCTGCATGCCGGACGGTCCGAAGGTGGGATCGGTATCTCTTTCACCGAGAGGAGATCTCCGCATGCCCAGCGATGCTTCGTCGGCTTCCTGGCTGGCTGAAGCCGCGCTGATCCTGGAAAAACTGTCGTGACAGAGCATATGATTCAGGAAGCGATCCGTAGAATCAGACATATGGCAGCATACCGTAGTAAATTCGTGCGTATCCTGCAAGAAAGTACATTGGGTTAAGGAGATAAGGATGTCTCTGCAATTTATTTTAGGCAATTCCGGCGCGGGAAAGTCCTATGCCGCATATGGGCAGCTGATTAAGGAAGCAATGTCTGATCCGGCCGGACAGTATTATGTCATCGTTCCGGAGCAGTATACCATGCAGACCCAGAAAATCCTTGTCAGTTCACATCCCGGAGGCGGAATACTGAATATCGATGTCCTGAGTTTTCAGAGGTTTGCCTACCGTATTTTTGAGGAAACGGGCGGCGATAACCGTAATGTCCTGGAAGACGCAGGAAAAAGCATGGTAATCGGACGGATTGCCCAGAGATATCGAAAGAAGCTGCCTTATCTTGGCAGCCAGATGCATAAGCCGGGTTATATCGATGAGGCGAAATCCCTGATCTCGGAATTCATGCAGTATGGGATTACCGCAAAAGAGCTTGAAATCATGGCGCAGGAACTGCCGCCGCAGTCTTTGCTTGCCAGAAAACTGCAGGATATCGGGACGATGTATGACGCGTTTCGCGCTTATCTGGAAGAACGGTATGTCACGGCAGAAGAATTACTGGATGCGCTGGTTGAAGTTCTTCCGGAATCGGAGCGACTTGCAGGGGCAACCATGGTATTCGACAGCTTTACGGGCTTTACTCCGATTCAGATCCGGGTAATCGGAGAGCTTCTCCGCCTGTGCAAAACAGTGCGTGTGACGCTGACCATGGATGTGACCGAAGGTTTTTCCCTCCGGCATGGCGCGAAACAGCTTTTCTATATGACAAAGCAGACCGTGGATGATCTGTCAGGGTTGACGAAACAGATCGAGAAAGCTATTTACATAAAGCCTTCCCGGAACAGTCGATTTGCACAGGCTCCTTCCCTGCAATTTCTGGAAGAAAATCTTTTCCGTTACCGGAAAGCGGTATTTCCCGGTAAGCCTGAGGAGATCAGTCTGTTTGTCAGCGAGACTCCGATGGCGGAAATCCGTTATGTTTCCTATCAGATCCGCCGTCTGGTCCGTACACAGAAGCTTCGTTATGGTGATTTTGCCGTAATCACCGGTGATCTGGAAGAATATAAGGATATCGCAGCTCTTGTCTTTGAAGAAGCGGAAATCCCGTATTTTATTGATGAGAAGCGGGATCTGCTGCAAAATCCTTTTGCGCAATATCTTTCTTCTTTCATGGACATGCTGTCCTCCGATTTTTCCTACGAATCGGTCTTTCATTATCTTAGATCCGGAATGACAGGGTTTGCCCCTGAAGAGACGGACAGGATGGAAAATTATTGCCTTGGACTGGGACTCAGGGGGCATACTGCCTATGAAAAACCCTGGAAAAAGGTTCCGAGAGGGATGACGGGAAATGATCTTGCCGAAATGGAGGAGCTGCGAAAACGCTTCCATGAAGAATGGAAGGATTTATATGAGGAAATCAAGGGCGGCAGACATTCGGTAAGAGAATATTGCACCGCATTGTATCATTTTCTGTCCAAAGAAAAGATGCAGGAAAGGCTGAAGCAAAAAGAAAACCGGTTTGCCGAGACCGGCATGCGGGATCTGGAACGGGAATACGCGCAGATTTATCGTGTCGTTATCAATCTTCTGGATAAGCTGGTTGAAATACTCGGCGAGGATATCGTCAGCTGGAGAGACTTTTCCCAGCTGCTTCTCGCCGGTTTTTCCCAGACGAAAGTGGGCGTGCTTCCCGGGAGCCAGGATCAGGTACTGGTAGGAGATATGGAACGGACACGCCTCTGGGCGGTAAAGGTTTTGTTTTTCGTCGGAGTAAATGAAGGAAGCGTGCCGAAAAATGTTCAGTCAGGCGGATTTTTGACAGAATCGGACAGAGAGCTGTTTGAACAAAAGGGAATCATCCTGGCTCCGGGTCCGAAGGAACAGATTGCCCGAGGGAAGTATTATCTTTATCTGAATCTGACGAAACCATCCCGTCATCTGTATCTTTCCTACAGTCTTTCCAACAGCAAGGGAGAAGCTCTGCGTCCGGCCTATCTGGTGGGCACTCTGGAAAAACTGTTTCCGGGCCTGGTTCCCTGGATGATCGGCAGGGAGGATGCCGCAGAACGGATTGAAGTGGAAAAAGCAGGTCTGGATCTTTTCCTGGAGGTGCTTCGAAAAGGGATCCCCCAGGATCAGGAACCTTTGTTTGATGAATTGTATGGCTGGTTCCTGCGAAAGGATTCCTATCAGGCTTTGGTCAGAAACCTGGTGGATGCCTCTTTCTATAGAAAAAATACGGATCTGATCGGAAAGGCAGCGGCGAAGGCGCTGTATGGAGAAATATCTCCGCACGCCGCGACCAGGCTGGAAAGATATTGCGCCTGCGCATATCAGCATTTTCTCCAATATGGTCTGGGCATCACTGAACGCGCGGAATATATTTTTGAAGCAGTGGATATGGGAAACGTCATGCACCAATCCCTGCAGCGCTTCAGTGAAGAACTGCAGAAGGCCGGACTCCGGTGGAGGGATATTCCGGAGGGAGCGGCAGCGGAGCTTGCGGATCAGTGTGTGGAGGCTGTCGCTTCAGGATATAATAACGCGGTTATGCAGGAAAGCGCCAGAAGCCGTTATATGATCGAACGGACGAAGCGGATTCTGCACACAACCGTGCAGGTGCTGAAAGGTCAGCTTGAGAGAGGGGAGTTTGAGCCGGAAAGCTTTGAACTTTCTATTGAAGGAGGACGGATTGACCGTGTGGACATCGCCAGAAAAGACAATCAGATTCTGGTAAAGGTGATCGATTATAAGAGCGGCTCGACGCGTTTTGATCTTTCAGGAGTGTATTATGGCCTTCAGCTTCAGCTGGCCCTTTACCTTGACGCTGCGCTTCGTGTGGAGGCCGAAGCGCATCCGGATTGTGAGATCGTTCCGGCCGGCGCGTTTTATTATCAGATTCGTGATCCGATGACAGAGGGCAGTCTGGCGGAAACGGAGGAAAGCGTAAAAGCCGCAGCGGAAAAGGAATTGAAGCTGAACGGTCTGGCTGCGTCTGATCCTGAGATTCTGGAAAGCCTGGATGCGAAGCTGATTTCCCTTCCGGTCACGAAGAAAAAAGACGGGGATCTTGGGAAAGGTTCCAGTGTGGCGGCAAGAGTACAGTTTGAAAACCTTGGCGCCTATGTGCGGAAAAAGATCGCAGAAAGCATTGATGAAATTATGGAAGGAGAGGTATCTGTCTCCCCCTATGAGATGGATCAGAAGAATGCGTGTACCTATTGCACGTTTCGGGATGCCTGCCCCTTTGATAAAAAGAATCCGGCATATCAGTTTCGCAGACTGAAAAAGTTTTCCGATGAGGAAATCTGGCAGCTGATGGAACAGGCATGAAACAGAAATGCGAGGGATTCTGAACGTAAAGTATGCGCACGGATTTGCTGCAGAAATATGACACTCACACGGCTTAAATCCGGCGCTGTAAACGAATCAGAATGCAGGCATTTTGTTCATTTATTATAAAAACATGACCCCGCTTAGAAAGCGGGGTCAGGGATCAGAAAGTTTTTGTTTACAGAACCTGCGCGAACTCTACTTTTTCCTTGTTAGGGCCTTCGATGGTAAAGTATTTTACACCGTTCTCCCAGTAAGGAAGAAAATGGATTTCATCATCCAGCGTATTGAGTCCCCTTTTACAGGCAAGATTGTATACGGCATCAATGTCTGTGACTTTGATGGCAAGATGCTCTATGGCTCCGTGACATTTTGCCGGGGCATCGTCCTCGTAGGTTTCAATCTGGATATCCCCGAGCCGCAGAAAATATACTCTGTGATCATTTGCGGGATCCTTGTTGATATGTTCCACTTCAAACCCAAGCTCTGTGTAAAAAAGCAGGGTTTCCTCCAGATTATCGGTTGGAATCCCGATGTGAGCCAATCCTGCAGCAAAATCTACAATATTCATAATGTTCTTCCCCCTTTGACAAAGCTTTGTACTCTGATTCATTGTTTTCGGATGACAATCTTGTAGTTTCGGCACCTTTGATGCCGAAAACAAAATCAGTTTACTTCATACCAATCATCTATTTTACGCAAGGAGAAAAGAAAAATCAATAGAAATGCTTTTCAGGAAGGAGTAAAAAAATGAGAAAGACGAAGATTGTATGTACGATCGGACCCGCAAGCGAATCAGAAGAAGTGTTTACCGAGCTGTGCCATGCAGGACTGAATGTGGCGAGGCTGAACTTTTCCCATGGGACACATGAGGAACACCTTGCGAGGATTGAGATGATCAAGCGGGTACGGGAGAAATTGAATCTTCCGATCGCGATCATGCTCGATACGAAGGGGCCGGAATATCGGATCGGCACTTTTAAGGATGGGAAGGTTGAGCTTAAGGAGGATTCTCTGTTTACCTTTACTACGGAAAAAATCGAAGGGGATGAGACACGGGTTTCCGTCAGCTATGAAGGCCTGGCGGATGAGATGAAGCCCGGGGATACGATTCTGGTAAACAACGGAATCCTGAGCTTTACGGTGACGGATGTCAAGGGAACGGAGATTCACTGCAAGGTTACACATGGCGGAGAGATGTCAAACCGTAAGAGCATGAGCTTTCCGGGGAAGGTGATTCATCAGGAATATTTATCCGAGCAGGACAAATCGGATATTCTGTTCGGCATTCGCAATGGGATCGATTTTGTTGCCTGTTCCTTCGTCTCTACCAGGCAGGATCTGATTGACGTCCATAATTTTCTGAAGGCGCATGATTCCGACAATGTGGAATTGATTGCCAAAATTGAGAACCAGTCGGGATATGATAATATTGAGGAAATCTGCAAGGAATGCGGAGGCATCATGGTAGCCAGAGGCGACATGGGCGTGGAGATTCCATTTGAAAAGCTTCCGGGGATTCAAAAGAGCCTCATTACAAAATGCCGTATGCTGGGCAAGCGGGTCATCACCGCTACGGAAATGCTCGAGACTATGATCTATAATCCGCGTCCGACCAGGGCAGAGACCTCTGACGTGGCAAATGCGGTCTATGACGGCACCAGCGCCATTATGCTTTCCGGTGAAACCGCTGCCGGCAAGTATCCGGTAGAAGCGGTCAAGACAATGGCAAAGATTGCCCTCACTGCGGAAGAGAATATTGATTACAGACAGCGCTTTTATCACAATGAGTTTCACATCAAGAATGATATCGACGCGATTTCACATGCCACCTGTGCCATGGCCATTGACCTTGAGGCGAAAGGAATCGTGGCGTGTACTCTTTCGGGAGTGACGGCAAGGATGGTATCCCGCTTCCGCGGACCGGTGGATATAATTGGTCTGACTACGGATGAAAAGACATGGCGGAGCCTGTCGATGTCGTGGGGAGTGACTCCTGAGCTCTGTGAGTATTTCCCATCTACGGATGTACTGTTTTACAGCGCAAAGAAGGTGGCTATCGATACCTTGAAACTGGAAAAGGGAGATAAGGTTGTCATAACCGGCGGCATTACAAACGGTCAGTCAGGGAACACAAATCTGATTAAGATTGAAGAGATCGGAGAACGCAGATGATCTGATGAAAAAACTGCGTTATGGGAGGAGCGTATGAAAGCCATAGGCCTTGATATTGGCACTACAACGATCAGCGCTGTCGTGCTGGACCTGGTAAAGAAAAAGATATTGACTGTAAAAAATATACGAAATGACAGCGCGATTCGCAGTGACAATCCATGGGAGGCGGTTCAGGATCCGAGACGCATTATAAAAAAGGCAATGGATCTTTTAGATGAGATCATCGGAAATTATCCTGATTTTTATGCGATCGGGCTGACCGGGCAGATGCATGGGATTGTATATCTGAACAAGGGCGGTCATTTTATCAGCCCTCTGTATACGTGGCAGGATCAAAGCGGAAATCAGCCTGTTTTTGACGGAGTATCTGTTGTGGAACGGGCGAAACGGGAGTATGGACTGCCTGTTGCCACGGGCTATGGTCTGGCGACGTATTTATATCATGCCAATAAAGGGTTAGTCCCGGAGGGAGCAAGATATATCTGTACGATCATGGATTATCTGGGAATGAAATTATCCGGGAGAAAAACACCCCTGATGCATGTCAGCAATGCTGACAGCCTTGGCTTTTTTGACACGGAAAAGTGCTGTTTTGACCTCGATGCGATTTCAGCCATGGGCGGTGATACAACCTTGCTTCCTGAGGTTACGGCAACCTTTGACTGTCTGGGGACTTTTCGGCAGATTCCGGTAACGGTTGCCCTGGGAGATAATCAGGCGAGCTTTTTGGGAAGCGTGGGGGTAAAAGAGCATGTGCTGCTGGCGAATGTAGGGACAGGAGGACAGATTTCCCTCCTGTCGGATCAATATTTTGAAGCTCCCGGGATCGAAGCCAGGCCGATCCTGCCTGATCGTTATCTTCTGGCGGGTTCTTCTCTTTGCGCGGGAAAATCGTATGAGATTATTGAGGAATTTTTCCGTGCCTACGCTGTAGCCGCAGGCTTGAAGAATGTGCCCCAATATGATGTGATGGCCGCTCTGCTCTCAGATCAGAGCACGGGGAAGGAGTCTCTGACGGTGGAGACTACTTTCCAGGGCACCAGAATGGAGCCGGACAAGAAAGGCGCGATTACCGGGATCGGTGTGAACAACTTTACCCCACAAGCCTTGATTCGCGGCACGCTCGAAGGAATGGCCAGGGAGCTTTATTCCCTGTATGAGGTAATACGGGAAGGAACCGGTATTGAGGTCAGCCAGGTCATCGCTTCCGGGAACGGACTGCGCAAAAACCCGGTTTTAATGAAAATTTTCCAGGAGCTGTTTCAGGCTCCGCTGATTCTGTCTCCCTATGAAGAGGAGGCAGCCTGCGGAGCGGCAATCAGCGCAACGCTGCGGGATGCATAGAAAGAAAGGATTCCTGAACTTTCCCGGATATAAGGATTGAGTCAGAAATTACTGTCCCGAATGAAAAAGCTGCAGAGGTGGAGGATGGCTTTAAAAAAGAAAGTATATGCGGTACGAAAGGGATGGAAGACGGGTATCTTTTACAGCTGGAAAGAGTGCCAGGAAGCCGTAAACGGGTTTTCGGGAGCGGAATTCAAGGGATTTGCTTCTGAGGAGGAGGCAAGGGCATTCCTGGAAGGAGAGAGCCTGTTTCTCCGGGAAGATCAGACGGTGAAAAGCACACTGGCCGGGACAGATGCTCATCCGGAACACAAGGACGGCCCGGACCGGGAAGATGTGATTGCGTATGTGGACGGCAGCTATGACAAGGATAAAGGACGATATGGCTATGGCTGCCTGCTTCTCCTGCCGGACGGAGAGGAAAAGCTGCAAGGCAGCGGGACCAGGCAGGAGCTTTGCCAGATGCGAAATGTATCCGGGGAGATGCTCGGCGCCATGCATGCGGTCAAATGGGCAGCAGAACATCAATTCGGTTCCATGCAGCTTCGCTATGATTATGAAGGAATCGAAAAATGGGTGTCCGGCGTATGGAAGGCGAAGAATCCCTATACACAGAAATATGCGGCATTCATGAGGGAAGCCGCCGGCAGAATCGCGCTGTCTTTCTATAAAGTGCGCGCTCATGCGGGAGAAGAACTGAACGAGGAAGCAGACCGGCTGGCTAAAGAAGCGGTGAGCAGGGAGATCCCGACAAAGGAAGACTTATTGTAGGTGCAGCTTTTTTTCCTGCTGCCTGAAGGAGTCCCCTTCTGCTGTAAATAAAAATCAGGTTTTTTGCAGCAGAAAGGGACTCCTTTATAATATTGTTATTTTTTTGCTTTTATCTGATCCCGCTCATGGACAAGTGATTCGTACAGACGGACGGAGCTCCAGAAGGCATTGATCGGTGTCAGGACGGCACATAGAGACGGCATGGGGATGTTGTTTTTGGAAAAGTAATCGTAAAAGCGATCCAGGTCCGTGCCGGTAATACCCTTCAGTACGATCATTTCCTCATGGAATCCGCCGCGGAGGGTGTTATGAGGGTTTGCTTCGAAGCCCTTCATGTCGAAAAGGTAACCGATCGGGTGCATATATTCTGATGAGAGAACCTGGCGGAAGGAGATATCTTCCCGGTTGAGATACCGGCGAATCGGCTTCATACGTGATTCTTCTCTCATATTGTAGAGCAAAACGGACTTGTCACTCATGACAGGGGCGCCTCCTTTTGGAAATTTCTTTGGTTTTGGTGATGTTATCATAGCATATATGGGATAGGTTCACAAGGGATCACTTAATATGTCTGGATATGAAACAATTGTTTTCGGCAAGTATCAAATGCAACTGATACCTCATTTCTTAAGGATAGCGGCAAAAAAAATGGAACAAGTCTCACAGGTAAATTACTGTAGGGATGCGGATATTCATGATTGCATCGACAAAAGACTGATTCTACGGATCGCTTCGCAGCGGAGTTGCTCTCGCGTCTCGCCTCCCGGCTCGGTCGTTGCTAAACGCATGCCACTGGCATGCAGCAACCTACAGCCACTCGGAATCCGCTCATTTTTGTATGACCTTTTGTCGCCTGAATCATATTTATGCATCAAGACTTAGGAAATGCTGTATTAGAATAACTGATCAAGCAATTGTTCTGCTTGGGAAAGGAGAAATATGAAGAGAAAACGTTGGGAAAGGGTTTTAGCTGCTTTATTGACCATTATTCTTTTTTGCTCTTCTACAGGTGCGGAAGATTTGTTCACTTCCGATTCAAATGTGAACGACCTCTATGCGGGTTTTCAGGATGAATCGAATCAAGATGATTCTTTTGAAGAAGTGGATCTCGCAGATGAAGCTGATCTGACACGAGCTGCGGAAGGATTAAATCAAGAGTCGGCAGAGGAAAACGAACTCTCTCAAGAGGATTTCTTTTCTTCGGTTTCCGATTTACCAGAAGGAATGGAGCAGCCTGGCAGCGAGTACGACGGAGACATGTCTGAACTGACCGGGGGCTACGAGGAAGAAGCCGGTCCGGAGGTTCAGGAAAGCATCTATTCTGAAGAGGAGATCTTATTTACTGATGGTATGAACGAAACAGAAGAGGATCCTCTTGCTGTTGTTTCTGCGGAGAGTGACTTTGAAATCGATGAAGATGGCAACCTTATATCCTATACAGGGGCGGCCGAAATTGTCACAATCCCGGAATCCGTTACTTCTATCGCTTATGGTGCCTTTCAAAACTGTGAGACCATGAAGAAGGTCATCATTCAAAACGACCTTGACGCAATCGGGGAGTATGCGTTTTATGGCTGTACGAACCTGGAAGAAGTGGTCTTTCCGGAGAATGTAAGGGGACTTGGTTTATACGCATTCGAATACTGCACAAGCCTAAAGGAGATCTCGTTCGGGAACGGCCTTCCCGAGATACCCGACTCTGCTTTTTATGGCTGCCAAAGCCTGACATCTGTGACGATGCCGGATACGGTGACGCGGATTGGCACTTATGCGTTCTATGAATGCGGCAGTCTGACGGAGATACATTTTTCGAAGGAGCTTACACAGATCGATAGAAATGCGTTTGATTATTGTGACAGTCTGACCGAGCTCCATCTTCCGGGCGGTGTCTCAGATATTTATTTATACTATTCTTATAATGATAGAATTTATTGTTCAACCTATGATTGTGTGACAGCCAGAGTGGTGTCTCGCTCGGGGAGTGGTTTCTTTGTTGAAGGAGAACCCCGTTACTTATTCCGATACGTGACGGAAGAACCGGAAGAAGGAGGGGAGAGCGAGGAAAAGCTTGCCCTGGCCAGATATTTAGGCGAAGAGGAAAACGTGACAGTTCCCGGATATATCGAGCACTTATACGATCACGCATTCCAGTATACGAATGTGGTCGAGGTAACCATCCCGGACGGGGTGACCATGGGAAATACTGTTTTTGACCATTGTGAGAGTCTTGAGAGAGTAAATCTGCCTTCTGATCTCACAACGATTCCGATTCATACTTTTAACAGTTGCAGGAAGCTCACGGAAATCTCCCTGCCATCCGGTGTTGCCGAGATTGGTTATTACGCATTTTCCGGCTGCGAGAGCTTACGTGAAATAGTTTTGCCCTGCATTTCCGAGATACCCGACTCTGCTTTTTATGGCTGCCAAAACCTGACAACTGTGACAATGCCGGATACGGTGACGCGGATCGGCACTAATGCGTTTTACGACTGCGGCAGTTTGACGGAGATACATTTTTCGAGTGAACTTACACAGATCGATAGAAATGCATTTTATGGCTGCGGCAATCTGACCGAGCTGCACCTTCCGGGCGGTATCTCAGAGATTGATTTAAACTATTCTTTTTGGCTCTTCTGCTTCATGGGTGGGTGAAAAATCTTTGAAAGCCTTATTTTATGAGCCCGGTCTACACTTGGAATATGTATGGGTTGACACGGAGCCTCTGGCTGATGTGATGTGCCAGCCATACGTCCAGCCCACGCC
>JAFVGK010000122.1 GCA_017475035.1 Blautia sp.
TGCATGGAAACATACCAGAGGCCGCCCGAACTGATAAGGGCAGGGATCAGGCCCATACCCCGGGACTTATGGAACTATGGGATGCAGTTCCAGTCAGGTGCCCTGCGCGTTATCCGGAAAGAGGATATTTACAGGATCCTCCTCCCCAGAGACAAAGCCTCAGTCACTGACCGGGGAATCTGTTTCCGTGGGTTGTATTATACATGTGGGCAGGCAAAGAATGAATCATGGTTCGACAAAGCCAGGATCGCAGGAAGGTGGAGCATACCAGTCAATTATGATCCGACTTGCCTGGATCACATTTATCTGCCTGCGGATGAGGGCATGCTGATCCAGTGCGACCTGCTGAGCAAAAGCTCCGCTTACCAGGGTTTTTCTGAAGAGGACATGGGCGAGGCACTGGAACGGGATAAACAGGCCCGGGCTCAGGCAGCCCAGGAAGAGGAGAAGGCAAAAACAAACCTGATCCTCGAACTTGAGACCCTTGTAGGGCGGTGCCAGAAGGAAAAAAAGGACGGCGGTGTCGCTGCTGTGGGGAACGTCCTCGACAAGCACAGGCTCCGTGACCAACGGAAAGCAGAAAAAGAGGAACAATCCGGTGAATCAGCTGCCCGGGATGCCCAGGCGCGTCAGGACACGGACAAAGGCGCGCACGAAGCTCTATATGAAACAGCGGGGGATGCCCTGGACAATGCCATAGACGAAGCCCTGAGGGATGCCGGTGTGTTTGATGACGAGGAGGGGGAGCTTTGAAGGAAAATGCCTATTACCACGACCAGCAGATCGTGGAGTTCATCGGAAATCCGTTGATAGAAGCCCTTCCGCCAATAGAAGATCCTGCAAAATACCCAAAGCGCCTCATGGTACTCCCGGACTACTCAAAAGATGACCGGAAAAAAGATCCCGCATGGAGGCTTGCGCGTCTCCAGAGGCTTTCACACATCCATATCCCTACAAAAGAAGACTCTATGCTCATGCTGGGTATAAGCCGGTGCCTTAGATGGAGTTATGTTGGCCGCAACCCGATTCCCTTTAAGGAAGTTAAAACGATTCTGGAAAACGGAGGGACTGAAGTTACAGATGCACTGGAAAGATACCTGACCTCATCCAAGGCCCCTATCTATGGTTTCCCGGTACTTGGGGTGTCCGGTGTTGGTAAGACAACTTCTGTAGAAAACGTGCTCTCCCTCTTCCCACAGGTCATCAGCCATACGACATTCAGGGGAATACAATTTGAAAAAAGAACAACTGGTATGGCTTAAAGTCGATTGCCCTCCGGATGGTACTCCAAAAGGATTGTGTTCTGCCATACTCCAGGGCATTGACGCAGCGCTTGGCGCAGATTATACCGATCAGATCCTCCGGAACAGGATGAGCAAGGATGTCCTCCTCATCAAGGTAAGCAAACTGATAAGGGATCTTTATCTCGGCATTTTAATTATTGATGACATTCAGAACCTTTGCGGGGCAAAGGAAACTGTATCAGATGAGCTTTTAAGCTTCATGGTCTCACTGGCGAACAATTTAAGGATTCCCGTCGTCATGGTTGGTTCCCCAAAGATCCTGCGACTTCTGCAGAGAGAATTCCAGCAGGCAAAGCGGGCATCTGGTGAAGGGGAGATCCGAATGGATCTTATGGCTGAAGGCAGCCAGGAATGGAAACGCTTTATAAAAGCTATCTGGCGCTATCAATACACTGCAGAAAAAGTAAATCTGACAGCCAAAATGGAAGAGGTATTCTACGCAGAAAGTGTAGGTAACCCCTTTGTTGCTTCTACACTTTATAAAGTTGTCCAGGATGATGCTATTATCAGTCAGAAGGAAAAATTTGGCATCACAGATGTCAGGCGTATCTCCAGGGAAAAAATGGGTATCACTGCGAAGATGCGCAGCAATATGCTTGCCGGAATTGATGTTGAGTTAAACGCATACCAACATCTGTGGGAAGCGGCTGCCAGTATGGAGCGGCTGCCAGATCCGAAAAAAAGCAAAGAGACCCGGCACGATACCTTCGGTGAGGATTACAATACTATGGTGACAGAAATATCATCGAGGCTTGAACAGGCTGGTGTATCGATAAACGAAGCCAGATCATATGCCAGGCAGGCAATCGGTGCATATCCGGATGACCATATCATAGATATTCTCTTTGGCTATGCAATGGCATTGTATAAAGCGACAGCCAAACCAGAATGAAACACATAAATATCTGATGGGATATTTCCTCTAACACTTGAAATTTCCCGTCAGATATTTACTATATTAGTTGTTTTACTTCCTGTAACAGTTATACCAACTCATAATACAATCATTATAAACGAGAGGGAAAATCATGTCAATAACATCGGTTACTTTATTCACCACTCAGGTCGAATATTTTGATATTTTTAGCAAATGAGTTTATGATCTATGATTTGGATTAGGGTCATTCTTATTTGTTGACAAACTAGGCCAATTACGTATAATAAAATATAAGATAGGTATAAAATAGGTATTTGAGTGATGTCATCAAACCAAAGAGGTATAGAAATCTTATATCAAAGGCGCAAAAATTTTCTGATAAATTATAATGGAAATGAGGAATATTTTTTTGGGGGAGGTGATTGATGAAATAATTTTATAGCGATAAAGGCCTCGGAATCCGAAATTGTAGGCATTCAACAAAAATGCTTGAAAAATTATGGAGTGGTTAGGAGATCATTGCATTGGATAAAACTGGTAATATTTTTGAACTTCTTGATGACTTAAAAAAATCAGGTGCTACACAGAAAGATATTTCAAAAAAGGTTAATTCTATTCGGTCTTCTGCTTCATGGGTGGGTAAAAGCTGCTACTAAATTAACAATTGAAAAGCCATTGGTATTCCTGTATAGTGGTTGTCGACCAA
>JAFVGK010000123.1 GCA_017475035.1 Blautia sp.
CATGGTCAGAAAAACCATTATTCGGCTGGTAGCCCTGATCCCAGTTGTAATAGATGATCCAACCGGCTTCCGGCACAACCTTCCCATCCTCTTCCCAACAGCCAAGTTTCTGGAAAAGCTTAACCTGCTCTTCACAGCCACATTCCAGGGGGATGATGTCAGTCATTCCAGCCTTAATCGCGCAGGCACTCACAAATGTTGCACACCAGGCATCAGAGTACGTGACCGCATATCCACGTGCACGAGGAGTATGGCTGTTATACAGGTCAATGATCTCCCTGTGCTTTCCATTGGCTTCGCTGTATCCAAGCCATCCCATCGCTACTGCAATAAGCTCATCAGCGGACGGACCGGTTTTATCTTCAGCAATTGGGCCGATTTTCTCTTCTACGAAGGGTATCTCCGATTCCGCTGTCTTAGAAGAAAGCGTGTCATACTGAGTCAGGTTATTCTCTTTGATAACCGCGAGAAGCGTATCCACATATTTCGAATCCGTTGCATAACCATCCCGTTTGATGAGGTTACAGTATTCTACCGGGTCTGTAACTCCTTTCAGGTTGGCATATCTCTTCAACTGGATAAGATCAAAATATCCCTGGATTCCTTCCTCCATGGAATCATACACACGGAAAGCATCCGTGATAGTACTGGTTATTCCCGGCTCAAACTCTTCATTTGTCTGGAGGTTGACGCTTTTTCCGTTCCACTTCGTCCCCGCTTTGATACCAAAGAAATTATAATATTCCTTGGCAAGTCTTGATTCTCCCCAACCGCTCTCTACGATGCACTGAGCGATGATAGGGGATGCCACTTTGATCTCATACTTCGGTGCAAGTATCTGCACTACCTTTGCTACCTTTGAAATAAATGCTGTCTTCTGTCTTTTTGTCATTTAGATGCCCCTTCCTGCCGGTACGGCATAAAATCAGGCACCTGGAGTTGAAAGTTTCTCCAGATGCCTTGAGTTTGTTGATGTTACTCTAACTCCGGCAGGCCTGCAAGGGATGTGGCCAGGCTGGCAACAGCCGCCAGGGCTGCCGTTCCAAGCACAACTCCCCAGTTTACTTCGGTAATCATAGCCTGTGCCGGAAGCAGTGCCACAAAGGTCTGAGCTGCTGTTTTTATCGCCCGGACTCCTGCGGCCTTAATCCACACTTTCCAGTCTCTCATTGTATATCCCTCCTGTCACACCAGGTTCTGTGGTTCTTCCTGTCACACCGGGTTCTGCGGCTCCTCCATCGGAAGCTCCATGCACTCCGTGTATATCTCTTTCCCCGTTCCATTCCCGCCAAGGTCAAAATACGGCCTGGCGAGATGCTCTACATTATTCTTATCATCAACGCTCGCCCATCCGCGCCGGATGAGCAGAATGCATTCCTGGTATAGCCGGTCATGGAGGAGAGCAAGAATTCCATCACGAAGGATTCTATCCTCTTTCCTTTCCTCCTGTAAACGTTTCCACAGCCAGCCCATGAATGCGATGAGGAGTACAATTACTTCCTGCGTAGCATACTGCTGTACGAATTTAAACATTGGCCTCACCCCTTCTGCCATGATCAGGTACAGAACCCTATCGCCACAGGCGGGCCATTTGTGACAAGGTTGGGAACCATTTTCCCTGTGTTGTCAATCCCGGCATAATAACCATTATTACTGGTTGATGTCCTGGTCCAATAGGAATACGCCGACCCGTACTCATTTGTTTTTATCCTTGCGTCATTATTTGGGAACAATCCGCTGTAAACCGGGCCTTCCGTTTCATAAGATGACCCGCCAAACAATTCCCTTGCGGAAGGGATCCAGATTCGGAAGTTATTCTCAACCATGGTCAAGGTTGTGTCATCCACGAGGCACATCGATTTTTTCTTCACCTGTTTGATTCCGGCCCTGACTTCTGCCGGTATCTTATTCCAGATTGTTCCCTCAAGCCACGCCTGCAAGCTGCTGCCGCCTATTCCAGGGCTCACATTCGTGGAGCTGTCAAACATTTTATGGCTCTCATTCAGGAACCTGCTGATCCAGGTGATCTTTGCCTTCCCGCTTCCGTTGGCAAAGTCATCGGCATCCATTGCGGCGATCTGCATGACAACATTCCTTGTCCCATCGTAGAAAAGCTTGGTATCCCCAACCTTATACTTTTCGAGATAGGAACCGTCTTCTTCTGCCGCGAAAATCTCGTTCCAGGAATCCGCAATCGTTGAATAATCCGTTGTAGGGAACCTGCTGACCGGCAGGATGATGTAAGCCCTCCACGTCTTATCAAGGTTATACGCATCCACCAGGTTATCTGGCACAAATACAGCGCCTTTCCTGTTGGCAATCGGTGTGTACCTCAGAGAATAATCCGCATATACGGTCGCAACTTTGTTACTTCGGATAACAAGCTGGGTCAGGTTTGCGCACTCGTAAAAAGCGTCCCTGCCAATATAAAGGTCACCCGTCCCTGCAAGGTCGACTGTCTTCAGTCCTGAATTATGGTAAAACGCATTCTCCAGGATCCTGCTGAAAGTGTCATCCTCAAAGGTTTCCAGTGTGTTGGAGACCAAAGCGTCCAGTGTGGCCTGGTCCCCGAGGACTTCCCTTGTATTCGCCATATCTTCACCTCCTCTGCCTGCCCTGGTATGGCAGGCATACCATTTATCAATCATCAGGTGCAGAACCCGAGAACAATGCCCAAGGAATCTTTTGTTGAAGTGCTTCCCTTCGAGCCATTGTTACGGACGCTCTCCATATAGGTCGGGGAGCCATAGCAGGACCTGAGCCAGTAACTTAAGCTGGTGCCATACAGGTTTTCCCTTGCCGCGTATGTCCAGTTGACGGTGTTTCCAAAGCAGGCCTCAGCATGCAAAGGGATCCACAGCTTGTCTTCACTGGTCTGGGTAACATTGCCATTGGTTGCCAGGTGGACAGAACTTTTCTTGTTCACGGTCTTTATGATGTCCTTCAGGCTGAATTTAGGCAGTACCGTGGACTGGATATAACTTCTCAGGTCAGACGCCGGCCAACCTCCAACAGAACTGCCGCTTGCGTTCATGTTATGGTTCCCGATACTGCTCGTCAGGAGCCATGTCAGTTTGGCATTGCCGGTCCCGTCAGTAAGCTCATCCTGATCCATGGCAATAATCTGGGCCAGGTATGTGTTTCCGTTATAAGTGACTTTCTTCGTGTCACCGACCCGATACTTCTCTGCATAGCTTCCGTCCTCTTCAGCAGCAAGAATTTCTTCCCAAGAGTCAGTAATGTCCTCAGTGCCGTTAAATGGATAATCTTCCATCGAGCAGATACGGTAATATTTCCATTTCTCATCGGTTTGATAGGCATTCACAAGTCCTGCCGGCACGTAAACGGAACCTTTGCGGAACTGGATCAGTGTCCCGTTGAATGCATTTGGGTTTTCCAGCGTCGCAACACTGCTGCTTCTGATGAAAAGGGTAGACATTTTTGTGCAGGTCCTGAAAGCATTTGCTTTTATGGTTACAGGCTTGTCCGTCTTCAAATCCACGCTCACTAAGGCAGTGTCCCCGTCAAAAGCATTCGCGCCGATGTTTGTGGCAATGGTTTCTACCTCCGTCATGGACTTCATCTGGTAAAGCCCATAGTCGGCAATTTCTTCATTTGTGTCATTGATATACTCAGTCAAGGCACGGTTCGCATACAAAATGACAGGAGAAGTCATGTCAAAAAACTTCGCATAATAAGTGGTATCTCCCCCGATCGGCCCAACATCCGGATTCCATCCATTGAATCTGTACTTTGTAGCATCCCCTGTTCCGGCATATACAGGTTCACTCCCCGTATACTTTGGGGTTGTACCATATTCTACGCCCGTGACAACCTGGAGCGTGCCGCCCCCGTCCTCCGCTTTCCTGGCGAATGTAGCGGTGTATTTTGCAGCCTCAGCAGTATAAGCGGCATAAACTGTCCTGTTCGCTTCTACGTTTTTCGTTGCGTTTGCATCAGCAGTCAAAGCATTTTTATTCCTGTTCCATCCTGCAAACGTATAAACAACGGATACAGTCGCTGCCCTTGTAGGCCTGCCTTCATAGGCACCGTCGCCTCCATCACGGATTGTTTCAGTATAAAGGAGGCTGCTGCCGTCATAAGTATAATATTCCAGTTTGCTGGTAAGATGTTCATAGGTTACAGTAATGTCAGGATACCGCTCCTGGATTGAAGCGATCTGCGCCCCTGTCGCGTCTACCACCCTGAAAGTTCCTACAACCTGCGCTTTATCCAGGTTTCCTCCGTTTTCATCAATGCCACGCATGGTGTCCAACAGGCTAAGGATGAGGTCTGCTTCCTCAAGGGAGCCGAGTTCCTTTTCAAACCCAATGATACGGACCCTGGAGCCTGCCGGAATTCTTGAAACGATATCCAGTGGGTCAATCACTGCCCCATTATTCTCCAGGCGGAGGGTAGAAATATTGTCATATCCATCTATGGTAAAATCCGTGATCCCTTTCTGGTTCCGGATCGTCAGATTTGCAAGTGTACCAGGCAGGTGAAGTGTTTTCAGGATACCGCCGTTAGGCAAGGAAATGCCGGTGATGGATGTTCCTTCAAAATAAACATGCTCAAGGCTGGTACAATGGGAGACATCTACCGGCTGTGTAAGAGCAGGACAATTCCTTACATCGAGGAACCTCAGCAGCGCATTATTCCCCAGGGTCAGCTCGGTCAGATTACCGTTGGAGTATTCTTCACTTGCATCCCCCAGCTTGATGCTCTGAATCTTTGTCGCGTTGGAGAAATTCGCACGGCCAACCTTCAGCGGAGCAAGGTCTCCTATGCTCTGAAGTTGGGAGGCAGAGTATACCGCGATTTCAGTATCGTTTACCGAATCCAACGGACAGGGAAGGGTATACTCTTTTCCTCTTTCTGCCCTTGTCTGGACAAGGTAAGAACCATATTTAATGCTAGCGTAGATATCAGCGTAAGGTGTTACGGTAATGTCACCCTTTGCATATCCCCTCAGCTCAACAAAATCGTTCAGGCTATCACCCGCATTGTACTTCGAATCCAGGTACTTAAACCGGTTGTACAGCCACCACTTTCTCTGGGACTCCTTACTTCCCTGCAGCATCGAGAGGTACGTGGCGTTTCCCTTCTCAACCAGCGGAGCCAGATACTTAAACCAGGCATCCTCATTAAACACAGCTTCCGGCCACTTTCCCTGGTGGGATTCAAACATCTCTTCTGCTTTATCGTAGGATAAGGCGCCTGTTGACCTCAGCTGCTTATACATCGACTTAATCTCGTCATAAAACGCCTGACGAAGATTGACCCACATCACGCTCTTCTGGCTGTTAAAGATATCGGCACCAGAGGGTAAGTGGTCAATGTCTTCCAGGTTATAGGAAAAGACCAAAGCACCTTCGTTGTTAATCCCAATTGCGGTGTCCGCATCATAGAACAACCAGACGACTTTCTTTCTCATATCAGCCATCTGCACGCCTCCTTTCGTTCAGGATCCTGTTTTTGTTTACACGCATCTCATTTCCCCCTTCCCATCAAAAAAGGCACTCCAGCTTAAGAGCCAGAATGCCTCATATAGTTTCATTCTCTTTAGCTTGCGACAGTGCTCCCCATAAAGCTCGGGAATGCATTTTTCGCCCTGCTATCCACCATCAGGAAAAGCTCGGTGAATACGTAATAAAAGACGGTGGAATCCAGCTCTACATAATCCGCCAGCTCTGCTTTGAACTTTGCCAGGCGGTAGGCTGCTGTGTCTTCTGTGTATTCCGTTCCGTTATAGGTAACAGGGGAAGGAAGAGCCTCTCCTGTTGCCTGCTCCTGGTCAGTAGATTTCACCCATGTGGCAAATTCCTGCAGCTGAGTGGCATCGAAGTAGTCTTCCGGATACCGGCTTTCAAAATCATTCGTCCATGACGGAATCTCCTTTCCATCCTCATCCTGGATGATGGTACTGTAATCATCGCTCTTCCAGAGAACCCGGTCCGATGTATTGTTTTTGATCTCCCAGGATTCGTCATCTTCTTTGAAGCCAAAGATGGGAAGGTCGCCTTTATCATTGTTTGCGTTGTACTTGCCCAGGAACACTGTCTCATTCGTGTCAGTATTCCTCCAGAACATGACCATGGGGAATCCGTCAATCGCCTGGCGGGTTCTCCCATCCTCTTCCTGTGAAGGGGTCTTATAGGGACAAGCATCATTATAAAGGCGGGCAAGTTCCACGTTGTTCGCTCCTTCGGAGGAAGCGACGTCTGCCTTCATAGTGAAAACCGTTCCTCCGATCGCCCCAGACCGGATCGGGAACGTCCTCTCCGTCTTTCCGTTCACGGTCATGACAAAGCCGTTTTTATATTTCAGTTTGTAATTCTTCCGCTCATAAAACTGTGAGGAAGTTCCCTGGACATCAGCCTGGACGCCTTCTGCTGTATAGCTTCTCGTGGGATCGAGTGGATCTACAAACACGACAGATATTGTTTTTTTATCTCCCTTGTACTGCGGCAGCTCCTTACACTCCAGGATCATATAAGGCAGGTTACTCGGAAGTTTATCAATCGATATCGCTCCGTACTCATCATAAACCGCGTTCCTCTTATACCTCTCCAGCATCAGCTCCACATCCTGCGTGTCAGCGATCCAGTTATTTGCCACCTGGATACGGCTCAGGTCGTTCTCATAAAAGCGGATACAGTATAGATCCACCGTACAGTCGTTGCTCCCCATTGTGATATCTGCCGGAACCACCTGTGCAAAGTCATCGTCTTCCGGATACTGGATAACACCAGACATAATCCCGTTGACATAGACGTACACCAGACGGTTTTCGCTCCTTTTCTCGCCGACAAATGTGATCCGAAGGTGTTCATTCTCCTTAAACTGCATGCCCAGCTCGCTCTGCTCTGATTTCAAGGTGATCCTCTGCGGAGTCATCTCAATTCCGCGTCCGCCGCTCATGCAGGAGAAAATGACCGAGTCATAATCCATGACCATGGAGGTTGCAAATTCCAGTTCAAATGTGAAACCAGTGCTTCTATAATCCTTCCCGAACATTTTGAAGGGGATCACAACCCTGTCATCACCTGAAATGCGAAGGACCGGAATATCAGAAGCATCATTTACCCATCCGTCATTGGTGAAGTTAAAGCCGGTCATTTGGGCTTCGATCTCTTCATACTTCCATTCCCCTCGGTTGGACTGCGAGTTATTCCTTCCCTGGGAGGAAAGGTACAGGGAAAGAGCCTCAGTCTCTGCTTCCACATGGATCTCTGATTCTGTGATTTCCAGATGGAATTCCCTGGCAGCTTCACCCGCTTCGATCCTGATATTCATCTCTCCCGGTTCATCGGCACGGAAGGAAAAGACCTGCCGTGTCCTGTCTGCCGTCCCCTCACTTTTGAGGATATTGTTTACAAAGACACTCACATCCGTATTCATGGAAACCGGGTTATAAACCAGATAGTCCAGGTTAATAGTGGAATACTGCGTGAAGGACTCCTTCGTCATGCTGGATACAATGATCGGCGTATCGTTCAGCTGCTCCAGGCAGATGATTTCATAATAGAGGGTATTGCTCCGCACCTCCATGCCGTTTATCTCAGCAGTAAAATAGCATTCCAGCTTGTGCATCCCGTGGCCCTGCTGAGGAATGACGAAAGACTGCTGCCGTCCCGAAACCGAAGTAACCGTTGTTGCAATCTCTTCCCCATCCAAAAGGAGATACACTGTCTTCCTCACGCTGCCGACAGGCGTATAAGGAAAGGCAATCGGGCCGGTATAAGGAACACTCGGGTCGAATGTAGAGCTATTGGAAATAGAAACCGATGTAATTGTAAAGTTGATGGTCCGGCTCTGCCCATATACATCAGAAATGGTCAGCCGGATGGAATTTGTCCCGGCTGAGAGATACGGCTTCAGGTTTTTCCTGATCACACCCTGCTCAATCGGGCCGTTCTCAAACACATGCCCTGCGGAAGACATGATCCTTAGTGTACCGCCGCCAGTCGGCATCTCATCTTCGATAGATTCCCATTCGAATGAAACCTCACAGTCATCACCCTCCGCAATGGTTGTGGAGATCCACCCGGTCAGGTTCTTGACGGCAAGCTTTGCGGCTGTGCCTGAACCGCCTCCAGAACCGCCTCCCCCGGCAAAGCCCTCATAGGGTCCCGCGATCCGCTCCCCGTTATGGAGCAGCCAGACCAGCCCGTCCGGGTCAACCTCCAGGGCATCAGCCAGGGTCAGCATCTGGGAGTCCATCGACTGGAGCCTCTGCTGCATTTCCTCGATCCTGGTACCAAACTCCTCCACTTCATTTTCAGCGTTAGATGCCTTTTGAAGTGCCTGTGCGGAAAGGGTATCCGACTGGGTTGTAATAGTCACCAGCCTTGACATTTTCTCTTCAATCTCTGAAAGACCTGCTTCCGTCTTCTCATCAATCTGGGCAAGGTCAGCAGATGCTGAAGCAGCACATTCTCTTGCTACTGAGGCTTCCTCTATCGCCCTTTCCTTCGCCTCGCTGGCGGAAGCCTCCAGCTCTATGATTCTTTCCTTCGCTTCATCGGAGGTCCTGGCTGCTTCAATGATCTCATCCGTCCGGTCAATGACGTTCACCAGTTCCCGGATCACAGATTCAGAAGGAATCGTGTCTTTATCCAGGGCTGAAGCCTCCACCCTGAGGATGAAATTTGCCGTGTTCAGTTCTTTCTCGCCGGAACGTAGCACTACCTCGTAACGGTTGTCACCCGGGCAGGCTGTCATCTGCTGGGTAACAGGGACTGTAACCACTGCTTCTGCGATCTCCACATCTACAGAGATCCCATTGCCATCCGTCTTTGTTCCCCGGATCTGTGCCGTGGTTCCTTCCTCCAATTCAAACTCACCCCTGCTGGCAAACAGCCGGAAGTCTAATATGACATTCGAATCATACTGGTTCAGTTTCACCACCAGGGGATGGCCGTTGTGTTCATTTGGGACAACGTCCAGGTCATAAGTGTACCGGATCATCTGATCATCTCCTTTCCTTCTCATCAGCCGGATTCAGCATTTTTAACTCTTCAACCAGCCTTATTGTTCTCTCCTGCAAATCAGCCACCTCCTTCAGCTTTTCCTCAAGTTCTCCGACTCTCTTCTCCAAAATGGAGATCTGCCGGTCCTTCTCCTGAACCGCCTCCAACAAAAATGGCACCAACCCTACATAGTTGATGCCAAGCGTACCGCCTTCATTTTCATATACAAGTTCCGGTATGACCTCCTGTACCTCCTGCGCAATCAGCCCTGCAGATACATCACCGGGTGCCCTCCCGTCCTTCCAGGAAAAAGAGACGGCACGAAGAGGTCTTAATCTCTCCATACAGCCAGAAACTGTTTTTATATTCTCTTTCAGCTTTTCATCTGAATCCCAGGATGTCGGCACATGTGCTTCCACTCTCGCAGCGGAGAAAGTCATGATTGGGTTATCATAAGCGTCACGTATCCTTGTCTGGTGTGCCTGCATAAGGATACCGCCCAGGTTGATATGCCCCACACCGTCTTTATAGACGATATTGTTTGGGACACGCAGGAGCAGGGCGAGGTCATCCCCATACTGGGTAACCATGTCTATGGTGGAATAATTGTTCGTCCCCAGATTCCCGTATATGATCGCGTCATGGATCCGGACGATCTCATTACCCCAGCCAGAGGGAGTACAGACCATAAACCCGTCCGTAGGGTTGATCTTCATTAACTGGTTCCCGCCGATATCCTTTACAATGATCCCGGTGTTGTCCATCCAGATGATCTCTTTCCCATTGGCGTCATAAACCCCGAACTTCCCGTTCCCATAGTTGTTGGTGGTGCCTCCAAGCTTGATCGTACCGCCCTTCATCAGGTCCATCGAGATGTACATCTTTTTAGAAACAGGATCGTAGACGAAGCCGCGCTTCCCGTTCTTGAAGAGGGTGGCGAAAACTGTGTCTTCATCTGACCAATGTTCATCCCGTTTCTGAAGTTCACTCTCTACGTAATCCTGGTCCGTATACTCATTTTTTGCCGTCCAGTCAGAATCGTTAAAGGAATCGCCTCTCGCCCTTGCCCTAATACAGGTCTTGATCTCTTTTCCATCCATCCATATATCGCCCCTGTCATAAGGCGGTGTGGGCTGCGTGAGGAAGTTTCGTCTTTTTCCATCCGCAGTATCCTGTGCATTGGATGCCGCTCCAAGGGCAGACAGGACTGAAGCGTCCCTGATCTCCACCCAGTCATAACGCTGGGTGACAGATCCTGACGTATACATCTTCCAGTGGACGTAAGCGTCAAGGTTTGCCGAATATGGGTAATGCTCTGATTCGTAGGTTGTCCCGGTCACTTCCCCGAGACCCCAGCTTGGGATCCGGTTGTTTTGCGCAGTAATCTGTCCCCTATCCGCATAAGTGGTTCCGATGGCTTCCACACCGGACACAGGATCGCCGTATTCCCTGGCGGCAGACAGCTTAAAGCCATAGGCATTATTGTTCGTATCATTCGTATGCCAGTACAGGTAACAGTCCAAAGCAGGGACAAATACTTTCGTAAAGGCCATATCAGCTCCAGAATAACTGCCCAGCATCTTGAATTTATCGCCGTCTTTGTAATAAATCTTCAGGTAATCACTGCTGTTGTATGTCGAAGAAAACCGGTCAAAAGTCAGGGTTGTGCCATAGGATGCATACGTCCATTTATAGGCTTTGCCTGTATCGATATCATAACAGCAGTCGCCGATGTGTTTTTTCTTCTCCGTATCGGTAGCCCACTCCTTATTGGGGCTGACGGAATAGGCACGGTCAGAGGTGTTGACCGTAGGCTTCCCGCGGATGAAGAACCAGTCAACCTTCCCATCCATCTGATCCTGGAATTCATGGAGGTAACCCTGGACGGTATTGTCATAGGTATCAATCGCATCATTAGCGATGCTTTCTACCGTCTCGCCATTAGTAAAAGAAAAAGAATCCGCAACAATGTCTACCTTTCCTTTATCCGCATCAGCCAGGAAAAGGATCTGCTCTTTGCCATCTATGAGGATAGGTTTTCCGTCTGCGTCTTTTTTCAGGATTTTGAAAGCGCCCGTGGTAATATTGGACGCGTCCAGGTTTACGACATCCACCTGTGCTGCGTTTAGGGTGCCGGTAGTTATATACGTAAATTCCTGTGATTTTGAGATTTCTCAAATTTAAAAATACATTATTATCTGTTCGTTGATAGCCTTGAAAACCGCTGTACATCGAGGTTCTTCTATTTTATAAATGCCGATTATAATACTTGATTATATTGCATTTTTGTAATATCATTGAGATATTGTAAAAATATATTTTGAGGTATTATATGGGACATTTATATAAAGAACTTAACGAAATTCCAGTTCCTGATTTTGCAAAACCAGATGGGTATAGGGTATATAGCTGGGTAGACATCGGGGGCGGTGAACGAAAAAAAATCTACATCGGAGAATATGCAAGGAAAGAAGCTGATCCTCCAACATTCTATCCATCCGAAAACTATCGCCTTTTCTTTCCGCTTGAATGGCAAAAACACTATGGTTCTGCCATGCTCCCAAAGTATCATATTTCAATTGGCAATTATTTGCTTTGTCTGGGCATAGGCCATTCCACAAAGCTGTATCAATCCCTACATTCTTCATTTGGTCCTCTATATGGAAATTTGCTAATTGATTATGCAATGTATTCTATTAAAGAAAGGTCAAATGTCGCTTATTTGTTCAAACCTGCAATGGCAAATTCGTTTCTGTTTACTTCTGAAAGAAAGGATGATGATTGGATATCCAATGTGTTCAATAATGAGATCACTATGGATATGATACATAAATTCAAAGAAGCCTGGATCCTTCAATGTAAGAAACTGGGCATTACCGAAGTATGGTTAACTGTAGACGGTTCCAACAGTAATTACGAATCACAAGAAAGCAAACTATCACAAAAAGGCAAAGCAAAAAGTAAGAAGAATGTGGAAATCGTAAGTTATATTTGGGCTGTCAGTACCCCTTTTGGAATTCCAGTTACATTTGCTATTAATGAGGGTGGATGTGCCGACTGTAAGGCATTTGATGAAATTCGCGTTACACTGGCGGCATATGGTATCTCTGTCAAAGGGATCATCCTTGATCGAGGATTTCTTACACATGATGTGATTAACAATATATCAAAGTCCGGTTACGACTATATCGTAAAGTTGAAAGAGGATACACATGCACAGAAGAAAATGGTCAGTGATTATGGTGACTTGATCTACTGGAACATGGAATACATTTCTGGTGAGGGAGGAAGGTTTGGCATTGTCAGTGATGACAAACGCTATATTTTTCAATCCCATACTGATGCAGCATATATTGGACTTTTCTTTGATGGAATCAATGGCTCCGAACGTAAAACTGCGCTTGCAAACAAAGTATTTCAGGAAATATTGTCTGTTGAACAACAAATGGAACATGGGGTAAAGCCCATTGTTAGCAAGACAATGCAACGTTATATTGAAATAGTGAAAGTTCATCCAAATGATTCACCGGAAAAACCTTTGGATACTCAATCTAAGGATGGTATACTGCCAGAGAACATGGTGCCTGATTCTGAAGCATTAGCATTCTCTTCTGATTCAGATGAATTCATCACAACTAACAAAGAAGAGATCAGGGAAAAGCCTCAGTACAAGTGGGCGATATATGCTGAACATGCCAGGAAAGACATTTGGGTAAAGGGGTTTGATAGCTTAGCCAGTTCTTTGAAAATGAGTCCGCGAGAAATGGACAGGGTATACCATTCCCGTGATATTTCAGAGAAGCAATATATGATAAGCAAGTCAATGTTGGGAAATGATGTTTTTCGGTCTCACTCGGACCAGGGTGTTCAAACAAGAACTACTGTCGCATTCATCGCGACGATTCTTCGCTGCTATTATATGAGGTACTGTCAGAATGAATCGCTGAAGTTATCACGGTTTATTGAAGAAGTTGATGATAAGTTATTTTTATTGCTGTCATCTAATAGAACCTATATGCTCGTTAATAAATTGACCGAGAAACAGATTTCCGTATTCAATTCGGCAGGTATCAAAACTGAGGATTTCAATACCATTACGGGCGAAATTAACTTAAGGATTCGTCAGAAAGGAAAGGGAGTATCTCAGTTCCACGATATGCCAAAGGACATTAGGGAAAAATACAAATTATATCCAAACAGTGAAGAGCTAACTGAACCAGTGATGTTGCCGGGTGAAGATGAACCCATTCCAAAGAACGAGAATGAAAAAGTACTCGAATCGTCCAGGGGCAAAGCAGGAAGACCACCAGGAAGAAAAAACAACAAAACCCTGGCACGTGAAGCTTCGGAAAGATCTGCAGGAACTATTCCAAAGCCAAGAAGTAAAAAAGGAAGACCACCAGGAAGTAAAAATAAGAAAACACTGGCCAGAGAAGCTGCACAAGCAGCCCAAGGAATACAAAAGCCGGAACCAAGAGGAAAAGGCAGACCAATAGGAAGCAAAGATTCTAAACCAAGGAAAAGAAGAACCAAGGCTGAACTTGATGCAGCTATTGGGTAAAAAATATTTCAAACACTGCATCACTAATCTTGGATTAGTGATGCAGAAATATAATGAATACCCAGCTGACATTGGTTTATAATTTGGCGATTTATTCTGGCCAGAAATTAATCTCAAAATTACCGGAATTTACGTATATAATCAGCCACGAAACGGCCATCCAGTGTCCAAGCGGAATGATACGGGCCGTTGATCCCATTTGCGGAAAAACCGATCCCATTTACATTGATCCGTAGGATGTTAGTTGCCGTCTTTACGGAATCCGTATCCATGATGTAGATTTCCGCAGGTTTTCGTCCCTTCGCAAATGGGATGTATTCATCACTCTCCGGATCCCCATTACAGCCAAAGACTACATAGCCACCTGTCCCTCCAGTCAGAAGCTGTGTCGCATGGGCAATCGCCATCTGCATGGCTGACATAGTGGGCAGTTCCTGTGTCGCTTCCCTGGCCGCAATCTTTATCCCATCAGAGAGAGATGAACGGGTCTCCCCTATCGTCATCTTTTCATAACGCTCTAACAGGACGTCATAGGTTACAGCTACAACCTTTGCCTTATAACTGATTCCGAGCAGGGAATGCTCAACCGTCACCGTGTCACATAGGCGGAGCCTTTGCAGCGGGGCTACGCTTGCATACTCCTCCGTCTGCCACAAATGGATGAAGGAAATATCAATGGACGAGGGGGCATTCCTCACCATGTTATTTTCAATATAATCCCTTGCTGCTTCGAGAAGTTCATGATCGGTCGGCTCATCCTGCAGGTTCCCGGAAAGGTCTACCGGGATAACCATGTCATATGGATAATCCTCCCGGTTTTCCCCGTAAACTACCTGGTCCTCCAGGGTAACGACCACATCCTCGCCCCAGTCATCCTGCCCCTTCCAGAAAGGAACAATCCCGGTAAAAAGGTTTGAGGAATCCTTTGTCTCCTTCACATCCGTCAGGTTTTTGCCGTACCGGATGGCGACTCCTGAATCTGTTCCCCTGTTCTGATGGAGTTTTACGGCAAAGTGATCCCACTCATATTCGCCGCCAAACAGGTCCAGGATACTGCCTTCCTGCCCTCCCAAGACGGATCGGAAGGTAGAAGGCTCTTCCAACTTGAAGGTTTTGTTGGCTCCGGTGGTAATATCCGTCCATGTGGTAAATGTACAGGTCCCCACAGAATGATCGATAAGACCTTTCAAGGCTGCCGGGCAGGTTGTAGTCTCAAACGGCATGACGGTTGTCTTCGACAACTGATAGGAGACATGCCGTGCATTCACAGTTACCTTCCCGTCCATCGGCTTAGTAATTTTGTAGATCCGAAACGGCTGGATGTCTGCGGGATTATCGCTATGCCTGGAGTAAATGATGCGTTCCAGGGAAAGGTCTTTATAACGCTTTCCCGTTACCGGATACACCATTTCCAGCTCGTATTGTCCATTTCTCTCTTCCGTCACTTTACAGGAGATGGCTTCTGACAGGCGGCCCAGGCCATTGGAGGCAAATTCGGTTTCCTCAGCGGAAAATAAAATCGGATTCAATGGTCGTCACCTCCCTTTGCATACTCCGCAAGCATTTGTGCTGTCTTCTCATTTTCTTTACGATACCTGTACTTCCTGTTCTCTTCACACCACTGGCAGCCGCCATGGTTCCGGCAGGACCGGGAGACAGCCTTTGCCCCGGTATATGGTTTCCTGTATTCTTTTCCATGAATAATCGCTTTTTCAAGGCCCATGTTTCTGCCTCCTTTCCGCCGTCTTTACTTCTACGCTCCGTTTTATGCTTATACAGAGCGTAAAAGTAAAGGTTTCTTTTTCAAAAAGTAAGTCTCAAATGGTCCACCACCTGGGAGTAACCTCAACTTTTGTAATGCCAGCTCCCAGACCAATATAATTTGACTTTGGCGTAAGCACCGGAAACGCATTATTTGTCCGCAGGATAACCAGGCTGTTACAGTTCGTATTCCCGCAGTATGCCTCTTCCAGTTCGCAGTCCAGGTCAATATAGGAATAACTGTGGCTGCCTATATGGACGGTTCTTCCTCCCACATTCAGGTCTCCTGCCCCATAAACCCGGATGACCGGCTTCGCGTCAAACTGTGTTGGATTCGTTATGTATCCGCTGGCTGTGAGGCTTATCGAAGATTCCCCTTCTACCAGATACCTCTGCGGCTTGCAGGAAAAGGTAAGATCAAACGTCCCATGCTTGTTTAGTGCCAGCATTGAAGGAGTAATCCCGGAGCCAAATACAGCCATCCGGTAACAGCCCGGGTGGATCGTATCTTCCAGCCTGTGGTAGCCCTGGTCTTTCAGGAGGTGCTCAGCCAGGGCCTGGTAATTGGAAGCAAAATCCTTCTTGATCATACAGTGATAAGTGATATCCACGTTAGGGAACCGCTTTCCCGGGAGGATGAGTTCCCCGTTTCTCCGGGGACCTGGATGCGTTCCATATCCGGCGCAGGCTTTTCAAACGTATCCTCTCCACTGACCAGGCAGTGAAATGAATGGGAAGAAACGTTGTTATAGGTAAATGTGTTCATGTGCTGCCTCCTCCAGGGCATAAAAATAGCCCCATCCCGAAGGAGGAGGCTATTATAGTAAATTATCTTGCTATTTAATGTAGTCATGCCGGGACCTTAATATAGTCCCTGGCTTCATCTTCGGTTAAATGAAATTTTTCCATTAACCGGGAGATGATTTCCTGCTCACTTTTTCCATCATCCCGCATTGTCTCAACAGTTCCCAAAATCTTACCTTCATTCAAAATAGCTTCACTCAAATTGCACATTCTCTCCACCTCCTGACCTAATTCCACAGTCATCGGAATCCCAAATTCGGTCTCCAGGATATCCTTCCTCTGTTCCTTCGTCTTCCCAGCTGTAAACAAAGTACTCAGAAGCTTCAGCAGCCTGTTTTCACTCTCTGTACCATCCTTGTTGACAGAGATAACCACAACATCCAGTAAGTCATAATCCTCTTCTTTCTCAACTACATTGCCTTCAATCGGCTCTGGTACCATTTTGTACTTTGTAATGGAATTTTGCTTTTTCTTTGTCGGTTCAGGACAAACCCAGATCGAATACACTTTCCTGATTTTCCCACCATCCCGGAAAACCGCATCTCCAGGTCTTCCGGTGTAGAGGGGTTTGGAAGCCTGTAAGTCCTCATTGCTTCATACAGGTCCATGTCCGTGTTCTCCTTTCGTTTTCTTATGCGTACATTACCGTAGGTCCGGCCAGGAGCCAAGCAGAATCCACGCCATAATCTGTACAATCATCCAGCCCCTTTTTTGTGTATCCCGCCTGGGAAAGGTGCCGCCTGTTAAAGCGGCACCTCCCTCCTTTCAGGAAAGGGTGTAGGCCTCCGGGTCTTTCTTCCAGGCTTCCTTCGCGTTCATCAGGAGGCTCCCCATGATGAACCATCCGCTGTCTTTGGTTCCCTCTTCAGGCTCTTCTTCGAGGTACTCGGCGATCTCTGTTGTGATCCCGTTGGCTTCCGCCATTGTGTACCCCATCTCCTGTGCCTTCTTAAGCGCCTCCTCAAATCCCATTGTCCTGATCCTTGCCATGTCCGTGTTCTCCTTTCGTTTTGTTATGCACACATTACCGTAGGTCCGGCCAGGAGCCAAGTTATTTACGCGCCATAATGTACACAATGTTTTTGGGTCGGTTTTGTCTATGTTTTTTGGGGGCCGGGGAGGTTCCCCTCCCCTTTCCGCTTAAAACTCTTCCGTCCAGGTAAGCTTCATCCGGTTGAGCTCCATCACCAGCTCCGCTCCCCTCCTGATCTCATCCGCTGTCTTCAGGAGTTCTTCCGGCGAAGGATGCCCGCCCATCTTCCGGACGCTTGCCATAAGCTCCGCTTCCTGTTCCACCCTGTGCACCACCCAGTCAGTGTTCTCCGTTGTGCGTGTTTTCCATATGAAATTCAGTTCTTCGCTTTCCGGTTCTTCAAGCCCCTGGAATCCTTCCCTGGTGGTGAACCCGTGTGCCTTTGCCGCCGCCCTGATGGCCTCATTGATTGCTGCTCTGTTCATGTTTTTGCTCCTTTCGTTTTGCTTTGTTTTCCGCCCCTTGCATGTGACACATTACCGTACTGTCCGGCAGGAGCCAAGTAAAACCGGAGCCATAAACTGCACAAACATTCTGATGTAAACCTGGTGGTATTTTCCGGTAAACAGCCCGCCCGGATCAGGTTTTTCCTTCTCCCGGCGGGCTGTTCCTCAGTTCACTTTGAAACGGATCCCCTGGTGTGTCGTTCCTCCCCATCTGGGAGTCTCCCGGGTCACAATGCAGAATTCTTCAAAAGAGCATCCTTCCTCTACAAAAGCGTGTAGGTTTGCAATAACATCAGTGTTTTTAGCCGTGTAAGCAAAGGTTTCAATTCCCGCTTCCCGCAGTTTTTTAATGAAGCCCTCAACATCGCATTTCAGGAGGCTTTCTTCCATTTCAAATTCGCTGCTTTTGTTTGCCAGGCTTTCAATCCATGCATCAGCAGCTTTACGGGCCCCACATCCAATCGTAAATGACATGGCTTCTTTCTGCCGGTTCCAGGCCTGCATTTCTATGCTTTCAGACCCGTAGATTTCCGCGATCTGCTTTTCCGTCCCGCATATGGCCTTTTCAATCCTCTCTTGCTCCCTTGTATACAAATCCATGTTTTTCTCCTTTCTGCCTTTTTTCTGCCCCTTGCATGTGACACATTACCGTACTGTCCGGCAGGAGCCAAGTAGAACCGGAGCCATAAACTGCACAAACATTCTGATGTATACCTGGTACCTTTATCCGCCAAAAAAGAAGCCCGGAAATGCAGCTACCTGTATTCCCCGGGCTTTCCCTGATGCTTATCCATGCAGTTTCCTTCCAATTTTCTTTGTGATGGATTCCGCTTCCCTGACGAGCCTGATAACCTCTTCCATCTTCATGGCATCATCCTCTGTCCCGCCTTCCGGATCATAAAACAGCCCATGGACCTGTTCCAGCAAACGGCTGGTTTCTGCCTCTGCTTTTTCAGCTGCCTTATACAGCTTTTCTTCCACCTTTGTCATGCACTGCCCCATCCTTCCTTTTTTTGCCCGCCGGGATCCGGTTCCTTCCTTCTCCCGGCGGGCTGTTCCTCAGTTCACTTTAAACCGGAGACCCGGGTATTCGGTTTCCGCTTCTTCCCCGTAGCGGTCCTCCTTCCGCGTCACCTTGCAGAGGCCTTCGAGCGTGCAGCCCTCGGCGGCAAAAGCGTGGATGTTCTCCATGACTGCCGTGCTCTGGTTTGTGTAGGCGAATTCAGGAATGCCCGCCTTCCGCAGGGCTTCCACGAAATCCTTCACTTCCTTGTCCCAGAGGAATTCCTCCATCTCAAACTCGCTGCTGTTGTGGATCTGGGTCATCCGGTAAGCCCTGTAGGCCTTGTTCGCCCCTGGGGCAATCGGGAACTCCATGGCGGCTTCTTCCTCGTACCAGGCTTTCATTTCTTCGGAATCCCAGCCGTAGGTGTTCAGCACCTCCTGCTTCCTTGCCTGGTGCGCTGCCCTGCGCTCCTCGAATTCGTGGCCGGTTTTTTCCAGTTCTGCGAAGTAGGTGTTTTCTGTTTTCATGTCCTTTTCTCCTTTCTTTTGGCGTTTTCTCTGCTCCTTGTAAGTGACACATTACCGTACTATCCGGCAGGAGCCAAGTTATTTGCGCGCCATATATTCCACAATATTTCCCGCCCTGGCCTGGTACATTTTATTCTCGAAGGGGATACCCTTCTACCACCAAAAGGCCGCTTTTTTGCGGCTTATTGGTGGCAGGAGGCTGTCTCCTTCATCTTCCGTTTCTCCAGGCGCTGGACCCTTCGAAGTTTCTCATGAAGTATTCCCTTGCGGTTTTGAATTCGTCCCCGATGAACCCCAGCCGGAGCATCCAGCAGCGGAACCCGTAGGCTTCGTTGTCCCTCTGTCCTTTTTTCGGGCTTGCGCTCCGGAGCTGTTTTGCCATCTGGCTCATGGCCAGGCAAAGCTGGATCATCGCCTTGAGCTGCCCTGCGTGGAGGCCGCCCTGCTTCCCTTCGCTCTTTTCGTCGAAGTTGAAGCACCGGAATTCGATCGTGTGGTAGCGGTTGAAGTAGCTGTGGAGGTTCAGCATCCGGTACCGTGTGTAGCTGTAGTGTTCGGTCTCAACCGGGCCGTTGTACCAGCACCTTGCAAGCTCTGCGGTGGTTGCCGGCTTCTGCTTGTTGATCCTTTCAAGGAAAGCCGGGTCAACCGTCTTGCAGTACCTTGCCTGCCTGTAGCCGTCGATCCTGATCGCCTTTGTAAGCTGGTCTTCATGGCTTGCCATCAGGTTTACCAGGTTGCGGACCGTCTTCGGTGTGTGCCCGTCCCCTCCGATGTGGATGTGGACCCCGCATCCGCGGGAAGCGCAGGACCGGCCGCCTGCCTTCCTCAGTGCCCTGATGAGCCCCTGCAGGAGCTCCATGTCCGCGTAGTGCAGGACCGGCGTTACCATCTCCGTCTTTTCGCTGTCCGGCCCGGCAATGCTCACGTCCTTCGAGAATTTCCATTCCCTTCCGTCCGCGTCGTAGGCGCTGACCGTGCAGTAGCCGTTGCGGTGTGCGGTGTTTTCCCACCGTCCTGTCCCGAAGTAGGCGGCTGCGGCTTTCGCTGCGTTCTCCCTCGTGATGCTGTTCATCTCGACCTCAACCCCGAAGGTCTGTGCTTTCATGTTCTCGATCTGGGCTGCTGTTGCGTTTGTCATGGCTTTTGCTCCTTTCGTTTTCCGTTGGTGTGTTTGCTTTTGTTATGCACACATTACCGTAGGTCCGCGCAGGAGCCAAGTTAATAACGGGCCATAATGTACACAATGTTTTCAAGCATAAACTGGTACATTTTTACCCCGTTTTTGGAACAGAAAAAGGAGGGATTCCCCTCCTATTTCTTGCTGTTTTTGTTGTACTTTTCTTTCACGAAAACCTGATTGTCAGCATCTTCCCGCCACCGATATAAAAGTCATTTTCGATCAGCGGATCTTCAAAAAATGTTTCCTTTGCCTGGCCCAGGATGTCCTTTAGCCTCTCCTCCCCAAGCAGCTCCTTCATGGCTTTCTGTGTTGTTTTCTTCCCGTCCAGGTAAAAGCTTGTTTTCATGTCTTTCTCCTTTCTGCGTATGTGTTTGCCTTTTCAAGGAGTACATTACCGTACTTTCCGCATGGAGCCAAGAAGATTTAAGCCCGTAATGTACACAATGATTTCGTCCAGATTTTGTGTACATTATGGGCCGTTATCTGCTTGCTATTTATCCCTTTTAGAGTGATTAATGTAACCAGAAAAACACACAAGGCAAAGCCAAAAAGGAGGAAGCAAAAATGAAAAAAGCCTACACAGAAATCGAAGAGATCATCGAAAACCGCATCGCAAAGCTGAACGAAGACTACGAACTTGACCGCTTTGACATCAGGGAGATCAGGCTGAAAGCCTACAAGGAAAACGGATGGAGCTACGACCCCTTCCCCGAGGATGAGGAAGAAGAACCCTGGGATCCCGACAACTGCCACTACAGAACCATGTACGACCTGCAGCTGGAAGCAGGGATGGGCTACTGGGCTTTCTTCTAAAGGGGAGCCCTCCCAAGGGGATCCGGCGAAAGCCGGGTCCTTTCTCTCTCTTTTTCCTTGTGTATAGCTGCCAGTTTCCAGGGCAGATCTTTGTCCAGTTTATGCCCAAAGAATTCCTTGCTATCCCTTGCTTCCTACGGTAAGATGTCCTTAAAATGGAGGGGGAGCCTGATTATTCCGGCGCCCCCACTTCCATTTCACCAGATTTCCTTTGGCGGCTCACCGCTCCCGATCTTAAACCGCAGGAGCTTCCCGTCCAGCGTCCGCATAAAAAACTCAGGGTACAGGAACAGCTTCATGTACTTTTCCGCCATGTCGTCCGGAATACTGGCAAAGTCATCGGTGGAAAGGCCACAGAGGAAGAAGGTGCCGGGGACGATGTCGTAAACCTTCCCGTCTTCCGTTTCCAGCGACCTGTTCAGGGGATAGCCCAGGGCGATCCCGTCATCCGCATGGACAAGGCCAACCAGGTCATCCCATGGGTAGGTGCAGGCAATTGCCCCTCCGACGATCCTCCGCATTTCCTCCAGGTTATGTTCGATCTCCACAGTCTTCGGAACCTTTAAAGGTTCCACAACGAGGATCTTTATCCTTCCCATGGGCCGCCTCCTTCCTGCGGTTCCTTCACCGCTGCCCACTGCGTAAGCGGGATTCTCTCCATCAGGCCTGCAGCTTCCATGGCCTCAAAAGTTCCGCACATGTCGCAGACCATGATTTCTGCCCATCGGCTCAGGGCATGCCCGGCTGTTTTTCCTTCCATGTGGCTTCCACATCGCGGGCATCTCGTGTTTTCTTTCTTCTGCCGTTTTCCATACCAGTCCAGGGTGGTTTTTGCTTCATCCTCCGTCCGGATTTTATGGCAGCCATCCACTCCCAGAATCACATTCAGCCTGCCGCCCGAATCCCAGGCTGGGCAGACGGAGCCGGTGTCGTCCACCGCCAGCACGGTGCCCTGTGTCCCCGGTCCCGGTGCCTGCGGATCCTCCATCCAGTCAAGGACAATCCGGCACCCTGCAGGGTATTCCTTTCGGGTTCTTTCTACGATGTCATTCTCCCGCATCTTCATCTCGCACCTCCCGCAAATACCCAGCTTTTCTTTACCGGCAAGGTTCTCTTCCCTCCCACGCTTTCCAGGTAGGCTTTTTCCAGGATCCTGGTGTCAAATCCGAACCTCTGGTATCCTTCCTCGCAGATGTTGTAGTAACCCTCGGAGGGGACTCCCAGGTTCCTTCTCTCATCCATGATGTAGACAAAGGCATCCACCTTTCCGAGGGCAGCCCCGTCGGCCAGGCTGTGCAGCTCCACCTTCATCCGCTCCTTCCGGTAAAATCTCGGGCACCCTTCATAGATGTCTAAATTCTGCTCGTCTTCCTCTAAAACCTTCCAGACCAGGACCGGCACCTTCCTCCGCCGCATTTTCTCAATAGTCAGGTAGCTCCCTGACTGGCTTCCTTTGAAGAGCAGCCGGTAGCCAGGGATCACTGCCGTCCCCACGTATACTGCATCGGGGCATCTCTTCAGCATCTGCCCCACTGATAAGTTGCTTCCATATGCCAGGCAAAAATCCATGTCCTGCACCATCCTTCCGTTTTATTTTGCCTTGGCCCCGTTTCTTTCAAGAACTTGGCGCCTTCCGCCTGTGTCATGGATCACATTACCGTAGGTGGCGGCAGGAGCCAAGTTCATTTCAGGCTGTAAAATTCACAATCTTTACTGGCCCTGTCTGGTACATTTTACGCTGCCGTAAGCTTCCCATCCGCAGGGTCATACCGGTAAAGATGGCCGGAAAGGACCTCGTCCGGGCGGACCTCCATCTCATTGACATCCCGGATCATGGCTTCCATATCGTCTTTCGCAAACCCGTCCTTCTCCGGCAGGCAGAGGAATTCATGCACCGAGGAAGGGATCAGGAGCAAAGGGCATCCCGCCTGTTCTGCGAGGCGTTCCAGGACCCCAGGGTAGAGGATTGCCGCTGCGCCATTGATGAGTCCCTCCACCGTCACCGCTTTGATCGGGCAGTACATGCCAGGGGCATCCATTCCGGTCAGCATGGCCATCAGGCTGTCAATATCCTTTATGAGTGCCGGCCTGATGGACGGGCTGTTTGCAATGGCATCCTCAAAGAGCTGGTCCTCCCCTATCCCGAAAGCCTTCAGCAGGCTGTCATTCACTGTAATGGTTGCTGTGCCCCCAACGTACTCCCCCATCTCAATGTGGCAGGTGACGGCAAACTCCAGGAAATCCTTGTGTGGGACACCGGAAAGTTGCTCCATGTTCCGTTCCCTGTTGCAGATCTTAATGAACAGCCGTTCCTTTACTTTCCCGTAATCTGAAACCAGCTCTTCTGCGCCTGCCTGCAGTTCTTCTGCCGTGGCTCTCATTTTCTCCGCCATCAAATTCATCCCCATCATGTTCCCTCCTTTATGATTCTTCACCGTAGGTATCCTGTGTGGTTTCTTCCACATCGCTTTCTTCCTCACCTGTTTCTGGAGCGGTTTCCTCCTGGCCTGCCGCATCCGCTTCATCTGTGACGGAATTCTCTGCCTTTTCTCTCTTCTGCGCTTCTTTCTTAGCCTTCAGCTTCGCATAGAATGCATCTGCTTCTTCCTGTGTCTTGAAGGCAGCGTGGCCGGAGAGGTTCTTCATCAGCACCGCCCGCTCATGTTTGTACTCCGGGCCGACAAATCCCAGCCGGAGCAGGAAGCACCGGAAGATGTATTTCTCTGACTCTGTCTCTTTTTCCGTGGCAACCACCCGCTTCGCTTCCTTCGCCATCCTGCCGATTCCTTCTACCAGGTGCGTATAAGCTGATGCTGTGATGGGGTCGCCTTCCGGCTTCTTAAACCAGGGGAAGGTTACCTTCTCATCTGTTACTTCGACCGGGAGGCTCTCTGCTTCCAAAGCCTTCATAAGGAGCCTGCGCTTGCTTCCAATTATCTTCTCCAGATTGGAAAGAGCCGCGTCTGTGAAAGAATCCCGCGGCATGGAGATTTCCATCCTGGAAGGCGTTTCCTCTCCAGATGGCTCAGTGCCTTCTCCATCTTCATCATCACCAGCTGTTCCGGCTTCCCCGTTTTCTTCGTTGGAGGCTTCCGCCGTGCTTTCCCCGACAGGATCAGTTTCCGTTTCAGCAGCCTCTTCTGTTCCTGATTCTTCTTCCGACCCGCTTCCCTCTTCCGCTTCTGTTTCTTCCAACCCGGCAGCCTCCGTTGCTTCCGTTTCTTCCACCCCGGCGGTCCCTGTTGCTTCCGTTTCTTCCGTGTTGCCTTCCTCATTTGCCTCAGTAGATGATTCTTCTGAAAGACCCGCCTGGGCTTCTTCTGCTGTATCATTGTTTACCTCAGCGCCTTCCTCCCTGGTCTGTCCTTCAGCATCTGCCCCGCTCCCTGATTCAGCCACTTCAATTGTGTCTGGCGTGTTCTCCTCTTCCGGGGGTACCGGGCGGAATCCTTCATCGGCGAGTGCTTCCACGATCATCTCAATGAAATCTTTTTCCGTCCTCTCGTCCCAGACCAGTTCCCCATCCCTGGTGACTTTGATGGTGCCGATAATGTAAGCGCACTCCGGCATCCTTGTGTAGACTGCGTGGCATCTTGCTTCCCTGCTGATGATGGCGACCATTCTTTTTCTTCCGCCGCCCGTTACGTTGTACTTAAGTTTCATGTCTTGGGCCTCCTTTGCAATGCGTTTTTCTTTGTTTTTGTAAGCGCATCTTACCGTTACCGGCCCATTATATCCACGCCTTTTTCCATCATATATGTGACAAAGATAACGGCAGGAACAGGGTGTAAATTGTGCTTATTACAGTGCCTCTCCCCGGCTTTCAGGCACAGGGAGCAGCTTCCTTATTAGCCGTCCAGGCGATCCCGGCAAGCACAAAAAAAGCGTTATTCAAGCAGATGCCATTCCCCCACAATTTGTACTCAGCCGAGTCCGTATGGGGATCAGACAGCCATTTCCTGACCTGCTTTTCCGTCTTCGGTTTCTTCCCATTGATCCGCTGCCACTCGTTCCAGACTTCCATCCAGAAAGCGAGTTCTGCTTCCGATGGATCCGGGTCTGCCAGCCCATCGCACCACCAGTCCGGGAATGCCTGGAGCCTGGCGCATTCAATCGGTGTGAGCCTCCGTACTATGTAAGACGGCTCCTCGTTCGGCGTATCATTCACGCAGGGCGGATCCTTCCAGTCGGATGCCACCAATGTGCCAGCCTGCTCTTTCAGCGCATTGGTGAAGAAGGAGCTCTTGCTCGTAGAATAATGGGCATCATCAGCCGGTGCTGCAACAGCATGCCGGTCCACCCCGGTCAGGGTAAAACTGACATCTTCATTTATTCCGTCCCCCTGTGGGCCGTTCTTCTCTTTCCTGCCGATCATGCTTCCCTGGAGGACATAGGTCTGCTGCTTCGCCCCAGGCTGAGCCTGCAAGGCAGCCGCCTTGTCTTTCAGGTCACGGACTTCATCCCTCTGGTTCTGTGTAAAGAAAACTACAGCCTGCTGGTTATCACCAGCCCTGGCACGCAGCGTCCCTGCTTTGCAATCCGCATAGACATGCCCGCCTACCCTTGATGCGGCGCCAGGCTCAAAGGCAATAGCCTCTTCCTTTTCCGGTGCTACCACGCAGATTCCTCCCTGGTTGCAAGTTGGATTGCCGCCCGCCTGGTCCAGCGTCCTGCTCGTCTTCGCTTCATAAAATCCGCTGTGCGGGTTAACCGATAGCATGGCATGGGAACTCTTACTGCACACACCGAAGGCCTTAAGCTCCGGTTTCGCTACTGCCCCTGGCCCCCTCGCCTGCAGGGTTGGAGACGTCTCTTCATTGATGGCAAAGGCAAATCCTGCCTGTTCTCCTGAGTTAAAAGCTTCCTTCGCGATCCCGTAAGCCTTCGGCTCCGCTACCAGCGGCACGTTATTCCCGCCAGTTCCTGCCCTGGAACACAGTGTCTGCACCTTCCCATCCTTTTCAATCTTCAGCCTGCTGTCGCTCGGGTTGTGCTGTAAGGACATGGCTGCGGGAACCTGCGCGGCACGGAGCGTAGGCGAGACTTCTTCCCCATATCCAATGGACCTTGCCTTCGCACTGTGTTCTGTGGAAAAGCCGGCTGCCTGGAGGACTGCCGGGTGGTTCCCGTGATCCTGGGCGACAAGTGTGTTTGTCTGCTCCCTGGTAACCGCCACCCCGCTCTGTCCCTGCGTGTTCAGGCAGTACCGTCCGATTCCTCCTCGTCCACTTCCAAAAGGAGATCCCCTGCCTGCCTCTCCAGTGCCCTCTTCAACACCGGCGGCAGTTCCTTTCCACGTGCCGATGCCCTGCGGAGAATACCCAGACAGGCCGTCGGACTCAAATAGTATTTCTGGTGCACTTCCTCCTGCAAAATCGCAGACAAGGTAGATTCTTGCGCGTCGTTGGGGGACGCCCCAGTATTGAGCGTCAAAAACTCGGTAAGCCAGGCTCCATCCGTCACCCAGGTATACGTCCGCTTTGGGCCATCTGTGATCTTCAGGCGCAGGCACCTGCACCCCTTCTTCTTTAATTCCGATGACTGCTTCGAGGACAGCCCGGAAGTCGTCTCCACCGTTGGAGGAGAAGGCCCCGGGGACATTTTCCCAGACACAGTATCTTGGATATTTTCCATCTGTTGCTTCCCTCATTTCTTTTATGATCCTGACCGCCTCAAAGAACAGGCTGGAACGCTGCCCTTCCTGGATGCCTGCCCTTCTGCCAGCGATAGACAAATCCTGGCAAGGCGACCCAAATGTGATGATGTCCACTGGCTCCAGTTCAGAGCCGGATAAGCTGGATACATCACCATAATGTTTCACAGACGGCAGCCGCCTGTGCGTAACCAGCACAGGGAAAGGCTCTATTTCAGAGCTCCAGGCCGGCTTAATCCCTGCAAGGATCCCTGCCAGAGGAAAACCCCCGGAACCATCAAACAGGCTGCCGAGCGTTAAATCTTTTTCATGCATTTTGGGCTTCCTCATCTATAAAAATCAGTTATTTATTATTTATTAGCCAGCTACAGTCTGATGACGATCCCATAAACGAATGGCCTTCTGTTTTGTCTTTCAAACAATACCTGGATATCCTTTTCACAATACTTTTTTGTCCCTCTTGATAATTCATGGCTGTCCGTGTATACTAGTTGTATATACAGACATGGAGGTGATGCTCATGACCACAACAAGAGTGTTTCAAAGCGGCAACAGCCAGGCTGTAAGAATCCCTAAAGAACTTCGCACGGATAAAACAGAATTCTTTATCAAACGTGTCGGGGATGCTTACATCCTCTTTCCTACAGACGATCCCTGGTTTCCGCTCCGTACTACTATTGGCGCCTTCCCTGATGACTTTTTAGAAGACAGGGACCAGCCGTCCATTCTTGACCTGCCTGAACGGGAGGATTTCTGATGTATCTCCTTGACACAAACATATGTGCATATTTAATGCGTGGCACATACCCGTCCCTGAACAGGAAAATACTGTCTATCCCACCTTCTGAACTTGCCATATCATCCGTTACCTTGTTTGAATTGGAGTACGGTGCGGCAAAAGCAGGCTGGGGAAACAAACGCCTGGAGGATATGCATTTATTCCTCTCTGCATTCCAGGTCATACCATTTACTGAATACGATGCTGTTGTTACTGGACGGATCCGTGCAGAGCTCGTTAAAGCCGGACAGCCTATCGGCTCATACGATATCCAGATTGCAGGCCAGGGCGTAGCCAGGGGCATCACTGTGGTCACGCACAATACAGGAGAATTCAGCAGGGTTCCGGGGATTCTATTAGAGGACTGGGTTTTGTAACCCAGTCTTTTATTTATTTCCTTTCTCCCGTATCTTAGGATTTCCACAAGGCCTTTTCTCAGGGCATCTGCCCCGAACACATCCCGGGCCTGCGTCCTCAAACAGGATAGGGGCTGTCTCTTTACACAGCTTCAGCATTTCATCCGCCAGGCACCGGATTTCCCATTGTGCGCGGTTGCAGCATCGCAAGCTGAAGAAATGGCGCAGCTCCCTGGCGTTCATCGTCACGATGAGCGATGTCGGTACTGCCTGCGGTGTGACATACCTGGCATCTTCTGTAGGGATGCCCGCTTCTACCATTCTCCGGTAAAGGTTCATAACATCTTCCAGGAGGCTTCCAGCTTCCACATAGAATTCCGAATTCCGTATTCTCTCCGGCATGACCAGATCCACATCATTGATCTTCACATAGCGCTGGGACTGGACTGAGAAAGACGCCAGCCTATGGCGCGTAAGCTGTGCAAGCGCCGCCCTGGACAGACCTTCCACCCGGAACGTAAACACGGCATGTTCCAGGACGGATTCATGGCCCGATTCCATGGAGTGCTGAAGTGACCTATAGCCGTTCTGAGAATCCGTACACACTGCGGCAGCATCACAGCAGACACCGGAAGCCTTCGGGGTATAAGCAATCAGTTCCACCCTCATGCCTCCACCTCCTGCGGCTCAAAAGATGCCACCTCGTCAAAGCGGAGCTTCTGCCCATCGCGGATTACAAACACATCATCGTATCTGCCGCCTTCATGCTCAATCGCCCGCTTCACAATCACATCCACGAACTTGGGATCAAGCTCAATCCCCCTGCAAACCCTGTCCGTCTCCATGCAGGCGACCAGCGTCGAACCGCTTCCAAGGAACGGGTCAAGCACGATGCCGTTCGTCATGGTGCTGTTTTTGATGGGATAGCTCATAAGGGTCACGGGCTTCATCGTAGGATGGTCTGGGCTGCTTTTTGGCTTGTCGTATTCCCAGACAGTTGTCTGCTTCCGGTCCGCGTACCACTGGTGCTTCCCCTTGGCCTTCCAGCCAAACAGGCAGGGCTCGTGGATCCATTGGTAGGGAGACCGTCCAAGAACCAGAGCGTTCTTCTTCCAGATACAGCAGCCGGATAAATAAAAGCCGGCGTCTTTGAAGGCTTTCCGGAAGTTCAGGCCTTCCGTGTCTGCATGCCAGACATAAATGCTGCCGTCATCGGCAAGGTTCCCGTACATGCACTGGAAAGCGGAGAACAGGAACCGGTAGAACTCTTCATCGCCCATGTTGTCATTCATGATCTTCCCGGCTGTCTCCTGGACGTCCACATTGTATGGAGGATCCGTCAGCACGAGGTTGGCTTTATCCCCGTCCATCAGACGGGCGTAGGTCCCTTCCTGTGTGCTGTCCCCACAGACAACCCTGTGTTTCCCGATCAGCCAGAGGTCTCCCGGTTTGGAGAACACCGGCTGCTTCAGTTCTGAGTCAACATCAAAGTTATCTTCCTTCACTTTCTTGTCGTAGATATTGGAAAACAGGTTCTCGATCTCCGCCCGGTCGAAACCGGTCAGGTCCGTGTTGAACTGAGCCGCGTCCAAATCCCGCAGCAGGTCAGCTAAGAGCTGGTCATCCCATTGGCCTGTAATCTTGTTCAGGGCTATGTTCAGCGCCTTTTCCCTTTCCTTATCCACATCGACCACAGCACAGGGGACTTCCGTGTATCCAAGGTCAACTGCTACCGTCAGCCGTTGGTGCCCTCCTATGATCGTCATGTCTGCATTTACCACCAAAGGATCCGCAAAGCCAAACTCCTCGATGGATGCCTTGATCTTCTTGTATTCCTTATCCCCGGGCTTCAGCTTTTTCCTGGGGTTGTACTCCGCCGGCTTCAAAACGGATACCGGCAGGATTTTCAGTTCAGCCGTTTTCTGCATCGGCACCTCCTTACATTCTCATCACCTCGATGAAGGGCACGAAAAAAGAGCCGAAGTAAAACCCCAGCTCTGTTTCTCCTGTGCATTCATAATATTCTTCTGTAATGGCGCACCATTCAGGGTTCTCCCCATTCACTGAGGCGAGCACCCTGTCGTCCGCGTAATCAATCTGGTGTACCAGGACTGCCCCTGTATTCGTCAGGCAATAAACACCAATTGCTTCAGGCATTCTTCCCTCACCCATCCTGCATATCCATGGCATGGTACGCGGCAGTGAGGAGCCAGTAGCAGCACATGCTGATTTTCCCATCCCTGCCAAACAGGATGCACATTATAATGAGGATTGCCTCTGTCATCAGGGCAGCTTCCCTTATCGCCCTATCGTCCAGCTTTTTCATGAACGCCTCCAAAACGGATAATCCTCTGGTTCCTGCTTCCGCGGAACGCAAGCGAGATATCCTTCTCTTCTTCCAGGAACGGCCCGTCCACTACCACATCCACATAGTGAAGCAGCGGGGAACCAGACACAGCCTCAAACCGGTACCCCGTGTACAGCCAGATATCTTTTTCAGGCATCTCCTTCCTGATCCTTTTGAGAAACGGCAGCAGCGCCTCCTGGTTCTCCGGTTCCATCGGCTCCCCTCCGAGGATCGAAAAGCCCTGGATCCAGGAAGGACGCAGGGCTTTGATGATTTCATCCTCGGTTTCTTTTGTAAATTGGCTGCCGTATGAGAAATCCCATGTTTCCGGGTTGAAGCAGCCAGGGCAGTGGTTCCGGCAGCCGGATACAAACAGGGACACCCTCACGCCCGGGCCGTTGGCAATGTCTGTCTTCTTTACCGCGCCGTAATTCACGGCCATTCACCCAGGGGCCTGCCTGTCTCCCCTACTGCCGCCGTGCAGAAATGGAGACCGGCCGGGGCATCGGTAAAGACCTCCCTGGCGATATCCTGTGCCAGGCCGGACCAGTTGCCGTTATAGTCAGAAATGTCATCGTGGAAAAACTGGATGACTTCCGGTTTAAAGCGGATAAAACTATGCTTCGTCCCGGTGAAGTCGGTAACCTCCTTAAAATCCTGCAGGACCGGGTTGCCTTCAAAAACCGTCTTATACTGTTCGAGGATGTCGTCCAGTCCTTTCCCGTTCTCCAGGTCGAATACTGTGATGCCAAGGGAGGCATTCCCGAACTCCCTGGTCTTCGGCAGGACCCGGTCAAGCGCCAGGAACTTTTTGTGGTTCAGCACCTCGATATCAAAGGCGTACTGGTTTTTCCCGTTCTCAGGCTCATAGATGTCCCCGACATAAATGTCGGAATCATTCTGGAACAGCGCCTTTACCTTTTTCTGGAAAGCGTACCACGGGGCTTCAATCTTAAAGTTTGCCATGCTAATTCCTCCTGTCGTTAAAAAGATATGTTAAAACGCTTCTTATGGCTCACAGATGCAGGACCCTGTCCGCAATCTCAGCCGTCCTTCCCTGGTTGAAGAAGTTCGTGCCCAGGTACCCACATACCCGGCGGCACACATTCATCCGCTTCTCATCCCGGTTGCCGCAGTTCGGGCATTCCCATACCAGCTTGCCGTCATCCTCCACAATCCTGATCTCCCCGTCATACCCGCATGCCATGCAATAATCGCTCTTGGTATTCAGCTCCGCGTACATGATGTGGTCATAGATGAATTTCATGATCGACAGGACAGCCGGGATATTGTTCTGCATATCCGGAATCTCGACATAGGAGATTGCTCCGCCGGGTGAAAGTGCCTGGAACTCCGCTTCAAACGCCAGCTTTGAGAACGCGTCAATTGGCTCGGTCACATGGATGTGATAGGAATTCGTAATGTAATTCTTATCCGTCACATGGGTGATCTTCCCAAACCTGCGCTGCAGGCACCTGGCAAATTTATAGGTGCTGGATTCCATCGGCGTACCGTAGAGGCTGTAGCTGATATTCTCCGCTTCCCTCCACTGAGCCGTTTTCTGGTTCAGGAACTTCATGACCTTAATCCCAAAGTCATGGCCGGCAGGATCCGTATGGCTGACGTTTTTCATCCTCCAGACACACTCGCTTAGGCCTGCATAGCCCAGGGAGATAGTGCTGTAGTTATCGTAGAGGAGCTTGTCGATCTTCTCTCCCTTCTTCAGCCGTGCGATTGCCCCATGCTGCCAGAGGATCGGTGCAACGTCTGAGGGTGTCCCCAGCAGTGTCTCATGCCGAATCCGGAGCGCCTTATGGCAGAGTTCCGTCCGCTCCTCCATCAGCTGCCAGAATTTTTCTTCATCGCCATCAGAGCTGCATGCAGCATCAACAAGGTTAATAGTTACAGCGCCCTGATTATAGCGTCCATAATACTTGTGGCTGCCATCCGGATTCATCCCCACAGTGTCTGGAGTGAGAAAAGCCCGGCAACCCATGCAGGTGTACACATCCCCATTCTTCAGCTGCTTCATGATTTTCGCGCTGATGTAGTCCGGGACCATCCTCTTCGCTGAACACCTGGCGGCAAGCTCAGTCAGGTACCAGTACGGCGAATCCTCCGTAATGTTATCTTCATCCAGGACATAGATCAGTTTCGGGAATGCGGGGCTGACCCACACGCCGATTTCGTTCTTGATCCCCTGGTACCGCTGCTTCAGTGTCTCCTCGATAATCATCGCCAGGTCATCCCTGGCCCGGCCTTCCGGGACCTCGTCCAGGTACATAAAGACAGAGACAAAGGGAGTCTGCCCGTTTGTTGTCAGCAGCGTCTGCAGCTGGTACTGGATGGTCTGGATGCCTTTTTCGATCTCTTTCTTCACCCGGATTTCCGCCATCCGGTTTATCTCTTCTTCTGTGAATTCCTTATTGATAAAACGGTTTTCCGCTTTTATCTCCCTGCGGAATTTCTCCCTGGATACTTCCACAAACGGAGAGAGATGTGCAAGACTGATAGTCTGGCCGCCATAGCTGTTACTCGCTACCTGCGATATGATCTGTGTTGCGATGTTGCAGGCTGTCGAAAAGCTATGCGGCTTCTCAATCATCGTGTCTGTGATCACCGTACCGTTCTGCAGCATGTCTTCCAGGTTGACCAGCTCACAGTTCGTGATCGGTCCGGAGATATATCCCATGTCATGGATGTGTATAATCCCCTCGTCATGGGCTTTGATAACATCCTCCGGAAAGATGTACCTCCGGCAGATATCCTCGGACACTTCCGATGCAAGGTAATCCCTCATAGTGCTGTTGATCATCGGGTCCTTGTTCGCGTTCTCCTGCTTCGCCAGTTCGTTGTCATGGCGCAGGATCGACAGGATCTTCCGGTCCGTTGTGTTCTGTTTCCGCAACATCTCATGGCGCAGACGGTAGTCGCTGTAACACCGGGCGAGCCGGTAGTAACCTTTTCTTTGCAGTTCATCCAGGACCATGTCCTGGATTTCCTCAACACCCACGCTCCGGCCAAGCGACTCACACTGTTTCCGTATTTTGTCCATAATAAAACCGGCTTCCACGCCAGGGAGCCGGTCCTCTTCCGCCACCTCCGCGTTTGCCGCGCTTATGGCGTTCTCTATTTTACTGATGTCGAACGGGGCTTCACTCCCGTCCCGTTTTATAATCCTCATTTGTTTCCATCTCCTTCCCGGCCTCTGCCAGGAGTTCTTCGCAGGATTTCCCCAGGTATGTCCGGCACTGGCTGTCAAGCTGTTTATAAACCGCAGCCTGCTCTTCCGCCGTCAGGTCAATGGCATACTTCTTCTCATTGTCTTCCGATTCCGTGTTCACCACAATGAATTCAATGCAGGAATCCAGATGGCTTTTGGAAAACCCGTTCAAGCCAATAAAAAAATCATACCAGCCCTCCTGGTCGCAGTCCCCATCCATAAACTCATCCAGGGCGTGCATAGGCTTGTACCCCAGGTCTTTCCTGATCCTGTCCGCGATCCGGGAGAGGCCGCTTGTTGCCATAAGCTGGAATCCTACTGTCGGGAACCGGCATGGGTAATCAATATAACACTGGTTCTCACCAAACACAGCCTCCGTCCCAAAGTCGATAAATACCTCATCCCTCACAAAGCCCTCACACAGAGTCATGCATCCGCTCCTCCTGCCTGACACACTTCTTAAACACCACGGCCTGTATCTCATGGTTGGGGATCTGGTACATCTCCTGGAGCTGTTCCAGAATGATGAGGACGTCCGAGATCTCTTCCACAAGGTTCTCATAGGCATCCCAGTCATCCTCTCCTGCGGCTGCCGCCCTCCTCATCTTGCTGACGGCGCGGATCAGTTCCCCAAGCTCCTCGCAGGCCACCAGCGACTGGTGATCCTCCCCATAAAATCCGATCACTTTTCCCTGTCCCGGGACATCAACCTTCATCCTTCCCCTCCTTTGCTTTTTCCTTCAGAAGTGAAATCTTCTTATCCAGATAAAACCTGGCTTTCTCAAGATCCTGAATTTCCAGGGCAGGATCCTTTTTCCCTGCCCTGGAAATATACTTGCACACTTGCCCCAGCAGGAAATCCATCTTCTTTGCCAGGATATAATCCAGCGTCTCTATCCCGCCGTCGCAATAGTGCGAAGGATGATAAACCGGGTCATTCTGAACCATATGTATCCTCCTCTTCCAAATCATCATCAGGGATCACGCCATCCCAGGCACATATAGCAGAGATACACATACCTACCAGCACAACGGTAAACAGAACCAATGCCAGGTTAGCGATTGCTTTCACCATCTATAACCTCCCCCTTCTTCTCCATTGCCCTGCCCCTATTCGCACAGGCACGGCTGCAGTATTTCCTCTTGCGTTTATACTCCCTGCTTGCCTGGAATTCTTTTCCACAGATGGGGCAGACCGCAATCCTTGTAGACGACCAGTTTTCAGTGCTCGGGTATTTGTGGTGGTAGTATGTCCTGCACTTTTCAGAGCAGAACCGCTTTGGCCTTCCACGGCCTGGCGTTTCAAATACCTCCCCGCACACAGGGCAGACCCGAACTTCCGGCCTGGATAGATAAGCATAGCTGTTTCTCCCTTTTGCCCTCATCAGAGCCATGATCTTTTGGATCTGGTCTTCCCCAATCCCATCCACCTGCTGCCCCTCCCTTCTGTTTTTTTTTATCTCAAGTTGCGCCGGAAATCTGCGGCTGCTGCCGGAAAATCTCATAATTTACCCGAAAAGCACCTAAATTTCGTGCTGTTTTGGATCATAAAGGCCTTTTCTGTCCGACCTGGGCAGCTTCCTCCCTGAAAACACCCCGGATACAGATGCCGCAGGCATCCGGGACCCTTAAAGGTTCATATCGCGTCATAAAGGAATACGGCCCATATCGCGTCAAAAATCCGGGACCTTTTAATTCGCGGTTTTTTACGTTTGAGGGGCCGCCGGTCTTCTTCCCGAGGGCTTTTAGAGATTTATACCGCCCCCTCCCCCATGCAAAGAACCCATCATAACAACAATAATTGTCTTGCAATTAGCCATACAAAACGCTATAATTATAGCGAAAGGTGGTGTACTTATGAAAGATTCAACTGTTAGTGCAAGGGTAGAATATGATGTAAAAAACAAAGCAGAGGATATCCTGCAGCAGCTTGGTATCCCTGTTTCAGTAGTCATTAACTCCTTATACCGTCAAATCATTTTCACCCATGGTATACCTTTTCCACTTACCGTTCCTTCCGCGCCTAAAACAATGGACACACTCACAGAGGCCGAACTAAATGAAAAGCTCGAACATAGCTACCAGCAATCCCTTCACGGTGAAGGAAAACCATTTAACGAAGTCTTTGACGAACTGGAAAGGAGCCTTGTGTGATGGATTCTTATGACATCATCATTACTCCTGATGCTTCTGCTGACCTATGGGAGCTCAGAGACTATATAGCCGATGTCCTGCTTGTCCCAGAAACAGCCTTGTCTTATGTCCAACGCATTCGTCAAAAAATAGATACCCTATCCGAAATGCCCGGCCGCATTAAACCAGTTGATGAAGAGCCATGGCACTCACGAGGTTTACGAAAAATCATTGCAGAGAATTTTTATATTTACTTCCGGGTCGATGAGCCATCCCATAAAGTCTATATCTTGAATGTAATCTATATGAAGCGTGACCAGTTAAAGGCTATGGCAAGAATCAGAATGAATTAAGTGACAAACTCCCTGCCGGAATCGGTCTGGGAGTTTGTCATCCTTATTCCTAACATCATGAACATATGAATCAGATGGAAACCCGGAAATCTTCCGATCCAATTGACGGGCAGAAAGTTTTCGAGATCGTTTCAAAAAATCCATATTTCCCGTCCTGTTTTCTCATACATGGCCGGTAGTCCCTTACAAGGAGCCCACCCTTGGAGATCCTGGCGTAATACCATGTGGTGTGGACTGTCCCGCCGCCTCCGGCACCAACCCGGCTGCTGCCAAGGGCAATCGTTGTGCTGTTCTCCGTGCCATCTGGCGGATTGCTCCGGACACCTGTTTTGACCTGTCCTTCGATGTCCAGCTTCAGCCGGAGATACTCCAGGTGTGCCTTGACAACCTTACCGACAACCGTATCGTGTCCGCTCACAAGGGAGGAGCTGCTGCCTGCCTTATGGTTTGTAGTAAAGTAGAACTTCCCGTCATCGCTGCCGCCCTGGAGCAGTCTCCAGCAGTTGGTGTCTTCACTTATGTAATTTCCAAAAACCGCACGCCATTTGGCAAACTGATCGAAGCTGAAGCACAGGTCAAAGGCAAGGCTGTCGTCATTTCCCGGGATCCCCGTGTCAATTCTGCTGTCCATCCCTGTGCCGACGATCTGATTCACAAACACATATGGGCTTCCCTCCATCACCATCCGCCTCAGCTCCATCATGCCGGCCATGTCATCACCGCCCCATACCTGCCGTCCAGGATGTTGATCTCGTAGATTGTGTTCTCAGCCAGGTTCTTAGCATCAAACCATTCAGGAAACTTTACACCATTCGGGAGGACAAGCACCGCGGCGGGGGACCCGGATGTGAACAGGACATCGCAGACCCCTGTGCTGCAGGGAGTGAAGCTGACCTGCTCCACCTCCCCGCAGACATACCGGCGGTTGGCTCCGGCTTCGATGGATGGCGTTCGCCCGGTTACGTAAACGGACTGTACCTCAATCAAGGCTTTGATCCCTGCGTGGTACCTCTCAAGCCCGCCGCTGTCCAAGTATCCCATCCCGCCGCCTCCAATCAGGACGCGAGGATCGTATCGATCTCGGAACTGGTGATTGCCGGGATGGCGATGTCGCTGTATCCCAGCTTTTCAAAGTCTCCATCCACGTAGATGTACTCGTCAAAGCCATCGTCTGTACCCCTGGGTGAAGCAATCAGATAGATCACGCCAGGTTCACCTGCAGGCGGCAGCGCCTCGACCACTGTGTAAGTCAGGCTTGTGATACCTGCAAGCGCAGCATCGATTGCATCAGACACATCGCTGGCTGTCTGGTAACCTGCGCCGTTGGCGAGCTGGTTGTTGTTGGTCGGAACCGTGATGTCCACGCCCTTGGATACTGCCTGCTGCGCAGTGCCGTTGACAGAAATGGCTTCGATCACGTTTGCCTCAGCTCCCGCTGCAATACCGGAGAGCTTCTCCTTCTCCTCCTGGGTGTAGTCATTTGTGCTGAGCACCTTGCCTTCCACCTTGTCAACCTTCCCTGCGAAAACCTCTGTCAGCTTCTGGTTAAAATACCGGAGCCCGTCCAGATCCAGATATTTCTTTACTGTCGGCATTTCTTTTCCCTCCCTCTTCAGTCAAATAGACTTTCAATGTCACTGCTTGTCATTGGTTTCATATATTCATCAAGGCCATCCAGGTTTCCGGGTTCACCTTTGAGGGATGCCAGCCATTCCTCAATGGTTCCCCCATAGCCATGCATGACCGCGATGGTATACGCGTCGTACCCCCTGAGCGTTTCCCCTTCAAAGGTACCGGTCAGGGGTTCAACTTCACCCAGTTTTCCTGTCATCACACCACCTCCGGCAGGGAGTAATATGTCCCGTCAGGGATGAACGTGTACACATCCCCATTTGCAAAACAGATCTCCACATCGTAGAAATACGGGAGCGTCCTGGCGGGCACCTTTTTGCTGAGCTCCGCAGGGATCACCAGCTCCATCGTAGCGGCTGGTATCTCTATGTTTAAGAGTACCTCCCTGTCGACAGGATTCCTGCTTGATTTCAGGGCAAAGCGGATCCTGTCCCCTTCAGAGGGTGTGTACACGACTCCAGGTTTGATGAAGAAGATCACCCGGGTACGGAGGGTATCCCCCTGCGTGATTTTTATGACGTTGTTCTTGATAGATACCATTTCCTCCTCCTTTCCCCGGATGGCTCTCGTCAAAACTTATATTCCGGATGCAGGTCTTCCCTGCCGGTTTTCCTGCTGTGGCAGCTGTGGCAGAGTGCCTGCCAGTTGTCCCTGTCCCAGAAGAGTTTAGGATCTCCTCTATGGGGAATGATGTGGTCCACGTCCGTGGCTTTGGTGTACCTGCCCTTCTTCATACACTCTACGCAGAGAGGATGGGCTGCGAGATACTGTTTCCTCGCCGCCTGCCATTTTTTGCCATAGCCACGGGAGGAAGCGGAACGATTTTCCTCCGGGTGCTGGAATTTATGCTTCTCACAGTATTTTGTTCCCGAAGGGACAAGCTCAGGGCAGCCAGGGTGTGAACAGGGGATCCTGGGTCTCATTGGCATGGCGGCTTCTCCTCCCAGATTGCAGTGACGGGCGTGCCCCTATCTCCCTCCATGGCGTACGCCTTATCCGTTGTCAGGCTGCATTCCTCACGGCACTTTTCACACTTTTTCCTGTTGCATTCATAGACAAGACGCTGTGTAGCTTTCGGATCAGTCATTTACCACATACCTCGCATCATAGTCGTCGCCGTCTTCCACGTTCTTCAGGAAATCCCTTCTGGCTTTCTGGATGTCCTGGATGCCAAGGTTTTTCCTGATTCTGGTGGGCCTCCCCTTCCCGTCAATCAGGACTGCGTTCACTTCAAGCGCAGCGGCATTCTCAGGAACCCGCAGAAAGATATTCATCTCCTGGACTTCCATCATTTTCTTTTTCTTCCCCATCACGTGCCTCCTTCCTGTATTTTTCCTTCAATTCTCGTGACCTTGCCATGTTTGAAGCTTTCAGTTTCTGCATTTCCTCCTGCCTCTCCAGGGAGAGCCTGTGGATTTTGTTTTCATCAGACAAGCGGCTGTACCTTTGTATCTCTTTCCTGAGTTCCCTGTCTGTGATCGACACAAGATATCCCTTATGGCAGAACGGACAGGCGAATGTGGTTATCTCCCACTCCCCCACTTCTGTCTTCTTCAGGTGTGGCAGGAACCTGCTGCCGCATTTATCACAGCGGATACCTGCTTCTTTTATCAAATCTCCCATGGCAGCTCCTTCTTTCCGAAGTGGCCATAGCTGCTGGTCAGGTTGTAATCGATATCCAAAAGGTTCAGTGTTTTTATAATCCCTCTCGGTGTCAGGTCATAACTGCTCCTTACATACTCCTCGATAAAGGCGGGCGGCTGGTGCTCTGTCCCAAAGGTTTCCACATGGATGCCGACGGGCTCCGGCACTCCAATCGCATAGGCAATCTGAATCTCGCATTTATCCGCCATCCCATTTACCACGATATCCCGCGCGATCTTCCTTGCCATGTAGGCACCGCTCCGGTCTACTTTGGATGGGTCCTTTCCACTGAGGGCACCGCCGCCGATATGACCGACACCACCATATGTATCACAGGCGAGCTTCCTGCCAGTCACGCCACAGTCTGCAAAAGGCCCTCCAATCACAAAACGGCCTGTTGGATTCACCAGCTTTTCAAAGTCACTGTTTAGGCCATACCAGCTGGCTGCCAGGACCATCATGCCTTCAATGATATGGCGGAAGTCACCTGGCTCCACATCCGGACTATGCTGTACGGAGCAGAGGAAGGTCATGATTCTCCCAGTATCGTAATCGTATGATACCTGTGCTTTCGCATCTGCCCGGAACATCCTCGACGGGTGGTTCTTCAAAATCTGCAGAAACTTTGTTGCAACCGCGAATGGGATCGGAAGAAACTCAGAAGTCTCGTTGGTTGCGTAACCATACATCATTCCCTGGTCTCCCGCTCCTCCTTTATCCACACCGAGCGCGATATCCGGAGACTGCTCTTTAACCAGGATGCCGATATCTATATCCTTCGAATAGCCAAGCCGCTCCTTTCCAATGCGTTCCAATGTCCCATCCACCAGTTTTCTGTAATCAGGGTGGTGTTCACTCGTCAATTCACCAGCAATAATAAGGTGGTTGTCCTTCAGCAGGCATTCAATAGCTACCCGGCTGTTTTTGTCGTGCTGAAGGCAGTCAGTTACAATGGCATCAGCGATCTCGTCACAGATCTTATCCGGATGCCCGTCAGATACCTGCTCACAAGTAATGATGTTGCTCATGTTTTTATCTCCTGCCATTTCCTGTTTATCCACATTTCGAACGTTGTTATCCACATTTTTTAGAGTATTTATCCACACAGGCTCTTATACCTTAATATTCAGTCCCAGTTGATCTACCAACGCAGCCTGTACTTTCTTTGCATCTTCCTCCGGGCAGACACCCAGCTTTCTCTCCAGCTGCCGTTTGTCCAGCGTCACAATCTGCTCCACCAGGACAGTGGATCGCTCCGCTTCTTTCAGAGGTGAAGCAACAACTACATGGCAGGGCAGGTTCAATCTCTTCATGTGAGTGGTCAGCGGCAGCACAATCACAGTCCCGCTGTTCAGATTGCCCTCGTCATTGCTGATGATCAGGACCGGTCTGTCTCCTCCCTGGATGTTGGTCCCATAATCTACCGGAATATGCGCGTACCAATATTCCAGCCGGTGTGGGAACACATCTGCAGATCCGACAGAAATATCTCTCCGTAAAAATACCGGCGGGCTCGCCTTGCCCAGCGGAGGTATGGCAAAGTCCCTTCTTCTGTTTTTTCTTCCCATTGTCTTTTTCCTTTTTCCCATAGAAAAAGCCCCAGGCAGGGGCACGGGACCTCTGCTCAGGGCTTGTCAGGCATAAAAAATACCGGGTACGTGTTTCTTACCCGGTTTCGTCATGATACCACTATATCAGAAATTGCAAGAGATGTCCGTCGAGCAAATCTATCATTTTTCTGATGGATATAAAAAACCGGGTGATTTGGTTACCCCCGGTCTGCTCATGATACCATCATATCAAAAATTTCAAGAGATGTCCGTCGAGCAAATCTATCATTTTCAGCATTTACCATAAAGCAAAGTCCGGAAATGATCCAAGGCCCTTTTTTTCTTGGGGTAGACACTGCTTCTATCAATACCAAAATGGTCAGCAGCCATCTCAACTGCTCTTGCACTTCTGTTAATATGGAACAGTTCAAGAATATACTGCTCATCCTCACTGAGTTTCTCCCAGGCAGGCTTAAACCACTCCATATATTCCTTTGCCTGACGGTAACGCTCCTTCAGGACATCAATCTCATCGATGGTATTGATCAGGCGGTTTTCCCCTGCCTTAGGATCATGCGCATGAGGGAGTCCATCCATACCGGGGCTTCCTACCCCAACCATCCTGTCAGTGAGCTTAATGATCTCCTCATCCGTGTGTTCAATGATAAAAACCATGTCATCATAAGACTCAATCGCGTCAATCGTAGCCTTCCGCTTATCCAAATAGTTCCAGCTGATATGCATTAGCATTCCTCCTCTACCATCTCCCTGACTTTCCTTAGCAAATAACCTGCGTCCAGGTCCGTCAAAAGCTCATACCATTCTGAGTGAAAGAATTTTTCAAGACGGTTCACATCTTCCTTTGCTCCGTTGCTGTCTGGCTTACGCTTCAGCCTCAGCAAAGCAGCCTTATAATCTTCCACCGCAGAGATAATAATCGCATTCGCCAGGTTTTCATATGCTTCCCTCAAATCCACAATCTTTGCTACATTGACCAGCCTCCTTTCGCTCTAAAGCACACTGGCATTACCAATCCTCCTTCCCCGTGCCAGGGCGTAATTCTACAAATAGGCATAAAAAATACCGGGGCATGCCCGGGTTTATTCCAGCTCTATCCGCTTGATCATGATGAGTCTCTTGCTTTTTTCATCTCATACACTCTTCCCCTGTACCAGAAAGGCTTCCTTTTCGGTTCTCCCCTTTTATCCGGAACATAAGAGAGTTTCGGACGGTGTGTTACAAAATCTGAATCTGTAGGAGCCACCTTAACCAGTGCTTCCCAGGCTTCCAGCCGTGTAAGGAAGAATTTCATGTCGTTGAAATCGTGAGCGTAGATGATATAAGTCTTCCCGTTCTCCAGCATCACTGTGTACGCCTGGACAAAAAGCGCGCCTTTCAGTATCCATGAATATTCCAGATCTTTTCTGCGATTATCCCAACTCCGCTTTAACGGCTGCCATAAGCGCATCCTGTGTCACCTCTTTCTTCTGCAGAGCTTTCAAAATCCTCTCATCAATGGTGTCTTTCGTGATTATGTGTTGTATGACCACCGTACTACTTACCTGTCCCTGGCGCCATAGGCGAGCATTTGTCTGGATGTAGAGTTCCAAGGACCAGGTGAGTCCAAACCAGACCAGGGTAGAGCCGCCTGCCTGAAGGTTCAACCCATGACCAGCACTTGCTGGGTGGATAAGGCCAACTGGAATCATTTTCGCGTTCCAGCGTATGATGGCGTTCTGGGTGTCGATCTTGGAATAGCCGACTCCTATCTTACGGAGACGTGCCTCAATCCGTTCCAAATCATGGCGATACCAATAGGCAACCAGCAGTGGCTTCCCATTCTGCGCCTCAATGATATCTTCCAGGGCATCAAGTTTTTTATCATGAACAACAAGAACCTCCCCGTCATCCTGATACACTGCTCCGTTTGCGATCTGGGTCAGCTTCCCTGAAAGGGCAGCCGCATTCGCCGCAGTGATCTCCTGATCCGTTTCCAGGCCAAGGACAAGGTCCTTTTTCAAAGAGTCGTAGACCTGTTTCTCCTTCGGCGACATAGATACTTCATAAGGGACGGAGATGAGTTCCGGCATTTGGAGGACATCGGTACACCTTAGTGAGACTGTCATATCTGAGATACGTTTATAGATTCGTTCCTCTGCGCCAGGTAGTGGCGCGTATGAATACACAACCATACCATTTGTCTTCTCCGGACGGAAGTACTGGGCCCTATAAGCCCCTATAAACCGGCCAAGTCTCTCACCGAGATCGAGCAATCTGTACTCCGCCCAGAGGTCCATAAGGCCATTGCTGCTCGGTGTCCCTGTAAGACCAACAATCCTCTTTACCTTCGGTCTCATCTTCAAAAGACTTTTAAATCTCTTTGCCTGCGAATTTTTGAAACTGCTCAGTTCATCGATCACGAGCATGTCCCACTTCCAGGCGGAACCGGAGTAATTCTCCACAAGCCATGGGACTACGTCCCGGTTTATTACATATATGTCGGAGTCAGCTTCCAGAGCATTTCTCCTCTGAGAGGCGGTTCCTACACAGATCGAGAGCCTCAATCCTTGCAGATGTTCCCACTTCTCGATCTCCTCCGCCCAGACGGCCGCAACCCGGATCGGACAGATAACAAGGACCTTTTGCACCTCAAACCGATCAAAAAGCAAGTCTTTAATTGCAGTCAAGGTTATAATCGTCTTCCCACAGCCACAATCCAACAAGATCGCTGATGCAGGATGCTCGATAATGAAATCACTGGCAAATGTCTGGTACCCGTGAAGCTGTTCACGGCTTAACACCTGCACCACCTCCATCCTTTGCCGGGTCGTCTCCCCCACTTGTTATATCTTCCAGGAACTGGGAAATCCCCTTCGTATCATCCAGGACCACCACATCGAAACCAAGTCTTTTGAGAACCATGTGCCTCGCCGCCTGAAGAGGACGTGGCCTCTCGCCTGGTCTCTTCAACTCAACGAAACACATCTTCCCACCCGGGAACAAGCACAACCTGTCCGGTGCTCCACTCCAGCCGGGAGACACAAATTTCAAACAGAGGCCACCAGCCTCTTTCACCTGCTGCCGGAGAGCATTCTCTACATCTCTTTCTCGCACTTTTCGTTCCCCTCTCTTTCCCATCAGAAAGGGTGTGGAGGCACAAAGTGACGGTCGGTGAACCTCTTTTCATAAACTCTTCTATATGGGTTTTTTTATATTTTTTTCTTATATACAAAAAGTTATATATAAAGTGTCACCGACCGTCACTCTTTCCTATTATAATGTGTTCAGTTAGTCGTTTCTTACTCCTCCTCTTTCAACCTCAGTCCGTAAACAACTGAACCAACATTTGTTTTCCTCCGGTCAAAGCCGCGCTTCAACAGCTCGCTGTAAAAATCGCTGGTACTGCGGGTGTATTCTCCATTCCGAAGGGCATAAGCTCTATATGCCTGATAAAGCTCTCCCGACTTCTCGTTATAAGAAGCATCCACCTCGCAGCACTCCTGAAGGAAGTGCCCCATCCAGTCATTTTCTTCGCGGTACCGGTCTATGGCGGCTGTAACTGCCGAAGGAAGAACCGTTTTAAAATCTTTCTCGATGATGCGCTTCGCGCCGGACATAATCCAATCCAGGATCGCGCCCCCCGCTTTTTCCACGAGGTAGTCAGCGTAGTTTTTGATGTCAGAGGAGCCAGTAATCTTTGCATTGAAGGGGATGACAATCAACCTTCTCCAGATACCGTCGTCACTCGCACCAATCTTCGGAAGGTGGTTGGTGTACAGGACCAACGTATGTGACGGATCAAAGCTGAATGGAGCCTTATACTTCTTCTCCGCATAGATTTCATCCGTTGCACAGAGCTGCTTGACCATCGCTGTATTCAGTCGGACGCCTTCGGACATCTCACTGGCGATGATAAGCCTTTTTCCCTTCATTTCCGCCATTTCCGGTTTCACGTTGCGTTTGCAACTCATTGTGAGCGCATCAGCAGAGAGTTTTCCGGCATAGTTCCCAAGCACACGAAAAATCGCATTCCAAAAAGTGCTCTTCCCATTTGCCCCGTCTCCATATGCGATTATCATGTGTTCAAGGTACACACGGCCTATAGCAGCGAGTCCCACCACCTCCTGGACATATCGGATCAACTCATCATTATCATTAAAAAACAAGGACACCGCATCATTCCAAAGGCCCGCTCCATCCGAAGACGGGTCACACTCTGTCATTTTTGTGATGAGGTCGGAGGGATCATGGGGGTGTGAGGAGCCGGTTCGAAGGTCATAAGTGGCGGAGGGCGTATTGAGGAGGTAAGGATCCCTATCCAGGTCATTGATGTTGAGCAGGAGCATGGGTTTCGCAGTATTCAGAGCAGAGACAATGTATTTGTAATCCCGTCTTTTTTTGACAAAAGACAAGTACGATACAGCCCCTATGTATGCAAAGTAAGCGCCAAGGGATGATGCGGGAACTGCCTTCTCCAGCTGCCGGCCTCCCGCCGAGATGTCTTTTTCATCAATGCCTGCTCTGACAAGAGCTTCCCTTGTAGAGGCAACCTCCCTTTGTGCATCCGCAAGCTGCATATCAAGGAATTCCTCAGCCACTCCGACTGCCATCTGCCGATCCTCGTGCCAATAGTCACCGTCGTAGACAAGATAGTCAGTTGCATCCGTGTAGCGAAGCTCGGATCCGTACTCGGCGACAAGGGCTTTCGCCTCGCCTATGTCGCTGTAATCCTCCGGTTTGAGGGAACTGCGTTCCTCCTCTCCAAAATCATCATTGTATTCAGAGGGTGGAACATACGTCTTATCCTTCTGAATGGTTTTTTAAAGAACCTCAAGGCAGAGAACCAAATCGTCCTAAGCTCCTCCTCCGGCAGAGGCGGGTCACATTTTTCTGCTCTGAGAAGAAAAGCATTGTGGGCTTCTTCCGTATCTCCGAGCTTCTTGAGGACGCGTGCGGCAAACCGAGACATGGTTTTGTTTCTCTGGCCGGAGGGGATAGTGTCTCTCGCCACTTCTTCTTCGGCAGGAAGTATCTCCTCATCAATATTCAGCCAGCCATCCTGCCAGAGGATGTCCTCAGCATCCATCCCGGTACCAAAGATGAAGCGTGCAGCGTCAACGGCATTATCATCGAAGAAGGGGAAATGGGCTCTGATTGCAGCCTTTACGTTGGCATATTTCTCCGCGTCTGTGGTTTCTGCAATCGGGAAATAAACGTGACCACGGGGTCTTGGCGATAACGTCCCTTTTGGTAACATATTGTGACGGGAAGGGGCAATCGCCAGATTCACATCCGGCAAAAGGGAGGCGATCTTATCCGGGGTCATCCACTCAGAAGGATCCTCGGTCTTGTCATTGTCAAAGTCCATGACAATGCAGTCGGAAGAGAGGAAGTTGGTTTTACTCCTATAGCTGTTTTTGAACCGCCCGCAGGTATGGTCAAAGGCGAGAGCTGCTGCCAGGTCACCAGGCGTGGCGATTTCCCGCTCATTCCTATACAGGCAGTTTTTCTCATTGCCGATACAGTCGGCAGTATAGAGTTTGAAGTTCATTTTTTTCCTTTCTCACCACTTGGTGGGATTTTTTTTTTAATCTGGTAAAATTGACGATGGGCTCTGCTCATAAATTCCGTACCGTAATTATTACCAGAGAGTTTTTCTCTGCATTTTTACAGAGACGGACAAGGTGCACGTCTTGATGGAATAAAAAGCCCCTCATGACGTGCGCCTTGTCCAGAAATCGTTATTTCTTCTTTCCCCTCAACAAATACTCATTGTTGATGACCTTCATGGAGAGAGGAGCAGAGATCAAAGGAGAAAACACAGGTTCCAGTGGCCTAATAACTATCCCCTCCTTCGGTCCTCCGTTTGGATAGGATCCTTCCGCTCGGGAGAGGAGTGCCGAAACGGAGGGATACGCCTTAAGAAGATCCTTCCCAACCTCCTCCACCGGGACCATCTGAAGATCTAATGCCTTTGTGGCCTCCTGGATTTTCTCCAGCCCTACTCGTTTACCATTTACAAGAATCGTAAATACATACCACTCCGGAGCAATCAGCCTGAGAGGATTTCCCTGGATTCCCGGCCCGCAGAACTCGCCCTGGATAGCAAGCGTCCTGATATTGTTTTCTCTCACGTACTTCTCCATCACGGTTTTTAAATCATGCCGTTTCACAAAGTCGTAAAAAGAAGATTTTTCATCATCGGCATACTCATAATTATGCCCGGTCACATGGAAACCTTCTTCATCAATTGAAACAGAGTGTGAAGAACCATCCATTTTGGTCGTGATGTAGTACTGTTTGCCCATGAACTGGTCGAGCAGCTCTGGCATAGCCTGTATCCTTGTTTCATCGGTGTGAGGGATTGATGAAGGTAAGGTTCCAATAATCGTCCCTCCGGTGGTGGCTCTTTCTTCAATTTCCCACTTCCGGACGCAAAGGACCTCTGAAACATCTTTACCGAGAATGGGTTCTCCTACTTCTGGAAATAAAGAGAGAGGCAGAAGAAGGCCCTGTGAAACCTGTCCTCTCATCTTCCTGGTTTTGATCCGGAAACCAGAGCCAAGAATCGGGCTTTCGACAAAGCAACTGTCTCGCAGAAATTCAAATTCCGTTCTGACCGGAAGGAACGAATCGATCTCAAAGTAAATCGCCAGGTCTCCCGGATGGAAAGAGCCTTTTCTAACCACACACTGCCAGCCGAGCACATGTGCCAGCTCAATCTGGTCGGCTCCTTCAATGGAAGTGATCTCGTAAATCCTCTGGATAGAGGCAAGTTTTCTGCTCATGAAGAACTCCTTTTTTTTTCATCAACTATCTTTACAGTAAAAATATGCCTGGTAACCATCAGCCTTTAAACATAAGCCCGGAGCCCAGGGAGGGACTGTAGACATAAGACTACAAATCTCCTCAACGGTTGTGTTTGGATGAGCCTCCACAATCACCTCGTCATGGACATGGGCGCAGATGCGGTAGCTGCTCAACTGCTTCATTGCAAAGCAAAGGATGTCGCGGCTCAAGCCCTGGACCAGGTTTTCAACGAATTTCGGACCGTAAGATTCTATCCGCGACCAGTGTTTCGTCATATCCAGGCCCATGTAGGTGACGGACTCACCTCCGAACCTGTTCTCTCCGATCTGAGGCTTTACGTAGCAGAGTTGGCGACCAGATGGCAGCGTGATGTAAAGCATCCCGCCACGATACTCAAAAGCCAGGCCATGGGTCTTAGTTGTTGTTCGCTGCTTAATCGCGTCCTTCACTGCCCTATCCACATCCCACCATAAAGAGACAATGTTCGGGTTTGCTTCGCGCCAGGCCGCAACCAGTGGCTGGAGTTCTTCTTCCTTCATTCCTGCTTCAAGAGCTCCCATGGCAATCAGGGCACCGACGGATCCGCCATATCCACAGTTGTGGACGAGTTTTCCCGATACGGTAAAACGATGATGTCTTCCGGCATTTCGTATGTCATAAAGTCGAGCCGTGCGCTTATCAGCCGCCAGTTTTTCCGCTTTTCCTTGACTGCCTTCTCGGCATCTGCAATAATCTCGTCCCTGGTCAGACCTTGGGATAGTTTCAGCCTTACAACCGTTTCCGCATAAGGCCAATAATCCTGATCGAAGCGGCTGAGTACAGTGATCCGTCGATTGGCACAGTTTTCTTTCCGCGTTACAAATCTCAAATTTCCTGGTGCATAATTTCCGTTGTCGTCTATCCGATCCAATTCCAGATTTTTGTTCAACGGTCCAAACTCCCGAATCAAATAAAGTCCGGCTTCCGTCACACTCGGAAAGTCGAACTTTATTCCTCTTGCCCCATAATTTTTGTACCCAGGATCTTTTGGATTCTCGCATCTCCGTCTTGCTGCTGTAAGCCGTCTGTCCAGCCACAGCGGAATCTTTCTCGGCTGAGAACAGTTTTGACACCCTTTGGACTTTCCGCTGATGAGGTTGTTCCTGTTCTGCCATTGAATTGCTCCGCAGCCCTGGCATTGTGTTAAGACATAACAATGGTTCTGCTTTTGATTCCATCTTTTTTCCGGGCTTATAATCTTCACCCAGCCATATTGCTCCCCTACCATCTCCGGTTTGTATGAGATGTGCACCGCAGGAGGCGGCGAGTCCAAAGTAAACGGGCTCCTGTTGCCCCTCAATGAAGACGAGATGGTCTGGTGTGGCTGTAAGCCCTTCATATGTGATGACCTCTCGTTCTCCTCTGTACACGACACCACCATGATTAACCCACCCCTCTCCGTCCCACACCTTCATTGCTGTGGTTACATTTTGTATAGGGACAAGGCCGATGTCTGTCAAAACAAGTTCTCCTTCTGCGATACAGCTAAGCGTCGCTTGCTTGCCTTTCTGACGGAGGTCACCATTGATGCCGTGTTTTTCCACAGGCACATGGAACATACGACTGGCAGTCTCACAGTAGATATCCCCACCCTGCTCAAACACGTCCAGAACCCACTTTTCTCCCGCAATCCACGCAAGAACACGGGCTTCGATAGCCGAGAAGTCAGCTACGATGAATTTGTACCCCGGGGCAGGTATGAAAGCCGTCCGTACACACTGTGCAAGAACTTCTGGAACGGAGTTATAGAGAGCATCCAGTGCTTCATAGTCGCCTTGGGAGACGAGACCCCTCGCCTCCTCCAAATCAGGAAGGGAATTCCTGTAAAGGTTTTGAAGTTGTACGATCCTTCCGCTGTTCGAAACAATGCGGTCATTGGCAAGGAACCGGTTCCTCGATCCCGCATTGATAATGTCATATGTTTTCATCATTTTTCCTCTAATACGAAATTCTACTAACCTACAGTCCTGTCAATTTATAAATTCATAAATATGTGATGAGCGCGTGGAGCGAGGCATATGGCAATATTAAATTTCTAGCCTCTTCATTTAGGTTCTAGCATGTTTTGGGAATTAAATTGTCTTTAGGCAAAGTATCATTATCTCTTCTATTATGATTTGATCCTCATTGTGTTATGCAAAATAAACAACTTCATAATTAATAATATGTGCAGGTTCACGATTGACGACAATTTCTGATCATGTTATATTATTTATGCAGACATATATAAATGTGCTGTATACCTGTGTAAGTGAATTAACGTTTAAGCGATATGTAATATCGTCACCCACAGGGCCGCCGTGAGGCGGTTTTTTTATTTTGGGGAGATAATAATGGATATCTACGTCTATTCTGATGAATCTGGTGTTTTTGATAAATTCCATAACCGCTATTTTGTATTCGGAGGGATTATATTCCTGGACAAAGGCGCTAAAGAAATCTGTTCACGTAAATACTCAAAAGCGGAAAATGAGATACGGAAATCTGCCGGATATATGCAAAGCACTGAACTGAAAGCCAATTTCGTGACAAATAAAGAAAAAGGCAAACTATTCCGTTCGCTAAATCAATATATAAAGTTTGCTGTCATCATAAGTCAAAATAGTATTTATGATCGTATATTTGAAAGTGCCAAGGACAAACAAAGATATCTAGATTTTGCCTTTAAAATAGCTTTAAAAAGAACTTTCGTCTCACTAATAAACGAAGGTAAAATTCTCCCAACGGAAGTTAATAATGTACGTTGCTGGATAGATGAACACACAACTGCCACTAACGGAAAGTATGAGTTAAGAGAAGCATTGGAACAAGAATTCAAGCTCGGAACATATAACTATGACTACAGTCGTTATTATGATCCAATATTTCCTAATATTGATGGAGTGGAATTACATTTCTGTGATTCTAAGTCCGCTATTCTTGTTAGATGCGCGGATATTATAGCCAATAGGATATATCACTTGATAGCTAGTAATGATATAAACAAACTTCAGAATATACATAACTTATACTTTAGCTATTTACCCTAAACAGTTGCTTTTCCTACCCTTGAACACCTTTGGAAGCAATAGTTTCCATATTCCCCCTCCAAAGCAAAAGTTGTTTTTCTTTTGCAAGGATAAGGGGGACTTTTTCATCCGGAGAAATAAAAACCATATGTTCCTCTGTGGCCGTCACCCCATCCCAAGTGATGACTTCTTTATCCCCGCTATAGACAACACCCTCGTGATGAACCCATTCCTCTCCATCAAAGACAAGATCATCAGCGAGAACTTCTTCAATAGGTTTCTCCAGTACGCTTCCTTCTACCGTCTTTACAAGAATCTTTGTCCCCTCTGCAAGGCAGAAACGCCCCGAGCGATTCGCGCCATAGAACTGGAACATCCCTCGGACACGTCCGTCGGAGCAAGCAGCTGTTTCCATTGCCTGGTATTTCTTCAACGAAGACTTTGCGATCTGCTGCCGGAGGTTAAGAACTGCCCGCGTTTTAGGATCATCCGTAATTTTCAGCAGTTCTTTTATAGACGCCTTATCCAAGGATGAAGCCGCCACTCCCCTCCTGTTCAGCCATTCCAGAAGCTGCTGGACTGACCTGGGATTCTCCACACCTGTTATTTCCTGGATCTGTTTTCCGATGTTTTCCTGAGAAAGAGAATCAAGCTTGATGGCGTTCTCCACCATCTTCTGATCTACCAATATCCCCCTGTCATTGATCTCCTGATCCAGCCAATACTCCTCCCAGACCTGGTCGGGGACAGGATGAGATGAGAGCTTCTTTTGTATCTGCTGCTCGACCTCGACATCTCGGACATTGTATTTTTTGAAGAGATCCCACTTATCAGGGGCGTCAGAGGGGAGATTACGGACTCGTCCATTATTCGTTTTCGTTGCTTTACAAGGGATACAAAAATACCGGATCAGATCCTTCCCCTCGGACATCTTCTGCTTATCAAGCTTCAGGGCGGCTCCTACACTTGCGAGGGAAAGGGGAAATCCCAAATATGCGCTCCAAATCATGGAACAGCGCCAACCCCGAGGGGATAAATAAGTCCCCCTCGGGATAAGTCCCTTATCCCAGAGGAATCGGCTCAAACAGATTCTTTCAAAAGAGGCGTTAAATGCCCATTTGGTGATGGATGGATCCAGTAAAGCATCAATTATTTCCTGAGGAATCTCTTCTCCCTGCGCCAGGTCATAGACAGTGACAGGTCCATTATCAATAGCCACAGCAAAAAGTAGAATCTCAAAAGACGGATCCTCAGCGTAACGGTACACACCAGTCTTGGCGAGGTCGGCCTCGCTGTAGGTTTCCAAGTCAATACTGAGTGTCTTCACCCATTCATCTCCTTCCAGAGTCTTGGCGGCATAGTAGCAACATTCCACCCGATCGCTTCCATTTGAGTGGCACGGTCATACGATTCAACGTCCTGGGAAAATCGTGTCACAGCATTGGAGAGACCGTATAAGGAGAGGTCTCCACCCTCAATAAGGTATTTCAAAATCCCGTCCTGCTCGGGAACAGTAAGCCCATACTCCTTTCCGGTCAGCTCCACGACATCCTGGACGCGGCCAGTTATTTTTTCGTCAGCGGCTTCTCTATATTTGTCTATCATCTGATGAAAACGGGCTTCATCATATGAGGAGGAGACTGCATCCCGGATTTTTAAAAGAAAGGCAGCGTCTTCTGCCTGCTGCGCTTCCTCAGAGAAGGCCACAAACGAATCTTCCAGGCTTTTTGCCGCCCGTCCGACATGGGTCTTTCTGGTGGCAAAGTCATCTACCACTGCTCCGTTTGAGCAAACCAGGCGATACAAAAGAGGTTTGACGGAGACTGCACCTAATCCAACTTCTGAGTTACTTATAATCCCTCCGGCCTGAACCAGGTCTCCCGGACGGACTTCTCCTTCAACCCGTTTATTCAGATACTTGATAAATAGCCGCTCCGGGGTCACCTCACTCGAAACAATCTCGATCTCATCTCTTCCCGCAAGGCAAGGAAGAACGGCTGTGGCAATCTCCAAGTTGTCAATCCGGCGATAGCGATCAGAAAGTAAAGCCCTCGCCACCTGCCCCTCCCCATAGTCAAGAGTCCTCACCATATAGGCCTGATCCCTATCCCTGAACCATTCGTTAACGTTTTCAGCCAGGAGCTCTGGCTTCTTCTCCTGCATCAGGTCATAGTATTTCGAAGGGATGTTTAGAGAAGCAGCGACCTGCCGATGGAAAAGCGGTGTGGTTCCAAAGATGATCTTCTCGTTTCTTGCTTCATTTCTGATAAAAAATGTTCTCCCATCCTCCTCCAGTCCGAAGGCTGGAGCCGGAGCAACGTAATCCCTCTTCGCTGAGTTTTGCTTTTTCAATTCCTGCAGCACCTGTGCTAACGGCCTTCCTGCTTTCATCCTTCCCTCCTTACTACATCTCTGATCTGTTCCATGCTGGTCCTGATCGCCTCGCGGCAGAGTCGCTGCCTCCCGTTGGTCTTCTTTATAACTTCCACAGCAATGTCATCTACATTCATGAGGATCTGCAGGTAATGGTCTTTCATTTCTTCAAGAGAGTCCCCCTCAGAGAGGGTTACGATTTTGCCATCTGCAAAGTAGGCTTCCAGGTACTGACGGATATCCGTCCCCATGTGCTCCTCCACTACATCCAGCACATCAAAGACGTTGACTGGGGTGATTAGACTACCATCCTTTAATTCCAAAACATCTGCCATTTCTTTCCTCCATCTTTGTCTCCTTCCAACGAAAAACCGGAGAGGTCTGGAAAACCTCTCCGGTTCATAGATACAAATTCTTCCGTTGATAATGATTTTTGAGTGATCAGCTCAGAAAATCCTCGTCATCATCGTCCAGGTCAGAAAAATCATCTTCCGCACTGGCATGTCCGCCAAGGCGCGGGCCATCAGAGATCTTCTGAAGATTATTAAGTGAGCAGGCGATTCCTTTATTCCCGTTAGTATTGAATGCGTAAAAGGACAGGCTTGCGCGCCCATAACAACCACTGTACACCTCGTTCTCATCAATGATCGGCTGCTTATCCGCGTCAACGATTCCGGGAGCTATGGTGTTATTCGCGTTGACGAAGTAGTAACCCGCATAGGTCTCATCATCCGGGAATTCTGCATCACCATCTCTCAGTGGCTTTTTCAGGGTTTCGTATGCCGGGACAGACTTCCCGCTGCCTTTCAGCTTATCCTTCCCTTCCTCGTAAGCGGCTCTCATCGCTGCGTTGATCTTCTCGATTGTCTTTGTGTCTGTCTTCGGGATCCGGAACTGTCCGGAGAAGCGCGGAGTACCTCCATTGATACTCTTCGGGAGGAAAGCGTTCAGGTAGGACCAGAGGGTCTTCGGACCGGTAATTACTTTTGTAGGACTCATCATTTTTGCCATTATTATTTTCTCCTTTTCTCTAAAATCAACTAAAATCAGCTAATGGATCCACTTGCATCTCGGGCCGCTTGTCAGAGCGGGAAACAAGGGCGGGAGATCCTGGCGGACGCTTAACCAAATCACCAAGCAACTCCTGGAATGTCTTTTTTCCCAGCAGTTTCTCCATGGATGAGACAGACCGGAGCCGCACCTCGAAAGGATCATAGCCTGCGGCTTCGACTGCTTTTATAACCTTCTCCTCATCAGTAAAGATCCTATTGCTTCTTCCCTCGACCGCTTTCCAGTCATCCCAGACGTAGCCGGAAAGGGCCTTTTTCAAGGCATAGCCCTTGATATCCTCTGCCCAGCGGATCAGATCATCGATCTTCGAAAGGATCAGGTTAATCTCATCCTCTTCAAGAGTGTCTGGTCGCGCAAAGTCATACTGCGCCAGTTTCAGGTTTTCCTCCGCCCGCTTTCTACACACCGCTTTCGCCCTGCAGAACCGACACCATGGGCCGCTGGAGAACTCCCCTGCTCCCCTTGCCGCCAATGCCGCTGCGGGAGCAAGTGTGTTTTCTGCCCATGAGAGGAGATCCTCCCTTGTCAATGACCATTTAGAGTAATTACTGATCCTCGGCTGGTAGATCACGAGAGTAATCTCCTCAATCTCATACAGCGCAGAGAAAATTTCATACGCTCCCAGGGCGTAACACTTCAGCTGGGAGTTGTCCTCTGCCGACACAGACACTCCTTTCCCATATTTGAAATCCACTACGATCAGTTTCCCATCACCAACAATCACACAGTCGGAAGTTCCAAAGCCACCAGGAACGAAACGTGAAAAGTCAATCCGCTGTTCGATACAGAGCGCTGCTCCCTCAATCTGCTCGTAGAGCTCTAAGACCGTGTCCCGGTACCCCTCTGCACACTCCTGCATCTCCTGATCGTAATATTTGAATTCAGGGCGAGGGTCGCCAGCTTCCTCTCCCATTGCTTGGCGGAGAAGAAACTCACAGAGTGAATGTGCCTCTGTCCCTTCTTCCGCGTAGACAGAGCTTTCATCCGGCGGGCCATACTCTTCTCCGAGTTTGATGGAAGGCGGACACCTGATCCACCGCTCTGATGAAGACGGACTCAGTCTTGCATGGACATCAGGCATTGGCGGCCTCCTTTGCAGCCTCCAGCAAAGTTGCATAATTGGCGGGGGCAACATCCGACAACTTCGAAGCGCCAAACTGGGAAAGCAAGGCTTTCATCTCTTTGGTATGGCCCTTTCGGGACAGATCAGCCAGGACAGTACGGACATCTTCGAGCGATATGGTTTTTTCTTCCTTCTTCTCCGTTTCCTCCTTCTCACCAATTATTGCCGTGTCCTTCTCCGGTGCTTCCTGCATCGGGGAGATCGCTTCCCTCAAAAGCCCTGCCAGCTCCTCCAGGCAATCCGCGATTTTTGTCAGTTTCTCATTCATGAAAAAATAAAAACCTCCTTCCTATGTTTCTGCGTCTATGATGCGAAGAGCTTCATCAAGGTGCTCTATGATCTTCTTCCGATTAAGGCGCGCTGCTTCTAAAAGCTTCTGTACATGCTCTGCTTCTTCCCGGAGATCGGAGAGGATCCTCGTCCTCTCCTCCTGCTCCGATTCAAAGTCTTTTCGGTATTCCTCAATTTCCTCTTGGAGACTGGTTTTTTCTTCCTCCAGACTGGTGAAGATATCCTGAACAAGTTCAGACATTTCTTCTCCTCCCGTCTCTTCAACTGCCTCTATCAGATCCCTGTTGGAGAGGAGTGTCTTCGTCCCTCCTGACGGAAGACAGACCTGCACTGGATAAAAGTCCTCATTTTTCATTCTGGATCTCTGCGTAGGCCTTCAGGAACTGACCGGCTCCTTCCAGCACCTTCTTCACCGTATCAAGGTCAATATCCTCAACCCTGGAAATGCTCTTCGCCATGAAATTGGTGTTGATGGAAACAGCATCACACCCCTCGGATGAGGTCTCTTCATCATCACCAGAGTTGGTATCAGGTTTTTCTTCTTCCTCAGAAGACGGATAAAAGTCATTCACTCCGCCGAAATACAGGTTGTCGATTACAATTTTGTCGATGTAGATGTCTGCCATTTTGATTTTTCCTTTCTGTGTTTTTTTTTTCGGTTGTACTGCCCCTCATTTCATAAGTGCTGGTGCATTATTTTTCGCCAGTGCCAGGGTACTAGGGCGGCTTCTTTGGCTCTTTTTCAGTGAAGCGGATGCACCCCTTACCGTATGCATTAACCAAATCCTCCTGTTTCTCGCACATGCCTAATGGGACGTTCCCTACGCTTTTCCGGTAGTTGAAGCATCTGCACTGGAAGCAGTAGTGCGTGGAATGAAGCCTTTTCCTGAAGAAAATACACATATGGATCACTCCTTCTTCAGCCATGTTCCTGTCGTTGCGGCCACCTTCCTTTCAAAAATCTCCGCCAGGGCACTGGCTACTGCTCCATCCTTTGTCATGCCAGAAAACTGATCCGCCAAATCCATGATGTCGTCCTGCTCCACTTTGCGGAAAATACGAGTAAAAACGTCTGCCTTCACTTCATACATCTGCATGAAACGTGCCATGCCCGACAGCATGTACTTTGAAACTGACCAACTCTCACCTGCCCAGGTCCGATGGAGGATTGTAAGCATCTTTTCATACTCGTCACTTCCCAGAGCACAGAAAGTCTTATACGCCTCACAAACTGCGGCAATATGGCCGTTTTTCCCCGATCTGCTGCCAAGATTGATTTTGAATCCGCTATCCCTGGTCGCCTGCAGAAAGCTGAGGACTCTCTTATCCTTCGCTACTTCCATAGCACGGAGCCTGTAAATCATCGAAACCGGAGCGGCGGCACCAAACTGAGCAGCGAAAAGCTCAGCTTCCCGTTCCTTCGTCAAGCCGCTGTAAACCCTACAGAAAATAGGGAAATCCTTTCCCCCATTCAGCGACATCAATGCTGCCCTCGTATGCATCCCGTCAAAAACAAAATACTTACCGTCCCTGTAAGACACCTTGACAGGATTTGCAATTCTGGGATCGAAATTCTCTGCAATAACGGCAACTCTTGCAGGATCCAGTTTTCTCTGGATGTCCGGGCACAACTGCAGGCAGGAGTTATCCAACCACATAACCTTTCCTTCATTGCCGAGATCCATGTTTTTTGCTCCTTCTGTATGTGTTCTCTTACTCATGTTCCTTTCCTCCTTTGAGCTCATCCTTCAGCATTTTCATTATCTGTTCGTATCCCTGTGTGATAGATTCACTGAGTTTCGCGATGTTTTCCTCATTGATGCAGTCGGCATTTATCATTTGCAGGATGTACTCCATCCTGTGTACAAAATATTGCTTTGCGTCTTCAACGCAAGATTCTGCCTTCTCAAAATCCATGTTCTCTTCTTCCGGCACTCCTATAGGCATTGGCGCTATATAGCGCACATAATCTGGAGGAGTGGTATACTCTTCTCTGTGCATATCTGAAACGATCTGAGCGATCCCAAACCCCGGTACAATATCTCCCCAGGTGTGTTCTGGTGACGGTTTTATTGGTCCCTCCTTTGGCTTGAGGGCAGACTCAAACTGTTCTGATTCTTCCGGAATCTCCTGCTTTTTAATCTTGTTGTATGCAGCGTTAATCGTGATATTCCCATTCCGAAGGTCATCAATAGTCTGCTTGTCTGCCTCTTTTATGATCTTCTTTGCCTTCATGATTGTGTCGCGGGACACACCTGCCATTTCAGCTAATTCTTCCCTTGTCTCTTTACTCTTCGTTTGTTCCGCAGATGTCTGCGGAACAAAACCTTTAGGCTTTCTTATCTGCCGTTTCTTTGCTTCAGCCTTCAGCTCAGCTTCCAAAGGAAGAACAAGCTCAATCCGTACATAATCGGGTACGTTTCTTCTCGCCAGCTGATTACGAATAATCCAGAGCTTTGCTGAAGAAAAATCATCAAATTCTTTCTGGACATACTCAAATGGGATCCTGTTCTCCTGACAGATTCGATATCTGTTATGCCCGTCTACAATCGTGCCGTTCCAGACTACAAGCGGATCCCGGCAACCTTCAGAGAGAAGGCTCTTTGTAAGCAGCTCCAGTTCCATATCAGACAGTGGCGGCATGACCTTCTCTAACCCTTCGTCAATCTCCAGATTGTATAAACTCTTCTCCATCATCGCCGCCTCCAATCGATTACCTAATACTCAGCAAAGCCTTTTTTGCTGTGTTCACCCTCTTAATCGGAATTTCCCATCTCCAGGCTGAGCGGATCTCACGTTCCATACCTTCAGAAACATCATCGCCAACCACCCAGACCTCATCACACTTCTTTAACCACGTAAGACCGAACATCATGCCGAGTTCACGCTCTTCCGGGATGGAGTCATCCAGAAACTGTGTAAAATAGAGATGGGGAGCATATGGAACACACCCCTTCTCAACTGCCATCCGGCAGGCCATCCTGGCGAGTGACTCGTTTTTGATCTGGCTTCTCCTTCTTTCTTCGGGAGAGGTGCCACCTACCGGCTTAAACGGGCTGCAGATAAATACCTTTTTCATGGTGTGCTCTTTCCCCCTTCCTGATGATGTTCTTCACAGCCTGATAAGGCGTGGGGTCTTTCTTACCAAAACTGTCTACAAGGTCGAGCTTTTCTTCCTTTCTTATTCCTGCCCTCCGAAGTTCTCTCTGTCTTTCTCTGTTTCTCATGGTTCACTCCTTTCGACTATGTGCTCTTATATGGATAGACTCCTAGCCTGCCTGGCTTAACGCCAACATTCAGTATTACTTCTGAGAAATGGCGGGACCGCGATGTCCATCCTTATTCTGATTTTCTCTTTTCACATTGCGAATCGCCTGATAAGCTGTCGGATCATGGTAGCCTTCACTGTTCAGCAGGGCTTTTGCGATCCGTTCGCCTTCTCATAATGCTTCTTCCTGCGATTATCACTTTGTTTGGCTCGGCTCATTGTTTTGCTTTCCTTTCTGTGCTGCTCTGTTAACCCCTTCATAAGACTGGAGAAAATCCGCCCACTACCGGAAGTACTTTTTACGAACTTTTTTAAATTTTTTTTCGACGGCATTAAGATGGTAACGAATTGCTCTATCACTAATTCCCATAAGCTTTCCTATCTGTTCCTGAGTAACTTTTTCCCCATAGAAGAGAAATGCAATTTCCTTCTGTCTTTCTGTAAGCATCTCCATAATTTCAGGGAGCAACATTTTTCTCTTCTCCCAGATGTCTTCCTCTCTATCCAACCCCTCAGTAAAATCCGGAACACAAAGGCTCTCTTCCATCCTTAATTCGTCATCGTCCAGTGAAATCCCGTGGTGATATCCTTCATTCTTCTTTTTCTGATCCTCCAGATTCACCATGCCGAACTGGGAGAGAACGATCGGGAACGGAAGTCCCTGGAAATCCTCCTCCTTAACCTCTACTGGTTTGCCTTCTACCACCGGATACTTCATTACCTTGCAGTTGGCGACTGCACGAGCAGTGTGGTTTCCCTCCTCGCTGTAAACGAAGAACCCGTTTTCATAAACAGTTACTGTTCCGATTCCCTCCTTCACCCGGATCAGAATCGGCTCCTCCGATTTGATGAGAGACTTGCCGACCGGTGTCCTTTCCTGCGAAGCGTCCTTGACCATAGCCTTCAGTTCTGCAAATGTGGTGTCCGCTGATATCTTCTTCATTCCTGCGTCCTTTCTGCGGACGCATAAGCAGCGGATGTTTTCCCCTCCTCCTATCGGAAAGATAGGTGATATGGCGGTCAGGCGACAAAAAAGCCGGACGCACACTGACAGAAGGTGTACATATCACGGCAAAGACCTACTATCTCCTAAAGAGATAAGTTGGTTTTTGCTGATATGAACATCCGCTGCCGTACGCGTCCGGCGGTGAGATATTATTTTTATTATGAGCTTCACTCATTTTTTGAGTGATTGCCTTGACGTTTTTTACTATATCCCCCTTCTAAGATAATTAAAATGGCAGGATTTGAGTCAAAATCAGTTGTCTGAAATGCATATTTATGCACTATATTCATCCTCGTTCGCTTTATTGGTACTTTTATGCAATATTTATTGCATATCTATCCACACTACACTTCAAAGCCCCTCAGATTTTGACTCATATTTTGAGTTAAACCAGTTTCTGGCAAAGATTTTTTTCAGTCATATATTTCATCAAATACCAAATAGAGTCGGAGCAACAGTATTTCTACCAGCATCCGGCTCATACAACCAGCTCTATATAACTCATAATCTGAGTGATTTCATACTCTGAGCAATATACATCTTGACTCAAATTATGAGCCAAACCGTTTCTGAGCAAAAAAAAAGGCCGACCACCAGTATCTCTACTGATGGCCGACTCACACTTTCTGGCGGTCAACTCAAAATCTGAGTTATTTCATATAACAAACGAAAGCTGATCGAGGTGCATCTTCTTCAAATACTCATTTGCTGCTTCAATACCTTCGTTACTCTGGACGCGGAGAATATTTTTTATAGCACGATGCCTTTTATCCGTGTCATCCAGTTGAAAACGTGCACGCTTAAAGAGAAGCTCGCTGATCCAATCCGGAAGTTTGAAGCATAAACACAAGATCGTCAGGAAATCCTCATTCCTGTACCTTCTTGGATCATCAAGTGCCCTGGCAAATGTACTGTCGTCCATGTTCCAAAGTGCTGCAAGCTTTGCGTTACTAATTTTATTCTTTTTCTTCAGCATGCCGACTGCCGACTTGAAGTCCCGCGGGAATAAATCTATAAATACATCTCTCGCATCCAGTTCATCAATCTGATTTTTGTTAGATTTTCTACGTAGAATCCCTTGGGGAAGGTCTTCCTCCCCCCCAGGTTTTGACTCGAACACTCCGTCTATTTCGACTTTTGCTTTTCTTCCTTAGAATGTACTTTTCTCTGATATTCCTTACG
>JAFVGK010000124.1 GCA_017475035.1 Blautia sp.
ATTGAACTAAATAGGATTATATCATATAACCCTTTGATTGTCTACTTTTATAGCGAAAGTCCTTTAAAATCAAGTGTTTGAAGGATACAGCCTAGATTCGTTAGTTCATAATCTTTTGAGTTCAAGAAAGTTAGCGGTAAACAAATCAAAATGCAGGCATTTTATTCGTTTTCTATATTTTTAATTTGTTGCGAGGATCATATGATTAAACATCTGGATGGAATTTATGAAACTGTGGATTATCAGCCTGATTCCCAGGTTTGTCTGTATTATAATAACGAGTACGAAAACTACCCGCCGCATTGGCATCCGTCTTTTGAGCTGATCATGCCGGTATCCAATCAGTATCAGGTAAACTGCGGCAAGGAAACCTTTCTTCTAAGGGAAGGGGACGTTCTCATCATCTGCCCGAGCGTTCTTCATGACATCATTGCCCCCGAAACAGGTGAAAGAATAATCTTCCAGCCTAATATCAGCGCTCTTTCGATCAAAGAGCTCAATCTGCTGGTATCGATGATCAGTCCTTTCGTATTAATCACTCCGGAAGATTATCCGATGATCTATGAGCAGATTCAGAAAAACATGCTGGAAATCAAAGAGGAATATTTCAGCCACGCTCCTTTTTCGGAGAGCCGGATCTATTCTCTGTTTTTAGAAATCCTGGTTCTGGTCGGAAGGAATCAGAAGTCTTTTTCAGGCCAGAATACTGCGGCTTCCCACTCCCGGCAGAGAGAATACGCGGAGAAATTCCTGTATATTTCAGGTTTCCTCGAGGAACATTTCACGGAAAATATATCTCTGGAAAAAATGGCGGACCTTGCCGGTTTCTCCAAATATCATTTTTCCAGGCTTTTCCGGCAGTATACCGGATCTACATTCTATCGATACATTAACATGAAACGCATTGATTATGCAAAAAGCCTTTTGATCAATCCCTCCCTTTCGGTGATCGAAATTGCTTTCCAGTCCGGTTTTTCCAGTCTTTCCGCGTTTCTTCGCATGTTTAAGCAGATCAATAACTGTACGCCGACGGAATTTCGCAGCATGTATTCCGGAAAGAAGAATATGGACAGAGCGTTCCTTGGTTCGGCATAAAGGCGTAAAGACAAAAGTCGATTCTTATGGAATGTCTTTCAATATATCCTTACTTTCGTCTGCAAACACCCGAACCTCAAGGAATCAGTGAACAAGTTCTCTTTTGCCTGAGATTGAAACAGCCAGATTATATAAACATAATTAAATTATATGATAGGAAAAAAAGCAGCATGAATGATATAAAGTGCATAGCATTTGATCTGGACGATACCCTTCTGACGAAAAAGAAGGAGCTTACCGCGCGAAACCGCGCCGCATTGGAAAAGGCGGCAAACCTTGGCATCGAGCTGATTCCGGCGACAGGGCGCTTTTATCTGGCCTTGCCGGAAGAAATCAGGGAATGGCCCTATCTTCATTACGCAATCTTAATCAACGGAGCTCAGATTCTGGATGTGCAGAAGCAGGAAACCATCTACAGCAAAGAAATCCCTGTTGAGACTGCCCTGGATGTTTTTTCCTGGTTTGACACTCTCCCCGTCATCTACGACTGTTATGTCGACGGATGGGGCTATATGAACAAAGCCATGCTGGATTCCGCGCATGAATACATCATCAACGAACCATCGCTTCAGCTGGTACGCAGCAAACGAACCCCTATACCAGAGTTGAAAGCGTTTTTGATTCAAAAACAGCGCAGCTGTCAGAAGCTTCAGTTGTTTACAAAAAAGGATATCGCTTTCAGAGATGAATTAATCGACATGATTTCCGAAAGGTATCCGATGCTGGCGGTTTCCTCTTCCCTCCCGAACAATATCGAGATCAACGATAAAAATGCCACAAAAGGGAATGCCCTCCTGTGGCTTGCCGGATACCTTGGACTTGATGTACAGCAGACTGCCGCCTTTGGCGATGGGAGAAATGACCTGTCCATGATCCGCGAGGCAGGGATCGGCATAGCCATGGAAAACGCCCATCCAGATGTGAAAGCTGCCGCGGACTTTATTACCGGAAGCTGTGAGGAAGACGGCGTAGGGATTATGATCGAGACAATCACAGACAATGCCTGACAAATGCTTCCAATCCATTTCCATTTTGCATGAGATCGGACTGCCCACAGGAATCCTTCCCGGGCTCTCAGCTCAGCAGCCTTCCTTCAAAGAGATCAAGACAGATGGATGTAAGGAATTCCACATCTGCGCTCTGTCCTTCCATGACATAGTTTTTTGCGATACTGGTAAATCCGCCGGCCAGAAAGTTGGCCACATAGCTTCGTTTTGAAGGAGAAAAATCTTCAAAAAAGCATGGGCACGCCGAGAGGCTTTCATAGATACTGTCATATAAAAGAAAAATGATATGGTTCTCCACCAAAGTGCGGATAAAATCGCTCTGGTCAATCATGTACATGCAGTACTCCCTGCAAAGAGCCTGCAGACAGGAAGCGGATTCTTCCGGAGCGGCCGGAGCATAGCACCCATGGTTTTGAAGAAGGTAAACGATCACATTATCCATCGAAGAAAAAAGACTGTAAAAGGTCTGCCGGGAAATCCCGGCTTTTTTGCATAATTCGCTGACACTGATCTCCGAATACGGCTTCTCTTCCAAGAGCGCAAGCAGCGCATTTGCAATCTGCAGCTGTGACGCGCACGCTGTCTTATTATTCCCGCAATACATAAACGGCTCCCTTCTTCCCCAGGCTTTTCTGATCCAGATAAAAAGAGTTTATGAAAATCGATTCTGTTTGTCAAGCGATCCGACAGAAATTCAAAAAAATCCTTGACAAGTGTCAAAGCTCATGATATGATTCCTATATCATTGACAAGTGTCAAGGTAAAAGGCGTTTTCTCAGACGCCTTTCTCTTTAGATTTCGTCTGGCACTCAGCGTTCCAGAGTGCTGATAAAATCATGCGAATCAGGCGACATAAGTTCATGAAAATGAGCAAGCTCCTTTTTGCATGATCTTTTTACCGCCTGAATCATCATATATGAAAGGGGGAACATGAATGGCAGTATTACCTGTATATAACACAATTCTCGTACCTGAGGCATCCGCCTATGTCAAGACAGACTATTACCGAAGCATGACCGGGAAGCTCCCCTCTGTGCAGGAAAAAGTGATCCTGATCCTGGCAAAGGAGGAGCTGAGCAGGGAGGAGCTTACAGCTGATTCCTTTTATCCGATCGGCATCACTGGAAATATTACGGAAGTAAGCAAAGACGGCTATCTCGTGATCCATCTGAAAAACCGGATCAATCTGGAAGAGATTGTCGTTTTTCATGACCACAGTATTGACCTGTCGATTTCCCGCAGAAAGGACATCGAAGATCTGGATGAGGAAACCTCGGCTTCCAGATTAAACACACTGAAAGCGAGACTGGCAAAAGCCTCCGAGCAATTCCGCTGGGGGCAGATGATACGTATGTATCTTTCCAGATGGAATACTATCGGGGAAGTCGCTGCAGCAATGGGGCCATGGTTTGTCAATACCAATCAGGAACGTTATGAGATCCTCGCTGAAGACAGCCTTCAAAAACGTTTCGATCTCATGGAGCGCATGATCTATGAAAATATGGAGATGACCCAGATCAACCAGGAGGCAAAATCCGCCCAGGAAGAAGACTATCAGAAGATTTACCGGGAGTCCGCGATCAAGAAACAGATGGAGTATCTGCAGAAGGAGCTGGATGAGCTTCACCCGGAAAATGTATCGGATCTGAGGAAGCTTGAGCTTCGGCTTACGGACGCGAATTTAAATGACGCAGCGAGAAAAGAGGCCGATAAAATCCTCTCCCGTCTCAAGGCCGAGAATTCGAACAGCCCGGAATCCGGAATGCTCTATGACTATCTTGATTTTATGGCTTCGCTTCCATGGAAGAAGGAGAAGCCGCAGGAAATCTCTCTTTCGGATGCCGACCATATTTTATCAGAGGATCATTACGGACTCGAAAAAGTCAAAAAGAGAATCATACAGCAGATCGCCGTCATGAATCTCAAGAGGCAGCAGTCAGGGTCCATCCTTCTGTTTGTAGGGGCTCCCGGCACAGGCAAAACCAGTATCGGTCAAAGCATCGCCAAAGCCCTCGGCAGAGAATATGTGCGTGTGAGCCTCGGAGGCGTGAGGGATGAAGCGGATATCCGCGGCCACAGAAGAACCTATATCGGAGCGATGCCCGGCCGTATCCTGGATGGGATTTCCAAATGCGGAACCTCCAATCCGGTCATGGTGCTGGATGAGGTGGATAAGCTTTCCACATCCTATAACGGGGATCCCGCCAGCGCTCTACTGGAGGTATTGGATCCCGAGCAGAACAGTACCTTCACGGATCATTACCTGAATGTACCCTTCGATCTGTCGGATGTCCTGTTCATCTGTACGGCTAATTCTATCGATACCATACCCGAACCGCTGTTAAACCGTATGGAAGTCATCAGGTTCCAGGGTTATACCCCGCTGGAGAAATTTGAGATTGCCAGGAGGCACCTGCTTCCAAAGGCCATGCGGTCGGTCGGGTTAAAGGAAGATGATCTCTTTGTTTCTGATGAAGCGATCCGGAAAACGATTGAGGATTTTACGAGAGAAGCCGGCGTGAGAGGTCTGAAGAAGAGAATGGATATGATCTGCCGGACCGCCGCGGTAGAGTTTGTACAGATTAAAGAATCGCAAAAAAACAAGGAAGGGATCGGGCAAATTACAGAATCCCAGAATAGCGTGGATGGAATCGCGCAAATAACTGAATCGCAGAATAGCAAAGATGGGATCGCGCAAATTACAGAATCGCAGAATAGCGAGAATGGGATTGCGCAGGATACGGATCCCTCCGCAGAAAAATCGGATTTCCCGGCAAGCGGCCAGTTCGAAAACAGCGCGCAAAGGATTTCTGTCACAGTGGACAATTTGGGAGATTACCTTGACGGCAATCCTCTTCCACATCGCAAAGTCGGGGAAAAAGCTAATCCCGGGATCGTCACAGGGCTTGCCTGGACGCCGGTGGGCGGCGATATCCTGTATATCGAAACCATTCTGACCAAAGGGGACAGCAAAATCGTCATCACGGGACAGCTTGGAGATGTCATGAAGGAATCGGCTCAGATCGCGGTCAGCATCGTGAAGTATATCTTCCCGGAAAAGGCAGAGCTTTTTGAAAACCACACTCTCCACATCCATGTGCCGGACGGAGCCACGCCTAAGGATGGTCCAAGCGCAGGCATCACGCTCGCCACCGCGCTTTCTTCCCTCATTACCGGAGTTCCGGTATCTCCTTCGGTTGCCATGACCGGTGAAATCTCCCTGCAGGGAGGCGTCAAGCCCATCGGCGGGCTTCCGGAGAAGCTCATGGCCGCGGAAAGATCCGGCGTGAAAACAGTCTTCATTCCGGAAGAAAACGTTCCGGATCTGCATGATGTCCCGTCGGAAGTGAAGGATAAACTGGAGATTATCCCGGTGAATGAAGTCGAGGATGTCCTGTACCATCTGAGCATCCGCCGCGCAGCGCCGGTATTGAAAGCGGTTTAAACCGCAAAAGAAACGCAGATTTCATGCAGAACAATCCGCAGCATCAGACTTCCTGTCTGCCATAAAAAAAACGGAGCCGTTACATTTGCCTTTATTGCAAGATGTAACGGCTCCGTTTTTTATACAATGGTATTCAGGCCCTGTGCCTGCATGAAGTCAGGATTCGCGAAAAGCCGGCTGTGGATGCGGGAATCTATACCGATCGGATTACCGGTTTGCATTTATTCTTCAGCAGGCGCGGCAACCTTTACGATCGCCTGTGCATAACGTGTCAATGCAGGTGAACCATTGTCTGTCGCTTCGAAGACAAGGTTGAAGCAATCTCCTTCCTGCGCATCCGCAGGAACCGTAAAGGAAGTTGTTCCGGTTCCGTGTTCAAAGACATCCAGATAAGCGAGGTATTCTCCGGAATATACACAGGCGTCTTTATAAACATACCAGTTCAGGCTCAGTTCATCACCATCCGGATCTTCGGCAGCAGCGGTAAGTTCAACTGTCTGTCCGGGAGCTGCTTCAAAATCAAGAATCTCAGCGGCAACAACCGGCTGATGATTTGCATCCGCATACTCTGATACACACCAGTCTGCGCGGGCAGCCCAGTCATTCATGAATGCCGGGAACCAGCGATGTACACTATACCCGCTTCCGCCGTAGCCGGCGCTGACATAGCCAAGTGTAGGATCAAATTCTGACGCTGCCGTTCCATCCTCCCCAAGACGTCCGCCCCAGGACCCATAGTTTGTGTTTTCCAGACCGCGGAGTCCTACGGGAATCAGCATCATCCAGCACGGGCTGTCTCCCTCTGAAATGAATTCATACTGTTCGAAGCCATCACCGGCGATCCACCGGAGCCAGCTGTCCGGGCTGTTTGCTACCTCAAGGTCGCCGAACTGGTTATCCGGAGTTTCGCCTTCATAGTAGGTCCCGTCTCCGAACAGCAGATACTTGCCCATCAAAGCGCCATGATCAAACTTGATGTTCTCTTTCAGCCATTCCGGTTTGAAATATCTGCGGTAAGGTACCGTTGCGTTTAACGAAGTTCCGTATCCGATGCCGGAAGCTACACAGTACAGATGCTTCAGATCCGGCCAGTTGACAGACATGTAATCCTCATAGGTATTATCCTGATCGCCCCAGGAAATCAAGATGGCCTTGGAGGTTACTTTCTCATATATTCCGTCCCAGTCATCTGTGCCTTTATACTCTTCTTCGATCGAATAAAGCGCTCTCGCAATACTGTTTGCGCCGCCCCAGGCCTCCAGATAAAGGTCTCTCATATCGTCATCCAGAAGAAGCTCTTTAATAAAGTCTGAGCCTTCCGTGTCAAATCGATAATCTCCTTCAAATTCAATATTTCCAATCTTTGTGATCGCCGCAAGATCTTCAGGCGAAGGATACCGTGGATCATGCTTCACCAGATTCGGATAAACATCTTTGTACTCATTATCCAGAAGATCATAAATCCAGTTGACTTCCATCGGACGCCATTCGGTAAGGTCTCCATTCTGCTGGAAGCTCTCGATCACTTCCTCCATCTTATGTTCTCCGTCTCCGGTCCAATGATGGGTTGAGGCAGAAACCACGATTCCTGCGATATCGATATCGTTGGAATAAAGAAGCAGATGAAGCAGAGAATCAATGTCGTCGCATTCCAGATCGGTTGTTACCAAAGTGCGAGGGCGGGTGTCAGCTGCTTCAGCAGGAGCTTCTTCAGCAAAAACAGATGACACAGAGGCTGAAATCATTGCAGAGGTTAATAAAGCGGCAAGGATCTTTGTAAAGTGTTTCTTCATATGGGCGCCTCCTTTTATGTAAATGATTTACATAGATTTTTATGTGTTTTTATTATATTTCAGCTATGATATCTTTGCAACAGCTTCAAGCATCGTCTCCGATATTTTAGCATTTTACACATTTATTCGGTTTTATAATTATGTATTTTAAACATGTATCCAAAATAAATAGTACGAACATTTTCGTATCGGCATAAATATCTATATAAATATTTATATAAAATTATCATATCCCGATTGACGTTTCTTCCCTATGCTTTTTATCCTGATATAACTCAGTTTATGGCTGCATTGACAAAAAGAGCTGCGGAAAGCAGTTACGGATAGAATCCTTTTCAGCATCAGGATCCCATCCGTAAACAAACGACTCTTTTCTTTGATAACGCCCGCTGCAAAGACAGCACAGAACAGTGGGGTACCCCCATGCCCTCACTTTCATTCATGACTGCGTCAAATATGAAGGTCATGTGGGTTTACATAATACTCCGCACACTGTCACGTTCAATAAACTCCGTGCAGACCTGGGTTTTCACTTTTGCGTTTTCCGGATTTGCAAGGATATCCCGAAGGCGCCTCACCGCAAGTCTTCCCATTTCTTTTTTGGGAACGCGAAGCGTTGTCAGCGGCGGAGAAGAAATCGAAGAATAAGTCAGATCGTCAAAACCTACTATTGAGATATCGTCCGGCACCTTCAGGCCAAATTCGGCAAAGGCTTTCATTGCGCCCAGAGCAATCATGTCATTGTCCGCAACAAAAGCGGTAGGCAGCGGTGTCTTCGACGCCAGATGGGAGCGCATATCCTGATAGGCACCGTCTATGGTAGCCGTCAGGGTAACGATGTAATCTTTGTTGATCGGCAGATGCGCCTTCCGCATCGCCGTCTGATAACCGGCTGAACGGGAGCGGAATGGTTTGATCCGGAAGCTTCCCTGCAGATAGCCGATCTCCTTGTGTCCCCGTCCGATCAGGTAATCTGTCGCCATCCGGAAAGAGTCTGCATTATTGATCAGTACCGCGTCAAAATAAGTATCTTCTTTCCAATAGTCAATCACAACAAAGGGACATTGGATCCCGCGGATCAGATCAATATCATCATCCATGAGTTCGGTACCCAAAAGTACGATCACCGCATTCTTATCGGTCTGAAGCCATTTCAGCTGATCATCAAAATCATCCATCCTGCGATCCAGATTATACATCAGAAGCTCCATCCCATTTGCGGTACATTCCTGCTCCGCGCCTGAGATCATCTGGGGAAAGAAAGGAGTATCTTCAACGATACTTCCGTTTCTTTTGTAGATGACAAATTTAACCTTCCGGACGTGATTTTCTTCAAAATACCCAAGCTCGGAAGCTGCTTTGAAGATCTTCGCAGAAGTCTGCGCGTTCACGCCTCTTTTATGATTTAACGCATTTGATACCGTGGCAGGTGAAAAACCCGTCATCTCGCTGATCTGTTTGATGCTGGCCTTCATTTCGCTTCCCTCGCTCTCTTTTTCTCCCCACTCTTTTTTGACGTTCCTTTTCCGGTTTTTCCGTTTACCCATCCGGTTTATCTGGATCTGAATTTTCAGTCCGCAATTTCCTGTCTTTTACTCGAGAGCACCGATTCGGAATCAGTCCATCCTTAACGAATCCAATCTGACAGTACAGGAAAACTGTTCAGAATCCATCATTACGGCTGACTTCTTACCATTCTTACCGCGTCTTTCCATCCCGCAAGCAGTCTCTGCCTTGTCTCCTCATCCATCCGGGGTTCATAAGAGGTCCGTTTCAGCGTTCCAAAGACCTCTTCGGTAAAAATGCCCGCCGAAAGCCCCGCGGCATAAGCGGCGCCGATTCCCGAAAGCTCCTCGGAATCCGGGATTCGGACCGGGATATCCAGAATATCGCTCTGCATCTGCATCAGATAATCATTTTTCGTGGGTCCTCCGTCTACACGAAGTTCGGCTATTTTCAGGCCGGAGCTCTCTCCCATTGCCCGGACAATATCACTGATCTGGAAAGTAATGCAGTCAAGCGCGGCTCGCACCACCTCAGCTTTCCCGGTCGTTCTTGTCATCCCGACAATCGCAGCCTGTGCATGGCTGTCCCAGTAAGGTGCGCCAAGCCCTGAAAAAGCCGGCACCAGGTATGCATGGTCAGCCGGGTTTGCCGATTTTGCAAAATCTGCTGTTTCCTTCGGATTATCGATCAGCTTCAGGTCGTCCTTCAGCCAGGTTATTACCGCTCCGGTATAGTTGATATTGCCTTCCAGGACATAATTGACCTTCCCTCCCATTGACCAGGCAAGAGACGTCACCACGCCCAGATCGCTGAATACCGGTTTTTCCCCTATATTCATCATAATCGAAGAACCGGTCCCGTAAGTTGTTTTTATCATGCCCGGAGACAGACAGCCCTGTCCGAACAACGCGCCGTGGGAATCTCCCAGAACCCCTCTGATCGGGATCGGATGATCCAGATATCCTTCAAAGTCTGTCGTGCCATAATCTCCATCCGAATCCGTTACCTGCGCCATGCAGGACGGGGCGATGCCAAACGCTTCCAGGAGATCCGGATCCCACGACAAGGTCCGGATATTAAACAGCTGGGTCCGGGAAGCGTTGGAATAATCGGTCTTAAAAACCTTTCCCTTTGTGAGTCGGTATACCAGGAAGGTATCAATCGTGCCGACCGCGATTTCTCCTTCGGAAGCCTTTTCCTTCACTCCCTCCACATTCCGGAAAATCCAGGCCAGCTTTGCCGCGGAAAAATATGGCGAAAGCTGCAGCCCTGTCCGTTCCTTTACCATAGGTGCCAGTCCCTGCTTTTCCAGTTCCTCGCAGATCGCAGCTCCTCTGGCACACTGCCATACAATCGCATGATAAACCGGCTTTCCGGTTGATTTTTCAAAACAGGCTGCCGTTTCTCTTTGATTGCTGATGCCAAGAACCGCGATCTGGTTTTTATCGATCCCGGCTTTTTCTACCAGGTTTTTCACCACCCGGATCGTATTCGCATAGATCTCCTCCAGGTCATGTTCCACATAACCGCGGTTATCTATGATCTGCCGGTGAGGCAGATCCGTTCTGCAGCACAAAGTACCGTTTTCCGTGAACAGCAGGGCTTTTGTCCCCTGCGTGCTCTGGTCGATTGCCAATACGTATTTATCCAATATTCTTTAACCTGCCTTTCCGACTATACCTTTTATAAATAGGGTAGAGGAAGGCGAAGCCGTACCCTCTACCCCGGCGAGGCGCCGGTCACCTTCAGGTGACAAGCTTCCTTTCGGCGCCCCTGCCATAAAAAAGCAAAACGACCCGAAGCGGCTGTCTGACCTGCCGTTTCGAGCCGCTGCTTTTTAAGATCCGGTCATATGAAGGATCTTTAGCCCTGAGGATTATATCCCAATCCATGGTTTGAACGAATAATTATGCAAGCGCTTCCTGTGCCGTCTTCGCAATTCCTACGGCATTTAATCCATAATAATCAAAGACCTCCTGCGAGGTTCCGGTAACAACCGGTGCATCCGGCAGGGAAAGATTGATGACCTTACGCGGACAGTTTGCGCCGACCACCTGCGCCACCATGGAGCCGAGGCCGCCGAACGGAGAATGCTCTTCCACCGTGATGACTGCTTTTGCGTTCTGAGCCGCTTTAATAACGGCGCCGCAGTCCAGCGGTTTGACGCAATACATATCCAGTACGGTTGCGGAAATCCCTTTTTCTTTTAAAAGCTCTGCTGCTTTTTTGGCCGGAAGAACCATCTCACCGCAGGCGATCAAGGCTACATCCGTCCCCTCGCAGACCACCGTTGCCTTGTCCATCTCAAACGGAACCATTCCTTCTTCATAGACGTCTTCCACAGCGTTCCGCCCTGTACGGATATAGGCCGGCTTTTGATCTTTCAACAACGCTTCCACAAGGCATCTGGTCTGATGACGATCGCTGGGCAGATAGACCCTCATATTCGGGATCGCGCTCATCGCCGCAATGTCCTGCGCAGAATGATGGCTCATGCCAAGGGCGCCATAGCTGATGCCGCCGCTGATGCCGATGAGCTTCACATTGGTGTTGGAATAGGCACAGTCCACCTTAGCCTGTTCGTAGCTTCTCGTGCTCAAAAAGCAGGCCGGAGAGGCTGCATATGGTTTTTTTCCGCATTTTGCGAGACCTGCGGAAATTCCCACCAGATCCTGTTCCGCGATACCCACCTCGACGAACTGATTCGGATAAGTATTGGCAAAATTCGTCATGGAAGCGGATCCCCTGGAATCGCTGCACAGGACAACGATATCCTTGTCATCTTTCGCATGTTCCATCAATACATCGCAGATCACCTGTCTGTTTGGAATCTTATTCATTGCGCAAAGCCTCCTCTCTCGCTTTCAGATCACTCATAATCTGGGCATATTCCTCGTCCGATGGAACCTTATGGTGCCATGGAGCCTTATTTTCCATTACAGAGGAACCTTTTCCCTTTGTGGTATTCGCAACGACAAGAGTCGGTTTCCCTTTTACCGTCTTCGCTTCATCAAAGGCCTTGATCAAAGCATCAATATCATTTCCATCCACAGACAGCACATTCCATCCAAAAGCTTTGAAGCGCTCTTCCACAGAATCCTGATGCATAACGTCTTCCGTACATCCGGAAATCTGCAGGCGGTTTCTGTCAACCACTGCGCAAAGATTGTCCAGCTTATACTGGGATGCGCTCATTGCGCCTTCCCAGACAGAACCTTCCGCCATTTCTCCGTCGCCCATAACCACATATACCCGGGAAGGAGACTGATCCATTTTCTTTGCCAATGCCATGCCGACAGCGACAGGAAGTCCGTGTCCCAGGGAACCGCTGTTCATTTCAATACCGGGAAGCTTGTTGTTTGGATGTCCGATATATGCGCTTCCGAATTTGGAAAATCTGCTGATCACTTCTTCCTTTGGGAAAAAGCCTTTTTCAGCAAGAACCGCATAATAAGCTTCCACAGAATGACCCTTGCTCATGATGAACATATCTCTGTCGGGATCATCCTGATTTTCCGGGCTGATATTCATCTCATGAAAGTATAAAGCGACCAGTGTTTCCATGACGCTCATATCGCCGCCGATATGTCCGCCCTTGCCTTCCCGGATCATCCGGACAACATCCTGGCGGAGAGCATAAGACAATGCCTTTAAATTTTCCATAATAAACTTTCTCCTTACATTCCCTCACGGGTAATCATCACATTCATGCAGGCAAATAAAACAAGAGCGCTCTCGTAAACCTTTTAGTTAGTAAATGAATAAAATACTTGCATTTTGCTTCGTTTACTGCGCCGAATTTACGCCGCTGCAGGCGGTATGATTCCGCCGTAAATTCGTGCGCATACTATAACTGAATCAGACTTCGTCAAATACCACATCTTCTCCGTGGAGATAAGCTTTTACCTTATCCTCAATCGGATCATAAAGATCCGGCTTTACGCCGATATATTTGCAGGCTTCGTAAACGATCGGAACCACATCCCCGTGAATCGCAACCACATGATGGATGTACGGGCCTTCGACAACCTTTGCTTCCAGCCTTTTCAGATTGTTAACCTCGATCCAGACATAGGTTCCCTTCGTCCAGGGTCCGTCAATTCCCTTTGCATGTCCAAGGAGAATCGAGTATTCGCCTTCATCCCCGTCAAAACGGACGAGACTCATGGGACCGTGCTTCGCCTGTGCGGAAATGGCGCCGTTCTGCGGGAAGGCTACCGGCACACAGATGGTGGGCTTTTCCTGCGCAACGGAAATCGGCCAGGGACCGCAATGCTGCAAAAGTTCCCCGTTATCGTTGTCCGGATGACGAACCGTCCAGTCTGCGAACATCGCCCGGCGCTCGTTCATGGCAGCCGCTTCCGTAATCAGCTGTGAAACCGCCCCGTGAATATCGGTCTCACAGATCACCGGGATTCCTTCTTCGTTCAGAAGGGCGTTTGCAGCACAGGGCATGATCCCGATCACATCCTGCAGCGCGTTCCAGCACTGGATTGCGATGGCATTGCATCCGTATTTTTCCGCCAGGCTCTTCATTGCCACCTTCAAAGCAGCCACATTTTCCAGAAGGTTATCCTCAATCTTACAGATCATATTCTCACGGCAGTAAGCAATGACCTTGGAAACCTCGGTTTTCTCTTCTTTCCACTTCTTAATTTCATCGCCAAGCTCGGGAAGCGGAATCGGGGAAAGCTGGATATTGAATTTCTCCAGCAATTCGCCTTCGTTGCACATCGTGCTCCAGAAGTCAAAGGGGCGGGGTCCGATCTGGAGAATCCTGGTGCTTTTGAAAACCTTCACAACATTACAGACAGCAAGGAAATCCTTGATGCCCCGTTCGAATTCCGGATCTTCCAGGTTGCAGTTATTCATATAAGTAAAGGGAACGCGGAACCGCCGGAGCACCTTTCCGGTAGCAAAAAGCCCGCACTGGGAATCACGGAGGCGCATGCCGTTTTCATCCGGCCGTTCGTCTCTCGGTCCCCAAAGAAGAACCGGAACACCCAGCTCCTTTGCAAGCCTTGCGCATTCATATTCCGTTCCGAAATTTGCATGGGGCAGGAAGAGCCCGTCTATTTTTTCTTTCTTAAACTTTTCCGCAATCTTGATCCGGCCCGCATCGTCAAACAGAAGGCCCTCTTCATTCACATCATCAATATCGACGAAATCAATGCCAAGCTCGCGAAGGCGGTCTGCTGTCAGCTTCCTGTACTCTACGGCAGCCGGGGCGCTGAAAATCGCTCGTCTCGTCGGTGCATACCCTAATTTGATTTTTGCTCCCATGTTTATCCCTCTCCTGTCTTAAAATGCAACGCCCGCCCGAAGAATAATATTCGGATATGGCGTAAACTCTCCGGTACGGATGGCAAACCTGACATCCTTCGTTCTTTCCTTCAGATCCACATGTGAAATCATTTCTTCTTCACAGCCCTGCAGCTTTTCCCGGATGTATCCGAGCAAAGCAGGATTGTTTTCCACGATTTCTTCCGCGATGGTATAGCCTTCCACACAGGTTTCTTCAAGAACGGCGTCCATCGCCTGGATGAAGGTCGGCACGCCTGCCGTCAAAGCCAGATCCACAATCGGAATTCCTTTGGGAATCGGCATACCTGCATCGCCGACCAGAAATGTATCCTTATGTCCCAGCGCAGCGATATATCCGGAAAGCTGCGCATTTAATATGCCTTGTTTTTTCATAGCTGAAATACCTCATCAGCGAATGTCGCTTTCATACCATTTTTAGTGACTTCATTGGTAAAAGCAAGTTTCTGCAGACTGCGGAATCACTTTATTTCGATTCATTTCTGGCCTGAAGAGCCATCTTCGCCTGAAGATTTCTCTGTGTCTGATCGATCACGACCGCAAGGATAATAACCATGCCGCGGATTACCTTCTGCCAGAACTCAGATACTCCGCACATCGTCATACCGTCATTGATGACGCCGATAACGAAGGCGCCGACGATTGTTCCGATGATGGTGCCGGAGCCGCCGGACATAGAGGTACCGCCAAGTACCGTAGCAGCGATTGCGTTCATTTCCCAGCCGTCGCCGGATGCCGGATGGGCAGCGGAAAGCTGCGCCGTATTAATCATACCGACCCATGCCGCGCAGAAGCCGGAAATCATGTAAACAAGAATCTTGATTTTGTCAGCCTTGATACCGGAAAGTCTTGCGGAACGCTCATTGCCGCCAACCGCCAGGACATACCAGCCAAAGCTCATCTTCTTCAGCAAAATTGCGGAGAGAAGTGCCAGAATCGCAAAAATATAAACGCCGGCCGGAATATTCGCAATATTGCTGCCCAAGGTCTTAAATCCGGTATTTCCTAATCCTTCAAAACCGGCGATACTGGAAAAAGTAGCTCCGCCGGAACGAAGGTTTGCCATGCCCCGGCAGATATACATGGTACCCAAAGTAGCGATAAACGGCGCGACGTTGAGCTTAGTCACAATCAAACCGTTTACCATACCGATCAGGGCGCCGACCACCAGCATGGTTACCACAATCACAGGAACACTGAAATACAGCGTAACGCCTGCCATTTTTACCGTAACGCCTTCCTGGATCATGCCGCCTGCCAGCATACCGATCAGGCCGACCACAGATCCGACGGAAAGGTCGATGCCGCCGGTGATAATTACAAAGGTCATGCCCAGGCCAAGGATACCATACAAAGCCACATGCTTCGCAATCATTGTAATCGTAGCCGGTGCCAGGAAGTTTCTTTTCGCAATGCTGAAAAAGATGATCAAAAGGATCAGTACAATGAAGGTACGCCCCTTCAGAATCGTCATCATCAGCTGATTATTGTTTTGTTTTTTCATAGTGCCCGCTTTCCTCCTAAAACTCCGATACAGCAAAAAATGTGTCACCGCATCGTGAATATAAGCTTACGCGCTTTTTCCGGTTCCCAGTCCGGCATACGATCTGCGCACGAGATTATCTTCATTGATTTCATCTCCGACCAGCTCGCCCGTACATTTTCCATTTGACAATACATAGATCCGGTCGGCAATCGCCATGATTTCCTTTAATTCGGAAGAAATCACGATAATCGAAAGACCCTGCTCAGACAGTTCATGAATAATCTCAAAAACCTCTGTTTTTGCGCCGATATCAATACCACGGGACGGTTCATCCATCAGGAACACCGTCGGATGAGTCAGAAGTCCTTTTCCTATAACTACCTTCTGCTGGTTTCCGCCTGACAGAGACAAAATAGGAAGCTTTTTATCAGCGACCTTGATATGCAGCTCGGAAATCTCCCCATCTACTGCCTTCTCTTCCGCGCGGTTATTTAAAAACGGACCGAGTTTATAGTTTCCCATGGAAGCAATCGAGGTATTCTTGCAGATGTCCAGGGTCTGAATCAGTCCCTGCCTCTGTCTGTCCTCCGGAACTAACGCAAGTCCGTTTTTGATCTGCGAAGAGATGTTTTTGATCTTCATCGTTTTTCCGCAGTAAACAACCTCGCCTGTATGCTCCGGATGCATACCCATCAGGCACTCAAACAGTTCGCTTCTGCCTGCGCCAAGCAGGCCGTAGATACCGAGCACTTCACCCTTTTTGAGGTACATATTGACATTATCCAGAAGCCAGCCGCCTCCGCTTTTAGGAAGGGAAAGATTTCTGATCTCCAGAACCTTTTCCGCATGATCCAGATCAATGCCGCGTTCGAAGCGATGATACTGTGTATTTTTACCGACCATGTTCTCCACGATCCAGCTCAGCTCAATATCCTTGATATCTGCATCCGCCACATATTTTCCGTCCCGCAGGATGGTTACATGATCGCCGATCTCCATGATCTCTTCCAGACGGTGGGAAATATATACGATGGAAATTCCCGTTTCCAGAAGCTCTCTCATAATCTTAAAAAGAACTTTGACTTCTGCAGCCGACAAGGAGGAAGTCGGCTCGTCCATAATCAGAACTCTCAGGTCATCCTGTATCAGATTCCTTGCAATCTCCACCATCTGCTGCTGGCCGACGCGTAGATCACCCACCATGGTTTCAGGCGGAATCTCATGCTCCAGTCTTTTCAGGATACGATTTGCGCCTTCCACATGTTTTTTATCATCCAGGAACAATCCTTTTTTAAACTCATGACCAATAAAAATATTCTCATAGACGGTCATATTCGGGAAAAGAGACAGTTCCTGATGGATAATCCCGATTCCTCTGGCCCTGGCGGCATTTGTATCTTTAAAAAACACTTCCTGCCCGTCCATATACATTTTGCCCGCACTGGGCTGTTCGATCCCTGCTATCATCTTCATCAGGGTAGATTTTCCCGCGCCGTTCTCTCCGATCAGAACATTGACCTTTCCTTTCAGCAAATCAAAGGAAACCTGGTCGAGAGCTTTGGTACCCGGGTATATCTTGTCGATTTTCTCACAATGGAGAACGACATTCGGATCATCAAACATAAGGCTCCTCCCTTCCTCACTCTACCGAAAGCGAAACGGGGGTAATAATGATATCCGTGCTGGTGCCGGATTTCTGCGCTCCTCCGATAAAGGTCACAGTCTTTCCTTCACAGCCTGCATCCAAAGCCAGCGGATCGCACACATTGGCCGCAGCTTCCTTATTCAAAGCCTTTGCATACTGGGACCATTCGGTCTGGTTCGCAAAGCTCTCGAAATTTTTCACCGTCTGTACGTCACGGATACCGGTTGTGGAATTTGGTCCGCCGATCTGGATCATGACAGCAGCGTCTCCCGTATAGCCTTCCAGATCCAGAACCAGGTATTTCTTTGATTTCTCACCGTCATAGACGGCTATCTTTGCAGTTCCGCTCACGGCTGCCGCCTGGCCTACTCCTTCTCCGTTGAGTACCTCTACCACATCCGCTGCTTTTTCGCTGATCTCTGTTACAATATGCTCCCAGTCAGAACTGGACTCCTCGCTGGAATCGAATTTTTTCTGTCCGGTATATTCACTCTCCTGCCCAATCGGCACCACAGTGACAAAGCTGCAGCCTGTCAGCGTGACACATGCCAGGGCGGCGATCAGTGCAAGAGTACTGCCTTTTTTCATCATATTCACACTTCTCCTTATTTCTTGGCAATAAAAAGCCATTGCGGGACAACCAAGAAAAACCCTGTAACGTCTTCTCCCTCTCGCATCTCGCAATGGCTGATTTCATCATGTATCAGCTTTCTGATGTAATAATGTCTGCCATTTATCTGACCCACTCATTTAAGGCCATTTACGGCCGGATCCTCAGGACAGATAACGGAAAAACCCGCTTCATACATCTGTATGTCAGACAGTCCATAAAGAAAGCTCTTATCCCGTTATTACTCTGTATAAACAAATGCGCTCAGATTTTCAACATTGTCCGCTGTGATAGCAACACACGGAATCAGCTGCTTCTCAGACTCAGGAGCCGTGCCGTTCAAATATGCGTCAGCCTCAACAACTGCTGTCTCAGTGATCAGAGCGATCTGCTGAAGTGCGGTGCCAACCATGTCACCGGACTTAATGTAAGCGGCTGCTTCATCAGAACCGTCAACACCGATAATCTTGATGTCATTGCGTCCGGCATCGAGGCAGGCCTGAACAGCGCCGCAAGCCATGGTGTCATTTCCGCAGATGATGCCGGTAATCTCAGGATTGGACTGAAGGATCGCTTCGGTCTTCTCATAAGCTTCGGTCTGATCCCAGTTTGCAGCCTGCTGAGAAACCATCTCAAATCCGTCATACTCATCGATAACAGAATGGAAATTCTCAGAACGTACCTGTGCGTTTGTGTCGGACTCAAGGCCAAGAAGCTCTGCATATTTGCCTTCTTCTCCCATAGCCTCTACCCATGCTTCCGCGATGGCTGCTGCGCCCTGCGCATTATCAGCTACGAGCTGAGCCGCTGCAAGACCGGTCTGGTTAATCTCACGGTCTACCAGGAAGGTCGGGATCCCGGCGTCATAAGCCTTCTGAATCGCTTCGATAGAAGCGTCTGCGCCGGCATTGTCACAAACGATCGCCGCTGCCTTATCAGCTACTGCCGCTTCGAAAAGCTCAAGCTGCTTTGCCGCGTCATCATCATGTGAGAAGCACTTCACTTCATAACCAAGCTCTTCGCCCTTTGTGGTGCAGATATTCTGCACGGTACCAAAGTAAGGATTGGAAGTGGAGGGGGTGATGCAATAGATGATCTTGCTGCCGCCGCCCGGAAGGAGCTCCTCAGCGCTGACCATGCTGCCCATCGCGCAAACTGCAACTGCCGCTGCCATAAGACCTGCTAACACTTTTCTGAACTTCATGTTACATCCTCCTTGTGTGATATATGAGAATAATGATGTTCCTCAAAGAGATGAACCTCTTTGGATGATTTGATTATAAACGCTGTATATAAATATTTCAATTATTATTTTAGTATTTTTTTAGAGATTATGAGTATTGCACATAATTACATCTTTATTTTTGTATGTATTGCACAACATAATATACTCATGTTAAAGATTTCATACTTTATGTATGTAAACATTTATATAAATAATTTACAATCGTTTTATACAGCAGGATACAGGGCGGGCTTAACCAGCTTCTTCCCTCCAGCCGGACGAAGAGTGCCGACAGGCGTAATATTACAGGACCTGGCCCCTGCCAAAGCAAAAAGCAAGGCGTACACTCCTAAAGAGTATACGCCTTGCTTTCTCTGTTCAACAATCAATTAAAGGAGCCAACGCTGGGATCCCAGAGAAGCACAGAACCGTTTGCTTTCTTTGATACCCAGTACGCCTTGTTTTCTTCTGATTTTACATAAATCGCCTCTGCGTCAGGCGCTGCTGCCAGAACACGTCTCAGAATCACATCCGTTGAGATCTGTCCGCCACTCTGGGACTGGATCATAATTGTGGGAGCATTTGCAATCTTCGCAGCTTTCCTTCCCTTTGCTTTGGACTCAGCCTTCTTCGGGGCAGCCGGTTTTTCTTCTTCCTTCTCCGGTTTTACGGCAGGCTCTTCCTTTACTTCTTCTTCAGCTTTTTCGGAAACCGCTTCCACTTCCGGTTCCGCTTTTGCAGGGGCTTTTTTCTTTCTTCCAGAAGCTTTTGGTTTCTCTTCTTTTTTCTCTTCCCTGACCTCTTCCGCTGCCGCAGCTTCTTCCTTCACGGCTTCAGCTTCCGTCTCTGCCGGTTCCTGAACCTGTTCCGCTTCCTTCTTTTCGGAAGAGGCTTTTTTCTTAGCAGGTTTCTGAGTCTCGGCAGCTTTATCTCCCGTACCGTCCTTCAGCCATATTTTATTCAGGCCAAGGGCTTCGCAGATCCGCTCGATAACATCGTCCTTCGGAAGTGCCTTTCCGGCTTCATAATTTCCGATCTGGCGGCTGCTGACTCCCGCAATCTCGCCCATATTTACAAGCGTAAGCTTGTTATCCTTTCTGATTTCTTTAATTCTTTCAGAAAATGTGGACATACTCATTTCTTCCTTTCTTTTACATTTCTTTTCCGATATCTTTCCTGACAGCTTTTTTATATCATTCCGCCCTGTCAGAATCAATATCTTTTGATTCTATTTTATTGTACCACATCCGAACTGGAAGAGAAAGAAAAAATGAAAAAAAGTTGAAGAAAAATTAGAAGTTCGATATAATAAGGACAATCAGATCAAGGACTCTGCCATATCTGTTCATGGAACTGCGAAGTTTATGAAGAGATGAAGCAGAAAATATGAAGTGGAAGGAAACATTTCTCTATGTGGATCGCAGATCAATGGAAAGAATATGAAGTTTTAGATACGTCTAAGGGTGAGAAACTGGAACGGTGGGGTGATTATCTTTTGATTCGTCCTGATCCACAGGTCATCTGGGATCTTCCAAAGCATCACCGGGGATGGAAGAAGCCCGACGCTCATTATCACAGAAGTACGAAGGGGGGCGGTGAGTGGGAATTTTTCTCTCTTCCGGAACAGTGGGACATCCATTATCGTTCCCTGACTTTTCATCTGAAACCCTTCAGCTTTAAGCATACAGGCCTGTTTCCGGAACAGGCAGTCAATTGGGACTGGATTACACAGAAAATAAGGCAGGCGGGACGGCCGGTCAAGGTATTGAACCTCTTTGCGTACACCGGCGGGGCTACATTGGCTGCGGCGAAAGCCGGCGCCAGTGTTACTCACGTGGACGCGGCGAAAGGAATGGTTTCCTGGGCAAAAGAAAACGCTGCGGCTTCCGGCCTTTCAGACGCCCCGATCCGGTACCTCGTCGATGACTGTGTCAAATTTGTGGAACGGGAAATCCGGCGCGGGAATACCTATGACGCCATCATCATGGATCCCCCTTCCTATGGCCGGGGACCCAAAGGTGAAATCTGGAAGCTGGAGGATATGATTCATCCTCTGATCCGGCTCTGCGCGAAGGTATTAAGCGATGACCCCTGTTTCTTTTTAATCAATTCCTATACAACCGGCTTGTCTCCCGCTGTCCTGACTTACATGCTTTCCTGGGAGCTCAGATATTTCAACGGAATTACGGATGCGCAGGATATCGGTCTGAGAGTAGCGTCTACCGGCCTTGTTCTGCCCTGCGGGGCTTCCGCCCGGTGGGAAAAGCAGGCATAAAAAACGGCCTTCTTCCATTTCGGAAGAAGGCCGTTTTTCAGAATTCATTCTGTTATTTCGCAGATTTCTCGGCAGCGTCGCCCAAGGCGGAACTTTGTGGTACAAGAACTTTTTCATCATAGCAGGAGAATGCGTCTTCTACCACATTTTTATCCGGCTTCGGTGTGATAAGGGAAACGATCGGGACGATGACCAGGCCCGCAAGCATGCAGAACGCGCCGGCATTAATCGGAGACTGCAGTAATTTCGGGAAGCTGGAACGGGCAAAGATATTTGCCATCATCACGATAGTAGAAAACAGGAAGCTGACCCAGGCGCCGGCCGCGGAGGATTTTTTCCAATACAGGCCATAAAGGAACGGCGCCAGGAATGCTCCGGCAAGAGCGCCCCAGGAGACGCCCATCAGCTGGGCAATAAATGTTACATTCGTCTTATACTGGATAATGGCAATGACAACAGAGATCGCGACAAATACGACAATCAGATAGCGCATTACCTTTACCTGTTTTTCCTCATCCATATCCTTTACTACAGTATCCTTCAGCAGATCCAGGGTCAATGTGGAGCTGGAAGTAAGAACCAGTGAAGAAAGCGTAGACATAGAAGCGGAAAGAACCAGGATCACTACCAGAGCGATCAGAATATCCGGAAGTCCGGAAAGCATGGTAGGCACCACAGAGTCAAACCCGTTTGCCGCTATATCAATTTTATCAGAGAACAGACGGCCAAAACCGCCGAGGAAATAGCAGCCTCCTGCCACGACAAAGGCAAAAAAGGTAGAAACTATGGTTCCGGTAGAGATGGATTTTTCACTCTTAATCGCATAGAACTTCTGCACCATCTGCGGCAGGCCCCAGGTTCCAAGTGATGTCAGAATTACGACGCCGAGAAGGTTCACAGGGTCAGGTCCGAAGAAAGAAGCAAAGATACCGGGCGTTTCTGAAACCCCTGCATCCTGGATTCTGCCGAGGCCATCCAAAGCCGCCAGGAATCCTCCCTGGCTCTTGAGCACGGCAACAACCACCGCGCAGATGCCGAACAACATGATGATGCCCTGAATAAAATCATTGATCGCGGTCGCCATGTATCCGCCGGCAATGACATAAATCCCGGTCAGAACTGCCATGACAATCACGCAGATCGTATAATCAATATCAAAAGCCATACCAAATAAACGGGAAAGGCCATTATAGAGGGATGCCGTATATGGAATCAGGAAAATAAAGGTTATCAGGGAAGCCGCTGTTTTTAAGGAATGGGAACCATACCGGGCTTCAAAAAACTGAGGCATCGTAGCGGAATCCAGATGCTGCGTCATGATCCTTGTACGTCTTCCAAGAATGACCCAGGCCATCAGCGAACCGATCAACGCGTTTCCAATCCCGGCCCATGTTGCGGCAATACCGTATTTCCAGCCGAACTGGCCTGCATATCCCACAAAAACAACTGCCGAAAAATATGACGTACCAAAGGCAAATGCGGTAAGCCACGGTCCCACTGTTCTGCCGCCCAACACAAACCCATTTACATCGGTGGAATGTTTGCGGCAGTAAAAACCAATTCCAACCATAATTCCAAAAAATACAACGAGCATGATTAATTTGATTGCCATATACTTTTGTTCCTCCTAGCTGTGTATGTTCAGCGTCTCCCGAATCAGCACTTTAACGCTTAGACGCTTTAACGCTTTTAAGCGTTGAAGTATACACGATTCCAGACAATTTTGCAACCCTTTTTTTATTTTTTTATCTGAACTGTAGAAAACAAAATTGAAATTCTTACTTTGATCCATTTTGATGACATACGGGAAAAGGCCACGGGGAAATGAGCAGGCTCATTTCCCCGTGGCCTTTGATCATTAATTGGTAAACAATGGTGTAGAATAATAGCGGTCTCCGCTGTCAGGAAGAATGGCGACAATGACCTTACCTTTGTTTTCCGGTTTCTTTGCCAGCGTCATTGCAGCGTACAGTGCAGCGCCGGAAGAAATGCCTGTCAGAATGCCTTCTGACTTTGTCAGAAGCTTTGAAGCTTCAAAAGCCTGATCGTTCTCAACCTTGATTACCTCATTATATACCTTTGTATCCAGGACTTCCGGAACAAATCCTGCGCCGATCCCCTGGATCTTATGCGGACCGGCTTTGCCTTCCGAAAGAACGGGTGATGACGCGGGCTCTACCGCATAAACACGGATGTTCGGATTTTTGCTCTTTAAAAATCCTCCGGTGCCTGTGATGGTACCGCCCGTTCCTACGCCCGCTACCAGAATATCCACTTTCCCATCCGTATCCTCCCAGATCTCCGGGCCGGTTGTTTCATAATGGATTTTGGGATTAACCGGATTGACAAACTGTCCGGGAATAAAACTGCCTTCTATCTCTTTTGCCAGCTCAGCGGCTTTCGCGATCGCTCCGTTCATTCCTTTGCTTCCATCGGTCAGGACAATCTCGGCGCCGTAGGCTTTTAATATATTTCTTCTTTCTACGCTCATCGTCTCCGGCATAGTCAGGATAGCCCTGTATCCCTTTGCAGCAGCGATAGCAGCTAAGCCTATCCCTGTATTGCCGGATGTCGGTTCAATAATCGTAGAGCCTTCTTTGAGAAGTCCCTTCTCCTCAGCATCCTCGATCATTGCTTTCGCAATCCTGTCCTTTATGCTGCCTGCAGGATTAAAATATTCCAGCTTTACCAATATCTTCGCATACAGTTTCTCTGACGCCTCAATATTTTTTACCTCAACAAGCGGGGTATGACCGATCAGCTCTAATGCTCCTGCATAAACCTTTGCCATGATAAGCCTCCTTTTCATAACCTAGTATTACGATATGTAATGTATGTTTAGCTTTGTGTCTGATTATATCACAGGAATTGTATTTGTCAATCATTTTTTTGGTCAGTGCTTTAAATTTTCCAGAGTCCTGTATTGTCATCGACAACCCGACGTTTGGCTCCAGGGTTTGCGCCGGCTCCCAGATGGATGTCACATTCGCTCTGCAAAAATATAACAGCCGGGCCATCTCCCGAAAGCTACAGGTCTGAGGTGTTTCCTGCCATAAGAAAAGACGGTTTACCCGCCGGCAATCCGTTTGAATCACCGGCGGGCAAACCGCCTCTGTTCTTTCTTATCAGGCCGCGTTCAAGACCTCTGTCCAATAGTGCTGCTGATATATATCCGTAAAACGGTACATCATTAAAGCGTTGCGGTCGTTGATTTCCGCATCGTAGACTTCCATATCCTCTGTCACTGTCATGGTTTCCCCAAGATAATAGTTTTCCTGGAAATTCCCATCGTAGGAGTAATAGTCACAAAGGAAATCCAGCTTATCTCCCGGTGTCAGTTCAATCAGTCCTCTCGGAACGGTTTCCGTCTCGTCCTGTTTATAAACTACCTGGGCGCCTGCAATATAGCCATTGGGATTATCCTGGTCAAAGACAAGAATCAGATTGACTCTCTGACCGTTCAGCTCTGCGGGAACCTTTCCGGTAATGGTGTAATGCTCCCCGTCATCGACCGTATTCAGATGATAATACGCGACATATTGCCCGTTGATCGTCAGACCGGTGAGTTCCGTGTCGGCAATCAGATTTCCGTCATCGTCAAAATAGATGCCGGCGTCATCACAGCCAAGATCAAGATAACCTTCTCCGTCATCGATAAACAGGTTTCTGTCCACCATCTGGATCAGATCCCACTGGTCGTCATCCAGCGAAATCATCGGTTCGCCGTCAGAATTTTCCTTCCATGTCAGCTGAGTGTAATCGAAATGATTATTCGCCAGATACTCTGCCGCAGCTCCGTTTTCGATGGAACGGCCTCCGAAGAAACTGGTATCCAATCCGGCAAGGCTGGCCAGTCCGCCGATCAAGGATCCGATCTCGTTACTGCTGCCGGAGGAGCCGGACAATGCCTGTCCCAGGACAGAACCCAGAGCCGAACCGCCTCCGCTTCCATAACCGTAGCCCTGACCACCGTAGCCGGAATTGCCATACCCGTAACCGGAGGAAGAGCCCGTTGTCCCGCCATATGAACCGCCCAGCAGAGCGGAAAGCAGATCTGCTACATCAGAGCTGGAAATCGTGCTTCCGTAAGAGCCGCCTGACGGCTGAGAGCTCTGGCCGCCCGTGCTGTAAGAACCGCCTGCCAGATCTCCGAACAATCCGCCGAAAAGGCTGTCCAAAGGAAGTCCGGATGAGCCGGAGGATACCTGACCGCCAAGCTCCAGGCTGGCGAACTCCCGGATGCTGGCCGTAAAGTCTTCGTCCATGTCCAGGGCATTGTAGGTCTGTACGGCCGTGCTTACCTGAGACATCTTTCTGTACGGGAAGTAAACGGAAAGCCCATAGGAACGGCTCATTCCACTGGAATAACGATTATATTTTACCGCCTTCAGCAAAACCTCGGCAAGCTGATTTGCCTGGTTCGTACCGATCTTCTTTGCAAAATCCACAAAGTCAATCTGATCAATCACGGAGGACTGGGCAAATTCTCTCGCGTTAAATCTTGCGTTTGCTATCTGTTTGTAATCTCCCTCTCTGATTTTGTTCAGCAAGTCGGAAGAAAACGCGGACATTCCCTCTTTCAAAGTCTGAGAAAGCTCCGCCAGATCTACTACAGACAAGGTAGCGGATTGGCCGCGGCATTGTCTCTGGCAGGTGTCCACAAAGTCATCAACGATATACCTGCCAAGCTCCAGAGTAGGCATGGACGTATTTTTTGACAGCTTTGTCAGCCAGTTCGTGTAATACCAGCCGATACCAGGCTCCGTTTCCTCAGACGCTATCAGGTAATCCGCATAATTACCCAGCATCCGCGCCGTTTCCACCGTAGCCATCAGGCAGGCGTCAAAGCCGATAAAGTCATATTTTAATCCGGCACCTGCAAGCGCTTTATCCAGTGAAGCCAGATTCATGGAGCCGCTTCGCGCGTTTTTCTCATCATAACCATAGCCTGTCAGAGAACCGCCGCCATGATCCCATAGAATCAGGCCATAACGGTCTGCCGGGAACTTCTGCTTCGTCCAGTTCAAAAAGCCAAGCAGTGTTTCCGGATTCGTCATCGATGCATCGCCGGCATTATTATTCAGACATGTCAGGCCGCCGTCCCTGATCTGATAAATCTGGTTCGTGCTGTTGGATACGATTTTATTCTGCCATCTCCTGCAGCCGCCGGTGTAAACGATCAGATTTACATTATTACCGATCGTGGCATTGGCCATCTCGGAAAGATCCCGTGTGCCCATCGCGCTCTGGGACTCAAGGTCCGTTCCGCACATATAAACCATCAGGGTATAGACATCCCTTCCGTTTCCTTTGATCGTCGTAAACTTTTGTCTTGCCCTGGAAGAAACCGTAGTATTTAAGAATCCATTGTTGTCACCGGACGGATTCAGGCTGGAATAGCTGGCATCGGAATTCCCTGACTGGGATGACGAAGTCTGGGAATTGCCTGTCTGAGACTGTGTCTGGTTTGTTCCTGAAGACTGAGAGGAATTGCCGGAAACAGCCTGTGACTGGGACGACTGCGAAGAATTACCCTGATTGACGGAAGATGATGTCTGACTGCCTCCTGAAGACTGCGTCGTCGACGTACCAGAGCTATAACCGGAATCTGATGTTGTGCCTGTACCGGAGCCTCCGCCCAAAAGCCCTCCCAGTCCGCCGCCTCCTCCAAGAAGCAAAACTGCCGCGATCACAATCAAAAGCAGCGGATTCAGTCCTCCCCCGCTTCTTCTGCCGCTGCTGCGCTCTCCGGAACCTGTCGGAATACCCTGACCTGGTCCTCCGCCGGAAGGACGAGGCGTATAGCCCGAACCGCCCGGCCGGCTACCCTGGGAAGGACGAGGACTGCCTGTTCCATGAGATGAGCCGGAGGAGCTGCCGCTTCCTGATGAACTGCCGGTTTTTCCATTCTGTGAGGCACGTCCATACAGATTGGATCCTTCGCCTACCGGACCGTTGCCGGTACCGCTTCCACGCTTATACAGACCCTTCCCCTCTCCAGCGACATTTTTCTCTCTGCCCCTGGGCCGATTATTTTTTTCCATCGCCTTACTCCTTTTCTTTTTAATTTCCAAACATATTTTCTTCCGCTCCGTTACTTCAGCTGAAACTATCTGTTTTCGAGTATATCACAGCGATTTGACAGATGCAACCACGGAATGAGTCGAAAGCAATGTACGCATCGACGAATGATAAAGGCTCAAAGCATCAAAAAACTGTCATTACAGCTCAAATTTCCTTCTGAAGCCTCATATACAGATCATACAAAGCAGACCCTGTCTTCCCCCGCGGAGGATATTCTCCCTCATTGACAGTCAGGGGATAACTCCCGCATGCATTGATCAGCTTCGTTCCTCCTGTATGGACCCGTTCCCTGACAAAATGCCCGTAAGCCTTATGCACGTGCCCATGCAGCATATACAAGGGATGATACTTCCCCAGCAAAGTATCGAAACAGGCAAATCCCCGATGGGGCAGATCATCCATGTCCCCATACCCCTTAACCGGCGAATGCGTCACCAGAATATCAAACCCATTCGTCAGCAGCAGATTTGCGCCGAGACGATAAATCCGTTTTTTCATCTGGGCCTCCGTATACATATGAGAGCCTTCTTTATATTTCATGCTCCCGCCCAGTCCGAGGATACGCAGACCACGGAAATTATAGATTTCATCTTCTATACAGATGCAGCCCAATGGCGGATTTCTTTCATAAGAATGATCATGGTTTCCATGAACATACAGCAAAGGACAGCTCGACATTGTTACCAGAAATTGCAGATAATCCGGATGAAGATCACCACAGGATATGATCAGGTCATAGCCCTTCAGGCACCCCGGTGTATAAAAATCCCAAAGCGCTTTTTCTTCCTCATCCGCCACGCAGAGTATGTTCATTGCTTTATTTCCTTCCCCTGAGGATGGCTATCACAGCAGTATAGCCGTATTTATGGAGCCATTGACCGATTCAGGCGGACAGGTCTCATGACCTGTATTTGCCCGGATCATTTCACGCTTCTTTCACGCCGCTGACCTTTAATGTATTTTTTGTACTGTCGTACAGCTGATCCATCTGTGGGATTTCTCCGATTACGTTATCACTGAGCCAATCCATGCGGATAATCTCTTCACTGGAAAGCTTCTCCCCGGCCTGTACCTTGATCTCTCCATCCTGACTGTGCAGCTCTCCTTCAAACGGGTTCAAATCGCCGGAGATCAACAGTCTGCGCAAAATTCCGACAAGACGTTTGGAATTATGGGAAAGCTTTTCTGACAGAATTACATCAATGACCCCCGCAGACATCCCGTACCAGTAATTCATGGCCTGGTCGCTCCTCGGAGGCTGTGCTTCAAAGCTGCCGTCCATTACGGTTTTTACAATCAGCTCATCATACTTTCCCCATTGCCAGATCGGCGCCGCAAGACGGACAAGTCCGGCCTGCGTTTTCTGATACAGTCCGAACTCCCTTGCATCCTCATCCGGGCGGATAAAATCAGGACCGGAAATAACGGAAATGCTTTCGTCCCATGTCAGTTCATTCCTCCAGTCAACGCCTTTCTGGGTTGACCACTTCAGCAGGATTTTCGCGTCGGGGCGTACCAGAGCCGCTCCAATCGCAAACGCATTGATATTGGCAATCAAGCCGTAAGCAGGCATATCCGCGACATACCCGATCAGTCCCGTCTCACTTAAAGACGCGGCAAGGGCGCCCATCAGGAATTTAGCCTCATACATCCGGCTGTAATAAGTCCGCACCGCATTCTGGGAGAGATTGACCGAACAATTCAGAATATGGACATTCGGATGTTCGATGGCTGCTCTCAGAGCAGAAGTCATCATGGAAGCTGAGGTTGTAAAGATCAGAGTGCAGCCTTCGGCGCACGCTTTTTCCAGAGCCTCAGATACCTTTTCGTCACTGTCGCAGCCTGCAAACTTCATGGTTTTTACAAGGCCAAAGAAGGCATCCTCCAATTCGATTCTGCCAAGCTCATGTCCATACGCCCAACGGGAATCTTCCTCCATCCTTTCATACAAAAACGCGACAAGCAGCGGCTTCTTTTCTGTATAACGGACAGTAGATGTAAAAATCTTTTTGATGGTTTTGGCAACGCTTTCCTGCGGCGGGTTCTGCGGGGCTTCCAACAGTTCAATACTGTTGTTGTTGCTTTGTGTCATCAGCTCTTTCCAGATTTTTGCAAGCCTGTTCTGCACGGTGCTTTTCGACTCTGAAAGAAGACTGTCCAGGGAAAAAATCTGCAGGTAGATCAAAAACGCGTCGCCGGAAGTAATCCCGTACAGATTGCCTTTTCCCTCATACGCATCCGTAAAAGCCAAAAAAGCAGAGCGCACTACCTCCACAACCTCAATCGGCCATGGTGTGACAAGATCCTGACCTACCAGCCGGGCAAGCTTTTCGTATCTTCCTTTCTCAGAAAACACAATCTCATTCAGCTTTGTCACTTCATAAAAATCCACATATTCATAATATGTCTCGTTTTCCGGATTTTGATTCTTTTCCGGAAGCACGCGCGTGACATCGGCTGTGATCGAATAAGAACCGACATATTTCATGACGGAAACACGTTTATTTCCTTCCTGAACATAATATCGGTTCATAAATTCATAAACAAGGATCGGATCCCGCAGGCCTTCTTCCATCTGCGCCTTAAAAAGATTGCTCCATTTCATCGCAAATTCGCTCTTCTCTCCCAGTAAGGGCATAAACCCTGAGGAGAAGGCATTCTGTCTTCCTGTGGTTTTTGTTCCCACTATCATGGAAAGTGGAATTTCCTGAATTCCCAGACTGATCTGTCCCTGTACAGGAGTCTCCCCCAGAATATCATCAAGGGCAGGAAGATATGGATATCTTCCTGAACCCACATCACTGCGATATTCTTTCTCGGCTTTTTTATGTGCTTTGGTATAATCTTCTACCATTTAATCATATCCTCCTCTTACAATGCTATGATTGCATCGACAAAAGCCTGATTCTACGGATCGCTTCGCAGCGGAGCTGCTCTCGCGTCTCGCCTCCCGGCTCGGTCGTTGCTAAACGCATCCTAAAGGACGCCTTCGGTGTGCCACTGGCATGCAGCAACCTACAGC
>JAFVGK010000125.1 GCA_017475035.1 Blautia sp.
CCACGAGGAAGACCGCAGAAAAGAACAGGAACAGGAAAAGGCGATCAACGATGGCGTTCAGGCATTACTCAGAGAGTCAATCGTAAATAACTACAATAAGTACAACTCAAAAGGTTATTGCCCCATATATGCGAAAGAGGCAGTGAGGCGGAGCTTTGATGCCTACACAAAGCTGGGCGGAAATGACGTTGCTCACGGGTTGTACGACAAGATCATCAAGATGCCTGAAGAACCTGAAAAGAAGGAGGATGATAAGCATGAGTAAGATTTGGATAAAAGCGGCGGCGGTGAGAGCGCTGAAAACTTGTGCACAAACGGCGGTGGCTACTATTGGAAGCAGCATGGTAATCAGTGATGTTAACTGGGTGATGGTTGCATCTGCAAGTGTCCTTGCCGGGATTCTGTCATTGCTGACATCCGTGGCAGGCCTGCCGGAAGTCAAAATGGCTGAAGAGTTTTTGGAGGAATAAATAAGGATGGCACCTACACAAACGAAAAATTTGCATTTTCGCGATGCCTGGTTCTGGATGCTTAATGGCAAGAAGATCAAGCGCCCCTTGTGGGAAGGCTACTGGGTATGGGAAAACAACACGATCATGATGCATTGCAGAGACGGAAGTGTGACGGATATCCGAAAAACAGAAAATCCGGCATATACATTTACAAACGTGGCTGCACGTGACTGGATGGTTGTCGAGGAGGGGGAGTAATCCATCTCCTCTTTTATTGGAGGTGATCCGATGAAACAGTTAAAAGGTATTGATATCAGTGAGTGGAACACAGGTCTTGACTATACCACTCTGTCTAAACACATTGACTTCGTAATCCTGCGCGAAGGATGCAGGCAGAGGGTTGACAATATGTTTACAACCCATCTTGCGGCTTTTCGTGCGCTCAAGACACCGATTGTCGGCGTGTATCACTTCATCTATGCGCTCAACAATCAACAGGCGAGGCAGGAAGCGGAGAGCTGTATCAGGAACGTGGAAAAGGCAGGATTGCCGAAGAGTACCGTCATCTGGGCTGACCTGGAATATGATACCATCACCAAGGCGGCACAGCAGGGCGTATCGCTTGGCGCGTTGGAAGTACGGCTCTTTACAGAGACCTTTTGCAACACCGTGCAGGCGGCAGGGTATCCGACCGGCATTTACACCAACCTTGACTACTGGCTGAGAATGTACGGGGATGAGATCCTGTCAAGGTATCCTGTTTGGTATGCACAATACAGCAAGACAAGAGCCAAAAACTGCACAATCTGGCAGTACGGAAGCGAGAAGCTCCCCGGCTCCCCTGCTCCGCTTGACGTGGACATCTGGTACAAGACGGATGAGGATGTCAGCGGAAAGACGATCGACGAACTGGCGCATGAAGTGCTTGCTGGCAAGTGGGGCAACAATCCTGAGAGGCAGGCGGCGTTGGCAGGCAGGTATGAAGAGGTGCAGAAGAGGGTCAACGAGATCCTCAAGGGGCAGACCGCACCTGCTTACGATGTGGACGCATTGGCAAAAGACGTGATCGCAGGCAGGTACGGCAACGGGGAAGATCGCATTAAGGCTCTTGGAGATAAATACGAGGCGGTGCAGAAACGCGTGAATGAGCTGCTGAAAGCAAAAGTCTCGGAACCCGTTCCGGCACTCAGTGACGCACGGACACGTTATATCAGGCAGATGCAGAGCTGGGTCGGTAGGAAAGAAGCGGACGGCAGCTTTAGACCCATCATCGACACTTACAACAGCGGTCTGGCGGCGGCTGTCAAACGGTGGGGCACTCGTAACGTAAGGATGCAGTACGACTGGGCGTGGTGCGCATGCACCGTAGCAGCGGCGGCTATGGCAGCAGGCGTGGACGATGTAGTGCCGATTGAGATCAGCTGCCCGTACATGATCGAAGAGGCCAAGAGGGCAGGCATCTGGGTCGAGAACGATGCGTATGTACCGACACCGGGCGACATCATCATGTACGACTGGCAAGACAGCGGCGTCGGCGACAATCAGGGGCAGGCGGATCATGTCGGCATGGTGGAGACTGTCAGCGGTAATCAGATGACCATCATCGAGGGCAATCGAAACGACAGCGTTTCCAGACGGACGATCCAGGTCAACAGCATGTACATTCGGGGATATATCGTCCCCAACTTCTGATGTTACTTAAACTATTCCAGCTTCTGATTTGGATCCGCGCATGCATGACAGGCGGATGGGCGGGTCCGGAGCAGAAGAAGGACAGGAAAATAAGGCCACACAAAAGGAGATGAGTAGCATGGGCTTATGGATCAACAAACGCACGGAAGGATCGGGGTCAAGTAAAAAGATCTGCTGGGATGTGGAAATCACAAAAGGAGACTCGGGATATATTACAGTTGCTCTGACCGACTTGCAGGAGCAGGATCTGGAGCTGCGCGAGGAAGATACTGTGCGCTGCCAGGTGAGGAGCAAACAGGGAACGCTGCTGATTGACAGTACCGCAAAAAAATTGGCAGGCGGTTATGTGCTTTGGCACCTCACCCCCGAAGAAACAAAAGATCTTGAGCCGGGCGAATATTTGTGGGATATGCAGCTTGAACTTCCGGACAGTAACGATATTTTTACATTTATTCCGACATCTGATTTTGTAATTTCCGCAGAGCAGACGAAGAGGAGGTGTGCTTGTGAGCAGTAATAAAGGAGACATTAATGCAACGGTATTTAATGGGTTTCTTAAAGGCGATCCTGGAAAAACCCCCGTAAAGGGAACTGACTATTGGACGGACGGGGACAAGGCAGAAATGGTGGACTACACCAAGGCAGCGCTTGAAAGGAGGGTAACCACTCTGGACAATACCAGGCTTGCCGGCTTTTCCGTAATCGAGGCGGCAGGTAGCCCCGTATATGTGAGCGATGTGGCAGCGTATGAAGAGTATGGCCTTACGAAAACCGGATGGTATGTCTTTGCACGGATCTCGGCAAAGCCCGGCGTAACCGTAGCAGATGCTACTACGGTGGAGGGGGCAGAGGGCTATATTCTCGGCGAAGACCATATCGATGTTGCGGTCCGGTTCGAAGTCGCTGCCGTGTCACAGGTGGTGCTTGTGAACTGGAACGGAGAGGATGAGGAGGTTTTCGTATTCAAGGCTACCGATCTTGCGGTGAGGAACCTTGATTACAGGGTAACATTCTATGTGTACGACATTGAAGATTACATTACCTGGGAATATGCGCTGACAACGGACGCGACATTCGCGGCAGGAAAAGCATACTTCATTAAGGGAGGGGATGAATACACACCCGCAGAGGTGACGGCGGGTGATACTGTTCCGGCGGTTTATTACGAGGATCTGTATACCCTGACAGAAGATGAGACTTTTGTAGACGGGAAAACCTATTATACGGAGAGCGAGGGCGTATATACGGCAGCAGAAGTCACTGCCGGCGAGGCTGTTACGGCAGACACATACTATGAGCATGCATATGTTCAGACGGAAGACGAGACCTTCACGGATGGAAAGACTTACTATA
>JAFVGK010000126.1 GCA_017475035.1 Blautia sp.
CGCGCTGTACGCGTCGTTGCACTGACCCATATCCATGATGCGGGGCAGTCCGCCGATCGTACCAATATCCAGGTCATTGAAGCGGTACTTTCCGCATGCCAGAGTCAGGATAACAGTGTCTGCGGGAGCCTGCTTAACAAATTCGGTGTAATAATTCCTTCCGGGCTTCGCGCCGTCGCAGCCGCCGACAAGGAAGAAGTGACGGATCGCACCGCTCTTTACAGCATCGATGACAGTATCCGCAACGCCGAGGACCGCACTGTGGCTGAAGCCCGTAGTAACACTCGTTCCTCCGTTGATACCGGTGAACTGCGTATCTTCGGCAAAGCCGCCCAGTTCGAGAGCCTTCTCGATGACAGGAGTGAAATCCTTATCCTCTCCGATGTGTACGATCTCCGGATAGGATACTACTTCTGTGGTAAATACGCGGTCTTTATAGCTGTCCTTCGGCGGCATCAGGCAGTTTGTAGTGAACAGGATCGGTGCGGGAAGGTTCGCAAATTCCTTCTGCTGGTTCTGCCAGGCAGTACCGAAGTTGCCTTTCAGATGCGGATATTTCCGAAGCTCTGGATATGCATGAGCAGGGAGCATTTCACCGTGGGTGTAGATGTTGATCCCCTTGTCCTTTGTCTGCTCAAGCAGCTGTTTCAGATCATAAAGATCATGGCCGGTGATCACGATGAAGGGACCCTTTTCGACCATAAGAGGAACTGTGACCGGGGAAGGATTTCCATAGGTCTCGGTGTTGGCCTTATCCAGAATCTCCATGCACTTGAAGTTGACCTCGCCGACTTCCAGAACGATGGGGAGCAGTTCAGTCATGCCCCAGTCCTCGCCGATGGCGAAGAGGGCTTTGGCTATGAATTCGTTTACCGCCTCATCAGTATATCCCAGCACTCCGGCATGATAAGCATAGGCTGCCATACCTCGGATTCCGAACAGGATCAGGGACTTCAGGCTGCGGATATCTTCATCGGCTTCCCAGAGCTGAGAAATATCATAATCATTGTTCCTGCCACAGGGAGACGCACAGGTCGAGCAGTTGGGAACGAGGGTCTGCTTTTCCGCATGTACCTCATCAATCAGAGCCTGGATAGTAGATTCATTGAAGTTTACGTTGGTAATAGTCGTAAACAGGCCTTTGATCAGCAGTTTATAGGTATTATCAGTCGGCTGAGTGTTGCCATCTGTCGCACGGGCAAGGCCGATCAGAGCACCTGTCAGCTTATCCTGAAGACCTGCAACATCTGCCTTTTTGCCGCAAACACCAGCAGCGCCGGTACAGCCTTTGCATCCGGCTGTCTGCTCACACTGAAAACAAAACATTTTCCTTTCCATCTTTAGCTTCCTCCTTAATCCAAAATGCTTCCGTCCGTGGAGATCGTTATGACTTGCCAGGGAATGAATTTGCCGCTTGCCTTAAGTGCGTTTTCGGCTGCTCTCTGCAGTCCGCCGCAGCAGGGAACCTCCATACGAACGATGGTCACGCTTTTGATATCGTTGTCGCGGATGATCGCGGTCAGCTTTTCGGTATAATCCACAGCGTCCAGCTTCGGGCATCCGATCAGTGTAATTCTGTCTTTCATAAATTCCTCATGCATATTGGCGTATGCATAAGCCGTGCAGTCTGCCGCGATCAGCAGTTTCGCGCCTTCAAAGAACGCAGCCTTTGTCGGAAGGAGCTTGATCTGGCAGGGCCACTGGTTCAAACGGGAGACAGGACGGTATCCTGTTGTGACAGCTTCGGGCTGAGGTGCTTCTTCCCGCTTAAACTGCTTCATCCTGGAGCCCGGGCATCCACCGGCAGGATGCTCTCCTCCTGCCGCAAGATGCGCCATCATTGCCTCCTTGCGCTTTGTTTCGTCTTCAATCTGCATGATATCTTCAACAGCCATCTTTTTCCCTCCCTGTTGTGCCGCCTTAACAGCAGCTTCATCATAAGCAGGAGCCTCACGCTCCTCAAAGCTGATCGCACCTGTAGGACAATTTGGAAGACAATCACCGAAACCATCGCAGAAATTCTCTCTGACCAGTTTGGCCTTTCCATCTATGATGTCGATGGCTCCCTCATGGCAGGCGCTGGCGCATAGTCCGCACCCATTACACTTTTCTTCATCGATCTTTATGATTTTACGGATCATTTCCTTGCTCCTCCTTGGTTTCTCTTGATTCTGTGCCTTGATTATAGTATGATATTTCAAACGAGTCGGTTGTATTTACAACAGAAAGGAACTTTTATGAAAGAGTTTGTTCCTGTGCTAAAGAGGACGAAGCTGTTTTCCGGCGTGGGCGATGATGATATCAGCACCATGCTTTCCTGCCTGGAGGCAAGGCTCCTTACATACAAAAAGGGCGAATATGTGCTGCGGCAGGGCGAACATCTCAGTGACATTCTCGTCCTTGCAGAAGGCAGGCTGCATATCCAGAGAGATGATTACTGGGGGAACCGCAGTATCCTCGGGCACATCGGTGTCGGAGAGATCTTCGGCGAAGCTTATGTGGCACCGGAGAGCGGAACGCTTTTGAATGATGTTATCGCTGTGGAGGACAGCTCCGTCTTTTTCTTTGACGTGAAGCGTGTGATTTCGACATGTTCATCTGCATGCCGCTTTCATACCATGGTCGTACAGAATCTGTTCTTTGCCATATCCGAAAAGAACAGGGGCCTTGTGCAGAAACTGGACTACATGTCAAGACGTACAACAAGAGAAAAACTGCTTTCATATCTGTCTGAGGAAGCCAAAAAGCAAAACAGCGCCAGCATCACCCTTCCATTTAACAGGCAGCAGTTGGCGGATTACCTTTCTGTTGACAGGAGCGCCATGTCAAACGAGCTTTGTAAGATGCGGGACGAAGGGCTCCTGGAGTTTGAGAAAAACCGCTTCAGATTGTTCTGATGAAAGGATTCACATATGGATTACTCAAAAGAAAATCAGAATTGGGATTCGCTCTCGTATGTAGAGAAAAACCATCAGTTGTATCTTAAGCAGAAGGCTCTTCTGGATCAGTTTCTGGAGAAAGGTGCAATCTCTCAGGCACAGCATGATAAGAGTCTCCATGATCTGATCGAAAAGATGGACAAAAAAGAATAAACAAACAGATATTTACATAGCGCCAAGGATCACAAGTCCCTGGCGCTGTTTTTATGCCCATTTTTGAAGAAGGAGGATGCACGAATGAAACTTGTTATTGCCGAGAAGCCCAGTGTGGCCCAGTCTCTGGCCAGGGTGATCGGCGCAGACAAACGCCAGGACGGCTATCTTGAAGGAAACGGCTATCTGGTCAGCTGGTGTGTAGGACATCTGGTGGAGCTTTCCGCGCCGGAGCACTATGATGAGCGCTTTGCCAAGTGGCGACTTGAGGACCTGCCGATCCTGCCGGAGCGATGGCTGTACGAAGTCTCTCAAGCCACCAGGAAGCAG
>JAFVGK010000025.1 GCA_017475035.1 Blautia sp.
CTGATGAAAGAGGCAAATTTAACAGTCATAGCAAGGCTTAAAACAAATTCCAAGCAACATTATGAATACGATGGGAAGATGATAAACATCAAAGCCCTCTACACCATGGGACAAAAGCGTCGTGGTAAAGCTTCATGGAAACTCAGTGTAACCGTCAATCTGCTTGTCAAAGAGCAGAACAAAATAATAGAACGTATACCCGTTAAGCTTGTTTACCTTCCGAACCGTGCCAACACCAAAGAATGGATTTGCATTTTGAGTACTGATACTGAAATGGAAGAAAATGAAATCATCCGCCAATATGGAAAACGCTGGAACATAGAATGTATGTTCAAGTGCAGTAAGCAATATCTGAAATTCGGAAAAGATTTCCAATCCCCATCCTTTGAGTCACAGAATGCGCAGGTTGCTATCGCGTTTACAAGATACATGATGATTGCAATAGAACAACGCGAATCAAAAGATTACCGTTCATGCGGTGAACTTTTTATGTTGTTCTACAAGGAACTACAGGACATAACATTCATCCAGTCTCTTTCGATAATCGTTACCTTGTTTAAAGAAGGAATGAAGAATCTTCTTGGTGTCACAGAAGAACAAATACAAACGGTTGTTGACTATGTTGTATCTGCTCTACCAGGATACTTACAGAGGTCATTATCCCTTGCAAATGGTCTTTCTGAGGCAGCATAGCTATTTTTTGCCCTAAAATCCTTTGTTTATCATATGCGAAAGCCTTTTAGGGTGTGGGAAGTATGAGTTAGTATATCTCTCCGCAATTCAATCTGTGCTTCATCATGCACCCTCTTATGCATCAGTTCCCCTTCTGTCGTCAATAGATTCTCTTCCCATTGCTGCTCCAAATGTATCAGAGCCCATTGACGCCTGCAGAAAGCAAAATGCTGGATTTCCGAGATCATTCGGTAATCCTCTTCCCTTACCTCCTCACTCCCTCTGCTCACAGCTGACTCCTTCCGGAAGCTTATTAAGATCTACTGTAACTGTATAATCTGCATAGCTGCGGGGTACATCAACTCCATTATTCTTCTCAGCTTTGACTAATTCAAAAAGCTTATGTGAAGGAGCATTTCCAAACATAGATTCGTGTTTGAAAATGACCAGCTTATGCACTGCCATCTGCCCTCTCGCAGCCGAACGGTCCTCCTCGAACATGTTTAAAATGGCCGTCCAAAGCAGTTCCAGGTCATCTTCTGAAAAGCCAGTGACTTTCTGGGCAAGAGCTGCCGAAACATACCCCTCGCACCTATAGAGCCCATAAGGAACGATATACTTTGTCCCCATCTCCGTGCTCTTGTTTTCCGCATCTGACTCAGTCGTAATGGCAACCCTTGTTATCGACACTTCCTGCGGTACGATCGGATCCACAGACCTGGAGAAGCCGAGCTGGACCGGCCCCCTGATCTGACCACAGTTCAGCGCACCCTTGACCATAGTAGTCATCACTGCACCAAAAGTCCTGATATCGTAAAAGTGGCTGCACATATATTCACGGATAAACATGTCAAGGTCGGGATTTTTCTTCTTCCTGGCCTCCTTGACTCTGTCCTTCAGTTTTTTGTCCTCAGAAGCGTTTTCGATCCCAACAGTGGCAAAGGCCTCGTTATCACTCCGGTTAAGCGGGACCCCCTGCTTGATATAGATCCGGTAATGGTCATCCATATCCTTCAGCATCTCTACATAGTTCCGGATTTTCCTCTTAAGGCAAACATCCGTGACCAGTCCTGTACCGGTCTCGGCATCCACCCTGGGCATATTCCCAGCATCTGGATCCCCATTAGGATTTCCATTTGTCACATCAAAAAACACCACAAACTCATACCTGTTCTTTATCACGTCTCCCATATCTCATTCCTCTCCCTCTGCCATTTTTTCATCACTCTTCTTAGCGAAGAGGCTCTGCCTTTTCTGGTAATACCCCAGATAGAAAGCCCCCTGTTCCTCCAGGCTCAAGTGCATCGGATAGCTGGATCCAAGCTTTGCCATCAAGCCGCAAAGCTCCTTATCATAAAACACTTTGCTGGCATCGGAGAGCTTTTTCTGATGGTGCGACGACAGGCTCAGAAGCAGGGGGAAAATCCTGCCCGGTGTCGTACAGGCGCTTGTAAAATATTTGTCTTTGATCGTAGAGTTGACCTTCTTCCCCAATCCAGCTGAGTCTTCCTGCACCTTCTCAAGAAGGGCAAAAAGCTCACCCAGAACGTAAGGTCTATAGGTTGCATCTTCGTTCAATGCCACTTGCAGGACCTCCTTTGGCACTATAGTATTCCTCTTGTTCAGTAAATATGCTTTGATGATAGCCGCCTTGCGCCAGCTGATATCATGCTCTGCCCGTATGCGCAGCATGATCTGGCCATATAGCGCAGCCGGGTATCCAGTCCCATCCAGGATAGACATGAATACAGCCCCAGCCATAGGAGAGGGCGGATTCTTATCCTTGCTCTTCTGGTTTGCTGTCTCATTGAGCATATGCCAGAGGGATAGGCGCTTTTCCTCATCCCTGACCGGTTTTGCGATCTTCAGCCTTTCATGATGTGATATCAGATTGTCCAGCAGCCTACCAAAGCTTTTTTCGCAGTAAAACCTGACAGACAGCCTGGCAGCATTTGGGGAAATCCCAAGGAGATAAAAGCGGTCATCCGGGGAAAGATCCGTATTTCGGAATGTCGTTCTCCTTCCTTTGGAAATATCCTTCAGGATTCCCTGGACATCCTTTTCCGTGAGAGAATCATCCTCCTCTTCTCCATTATCCCAGAGGTCAAATAATTCACCTCTGACAATAGTCTGTGGCAGGGCTGCCGCATGCTCTGCCCAGAAAACGATAGTAGTCTCACCGATCTGCTGGACATATTCACGGTGCGAGAGCATGTAGTTGAGGGCCTTTGTATACTCCAGCATCACACTGGTGCTCACTGTGGCATTTTCCCCCTGTGTAAACCCATACGATTCAAACGCCGGGGCATTGTACGATACCAGAGAAGCACCGGATGACTGGGCTCCTCTGATGCCCTTGATGTTATCATGGAGGCGCGCGATGGGCAGTTCTTCACCTGTCACCAGACAGATCCCCGTGTCAGCACCGCCCTGTACCGTATCTCTGTATCTTGACCACTTCTGCCGGATATCCGGATCCTCCTGGGCAAACCGGCCATTAGCGAAGAAAACTATGCTGCCGCCTGCTCGGATTGTCTTCTCATATTCCATGAGGATAGGATCCTGCGCTGCCTGTACAGGGTCCCATCCATCAAAAAACAGCAGGATGCTTTTTGCCCCCGCGCTATCCAGCCCATCCAAAATCTCATGGTGCTTCTTCCTCGAGGCCTCAAAGCATTGTCTGGCCCTTTCAGGTTTATCCTTTAAATCCAGCCCGAATATATACTCACAACTGTCACAAAGGAAATTAGCAGCGATTCCCGAGGTCTTTTTCACCTGTTCCGGTACTTTCATGATCCTGGGCCGTTCTTTATTCCCATTCATGTCGGATAAGGGCAAAAGCCTTACCAGTTTCCCGGTTTCTGATAGTTCAGCCGCAAGTGATACCTTTGCGTCACACCATCCCGGTTCCGCAATCTTTCCCTCAGCTGCCAGGGCTTCATATTGCTTCGCCAATGCCTGCAGGATCATCGCATCACCCTCTCTCCAGCCACCTGCATCACACCATGTTCCAACTTCGCATGGAAATACATCGGCTTTATATGCTCCTTATCCGTGTAATCCAGGTCATAGAGCATGATCCCCAGATCTTTGCAGACATCCATAGGGATTATATCTTCTCCGCTTGGCCATGGTGCGAAATGCACGGGGAACTCACGGCATCCAAAATAAGGTTCCGAGAAAAACCGCCCCTTTCCTATCCTCCGCCGGAAGGTATCCGCAAACTTCCCTTCATTGTCACTAGGCTTCGCGTTCCCAGTCATCTCAAAATGAGCCTTCACGACATAATGGACGTCTCGAAGGACTGCAGACGCTCTCTGCTGTATTTCCTTACTGGTCACAAGACAGGCTTCCTTCCCGCCATTAAGCATAGCCTCAAATTGAGCTGCCTGGGCTTTCGCCTTTACCTCATTGCGTCGGATATTTTCATAATGGAACGGATCTGCCTCATCTGTGATGCCCTCTTTCCCCGGCAGGAGATAGATCCTGTCTATGACAACACGCAGTCCCGGATGCCAGTAAATGCTTTCAATGATCCCCCTGGCTGCTGAAGGTGTGATCATCTCATAGCTATACCTTTCCGTCTTCAGCTCCGGTCGGGAAAACAATGCATAAGGCCCCCAAACTTCCAGTTCGAACCCAAAGCTCAAACGCATCACTCCTTTCTGTTTATCTTGACAAAAAAAGCCGAACATTACCTGAACGCCATAGCTCTGTCATTTAAAACTATTATAACATGGCCTCGTTATGTTTTCTACAGATTATATACAAACTTCATAAAAAAAAGCAAAATAAAACGTCATAATTAGGATATATGACTTTTATTTCTGTAGGGTAATGAGAGGGCTCAGACCTTCAGCCTTTAAAACCTGCTCACCTTACTTCCCCAGTTTCGTCAACAGTGGTACATTAATCATACGCGTTTTCAATTCTCTCACCTGCCTATACACCAACGAAATTACATCATGGTAAGTTGGCAGGCATGCCGATTCTTTCATTTCCAAATTTCTCTCTGGATTTCTCATTTTCAACCCGGTATGATATAACCTGATATATTTTTTACACATATAGAATGTAGGAGGTACATGATTTGGAGCAACAAAGAGTTAACGCGGCACATATCAGAACAGAAGAATCAACTGGAGAGATCTCCGCAGTCCAGACAATAGCCGGGCACAGTGAAGCCGTGGCTAAGTTAGCCAGTGCCTTTGCAGAACCTTTCGGAGCGGGCAGCCTCGGTTACCTGGCGGGTTTGTTCCATGACTACGGAAAATACGCTCCTGCCTTTCAAAGCCGTATCTGGGACAATGGCGGGAAGGTCGATCATTCCACTCCAGGCGCTTACGAAGTACTTCGAAAGTCATCTGGCCTCACAACCACCCCCATATCCTCAAAAGAAGTTCTATCCCTTCTCTCCAAAAACAAGGCCGTCCTTCCTGTTGTCTATAGCATAGCAGGCCATCATGCCGGCCTGCCAGATGGAGGGGATATCAGCTGTGCAGCCGGGACTCTATCCGGTCGTATCTATGGTTGGAAGCAGAAGAAAATGCCGATCGCGGAGGAAATTTCCTATCCCCAGATTTCATGGCCTCCATTGACAGCCACCCCGGCCCATATGGGATTCTGTCTTTCATTTTTTACGCGGATGTTGTTCTCGTGCCTGGTAGATGCCGATTTTCTGGATACTGAGGCGTTCATGCAGCCGGTAAAAGCCAACCGGCGAAAAGCCAACACCTCATCCATGTCCGATCTTCTGGACCGCTTGATGCAGCATATTGAAAAGATGGGCTTTTTAGATGGCCGAGAAGGCATGAATCAGATACGTAGTCAGATACTTGCCGATTGCATCCATGCAGGCAAAGAGCAGACAGCCGGTCTCAAAACCCTGACTGTCCCTACTGGAGGAGGCAAGACTATCGCATCACTGGCCTTTGCCCTGAATCAGGCAGTAAAACACGGGATGGACCGGATCATCTATGTGATTCCCTACTGTTCCATAATCGACCAGACCGTAGACGTATTCGAACAGATCCTCGGCATGGAAAACGTCCTGGCACACTATTCCGAGGCAAACTATGTAGATAAAGATGAAATGTCGGATATGAAACGGCTGGCATCCGAAAACTGGGATCTTCCAGTTATCGTGACTACGTCCGTCCAGTTTTTTGAGTCCTTGTTTGCAAGCCGTACCAGTGCCTGCCGTAAGCTCCACAGCATTTCCAACAGCGTAGTCATCTTCGATGAGGCCCAGACGCTGCCTCTACCATATCTGATGCCCTGTGTACATGCCATCAGCGAACTTGTGCTCAACTATCATGCAACCTGTGTGCTCTGTACAGCCACGCAGCCAGCTCTGGACTCCCTGTTTTCAAAATACTTACCAGACCTTCAGCCCACCGAGATTTGCCCCAGGGCTATGATCCCGCAGGATATCTTCCGGAGGGTCACATATATAAACGAAGGTGTACTGGAGGATGCTGCACTTGCAGAACAGCTCAATAAGCGCGCTCAGGTCCTGTGCATCGTCAGGAGCCGTCGGCAGGCCAAAGCTGTTTACAATCTGCTGCATAATGAAGAAGGATGCTACCATCTTTCAACCCTGATGGCTCCGATAGACAGGAAGGTCTCAATTGATGAGATACGGGAGAGGCTACGTAACGGCATGCCCTGCAGAGTAGTATCCACAAGCCTTATAGAAGCTGGTGTTGATCTTGATTTTCCTGAGGTATACCGTGCTCTGACCGGGCTTGACAGCATCATCCAGGCTGCCGGGCGATGTAACCGTGAAGGCAAACGCTCTGTAGCTGAGAGTATCGTTCATCTTTTTGAGCCTGAAAGTACCTATAAGATTCCCGACCCCCTCAGACTCCCAAAAGAAGTTGCTGAACGAGTGACACATGACAACATTTCCCAGCCTGATGATCCGACTGTCATCCGGTCGTATTTTCAACAGCTTTATCTGTTCCAGGGTGACCAGGCTCTGGACAAAAAAGAAATCAGCAAGCGGATGGAGGCAGATTCCAGAAGGGGATTATTCCCTTTCTCCTCCGTTTCCAGGGATTTCCATCTGATTGAGCAGGATACCTGGTCCATCGTAATTCCCTTAGACGAGCTAAGCCAAAAATTGTGTACCATCCTCCAGAACGAAGAACACCCCCTTAGCAAAGAGGATTATCGGATTCTTGGCAACTATACGGTTCAGGTTTATCCAGAGCAATTTATGGCATTACAAGGAAGCCTCTTTGTAACAGATGAAAGGCGGGCTGTGCTTTGCAGCCCAATCCTGTATGACCCAAGAACTGGTCTGGCCTTCCAAGATGCCGGAGGCAACGGATTGTTTTACTGATTTCATAATTACGCTTACATTCTTTTAAAAACATAATTAGTGTCTGCTGAAAAAATCAAGACTCCGCTTGTCATCGCATAAAGTAGCGATTTTTATAGGATACTTCTGCAAGGCAATTTCTTTGAAAATCCTTTAAATAGGGTCTTTAATGTAAAATTGCTTTGCACTTCACACTAAA
>JAFVGK010000127.1 GCA_017475035.1 Blautia sp.
AAATGAGTGGATTCCGAGTGGCTGTAGGTTGCTGCATGCCAGTGGCATGCGTTTAGCAACGACCGAGCCGGGAGGCGAGACGCGAGAGCAGCTCCGCTGCGAAGCGATCCGTAGAATCAGGCTTTTGTCGATGCAATCATATGATTCCTGTACGAAAAGCACTGAACAAGGCGGGGAGGAAACAAACATGCAGCGACGCGCTTTTGCGTTACAGATGAAAAAGGGAGCCTTTGAGGGCTTTCGTCAGACATTGAAAAACGTGTGGGGCAGCGTGACGGTTTTGCTTGATGAGATCGGCGCTCATAATTTCAGCCTGTGGCAGATTGAGGACCTGGTGTTCGGATATTATGAGACGGAGGGGGAAGAAGCTCCGGTGCTGACACAGAAACAAAAGGAGCTTTATCATCAGGTGATGACTGCTCTCGATCCCCATGCAGAATGGATCAGCCCTCCGGACAGCGTCATGCGCCTGATGTACGAGGACTTTGGGATTGTGAGGGATCATAAAGAGCTGATCCGGCATCGGGTCTTTGTCACCCGTCTCAAAGGGGATTTTCAGGAAGAGTACAAGGCACGACATGATGCGCTGATTCTGGCGAGAGACGGAACTGTGGATCCGGGACCGGACAGCAATTTCTCGATCTGGAATGCCGGCAGATATATCTTTGGATATGATGAGATCGATGTGACGATGGAAAAAGCCGAAACGCAGGAGTCGAGGGAAGAAACGATCCGCTGGGAAACGGGCATGCTGGAAATCATGGAATGGCTGACGGATGATGTGGACTGGATCACCGGGCTGCATCACAGCCATATCCAGAGGATTGGTTATCATAACTGACAGATAAAACGGAGGGCTCTTTATGTACGATAAAGAACCCTCCGTTTTAAAGTGAGGAGTGATCCGCAGGATCAGACTTTTGCCTGTGCAATCTTATTTTCTGACAGCGGCGCAAAGGAAAATGTCAGCAGAGCAGACATAAGACCTGCCGGGAAGAGAAGCTTGAGGAGTTTCATTTACTCTGCCGCGTTTAAGGTATGCCGGTGGAGTCTGACGATGTCGTGATAAAGCACATGAATTTTTCCGTCTTCATAATCGGCTTTATGATGGTAGTGTCCCATATACCAGTCACCAAAATCACAACGGTCATGGATTTCCTGAAGATAATCCGTGAGTATGTCTGTGCGATGGATATCATAAAGATCCTGCTCAGAGAGCGGGACAGTGGAAGCCGAGGGTACATTTCTGCGCTCCATCAGCATCCGGACGACACGCTCCTTACAGACCGGATTCAGTAAGGAAGGCGCAACGTGGGTCAGGATATGATCCACCTTCCAGCCGTGTGCTTCCAGATTTTTCCTTCCTTCATCCAATTCAGGGGAATCCTGTTCAGGGAGCTCTCTGGCCCACCAGGATTCATTTACGACACGATAGCGCAGATGGTCCCTTTCACAACGCCTGCGCTTTTGCCGGAAATATCTGTCCTCCCTGTCCAATATTCCACCCTCAAACCCGTCATGGGTTCTGCCGCCTCCGAAGGTCCAGAATGTCTCTCCGTCAATCGTATAATACTGTCCGCGCATCAGATGGATCACATGATCGGAGAGAAAATGAACCTTGCCGCCCAGGAAGGCATCTACTTTCATGGCGTCAAGAGCAGCGTGATTTTCATGGTTTCCATCCACAAAAAGGATCGTAAAAGGAAGCGTTTCCAGCCACTTCAGCCAGTAGAGCCACTCTTTCATATTATTGTTATGCGCGCTTCCCCAGGGGCCGACCCCAAAATCCCCGAGTACAATCATATAATCCTGCTTGCTGAGGCCGCTCCCCTCAGGGAAATTTTTTTTGCTCAGCTTACGGAAATCGGAATGACAGTCTCCGGTAAGAAAAATACTCATGGAATCGCCTCCTTCCAAAACGAAGTTTTGTACGTTGACTCAATGACCACGGATGACTATTTTGCAGCCACGCCTGCAAAAAACACAGCCATTGGCAAAATATGTCTCCCCCCTGCAATACGCCGGCTTTTCCGGATCTGCGGCTCGGACTATCAGACATTTCAGTAATCTGCGTCGATTTACATTGTATAGCATTAAAATCCGGAAAGAGCAAGGGGGATTTTATCAAAGAAAGAAGAAGGAAGGGGCTTCTGCCAATAATATGACAGAAGCTCCTTCCTTTTTCCCGTTGCCTCAGAAGAGCTGTCTGGAAATCTGCCGTCCGGCGCCGGCCGATGATTTTTCCTTCTTATGCCATTTACGCAAGGAGTCGTCCAAAGGAAGATTCCATCGGTTGATCAGATCACGGCACCAGGATAGTCCGCAGAATCTCTGTCATCTGATCGATATCCTCCCGTCTGATCACAAGCGGCGGGACGATACGCAGAACGTCGCTTCCTGCGGAGATTACAAGCAATCCTTTTTCCAGGGCTGCTTTGGTTACTTCGCCGACTTTCATCCCGGTGATTACCAGCCCCTGCATGAATCCCATTCCCCGGCGCGCGGATACATAAGGAGAAGCCTGAGCCAGCTCGTCGAGCTTCCGGACGAGATAAGGCGTGGTTTCCCTGACGTGTTCCAGGATATTGTCACGCTCATAGATGTCAAATACAGCGCTGACTGCCGCACAGACAAAGGGATTTCCGCCGTAAGTCGTGCCGTGGTCTCCCGGAGCGAGAGAGTTTGCTCCGAGTTTTTCGTTCAAGGCAAACGCGCCGACAGGGACGCCGCAGCCAAGGGCTTTTGCGGAAGTCATGATATCCGGGCGCACACCGTAATTCTGCCATGCAAAATATTCACCGCTGCGTCCCATGCCGCATTGGATTTCATCGAAAATCAATACGATGTCTTTTTCATCGCAGAGCCGGCGAAGTCCGGTCAGAAATTCTTCAGTCGCGGGATAGATGCCGCCCTCTCCCTGGATCGTCTCAATGATGACCGCGCAGGTTTTTTCATTTACCAGAGCCTTTACGCTGTCCAGGTCATTAAACGCCGCAAAGCGGACGCCGCCCATCAGCGGCTCAAAGGGCTCCCGATAATGAGCATTGCCGGTTACGGAGAGAGCGCCGATGCTTCTGCCGTGGAAGGATTGCTCCATAGCGATAATCTCATGTCCCGCATGACCGTCCCGATTATAAGCGTATTTTTTTGCCGCCTTCAGAGCTCCTTCGATGGCCTCCGTTCCGCTGTTCGTAAAGAACACCTTATCCATGGTGCTGGCTTTCACCAGCTTTTCCCCGGCGCGGATGATCGGCTCATTGTAATACAGGTTCGAGATATGGGTCAGCTTATCGATCTGGGCCTTTAAAGCCTCGTCATATCCGGGATAGTGATAACCCAAAGCGTTGACCGCGATGCCGGCGGCGAAATCCAGATATTCTTTTCCCGCGGTATCATACAGGCGGACGCCCTGTCCATGATCAAAAACAACAGGAAAACGGTTATAGGTATGCAGGATATTCTGCTCGGCGTGGTCCATCTGTTCATTCATATTCATAGTTCATATCTCCGGTTATATCGTTTTTCATGCCTGTTTTTACTTTTCGTTATGAAATTTCACTCCGTCGTCCCGCAGGATTGCCGTGCCGATTCCTTTGTTGGTGAAGATCTCCAGGAGGAGGCTGTGAGGCAGTCTGCCATCCAGGATGTGGACCCGGTTTACTCCGTTTTCAATGGCGTCGATACAGTTCTGCAGCTTGGGAATCATACCGCCGCCGACATTGCCCTGGCGGATCAGCTCTGTTGCTTCACTGACTCTGAGTTCGGAAATCAGGCTTTCCGGATCATCCTTATCACGGTATACCCCTTCGATGTCAGAGAGAAAAGCAAGCTTCTCCGCATGAACAGCCTCGGCTATGGCGCAGGCCGCGTCATCTGCGTTAATATTATAGGTTTCTCCCGCCTCATCCAGGCCGATCGGATAAACGATAGGAAGGAAATCCTTTTCCAGAAGATCATGCAGGAGCTTTGGGTTTACCTTGGTGATATCGCCGACGAAGCCGATGTCCTCGCCATTGGAATACTTCTTTTTACAGGTGAGGAGACGGCCGTCTTTTCCGCAGACGCCCACTGCCTGTACGCCCAGGGATTCCACATAGGTAACCAGCTCTTTATTCACTCTGGCGAGCACCATTTCGGCAATCTCCATCGTATCCTTGTCCGTGACACGCAGCCCGTTGACAAAACGGGGCTCCATGCCGACCTTGCTGATCCAGCGGCTGATTTCCTTCCCGCCTCCGTGGACAATGATCGGCTTAAATCCGACCAGCTTCAAAAGGACGGCGTCCTTGATTACATTTTCCTTTAACGCGTCATCCAGCATTGCGCTGCCGCCATACTTGATGACAACAATCTTACGGTTGAACCGTTGAATGTACGGGAGGGCTTCAATTAAAACCTCCGCTTTGTCCAGATATTTTTGTTTTACCATAATTTTTTGCCTTTACCTGATTGCTTAGACTGCGGCATTTGCTTTCCCTTTTTTTTCATAAGTCCGTCTGTGCAGACGGACAGTTTTAAGGGGCGGCAGGATCGCTCCGGATCAGGGCGGGATCCCGGATAAATGCCGAAAAGATTTTTTTATAGTATGCCCGCGGATTTACAGTGGAAACATGCCGCTGACGCGGCGCAGATTCTGTTCCTTTTTGCAGGGGATGCTGTCCGGAACCGGCTGCATCGTCAGGAACGATAATCCGCGTTTATTTTAACGTAATCATAGGTCAGGTCGCAGCCCCATGCCGTGGCTGTTTCCCTGCCTTCCTTAATGTCCGCGACAGCGGTCACGGCCTCAGCGGTCAGAATACGGGTGGCTTCTTTTTCATCATATCCGGTGGAGACCCCGTTTTCGATAATCTTGATTTCGCCGTTTTCGCTGGAGAACCAGAGATCCACCTTTTCCGGATCAAAGGAAGCGCCGGAATAGCCCATGGCGCAGAGGATTCGTCCCCAGTTGGCGTCATGGCCGTAGATGGCAGCCTTTGTAAGGGAAGAGGAGACAACGGATTTTGCCAGGGTCACAGCCTGTTCATGTGTGGATGCGCCGACAATCTTTACCTCGAACAAAGCGGTAGCGCCTTCCCCGTCTCCGGCGATCTTTTTTGCAAGTGCTTCATTGACCATATAAAGAGCCTTCAGGAAGATTTCATAATCTCTGCCTTTTTCGGAGATCTCTGTGTTGCCGGCTTTGCCGTTAGCGAGGAGAAGCACGGTATCATTGGTGGAGGTGTCACCGTCGACGGAAACCATATTGTAAGTATCTTTGACGACGGTGCTCAAGGCTTCCTGAAGAAGCGGCCGGGAGATACAGGCATCCGTTGTAAGGAAAGAAAGCATCGTGCACATGTTCGGATGAATCATTCCGGAGCCTTTGCACATACCGCCGATGGTTACGGTTCTGCCGTCCAGCATGAAGGAGGCGCAAACTTCCTTTTTCCGGGTGTCAGTGGTCATGATCGCCATGGCTGCGGAGGTTCCCGCTTCAACAGAACCATCCAGGGCTTTGGACATCTCTTTTGTTCCGGCGGCGATTTTGTCAATCGGGATCTGCATGCCGATGACTCCGGTCGAGGCTACGAGGACATGGGAGGGATCAATTCCCAGGATTCCGGCAGCTGCTCCGGCTGTTCTTTCACAGATGTCCATGCCCTCCTGCCCGGTACAGGCATTGGCAATTCCGCTGTTGCAGATGACGACCTGGGCTTTCCCGATATCATAGACGATATGCTGATCCCATTTGACGGGAGCGGCTTTGACTACATTTGTGGTAAAGGTTCCTGCGACATGGCAGGGTACCTGAGAGAAGATCATGGCCATATCCGTGCGGTCCTGATATTTGATTCCTGCGGCTGTGGCAGCAGCCATAAAGCCTTTAGGGGAGGTAACGCCCCCTTCGGTCAGGGTGATGTTGTCCGGCATAAGAGAAAAACCTTTCCTTTCTGTTCTATATTCACGTAACTGTTTTATGTTCATGTAATTGTTTTATGTTCACGTAATTGTTCCCTATTCACTTACTGAACTTTATTCACATATATGTTCGGCATTCATGTATCTGTTTTTTCATGACTGCAATTCAGGCCGGCATTGACGGAAGCCTGATTCCTTTGATTGGCTTGCGGCGGAGCACTCCCGGGAGCTTTCACGAAACGATCCGGATGCGGCTTGAGGCGCTTCTTATGGCATCATCGGGATCTGCCGCAGCCCCTCAGCTTCCGCAAACCCGAAAAGAAGATTCATGTTCTGGACGGCCTGTCCTGCGGCGCCTTTGACCAGATTGTCGATCGCGCCCATCATGATGACGCGATTTGTACGAGGATCTGCCGCGAAATTGACATCCACATAATTGCTGCCCTCAACCCATCTTGTCTGCGGCCAGACTCCTTCGGGCAGAACACGGATAAAGGTTTCCTTTTCATAACAGGCTTCATAGGCACGGCGAATCTGTTCCTTTGTGACGCCTTCTTTAAGCGAAGCATAAGCGGTTACCAGGATGCCGCGGTTCATGGGAACGAGATGCGGCGTGAAGCTGATCCGCACGTCCTGGCCACAGGCGTAACCCAGCTGATCTTCGATCTCAGGGGTATGCCGGTGCGTGGCGACTCCATACGGCTTGATGCTTTCATTGACCTCACAGAAAAGATTGTCGACCTTTGCGCCACGGCCCGCTCCGGAGGTTCCGGATTTGGCGTCGATAATGATCGTATCGGGATCAATCAGGCCTTTCTTGACCAGAGGATAAATCGAGAGGGTGGAACAGGTCGGATAGCAGCCCGGGTTTGCGATCAGCCGTGCCTTTTTGATGTCTTCTCTGTTGATTTCGCATAATCCGTATACTGCTTCGTCAATAAACTGAGGGGAAGGATGCTTGATACCGTACCATTCTTCATAACGGTTGACATCCTTGATACGGAAATCAGCGCTTAAGTCAACTATCTTCACCCGTGACAGGATATCTTCATTTACCATCGAGGCACAAAAGCCCTGCGGGGTAGCGGTAAAAATCACATCCGCCTGCTCCGCCAGCTGTGTCATGTTGTCATCGAGGCATACGGCGTCAACCATGCGGAAGAAATTCTGATAAATTCTGGCATAGGCCTGGTCAATGTAACTTCTTGAGCCATACCAGACAATCTCAACCTCCGGATGTGCCAGAAGAAGCCTTACAATTTCATTTCCCGCATAGCCGGTAGCACCGATAATTCCTGCTTTAATCATAGAAAAACGTTTCCTCCTCCTCTAAAAACGCAGTTTTGTACGTTGACGCAATGTCTTCGCATGACGATTTTGCTGCTTCGGCAGCCGGGCTGCCGAAGACAATAATAGTCTCCTGCCTGATAGTCTGATTCATGATCAACCCTTTTTCCATGCCCCGGATGTCCTTGCATCAGTCGTATTATAATCTGAAGAACACGGAGCGCCTGAAGGCGCCCTTTTCTTTTGGGCGGATCCGGCAGTGAAAGTGCGCCAATTCTGACAGCCATTATAGAGGGTATCTGCATAATATGCAAGGTCGATTTTAAAAAAAGCTTATGAATATACAAGATTTGTGAATAAATATGCAAAAATCGCTGATAAACATGTATTTTTATGCAACATTCCTGTCTTGCGTTTTTCCTTATTCTGGTGTATAGTAACGCCGATAGCCATTGAAGAGAAGCGGAGGCTTCTCTGAACAGGAGCCGGCCGTAAACAGACAGAACAAGAGATGAAAATCTGTATACGGATGGATCCTTTGGCCATACAGTAAAAAGGCATCATAAAAAGGATGCCGGAAAAAATCGAGGAGGATTTTTATTTATGAAGGAAAAAGTTGTACTTGCCTACTCCGGCGGTCTTGATACGACAGCCCTGATTCCGTGGCTGAAAGAGAATTTTGACTATGAAGTAATCTGCTGCTGTGTAAACTGCGGACAGGGTAATGAGCTGGATGGCCTCGAGGAGAGAGCAAAGCTCTCCGGAGCGTCAAAGCTTTATATCGAGGATATCGTGGACGAGTTCAGCGAAGAGTTTATCATGCCTTGCGTGGCGGCCGGCGCCGTTTACGAGCATAAATACCTTCTGGGAACTTCCATGGCGCGCCCTGCTATTGCCAGAAAGCTGGTAGAGATCGCCAGAAAGGAAAACGCCTCCGCGATCTGCCATGGGGCTACCGGAAAGGGAAACGACCAGATTCGTTTTGAACTGGGCATTAAAGCCCTGGCGCCCGATATCCGTATTATCGCTCCGTGGAGAATGACGGATGTCTGGAAGATGAAATCAAGGCAGGATGAAATAGACTATTGCGCCGCCCATGGCATCAACCTTCCCTTTGACGCAAGCCACAGTTACAGCCGCGACCGCAATCTCTGGCACATCAGCCATGAGGGACTCGAGCTTGAGGATCCCAGCCAGGCACCGAATTATGATGATATGCTGGTCCTGAGCGTAACACCGCAGAAGGCTCCGGATCAGGAGACAGAGATCACGATGACCTTTGAGGGCGGCGTGCCTAAGACTCTGAATGGAAAAGCGATGAAGGTTTCCGAGATCATCACCGAGCTCAATGCGATCGGCGGGGCAAACGGTATCGGTATCGTGGATATCGTGGAGAACCGCGTCGTCGGCATGAAGTCCCGCGGCGTGTATGAGACTCCCGGAGGTACGATTCTGATGGAGGCTCATGAGCAGCTGGAAGAGCTGATCCTGGATCGTGAGACTCTTGAGATGAAGAAAAAGCTCGGCAGCCAGTTTGCCCAGATCGTTTATGAAGGCAAATGGTATACTCCTCTGCGTGAGGCGATTGAAGCGTTCGTCTGGTCTACGCAGAAATACGTGACAGGCGAAGTAAAGCTGAAGCTTTACAAGGGCAATATCATCAAAGCCGGTACGACCTCACCCTACAGCCTGTACAACGAATCGCTGGCTTCTTTCACGACCGGTGATCTGTATGACCATCATGACGCGGACGGATTTATCACTCTCTTTGGCCTTCCGCTGAAGGTGCGTGCCATGAAGATGGCAGAAGTAAATAAAAAATAACAGGATTCTGGCGGCAAAAGGTCATGCAGAAGGAGCGGGGCCTTGCCGCATGCCAGTATCGTGACCTGACAAAAAGCCGTACCCCTGCTGCAGACAATTGCAGCAGGGGCACGGCTTTGTCGATGCTGCCGCTTGAGCAGCGTAAATCCGGCATAGAATTTTAGTGATTCGGTTTCTGAAAAAAAAAGAGACCCCAAAAAAGGTCTTAAAAGAAGGAGGGCCGGGTTCTTTCGAACCCGGCGAGTATGAAAAAGAAAAAGAGTGACGACTCCCACATCGAAGGTGGGGGCTTCCTTTTCGGATGTATGTCCGTCTCGGGACTCATCAAAGGCGATCCCCGTGCGCCACACGGTTCTTGTCACATAGAAAACTATGGACCCGGCATTACTGCCATGAGCAAACATATCGATTCTCTGGGAGGGAGAAGTATAAGATATGTCTGCTAAGAAGATACTTTTTTATCTTCTTGCGTTATTTATATCATCTAAATATGAGGAAATTATGTGGAAATTATGTGCAAAAATTAAGAATTTTATGAACAAACTGTAAACATTATTCTTCGTCAAGGAAAATGACGAGAACTTGATTTGCCTGGTCATCGGCAGAGGCTGTTTCCGTATCTGATTTTTCAGATGCCATGTCTCCACGCCTTCTTTTCTCGACAGTCAGACGAATCACCATATCTCCCGCAATAAAATCTTCTTCATCATCTGCTTCAGCGTCTTCTTCGGCAGCTTCGGCATCCTCTTCGGCAGCCTCGGCATCCTCTTCGACAGCTTCGGCATCTTCTTCGGCAACTTCAGCATCCTCTTCAGCAGCTTCAGCATCCTCTTCGGCAGTCTCGGCATCCTCTTCGGCAGCGTCAGCATCTTCTTCGGCAGTCTCAGCACCTTCCTCGGCGGCTTCAGCGTCCTCTTCGGCAGTCTCAGCACCTTCATCGGCGGCTTCAGCGTCCTCTTCGGCATCCTCAGCATTTTCCTCTACGGCTTCAGCATCCTCTTCAGCAGTCTCAGCACCTTCCTCGGCAGCTTCAGCGTCCTCTTCGACAGCTTCAGCTTCTTCCTCAACTGCGTCAGTGTCTTCCTCGTCGGAGACATAATTCATGATAACAACAGATTTTCCTTCCTGTTTCGCGCGGAAAATAAACTGGGCAGTATCGGAGCCCTTCTCTTCTCCTTCTTCGGCAGCAGGAGCTTCTATATAGGTCTGAGACTCCAGCTCAATGACGGAAGGATCTGTGATTTCGTATGTCCAGGAATAACCCGATGACTGGTCAGCAGCCAGTTCGAGGATCAGGGCGTCACCGTCTGTTTCGACATTGCCCTCTACAGATGTTTCTTCCTCGATCTCACCGGTCTCCTCTTCTGTGTTTTCCGGCTCAATGAACCCCTCTTCAGAAGAGGTTTCCTCTATTTCAGGCTGGGGCGGAGGTGTGAGGGTTTCCTTTTTTTTGCCGCATCCCGCGAGAAGAAGGGAAGAAGACAGAAGCAGTGAAAGAATAAGTATTTTTTTCATGAGACAACCTCTCTTTCTGGATGAATCTGATTCTATGATGTATAAATAAAGGCGAAAGGCGGATTGTATAAACCTACTCCACCTCACTTTATATTATAGCATAGAACATTGGCCGGATTCAATATAGGAATGGTGAAGATTGCGTAAACCTGCAGAGAATGTGTCATGCAATCGTGCGGGAGGGGATTACGCCCTGTATCTTGCGATTATACCTGTGACCGCAATGAACTGCCGGTTCAGGACTGAAAGATGAACGTGTTCATTCGTTATACACGGTTTTTTCGTGAATAATTACGATAATGAGTATAAAATATAACGTTCTGGTTGCGAGAAAAGCCTTTTTGTTGTAAAATACATCACAGCGCGGTTTATGAAGACAGTTATTTCAAATCGTGAAGGACAGCCATAGAAGATTTATAGTATAAAGGAGGAAAATCTGATGTTACTTAGTTATGTATCTGATTCTGATGTTAAGAAAGAGAGCTTTATCGAACTGGCATATAAGCTGGCTTATTCCAACAGAGATTACCCGGAAGCACAGCGGGAGCTTTTGATGCATTATAAGGAAGCGTGCGACATCCAGGTTATCCCGAATACCTCGACCAAAGAGAAGCTGATTGAATTCTTCGGTAAGGAGAGCCCAAAGGTCAGAAGGATCGTATATTTTGAAATTTATATGCTGTTTGCTTCTGACGGAAAGATCGATGAGAATGAAATGAAGAATCTCAAAGAACTCAGGACGGCTTTTGGCATTTCTGATGAGGAGGCGGAAAAGATCCAGGAACAGGGACTTCTGGTAAGACAGGCTCATCAGGATCTGGAAAAACTGCTTTGCATCGATGGCGCGGCAGAGTAATTCAGTAATATAGTCAGGAGGAAACCCGCCAATCGTGAATCAGCGATTGGCGGGTTTTACTGTATTTATATGATCCGATGAACGAAAATTCCGGTTTATGGCTTAAATCTGCCCATGTATTTTAGTTACATATTGTTTACAATCACTGTGTTTTGCTGTAAGATAACATCATCTCACCGGTTTCCAAAGACGAAGTGAGAGAGACCGTGAGGAAAATAAAAATGCGGGAAGATACCCGCGGCAAGGAGGATGACATGAAGTTCAGGACAATGCGGCGTATGCTCCTCGCGATGACGCTCTCGGCAGCTATGGTATTCGGAGCTGCAGGCGTAATGGCAGAGGAATTGACTGGCGTAGGTTCCGCACCGGGCATCGAAGGCGAGGATGTTGTCGTAGAGGTCGTAGCGACCCCGGACGAGATCATTTCCGTTACCGTGACCGAGCAGAATGAGACACCCGGTATCGGCAGCGTGGCAGCGGAAACCGTGCCGGAAGCGATTGTGACAGAGCAGACTCTTGAGGTGGATGATGTGGCCGGGGCTACCGTGACAAGCAATGCGGTCAAGGAGGCCGTTCGTCAGGCTCTGGAGAGTGTGGGCCTGGATCCGGCAGCTTATGACGGTTCCGGCGCGGGTGAAGCCGCAGACGCAGAGCCGGCCGAGGATGTGACCCTTACCACGGACGTGGTGGTTGTCGGCGCCGGCGGCGCAGGCATGACAGCTGCGATCGAAGCAAAGGACGCAGGCAAGGAAGTAATCGTTGTGGAGAGCCAGGCGATGGTAGGCGGCAACTCTGTCCGCTCTACAGGCGGCTTGAATGCTGCCAAGACTGCTCTGCAGGATGAGAATGCTTTTGACGAAGGCGCCGGCGTGGAAAAACAGCTTGCTGCTGCAGCCGAGAACTATGCCTCAAACGAAACCATCACCGCTCTGGCGGCAGCTGTTCAGGAACAGTGGGATGCATACAATGCAAACCCGGAAGGATACTTCGATTCCGTTGAATTGTTTGAGTTGGATACCATGATCGGCGGCAAAGGCATCAACAATCCGGAACTTGTAGCTGCGCTCTGTGAAAATTCTGCGGCAGCGGTTGACTGGCTGGAGTCTGTCGGAGCTCCGCTTCCGAGCGTTTCCAGCTTTGGCGGCGCGTCCGTAAAGAGAATTCACCGTCCGGTTAATGACGAAGGAAAGACGGTTTCCGTCGGTTCCTATATTGTTCCGATTCTGAAGCAGAACCTGGAGGACCGCGGGATCGAACTGATGCTGAACACCACCGCCACAAAGCTTCTGACAGAAGAAGGCAAGGTTGTCGGTATCGAGGCAGCCGGCGCTTCAGGCGAGACCGTTACGATTCAGGCAGGCGCCGTTGTTCTGGCAACAGGCGGTTTTGGCGCGAACCTGGAGATGGTTTCCGAACTGAAGCCGGAGCTGGATGGCTTTATGACGACGAACGCTTCCGGCATTCTCGGACAGGGCATTGCCATGGCTGAAGAAATCGGCGCTGCGACGGTGGATATGGATCAGATCCAGATTCACCCGACCGTACAGGCAGACACGGCATCTCTGATTACGGAAGGTCTGCGCGGTGACGGCGCGATCCTTGTAAACGAAGAGGGTCTCCGCTTTATCGATGAAGTAGGCACAAGAGATGTGGTTTCCGCTGCTGAGATCGCCCAGACCAACAGCCACAGCTATCTGATCGTAGACCAGGCTATGGTGGATGCGTCCAGCGTGATCCAGGGATATATCAACGCAGGCTTTACTCTGACAGGCGAGACCTATGAAGAACTGGCGGAAGCAGCCGGTATCGACGCGGAAGCGTTTGCAAAGACCATGGAGACCTGGAACGGCTATGTGGCTGAGAAATCCGATCCGGAGTTTAACCGCACAAGCTTTGCCAATCCGCTTGACACAGCTCCCTTCTATGCCATCAATGTGACGGCAGGCATCCACCACACCATGGGCGGTCTGTCGATCAATCCGGACACGCAGGTTCTCGATGCTGACGGAAATGCGATCGAAGGTCTTTACGCTGCAGGCGAGGTTACCGGCGGCGTTCACGGCGCAAACCGTCTGGGCGGAAACGCGGTAGCTGATTTCGTAGTCTTCGGTCGTATCGCAGGACAGAATGCGGCAGCATATGTAGGATAAAATAGTGAAAAGATTTGCGAATTACCTGTCCTGACAGGGCTGCAGATTGCATCAGAAACAAAAGCGCCTGCTTCAAAAGCTTGAAGCAGACGCTTTTGTTTTACAGGGGAGGAGTGGATACCGCAATGAAGACGCTGGGGTATTATAATGGGAAATATGACGAGATAGAGAATATGGTTGTTCCGATGAATGACCGTTCATGCTGGTTCGGCGACGGCGTCTATGATGCGCAGCAATGCAGAAATTATCATAGCTTTGCACAGGATGAGCACCTTGACAGATTCTACCGGAGCGCTGCAATGCTGAAAATCGCCATGCCGATGGAAAAAGAGGAGTTTAAGGCTCTGCTTGACTCACTGGTCAGAAAAATGGATACGGGAGATCTGTTTGTGTATTATCAGGTAAGCAGAGGAACAGGAATGCGAAGCCATGTTTTTCCGGATTCCCCGTCAAACCTGTGGATTACATTAAGACCGGAAGAGTTTGTGGACGGAACGGAGCCGATCCGTCTGATCACGGTGGAGGATACACGTTATTTCCACTGCAATATCAAGACGACAAATCTGATCCCGAATATTATGGCAGCACAGGCCGCACGGGAAGCCGGGTGCACGGAAGCCGTGTTCATCCGTCCGGGAAACCAGGTGACGGAATGTGCCCACAGCAATGTCCACATCCTGAAAAACGGATGTCTCCGCACGGCCCCCGCTGACAACCTGATTCTTCCCGGCATCGCGAGAGCCCATCTGATCAAAGCCTGCCATGTGCTTGACATCCCGGTGGATGAGACCCCGTTTACCAGAGAAGAACTGATGGGAGCCGATGAGGTGATCGTTACCAGTACCGGTGATTTTTGCCTGCGGGCGGAAATGATCGACGGGATACCGGTGGGAGGAAAGGATCTTCTGCATTTCGAGATGCTCCGGAAATATCTGGTTGACGAATATCTTGAAGCGACGAAATAAAACAGGCCTGAAAAAGCGAAAATGCTCCCGCTGCTCCTGGCAGGACGCCATTCCCATCGGTGGAAGATTTCTGACTGACGTCCCTGTCATAATGTAAAAAGGACAGATCCATGTTGACATGGGGTCTGTCCTTTTTTTTCGCGATAAGGCTGGAGAGCGGGCATCGTGCTTGTACGGACGCACTTTCGACGGCAAACGTAAATCGGACTTTGCCGCGAGAGGTGCGCATAGCGTCAGGACAGGGGAGAAGAATTCTCCCCTGTCCGATCATGACAGCAAAGCTGCGCAGACGAAGCTGTAAGCGGAACCGCAAGGATATCAGGATCCTTACCAGATTGTTACGCGGTCTTCCGGCGCGAGGTACATGCCGTCGCCTTCTTTGATGTCGTAGAAATCAAGAAACTCATCAAATTGCTGCAGCGTTCCGTTAATTCTCAGATAACTCATGGGATGGTTGTCATTGATGAGCATGTAGGCCATCTGCAGGCTTTCCTTTACCAGCCAGATATTGGCGTAAGCGCGGAAGAAAGCATCATAGTCAAAGTCTTCCTTCCGGGCGGAGATGCGGAGCATACATTTGAATCCGGCGAAATCTGCGCAGGCTTCATCTGTCAGGATGCTTCCGTAGAAATCCTGTCCCTCCCAGGGATGCATGTTATTGTAGTATGCGGTCAACTTCTCATTCTTCGCGAGGAAGGCGTTGTAATCCTCCTCTGTCCACCAGCTGGCCATATTTCCGTCTTTGTCAAACTGAGCGCCTGTAGTATCAAAGGCATGGGATATTTCATGGCCGATGACAATGCCCAGCTTCGCATATAATTCCTCATCACTCATGTCGCTGTTGTAGAGGTTTCCCTGTGCGAAAGCACCGAGGATCGATATCGTGTTGTCCTGCGGATTGTAGAAGCAGTTGACGGTCTGAGGTGTAATAAACCACTTTTCTTTATCGACAGGTTCCGAATAATTCTCAACACTTTTCTTAAGATCATAGATACTTATTTTCAGGATGGCATCCCAAAATGTACCGCCATCCTCTGCAGAAGCAAAATCCAGACCTTCATACTCATATTTTTCCCAGCTGTCAGGGTAAAGGACACGCTTATCGATCGCTTCCAGTTTCTCGATTGCCCTGGCTTTTGTTTCATCCGAAAGGAAATCGGCTTCATTCAGGATACCATGGTATTCATCCAGGATTTCGTCGATCAATGCGGAAATACGGTCTTTATCCTCCTGCTTCAGGTATGTCTCTGTATAAAGCTGTGCAACCGCCCAGTTCAGCAGAGAGGAAACATTGGAAGAAAAAACGGTTTCATCGTCCAGCATGCCCTGTGAACCGGATATGATATTGCTGCAGGCATAGTTCCACTCATAACATTCACGGTCCAGAAAACCTGACATTCCGATAGCTCCTTGTACGATGAGGTAATCCTTCAGAAGAGTAAGGTTCTCTTCCGTATATACTTCATTCAGCTTTTCAACGAAGTCCGGCTGCAGGATCAGGTAATCGTCTGCTTCCGGAAAGCCTTCTGCTTTTTCCAGAACATCCAGAACAGGGAGGTTTTTCTGAGCCGTTAAGAATTCTTCCCGGTTGTAATGATTATTGATTCTGGAGATGTAATCCGGGCTCCCCGACTCTTCCACCGTAAAGATTGCGGGAGCAAGCATTGTTTCCAGCGCAAAACAATTATCGATTTTCTGCGTGGCTTCTTCTTCGGAATAACCGAGCTTGCACAGCATCCTGGAAGCCAGATCAGAATAAGCTTCTTTTAAGACGGCCCCATATTCTGTCAGCTTGCTGTATTCTGCAGAGTCCTGAAGCAGCAGACCGTTCACACCCAGATAGAGGATGTACCGGTTCGAATCATTCAGGTCAGTGGTCATGCCGCATTTCAACAGACTTGCCAGCTGCTTCTCGTAAGGTACATCTGTGAAGTAGGAGGTCAGAGCGTCAATGGAGTCGATGGCTTCCAGAATGTCGGTCATTTCTTTCAGAGGAGCCATTCCGATCTCATTGCGGGAATCCCAGTCCAGCATCAGATGAAACAGGTCAAAAGCCAGCTTTGCATCGTGGGATTTCGGTTCGCCGGATACAAACATCTCTTTCAGATCGTTGATCACATTGAACTCCACATCATACATGGTTCCTGTTGCAGGATAGCCTTCGGGTATTTCCAATGAAAGAATATCATCCTTGTTGACATATAATGCGTAATTATCTTTAAGCTCTGCAGGCGTATCTGCCGTAACCACGCCTTCAAGGTCGATATCCGGCCACGGAGTACCGGTGGTGTAGTCGGGAGCCTGGCCTTCCGCCGCGCTTGCAGGCATGGCGGGAAAGCTTGATAGTGTGAGGGCAGCCGTCAGTAAGATACAGAATAGCTTTTTCATTATTTCCTCCTTTTGGGATCCGCTGATTTATGAATGGATCCTGAAGTACTGACAAAAAGAAATCTTGTTTTTTTATGGCAGCCACCTGCCGGTGGAGTGCCGGTGACAGGCTGAAAGAGAAAATATCCGGGCATCCTCTGAAGCCGGATCATCCACGGAAGTATCGCGTATCCGGCATTATGCGTGACAGCGTGGACAAAGAGACGATTGCGATTCTTTCAGTATGACTACAGTATACATGAGAGAGGTGTCAATTGTCCAGCCGAATATGTCATTTACACTTTGTGAACTGCAGCGAGATCCTGATACGATGGAGAAATGCTTAAAGTATAAAAAATATATTGACTCCAAATATAGTATCTGTTATATTCCTCTATGTTATTTTGATTTGGAGGATTCAGTTATGCGAAAAGCAGAAAAACCTGATTGTCAGGATATATGTCCTTGCGATGAGACATGCCCGGTAGGCAGTGCGCTTTCGATGGTCGGCGGAAAATGGAAGATGCGGATTATCTGTACGCTTTATGTCGACGGCACCCAGAGATATAACGATCTTGTCAGGAAGACAAAAGGAATCACAAATGCCATGCTTTCCTCCTCTCTGAAAGATCTGGAGGCTGACGGGATTGTGACGAGAAGACAATTTGAATCCATACCGCCAAAAGTAGAGTACACACTGACCGAACGCGGAAAAGAGCTGTTCCCTATTCTGCACAGGCTGATCCATTGGGCAAAGGGAGAAGCATTTGATGGTGATCATGATGTTTAAGGGAGACATATTCTGCTCTGGAGCGTGAAATACGACAGGCAGCAGAATAATCATCACTACGGCATGTCGGTTTATAATCAGTATTGTATGAGGAGGAATGTATCATGAGTGAAGCATTTGATATACAGGCATATATGACGGAAGGCGTTGAGCGGGTCGTTTCGGACGCTTTGAAAGCTACATTGAAAAATCCGCGGGAGAGCGCTTTCATGCTGAGATTTGCGGCCGCAAGCAAAGCGGCTTCAAAAAAACGTCGTAAGGCAGAGGATGCGGGAGAGCATATCCCTCCGTTTCTCATTGCCAGCATTACCAGCAAATGCAATCTGCACTGCGCAGGGTGTTATTCGCGCTGCAATCATGCTACGGTAGACGCAGAGCCTGTCAGTCAGCTGACCTGTGAAGAATGGTTCCGCATCTTTGATGAGGCGGATGAGCTTGGGATCAGTTTTATCCTTCTGGCGGGCGGAGAACCCATGCTTCGCCGGGACATTATCGAGGAAGCGGGGAAAAAGCCAAATATCATGTTCCCGATTTTTACGAACGGAACGTTTATGGATGAACGCTATTTTGACCTGTTCGACAGAAGCCGGAACCTGATCCCGATCATGAGCATCGAAGGAGAGCAGGAGACTACAGACGCCAGACGCGGCACCGGCGTCTATGACCGGCTGATTGCCAACATGGACGAGTTAAAGAAACGCGGACTGATTTTCGGAGCGTCCGTGACTGTGACAACCCGGAATATCAGGGAAGTATCATCCGACGCTTTTCTGAAGAAGCTCTCAGACCGGGGCTGCAAGGCTGTCATATTTGTGGAATTTGTGCCCGTGACGGACGAGAGCCAGGATCTCGCGCCGCAGGATGAGGAACGCGCATATCTGGAATCGGAGATTGCCCGGCTGCGTGAGGAGCATCCGGAGATGGTCTATATTTCCTTCCCCGGCGATGAAAAAAGCTCCGGCGGCTGTGTGGCTGCAGGACGTGGCTTCTTCCATATTAATTCTCATGGCGGAGCGGAGCCATGCCCGTTTTCACCCTATTCGGATGTGAATATCCGGAACAGCTCCCTGAAGGAAGCGCTGCATTCTCCGTTGTTCCTGGCACTGCAGAACGGAGATATCCTGCTGGATGACCACAACGGCGGCTGTGTTTTATATGAAAAACGGGAGCTGGTAGAACAGCTTCTGGCAGGAAATAGGAAAACAGAGTGAAAGTATTCCGGTATAAAACTGTGTTTAAAGAGCTTTCCATGTTGTACGGTACCGGGATTGTCTGATATAATGATGATTCAGACGACAAAAGGTCATGCGAAAATGAGCTCGCTCATTTTCGCATGAGATTGGGTCGCCCACAGACACGAGGAAGCAGCCATTTTGCACTATTTATACTTGACTTTGCAAATCTTTCTGTGCAAAATGAATGTATTCCGAGTGGCTGTAGGTTGCTGCATGCCAGAGGCATGCGTTTAGCAACGACCGAGTCGGGAGACGAGACGCGAGAGCAGCTCCGCTGCGAAGCGATCCGTAGAATCAGGCTTTGTCGATGCAATCATAATGATTCCATTCGTATTAAGTCAACGGACAAATACTTTTTTATGGGAGAGAAGAAAAAATATGGCGATAGAGGCAGTAAAGGAGTATTTCTCGAAATACGGGATCGCGGACCGCGTGAAAGAATTTGATGTGTCCAGCGCTACGGTTGACCTGGCAGCCCGGGCACTGGGATGCGAACCATGCAGGATCGCAAAATCACTTTCGTTTCTTGTGGACAATCACGCAATCCTGGTCGTTACGGCAGGGGACGCTAAAATTGACAACGCCAGATACAAGGCGCAGTTCGGAACCAAGGCTAAAATGCTCACCCCGGAAGAAGCACAGACGCTGGTCGGCCATGCCGTGGGCGGTGTCTGTCCGTTCGCAGTCAAAGAGGGCGTGACAGTCTACCTCGACAATTCCCTGAAGAGGTTTTCAACAGTCTTTCCTGCTTGCGGGAGCAGCAACAGCGCGATTGAATTGACGATCGAAGAATTGGAGAAATACTCTTGTTTTGCATCCTGGGTAGATGTCTGCAAGAACTGGCAATCCTGACCCTTTTTGGGAAGGAGACTGATTTTGTCTTCGACAGCCTGCTGACGAAGCAAAAAATGTCATCCGAAGACATGGAGTCAACGTACGAAACTACGTTTTGGGAAGGAGAATAGAATGGATAAGCAGGATCAGAACCAGAACGGAATGACGGAACTGATGTTTCAGTATGCCGCAGAGGGTGATCTGACAATGGATGAAGCAAAATCAAAGCTGCATGAGAATGCGTACATCAGGACTGCCAATGAAACTCTTGCAAAGTATTGCGGGGTCGCTGAGGATGATCCGAAAATGCTCAAAAAAAAGGTGTCCGCTCTTTTGTCGGAAAGTGATCCCTCACAGAAGAAGGAGTCAAATGATAAAAAGGTACGGACATGGGTGAACAACAAAGTCCGGTACATCAGCAGAGAGAGCGCGATACAATTGGCTTTTGCGCTGCGCCTTCCCGTAAAAGACGCAGAAGATATGCTTTGGCGCCTATGCGGCGAAGGGTTCCATTGGCGTGACCCACAGGATATCATATGGCTCTATGCATTGGAACACGGAATGGAATATGTTGACGCGTGTGCCTTATCTCAGCGTATGGTTTCGGCTTACCGGCTTTCCGAAGACACAGAAAAAGATTCAGAGACCATGACTGAAAACATAAAACAGCAGGTTATGCAAGTTCAGAGTGAGGAAGAGCTTCAGGCGTTTCTGAAAGAAAACGCTCCGCGCCTCGGAGCATTGCACAACACTGCATATAAGCTGTTTATGGAGTTCATGCAGCTCCTCAGATCAGCCAGCCTGGAGGACAATCTGCCGGAATCCCGCAATATGCCCGCAAATGAAATCGTCACCACATATCTGTACAATCATCTGATACCACGGGAAAAAAAGGGCGTAAAAGGCTCCAAAGACATAGCCGGGATTGTCAAAGACGCAATACAGCGTGATATTCAGCAAAACTGGCCCGATGAGTATGCTCTTTCCCGTATGGCTAACCGGGAAACAGATGTAACCAGAAAAGTCCTGATTCTCTTATTCCTGGCATGTGACGGGGGAGAATCAGAATATGGGGATGACTGCGGCGAATCTCCTGAAGACGTATTCGAAGACACATATGCAAGATTAAGCAGCATGCTCGCTGATTGTGGTTTTTCACCCCTTGATCCAAGGGTGCCGTTTGACTGGATGGTTCTGTACTGTATGGTCGCGGATGATTTTGTCGATATTGATGAGAATATTCCCAGGTTCCTTTCAGAAATATTCCGGATTCCTGTAGATGATTCGGAAGAATAAAGGAACAATCCTCCCGGAAAACACTTGCAATGCAAAAAGACCGAATGTGTTATCCTGATACGGAAATTAAGCAAAAAGGAGATGAATCTCTGCAGCGGCGGCAGGAGACGGCTTTTGTTCTGGCAGCCCGGCTGCCAAGGCAAAATCACCTTCCGAAGACATGGAGTCAACCTGCAAAACTGCGTTCTGGGAGGAATGAATATGATAGATAAAAGGAAAGGCCTTCCGAGAGGAATCATTTTAAATTTTCCGGGAATTTCCTGTGAGGTAGAAGAAGAAATCGGGCGGGGTTCCAACGCCCTGGTATATCATGGCAGTTACAGAGATGCTTTTGATCAGGAACAGGTGCATCACATTCTCATCAAAGAACTGTTCCCTCTGCACCCGCAAGGGAAAATTTACCGGCAGGAGGATGGCTGCATCGTCATAGAGCCGGAAGCGCAGGCTTCTTTTCAGATGCATCGGCTGAGCTTTGAGACCGGAAACAGAGCACATCTTGCGCTTCTGGAAACCTGCCCTGATCAGATCGGCGCGAATCTGAACACATACTCTTTAAATGGGACGCTGTATACTCTTCTTGGGGTGAGCGGCGGAGAAAGTCTGTCAAAAATACAGAAGGCGCCTGCCCGTATACTGCGCTCATGCGCGTCCCGAATGCTGGCCATCCTGGATGCGCTGGAGATCTTTCATGTAAATGGATTGGCCCATCTGGACATTGCCCCTGACAATATTATCCTTCTGGGGGAGGGGAAACGGGAAAGAGCGCTGCTCATAGATTATAACAGTACTATGGCAGTGGGATTAAACAGGCAGAAGGAGTCAGCCGTATTCAGCGTAAAGCAGGGATATACGGCTCCGGAGGTTCGTTCCGGGCGATTAAAGGACATCGGCTTTGCTTCTGACATGTATTCTGTAACGGCAGTATTTTACCGGATGATAGCCGGAACTGCTCTGACAAATTTCCAGATGATCCGCGCATTGCCTCCCGACGTTTCGGAATGTCCCTGTGTGGAAAGAGAACCTGATACCGTGAAAGCCTGGGTACGGGAAATCCTCAGAAGAGGATTACAGACCCTTCCCGCACGCAGATATCAGGATACAGCCTCCATGCGGCGCGATCTTGAGGAACTGATTGACCGCATCGACGGGGTGGGCATCACCCACTGGGCTCTCTGGGAAGCAGGACGCGCACAGGTAGAACGAATGGTGCGGGACAATCCATCCCTCTCATTTATCCGAAATTCCGCTAAGCTCTTTCCTGCCATGGTGACGGACGGAAAAGATATCTATCCTGCAGAAGAAGGCATCAGGAACGGGAAGGGAAGCTGCATTCTTCTTGCCGGCGGCGGCATGGGAAAAACAACCTCTCTCTTACATATTGTGTTTTCACAGCAGACACGATACAGACCGGATGTCCCGGCACTCATGTATCTGTCCTTATATGGATATCAGCCGGGAGAAACAGATTACATTATCAACAGTCTGTTGAACGGGCTGCATTTCCGGTCTGAGACACATACCTGTGAAGATGCCCGTAAAGCGTTGTATGATCTGCTGGAACGGCCGATTGAAACAGCAAAAGGAGAAATTCCGGTACTGCATCTTCTGCTGGACGGATTGAATGAAATTACAGGCGATCCCAGATCGCTGCTGGACGAAATAAAGCGTTTATCCGGCATGCGCGGCGTCAGGATTGTTGTTGCCGGCCGGACGAACGAGGAAACGCTCTCTTTTCCGCAGCTTCATCTGACAGAACTGACGGATCAGATCGTGCGGGAAACCATATCCGGGGAGGGCATGCTGTTGCCGGAAACCGCTGATATGCAGATGGCGCTTCGTACGCCGATGTTATTGTCCATGTACATTAAATCGGGGCAGATGGGTCAAAGCCAGGTAAGAGTAAAATCAGCCGACGAGCTTCTTGAAACGTATCTGCGTGCCTTAAAAGAAAAAGCGGTGCATGATCTGCCGGAGCAGACCGACAGACGATGGCAGATTGACGCCGCCGTGAATTTCGTGCTTCCTGCAGTCGCGTCTGACATTTATAAGAAACAATGCGGAAGGAATGACAAAGATCTGCTGCCTGTTGTCGACAGGTGCTACCATATGCTTAACGGCCGGCTGTCAAGAAGGTTCTTCCCACAGTGGATCGGGCGCACAGCTTCCATCAGGGGCGGAGCCGGAAATTCCGAGGAGTGGTATGGGCAGATCATTCATGATATTCTGTGGAAGCAGCTTGGACTGATCGTGCGGGACGATCAGGGACGATATTTCATTTCCCATCAGGTGATCGAAGAATATCTGCTTAACCTGGACAGGGATAATCGGAAAAGAATTCTGCGGTATCACCGTGTGCGCACCGCAATCATATGTATCTGTCTGGGCATTGCGGTTTTTTCAGCTGCTGTCGTATACAGAACGTTTCTCGCGCCTCCCCCATACGAAGAGACATTTGCGGAAAATGTCATGTCCCGGGCTCTGGATGCATATGTCAGCGCCGGAAAACAGTATGAGATGCTTTCAGACTTAACGGAATGTGCCATGGAATCTCCGGATTTGTTTGAATCACAGTTGAATTTGTTTAAAAATGCGATCCCATATAAAGGAATGTCCGTGGAAAGCTCTCTTCAATATCTTTCGAGCATGCTGGATACAGGAAAAGTGATGCCCTGGTCAAATAAACCGATGGATGAAGACGCGTGCGCATCCCTTATGACCCTTTCCGGGGACAGAGAGGAAGAATATAAGCTGTTTGCTTCTGTTTTAGAGTTTGTGATGCATGATGAATATGCAAACCGTCACTACGGCAGGAAATATCCGCAGCTTCTTGCTTCCGTGCTGGAAACGGATGCGGATATTGCGGCGGAACTGTATCAGATCGTATGCACGCCTCATCTGACGGGGAAATATGCTGATCAATCGGCAACGGCACAATCCTTTGGCAGCTTATTTTCTTCCGTATCCGGGCAGAATGAACATTTAACCGGAGAAAATGTAAAACAGGCCCGGGAAAGCCTGACGGCATTGGAAGGGACAAGACAGACACGGCTGGGCGAACTCTACCAGTGCGGAGCATTTGCCGCTTATGGTGAATGATCTGCCGCAAGAACAAAGCTTCTGTGAAGCGATCCTGGAGCACTCGAAATCCGCTCATTTTTGTTTTGTTTTTTTCATCTGAATCATCATGAGAAGCACATGTGAACGTAGAACAAAGGCCGGTTAACGGATGCAAAGATCCTGAGGGAAGAAAGGAAACCGACAATGAAAAAAACGTTTCTCGTATTCATGATGCTGACTATGGCGGCAGCATCCTGTCAGACCATAGCCTCTGCTGAAAACGGAGTTCATTCTGAAGCAGCGGAAGCGGATTCCGCTGCATCGGGAGAAGAAAGTACAGCGGAAGTAAAAATGCTGAACGACCTGGTCGGGTACATATACCAAAGCGAGAATATGTACGGGGATATGCAATGGGTATTGGATGCCTTTGAAAGATTAGATGCGGAGAAAAGCTGGGAAAACCTGCAGCTTGCGAGAGCCAGCCTGGCGATTGCAAAGGATGATATATCCATGTACAGCCTGCCGGAATCAGAAATGACGGTGGAAGACCAGATGGAGCTTATGCGCAGAGGCATCGATGTCAGTTTTATGGAAAATATGGAAGCTGCTTTTGAAGGGGAAAAAACAACTCTTCTGAACACATGCGGCAATCTGCACTACAGCGTTATGGATGGAGTCTTTCTCCAAGGCGACTGGGACGTCTCCATGCAGCATGTCCGTCTGCTGAAGGATCTGACAGCCTGTGATATCCAGTATCTTGCAAATACGGCAGACTGGGTTCTGGCAACTTTGAATGATGATGAAATTACGGAAAGATTTTCCGAAGTAATGGACACTTATTGCCCGCTGACACATGCGTGCCAGGCTGAAAAACCTGAGAATCCTGAAGCTGTTGAGGAAGTGACAGATTCTCTTCTCGATCATGTCGGGGATCTTCTGATTGATGAAGCAAAAATACTCGGAGCGCACAGCAACCGCCTGAATCTTATGACGGAGCTGGTTGAGCAGGAGGACTACCTGACAATGGGGAAAGATCTCCTGGAAATATCTGATATGCCTCCGGTTCTTTTTTATCCAACCTGGTATGATGACGAGGACATACATTATTTTTGGAAAGAAAATGACGAGATCATCGAAACGCCGGCTCCCGGTACAACATTGGAAAGAGTTCCGGATATCTGCCTGATCAGAACCAAGGGCGTATCCGCGGATGAAGTTCTTGACTATCAGGAAGAATTGGAAAAAGCCGGCCTTCCCTGTCTGGGAAGCACGGAAGATGATGGAAAACTGAGCATTCTTTATGAGTATCAGGGCAACACTTTTGTGCTCATCTGGGAAGATGAAAGCGTAGAGATTCTGATGACGGATGATCCTGTCTGTTTTGTTCCGAGATGGTATCTGCCGGCATGCGATGCCGTAAAATGAGAGAGGAACAAGGATGAGAAAGGGACAGCCCCCATATATCCATCGTGAAGTTGTTCATGATGGATATATGGGGACTGTCCCTTTTTTGTGTGATGTACAGCCGGCGCATTCCCTGAAATCGCCTGACTCTGGCAGCAGCTGCATCGGGGCGGTTGTTATCCTTTGACCTATCCGCTTTAGGAGAACGAGACGCGGCAGCTTTTTTACATGACCGCATCGACAAAAGCCGGATTCTACTGATCGCTTCACAGAGGAGTTTTTTGCATAACCTTTTGTCGCCGTAATCTTTTATGTTCGGAAGGTGTCTGCAATATATGTGTTTCCATGGTGCTATGATTTCATCAGAAAACAAAACGAATCAATTCACTTCTTCGGAAGGCAGATGCAATTGTTCCAAAAGACTTTGATATACTGATTACATCGAAGGACATACGAACAGGGCTGCCGATTCTGTCAAAGCAGCGATGTGTTTATTACAAAGCGGATCAGCATTTATAACAAATCAGGAAAGGAGTAACAACCATGATGAACGGTGTAATGATGAAACAGGCAGTTTATGCTCTCAATGATACCATGAAAGAAATCGGGCGAGAGGTCAATGCAGAAGAAATCGCCGGGATTGTCGAAAGCCATGCGATTGCTACTTCTCTCAGCGCGGCAGCTGCCGGCGTTGTTCCCGGTGCCGGCGGTGCCGTTGCATTTGGGATTGCCTGTACTTCCACGATTACGATGTACGGCCGTCTCGCAAAGGCCATGGGTGTACGCCTGAATAACGGGCTGATCCGGGCGGTTGCTTCAGCTGTGGTTGCTGATCTTGCAGCAGCTGTAGCAGCAACTGTCACAGCAGCTGCGGCGATCTCCTTTATCCCCGGTGTGGGAAGCATGGCATCCGCAGCCCTGAATGCAGTCACCAACTTTGGCTTTGTCTATCTTGCAGGAATCATTTTTATCAAGCTGGTCGCTGCTCTTGGCGTTTCTAAAGTAGAGTCCATGTCTGAGAATGAGATCAAGGAAAAAGCAAAAAACATCCAGAATGAGATGGATATCAAGGCAGCAATGAAAGAAGCGAGGACAATTTATAAAGACCGTAATTCAGATTAAGATCATGACTCTTGAAGCTGGCCGGAGAAATCTGGCCGGCTTTTTTCAATCTTTCTGTATGTTTCAGCTTCACTGGGATATTATGCTGACTATGCTGCAACTGCTTCGCATTATGTAGATGAAAACGGAGACCTTCTTACGGAGGATACAGGCTGCAGCTCACGATTCAAAAATGCAGGATAAATTCAGTTTCTTTGCTTTTTGTCCATCGCCGCGCGGATCACGGCAATGTCACGTTTCATCCAGTCATAATTCCTGGAAAACAGCGGTGCATCGTTGTAGTTGTTCTCAGTGACGATGGTCCCGGTATAGTTCATTTCCCGCAGGAAATGCATCACTTCGTGGAACGGTCCCTCACCTTCCCCGAGCGGTGCGCTGCATTCACTCGTTCCGCACTTGACGTGTACATGCGTTCCAGTCCTGTCGTAGTGTCTGCGCAGTACATCCATTGCGTAAGGGAGGCCAAAGTGCTGATAATTCTGGCTGTCAAAGAGAAGAAGAAGGTTGTCACAGCTGCAGTCCGTGAACAGTTGAGACATTTCATCGACGGACAGTACATTTTCCGTGTAAACTGTCAGTCCCATCGGTTTCGCGTATTGACAGGCGTGGCGAAGCGCCAGCACTGTATTATGATAATGAGAAGCTTCAAGGATACGATTATCTCCGAAATTGGGCACGGTGATCCCTTCCAGATGCATTTTGGCCGCTGCCTCAATCCCAGTCTCCAACGCCCGGATGGCGATAACTCCGTCATGAGTTTCCAGCCCGTTCACAAACGGATGCCGGCACAGATCGTTTATCGTCAACGGGAGCAGTGCCAGACCGTTTTCCCGGCTCGCCTCCAGATAACGCTGTCGGTTTTCTTCCGATGAGAGCGGAAAAAGATCTTCCCAGCCCCCCAATTCCAGCTGCACTGCGTCAAATCCTGCTGTTTTTGCCTGATCCAGTGTAGAATCCGTAAGGCCGGGAAAGAACCACTGCGTAACACCGATCGAATAAGTCATTTTTCTGTCCTCCCTTTAGATACAAAAACGGATCGTTCTTTTGTCGCCTGAATCATATCATAATTCAGCATGTCAGTACATTTCCTTATTCATTTCAATCAGTGTTTCCTCTTTTTTGTTCTGTATCCCTAATTCATCATATATTTCAATGGCACGTTGGAAACAACCGACCGCATCTTCCCTGTGACCCATGGCTTTGTAAATGTAGGCGCGCCAGACGAGATTGAGTGCCATATCAGCATGTTTTTCTCCAAACATAGGATACTGCATATCCCATGTTTTCCGGCTGAGTTCCAAAGCTTCATTAAATTGTCCCTGCCTCACTCTTACCTGTCCCAGACAATCATAGACAAAGCTCCTGGCCCAGCTGTCATGAAGTTTATCAAACTCTTCTGCTGCAGCTGCCAACAGCTCCTCGCTTTCTTCCAGATCGCCGGATGCATTTCGCATACACAACGTGCGTGCCAGATGATAGAGCGTCCACCCAAGACTATCCTGACGCATGATATCCTTATAACGCTCACATAGAGAAAGGGCTTTATATCCCCATTCTGCAGATGTATCATAATCACCCAATTCACGTGTGGACTCAATCATGCGCATAATGAGATGTTCGATCCGGTATCCGTCCTGATACTTCAAACTGCCCTCCGGCTTTTCAGTGACACGTTTCCAGCCTTCCAGCGCCTGCGCATAAGCCTCCTGATACCGACCGCTTAAAGCCATTGACTGTGAAGCCAGCGAGCATGCATAAAGACTTAAAGCCAGATCATCCGATTCTTTATAGAGCTGTAAAAACAAAGGAATGCATTCATCGTACAGCGTCATACTCATTGCAGCGCTGGCGCGGATTTTCAATACTTTACTCCGCATTGGATGATCTTTCGGCAGACGATTGTAAATCTCATACGCATAGTCCTTCAACTCCAGCCGTTCAGTAATCGGCTTCCCGGTAATGCCGAGTTCACGGTATAATGTATTGATCAATGCTTCGCAGCATTCCGGATCTTTTCGCACCTCTTCCAGCAAAAGCTGGGAAATGAGCGGATGCAGATGCACATAGTCTTTCACCGGATCATACATAATCCAGCTTCGGTGGATCAGATTGTCAATGACGTCATAATCATCAAGTTTACACCAGTCGAAGAGCGTTTCTACCGCGATGCCTCTGATCGGAATCAGCGACAGGTTCTTCAGGATGAATAACTCCTGTTCCGTAAGCGCAGACAATGAAAACACCTGACGCAGCTTTCCATACAACATATCTGCCGCTTTGGCATTTTCATTTTTGAGAGTTTCCTGTCCCTCCTTGATCATCGAAAGCATTTTTACAGGAGAAATACGGCGGTTCTGCATCACTGCCGCAATCAGTCTGATCGTCAGAGTATGGCTTTCCAGATAATGAATCAACTCTGACACCGCGGCCAGATTGTTTTCGTCCAGCGCTCTGGAATATTCTGCCTGAAACAAAGCGAGAAGCTCTGACCGTTCCGTGAACGAAGTTATCTCGATTTCCGGAAGATTGGGACGTATTTTCCGGCATCTGGTAGTAAAAAGCAACGTATAGCGTCCGCCGCAAAAATCGTCGAGATTTATATCGTCTTCCACATCAAAATTATCTATTATAATGAGGACTTTTTCATCTGCTATTTCCTTCAATGCGCGAAGCTTTCTTTCAAAATAGGTTTTTTCATCATCCTGCGGATATGAGCTTCGACTTATCCCCTGGATCGGCAGCGCGCTGTCACTGGCAATGGTATGCTCAAGTGTTTTGTCAAAGGAGACCCAAAGCACGACATCATAATCACGAGCATGGCGCTTTGCGTACATTTTTGCTATTTCACTTTTCCCGATACCTCCCATTCCCGTTAAAAACAATACATTTTCCGTGCTTGTCAGGTTTTTTTCTATTTCTGCCAATTCCTTTTCACGTCCGACAAAATGATTGTCCGGATAGACAAGGGATCCCGTCACCGCTAATGAAGGCTCTTTTAAGGGCGATCGTGATGAAGGGGCAGTCTTTACAGGCCTTCGGTCCAGCAGTGAAGCAATGCGGTCCTGCAGTTCCTGCATCCGTGTTTCCTCCGGAGGCTGCGTACCATCCATCGTATGAAACCGTCCCAGGTAATAATAGATCGAATTAGACATCGTACAATTATCAAGCTTAAACGGAAGCAGCTCGATATCTTCTTCGTTTTTGAGGCGGTCAAAGGCACATTTTATTTCATTCAGTACTTCATGTGAGATATTGGAATATTCATTAAGAAGAAGCAGGAAGACCCTGCTGTGGCGAATAGCTTCTACAATAGAGTCAGCATATTCCTGGCCGCAATCTCTCGGTGCATACCAGCATGTGATATTTACTGCCTCCAGTGCCTGTACAATTTTATGTACAACGTCAGCGGCGCTGGCAGTATGATAGCTGATAAATACATCTCTGGTTTCGTTCGATATCATAAATAGAACCTCCCTGGCGTAAAAAACGAACTCTGTGTATTGTTTCCACAGAATAGGCTGTCAAAAGAAATTCGAGTCTGGACTTAAAGGAGTCATTTTGCGCTGGTTATATGATTCATGAGACAAAAGGTCATGCAAACGAAACCCAATCATTTTTGCATGAGACAGGGCGTATGAATCAGGCTTTTGTCGATTTAAACAGTATATATCATAAACAAAATCGGTACAAGGCTTTAAACAGGTTTTCCTTTTGTAGGGATGAGGTCGGTTAATCTTTGCACATTTGTGTTCCCGGTGAAAATACAGACTGTCCGGCAGCCGATTCTTTGAACAGAAAAAGTATGATGCGATAACATTTTGTGATATACTGAAAGGGAAAGATCGAAATCTCACTATAGGAGTAATCACCGATGGACATTAGTCTGATTCCCTCCCAATCTGAATATGAGAGTCTCCTGGCGGAGATAAAGCAGCTGCAGGCGCGTGTAATCGAGCTGACCGCATTTCGGGACGATCTGGTTTATCACGTGTGCCCATCGCTGCGGGCTTTATATGAAGACAAAATAGCTTCTCTGGAGCGGGAGCTGCTGGCGGCACAGATGTACCTGCGGGAAAAGCAGAGGATTCTGGAGTTTCTGCAGGCAGAATTGAACCGCCGGAAAAATCCCACTTTTGAGCAGGCGGAAAAACAGGCCAGGGAAGAGCGGGAAAAATATGAGGAAGATCTGAAAAAGAAGGCTGAGGAAGCAAAAAAATTCCGGGATTACTGGAAGAACAAGTCAAAATGGTCAGAGCATGATAAGACTGAAAAAACCAGTCAGTCACAAAAGACAGGCTCTTCTGAGAAAAGAAGGGCAGATGATGCATCAGGCTCAGAAAACGACGGTGAAAATCAGAAGACTTCCCGAAAAGAAGATCGTGATCAGGAAAGGCATCATGGCTCTGAAAATCAGGGAAAGACAGGTTTTGATGAGTCCGGCTGGGGGCAGAATTCAGATGCCGCTGCTAAGCAGACCCAGACACCGGCCGCAGAGCTGAAGTCATTATATCGGAAAATAGTAAAAAGACTTCATCCGGATGTCCATCCGGATCCGACACCACGTGAAAAAGAGTTGCTGAACCAGGCTCATGAGGCTTACAAAATCGGCGATCTGGAAAAGACGCGCAGAATCTGGGAGGAGATTGTCGGCATGGATCCGCCGGAAGACCGCTTTGAGGATTCGGAGGAGGGACGGAAGCAACTTCGGGACCTTCTGAAGACACTTCAGCTGAGGTGCTCTTCACTGGAAGATGAGATTCTGAGGATCCGGTCGGAGTATCCATACACCATGAAATCGTTCCTGGATGATGAAAACGCGGTTGAAGAACGCCGGCGTGAGTTGAAAAAGCAGATTGAGGATGTCCGTGAGATGGACAGACAGATGACAGAATATATTGAAAGACTGAAAAAGAAGATCGGAAACTGATTTGCTGCTGCGGCAGCCTGACTGCCGCAGCAGCATAATCGTCATCCGAAGAAATTGAATCAACGGACAAAAATGCGTTTTGAGAGGAGACATATTTTGCCCACGGCTGCGTTTTTTGCAGGCGTGGCTGCAAAATAGTCATCCGTGATCATTGAGTCAACATACAAAACTTCGTTATGAGAGGAGGAAAGCAGGGTGTCTGATCAGGATCCGGACAGGAATCATACCTTAAGCCACAAATCCTCGCGATTTCATCATCATTATCAGGCAAATTGGATTCTTCCTTTTTGATATAAAAAGACAGTCTTAAGAAATAATCGAATCACAAAAAAAGCGTCTGGATCAGGTGTTTCCTCCTCCGGACGCTTAGCCGCGAAGACCATCCATGACGGTGCGTGTGTCCACAGTTATTTGCGGACGATCAGCCTGATTTGTGCAGAGGCGGCGCTGCCTGTATGACCGGACAGGCACCGGTTTCCTGTTATTCCGAGCAGGATGCGGTATCTGTATAATGAAAATGATTTTCCAAAATAGATACAATCATGAAAACCGCTGCAGTGCTGCGCCTTGGTCTAAGGCAATTCCCTTTTCTCTGGCACAACTGCATTGCAGAGAAGTGAATAAAACAGCCGGGCAGTAATTTCGTAAAAATTACCAAAATATATTGCATCATTCCCCTGAAATATGATAAACTCTTGCTATCAGTCTACAACGAAACTCTTCTTGTGACTTATTTAAGAAAAAACAGACAAAGGGGGAATTTCATATGGCTAAAAATATTACTCGACTTGATTTCCTGAAGGGCACAGCAGCAGGAGCAGCGACGATTGCGGCAGCCTCTTTCTTGGGTGCCGGCTCTGTACTGGCTGAAGAAAAGGCAGGAACTTATATTCCGGGAACCTATACCGCTGCGGCCCAGGGCCTGCAGAGTGAAGTAACCGTCACCATGACCTTTGACGAGACCAGTATCCTGGATGCGGTCGTTGATGTCAGCGGGGAGACAGAGGGTATCGGCGCAGCTATCGGAGAAGAGATTGCCTCTATGCTTGTTGAAGCTCAGAGTGCGGAAATTGATGCCATCGCCGGGGCTACCGTTACATCCAATGCCGTAAAGGAAGCTGCTGCTGCCTGCATCGCCCAGGCTGCCGGAGCACAGGCACCCGCCGCGGCAGAAGAACAGACAGCAGAAGCCTCTGCCGAGGAAGACTGGCTGGGTGAGGAACCGCAGATTGACCAGATCGATCAGACACTGGACTTTGACGTCGTCATCGTAGGCGCCGGTCTTTCAGGCGTTGCAGCAGCACGTGCAGCTGCCGAGGAAGGAGCAAAAGTCGCAATCGTGGAGAAATCCGCAAGCTTCAACTGTCGGTCCGGTGAATTCGCTCTGCTCAACGGTACCCTCAACAAGCGCTGGGGCCGGGAAGGCATCGTCGATACAGACGTCGTTGTGAACCGCCTGATGCGTGAGTGCACCTATCGTAATAAGCGTTCCATCCTGAAAAAATGGGCAGATCATGCACATGAAGTCATGGATTGGTGGCTGGAAGCCTATCCGGATCTGACGATCTGCGATAGCACGAGAGAAGTCGTTACCCAGGAGCAGTTTGACAAAGGTATTCTGGTTCCCCTTTCCTGGCCGCTTCCGGAAGCTTATGACTACACAAAAGAAGAATTCCCGACCTTCCCCACCTCTATGGAATTCCGTTCCAGCAGGCCGGATCAGCAAGGCTTCATGGTTGAGGCAAACCTCAATGCTGCCTTGGAAAAGGGTGCGGAAACCTTCTTCGGCTGCTTTGGAACCAAGCTTTTGAAAGACGACGATGGCCGTGTTACCGGCGTCATCATCCGCGACGCCAATAATGGAAATTCCTATATTCAGCTGAATGCTTCCAAGGGTGTTATCCTTGCGACTGGTGACAATAGCGGTGACGAGCGTATCATGAAGCATTTTGCCCCGGAGATCGTAGAAAAGAAGATCGGCAACATGGGCGCTATGGGTATGTTGGGCGTAGACGTGGAAGGCAAGCCCATCAGCACCGGCGACGGTCTGCGCATGGGCGCCTGGGCAGGCGCCAAGGTGCAGGATTTCCATGCTCCGATGACCCATCATATGGGAGCCGGCATGGGCGTGACACCATTCCTGCAGATCAATAAGCACGGCGAGCGTTTCATGAATGAATGCATTCCGGGACAGCAGCTGGAAAATCAGATCGAACTGCAGCCGGAGCAGAAGAGCTTCCAGATCTTTGACAGCAACTGGCCGGAGCAGATCCCCTTTATGCCGCCGAATCATGGGGCACTTGCTTATATTATCCCGGAAGACGAGGATGAATCAAACCCGAACTTTACGGATCGGCAGTATACCAAGGTCTCGGCAAAGGAAGGCGCGTATGCCGCAAAGGGTGACACCATCGAGGAGCTTCTTCAGAATCTTGGCTTTGAGGGTGAATATCTGGAGAAAGCCCTGGCTTCCGTGGAACGTTATAACGAGCTTGCCAGGAATGGATATGATGAGGATTTCGGCAAGCCGGCATCCAGGATGTTTGCCCTGGAAAACGGCCCATTCTATGCCTGCGAGTGGTCCCCGACGATCATGCTGGTCTGCGTAGGCGGACTGGAAAGTGATGAGAACTGCCATACCTTTACAGCCGGTACTCCGGATATGCCTACCCGTGATCTCATCAAAGGCCTTTATGTCTGCGGCAATGTCCAGGGAAGCCGCTACGCTGTAGAATACCCAATCTGCCTGCGCGGCATCAGCCATTCCCTGTGCGTTTATTATGGCTATATAGCAGGTAAGAATGCTGTTTTAGAGAACTGAGAACAGGACAATAGTCTGATTCAGGAGTGAAGCATCTATTCATAGTATAATCAAAAGAAGGGCATCAAACAGTTATCTGTTGATGCCCTTTAAATACTTTTCCTGCTCATTCCGCAGCGATCCGGCTCAGAATTTCAAGGTTGTGCTGAGCGTATGTATTCCCTTGTTCTGCAGCTTTCCGATACCATTTTATTGCTTCGGTATAATCCTGATCGATTTCATATCCATAATAATACATGTCTCCAAGGCTGTTCTGAGCCGATACATTCCCCTGCTCTGCGGCTTTGATGTACCACCTGACAGCTTCTGAATAATCCTTTTCAACTCCATATCCGTATCGATACATAAATCCAAGACTATACTGACCACCGGCAAGCCCTTCCTCTGCAGCTTCCCGGTACCATTTTACAGCTTCTGAATAGTCTTTATCGACGCCATATCCGTTCTGATACATAAAACCAAGATGATACTGAGCTGATACATTTCCCTGCTTAGCAGCTTTTTTGAACCACTTTACAGCTTCAGAGTAATCTTTATCGACGCCATATCCGTTCAGATACATCCATCCTATATTGTCATATGCTGAAGTCAGTTCCATTTTTGCAGCGAGCAAATACCATTCTAATGCTTTTTCAAAGTCTTTTTTTGTATAAAAAGTATCACCCTTCTCGTATGCATACTGACCTAGTTGATCTGATTCGGCGGAGCGACTGAATTGATCTGAATCTTCCACTGTTGGGAGCAGAGTCAGATCCTTAAAATATGAAACGTTTTTTCTCTTTCCGGCCTCCTTGATCTTTTCCTTGTCTCCTTCACGCGAATACATAAACACAAGGGTATGCGCAAAATCTGTCAGAGCATACACAGATGCAGAGATAACCTGATCAGATGACATGGAATACCAGATATTCGTTCTTATCCCCGCCCAGGTATCAAAACTTTTCAATGATTCCGGAAGGATATCCAAAATATCCTCTTCACTGAAGCGGACTCCAAAATAGTCCTCAGCTTTCTTTATAGAATACTCCTGGAGATCATCAATCATCTGATCTTCCGCAGCGAGAATGGCGAAGGTATAATTAATTCCGTCTTCGGTTTGAAATAAAGCAGGATAGCCTGTATCCATAATTTCCATAGAATAATCATCCGGATTGCAGATGCATTCGAAGCAATTTCCATGAACCAGTATTCCTTCATCAATCAGCTCCATCTCAGCTGAATTTACCGGTATGGTTAAAGAAAGCAGCAACATGAGAATAAGGATATGCTTTTTCATATTTACCTCCACACGAATTTCTGGCTGAGGATAGGATAATCTGTCTGTTCATAGTATACAATCAGTTCAGAGTAATTGTAAATCATTTATTATTTTTGTTTGGGATAAAAGAAGACCAGGAAACGTCCTAAGGAAGATACCGTTTGTCGGTGACGGGCGGCTAGGAGGATGGCTGATGAAAAAACGAGCCCGCGGCTTGCAGCGAAAATGAAATCATATCATCAGAAAAACAAACGGGAGGTTTCTATAGAAACCTCCCGCTGACGTAGATTTAAGAAACAATCAGCACTTTTTTTCCGCGAAAGCCAAAGCCATACTTTCGAATATCTTCTCTTGCAAATCCTTTTTTGATTAAGTCAAGGTCATATTCCATATCCTCAATTTGTTTTCTTGCTCTAACAGCCGTATCCAAGAGCGATCGATCTCCTTTTCTTTTGTCAAATACCTTAAATTCGATCAAATAGGCTTCTCTGAATTGACTGCGGTCAATCGGTTCCAGACAAAGGTCATACCTTCCTTCGCCGCTTTCACGATTAGAAGTCATGGTATAAAACTCGGAGAGACAGAAAAGCAGACCCGTTATCAGTCCATGAAAATAATTCTCAGGCTGAACACTCCCTCGTGAAGGTTTCACTCCACTGTCGAAACTGGAAACAGCCAGCAATACAACCTCTGTCATTTGCTTGTTCATCTCAGGTAAATCATTGAGAAGCAAAGCCTGAGCAAATGAATGCATATAATCCACTGTTCCTCTTCGAAACCATCTGCGGGCCATCTGAAGAAAGCTGAGCCTGGTTTCATGATTTGTGAGGCTGATTCTAAACACTTTAATCCCGTCATTAAAAAAGAGGAAAGCTCCTTTCTGCCCTGTAAATTCGTGACTGGAAATGTCTAATGCCTGTCCGATCGGCTTTACATAGCCTGCCGCAACCATAAGGCTCCAGATCGCAGCGTCATCGTTATCCAGGTCTGAGAAAATTAATGCATCCAAGAGCTTAACCGTCGTTTCTTCCCCACATATAAGCTTTTGCATTGCCTCATGTAAGGATGGATCTCCTCTTCGTACGACCAGATCTACAAGTCCGGTTCCTCCGGATTGTGCCCAGTAATCTTCTGGCTGGTACATTCTTCTCGCAAGAAAGCTGACCACCGACCAGGGATTATAGATTCCGGTTTCTTTCCCAATAGAAAAACCATCATACCAGAAGCGAAGCTCTTCTTTCTTATCCTGAATCTGGTACTCTTCTAAGATGTCATCCATTTCTTTTCCTGTGAAACCGAAAACATCGTCATATCCTCCGGAAATCATGGAACACACGGAAAAATTGTTCATTTCCGAGAAGAGAGATTCTTTTGCGATACGTGTAATACCTGTAAGAATCGCTCTTCCCATATATCGGTTGTTCTTTAAAGACACAGAAAAAAGCTCCCTGATCAGCCAAAGTGCATCATCGTAGTAATGATGAAGATATGCTGCCTGCAGAGGTGTGTCGTATTCATCAAAGAGGATCAGAACTTTCTTTTTGTGATATTTGAATAACCACTCAGATAGCCAGGCATAACCATTAATGATTCTTTGCACATAAGCCAGATACTCACCTTCATCGGTATCGGAATCCGGCAGCTTTTGATTCTTTTCGCACAGGCGCTTATACAATTTCTGTTCCGATACGGAAAGTGTCCCGCTCTTGATCAGATAAGAAAACTGATCATAAATCCTTGCCGCTTCTTCCGTAAGAGTAACCAGAAGCTCCTTATAAGTCCTTGGCTTAACCGAAGCGAAAGAGATGCTTATTGTAGGAATTGTTCCCTGCAGCTTCATCATCTCTTCATCCTGGCTGATGGCTAATCCTTTGAATAGTTCTCTTCTTTCTGCGTACGCAGTCGAAAAAAAACAATTCATCATATCCATGGTCAAGGTCTTGCCAAATCTTCTGGGTCTCGCAATCAATGTGATGTCATCCTGTTTTTGATACCATTCCCGGATGAATTCTGTTTTATCCACATAAAACAGATGATTTGCCCGGATCTTTTCAAATTCCTGTATCCCAATCGCAACTGTACGCATACGAACTCCTATTATAACCATTACGTTATGAAAAATGATAAATACAATAAATATTATTAAATTATTTATGTAAATAACTTTTCTCTGTTGTTCAATATGGCTTATGCCATATTTACTACAACCGGATGTAACGCCCACCCTCCATCCCATTTGATTGGGAATGCTTTTCTCAGAATCTGATAAGCACCGTTTAAATCCGCATTGATGCATGTCCCTT
>JAFVGK010000128.1 GCA_017475035.1 Blautia sp.
CAACGCTGAGATTATCCTATGATGAAGCGGCAGCTGAATATGAAAAAAGGAAGGTGACCAGGCTGGGCCGATTGATCGCAAACAGGGAACTTCCGATTCTTCAAAAAGCGAAGGAAATCATTGTTCAGGACAAATTATGCACTCTTAAGTAATAAAAACGGAGATCGTCAGGAAGAAGAGCGACCATCCATTTACAGTAGATTCGTCAAAAGCAGGAGCTTCTTATAGAGGCGGTCCTGCTTTTGCCCGTCCCCTTATACTGCAGCCTTTACTATTGCCCGTGCTTCTTTCGTAATCGTACCAGCAGCAACAGAAATTTTTGCCCTGCGCTTGGCTGCCAGTCCTTTTGCTTCCTTCAAAATATCCGCAATTTCCTTTATGTCACCTTTTGTAACCGGCGTTTCTGTGAGAAGAATAATGGAGGCCAGCTTTGAATCAAGATCAGCAGAAAGCTTGTCCAAAGTATCGCATCCTACTTCGACTTTACCATACTTATAGAGCTGTATGGCATTGGTTTTGAGCATGCAGGAAATCGTAACTCCAAGAGTATCTGCTTTACTTCGAATCGTTTTCAGCTCGCCTTCTGTCACATTGATTGACAAAGCATGGTCTCGCCTCTCATACAAGTCGACATAATCAAACATCTCAGCATTGGCCCGCTTATCCATCAATTCAATGACCTCTTTGGCAACTGCCTCCCTTTTCTTTTCTACCTTCAAGAGAATTGTGTCTACATGAGCTTTCAGACTGGTAACGGTTTTCTCCATAGCCGGGAAATGTTTCTTGTACTCCGGGTATGCCGCCACCAAGTCATTCACTACAACGCCAAATCTCTGCATGACATCTCCAAGTCTCTTTGTATCTTCCTTTGATGTATTGACAAAACGGGAGAAGTCTCTTTCCAATGTGCTTTGCCGCAGAATCTCGGCAAGCTTTGTCCTATTTTCATCTGCTATCCGGTGGAGGGTCATCAGTTCCGTATCGGTTGCCCGAACCTTTGTCTTGATACTCCGCTTCATTTTGTTCGCCATGGCTGCTCCTTTCCTGTTGATAGTCTTTTTCGATATTCAGTTCTCTGTGAAGACATTCTTCCATAGACTTTTCCTCTGCTCAAAATCAATCATCCATGTTCTGGATAAACGGTGCATTGTTATAGGAAACAATACGGTTGGCTTCCCTCCGGGTATCCTTCTGGTCTGTCGGTATCACGACTGCATCCAAGGCTTCCTCTATTTCACTCATAGCTTTATGTATCCATTCCACATCATCCGCACTAATGTCCTGGCCGCAGAGATTGTAAATACGTTCGGACATCTGGCCGGTGAGGATATCAAGGGTTCTGTTCAGCTCATTCAGTGGATAAGAGTCCACGAACAGGTCATTGATCAGGCATTTGCCCATCACATTCAGGCGCATAACCGCAGATATGCTCATGCTGCGGCTCTCACTCTCTGCTGTGATTTGATTAAATTCATCCTCCGTCATCATGATCCGCACAGCTGAATGTCTTCCTTTTAATATGTCCGCCTCCGCAAAAGCAATCTGTGATCCCAGCATCTTTTTAACTGCATACTTTTTGACTCGCACCCTCATTTTCTCTACTAAATGATAGATTTCTATGGCCTTCCTCTGGATCACTTCGTTTTTATCATTGATCTGGATAACTTCAGAATGATATGACGGGTCCGTCTCCATTAACAGAGCACAGAACGAATCCACAGCATTCTCTTGCCTGTGCATCGTCTCCATCAATTCAAAACAATCATCACTCTTAATCGCCGCAGTATCATCCTCGAAATCTGAAAAAGTACATCTCCTCACAAGCTCTGTCACGCTGATCCCCATCCGTTCTGCGAGTTTCCCATAGACTTCACGCTCCGCCTCTGGAATGGAAACTCTGACAGACCTTTCCCGTTTCTTTTTCATGACAATCCTCCTTCAAGTCTCGCATTATTTTCAAAGCTCACTCTTCCACAGTGGTTACTGGTTTTGCAAATAGCTACCACGTTTTTTCAAAAGAATCAAACAGAAATCCAAAAAGCGGGCTTTGGGCGGCAGCCCAATCTTAAAGAGCGGAGCGAACGAAGGCCGGAAGGACGGAGTGAGTGCAGCGGGGGTTTGGGCGCAGCCCAACAGGGGTCATAGGGGCGGGAAGCCCCTGACAAGCTGCCGGAGGGTGGCCGCCGTACAGGTGGACAGCCGTAGGCGTTGCTTGCTAAAGAACCTGAATTGCGGAAACCCTTGAATTTAGAGGGGCAAAATCTCCGATTTCTGTGCATTTGCATATTTTTTATGATGCTGATGCCCAAAGTGATGCCACACCGAAACCACCTGTTTGGAAAACAGCAGTAATTGTGGCTTCAGAGGCTGTATCTGATGCCGAGATGATGAAAAACGTATCCTGCCAAATTTAGAAAGTGATGTCTGTTCTTACCATCGGCAGAAAAGCCGGAAACAGATAGAAAACTGGCTTGATGCCCAAAAATGAGTCTCGACGGATGAAGCCTAGTGACCTGCTAGTAAGGTGTTTTAGACGATTTGGGTGAATTCGGCAAGAGCCTCTCATGAGCCTATGTGATTCGTTTGAGCTGATTATGCTGTCCGCAGCACATCATTAGAAATGTAAATTCACTTGCAATTTCTTTCACTGCTCAGGGATATTGGCTTTCTAAAAATAAAGAAATGAGGTGATGACATGAACAAAGACTATAGCCGAACTCCTGAGAACATAGCAAAACAGGTCATCTTTGAGATGCTGCAGCATTTTGGCGATGATACGAAACTAACCTATGGAGACCTGATCGACCAGATCCTCGATCAGAATATCGTAGAAGGATATTTTGAAAATCCCAATGCTGCCAATGCTTTCATTGCCGGCAATCTGAACGATGCAATAGCCACCATGGAAGATTGCGAAATGCGGGCAAGGTACAGTGCCAGATTGAATCCGCTGGAAGACGCCTGCTCTTTGGCAGATGCCATGATCGAGAAAGCAGTCCTTACCATCATCGAACGGGATATGGCGGTTATGGATGCAATGGATGATACTGAAGCAGATAAAGAAATGTTCCTGAAACGGATCGTAGACATTTCCCCTGTCTATGGAGACAGCAGCATTCCAGACGATCCTGCTTTTAGTAAGCTGACAGGAAAAGTAGAGAAATGTATGAGGAACTACCTGGCGAGGACAGGAGACATCAGCGCCCTTGAACTGGATCTTCATAGTTTCGGGTTGGATTTTGCCCATGCTTCCGCAAGGGATGCTGCCATGTATATGCTCGATCACAGCGAGAGCTTCTCCGAAGCGTTCGAGCAAATGTACATGGATGACAAAAATCCGCTTGAAGATCCGATCCATACGGAGGCCACCGTTTTATCAGAAACAGCTTTTGCAGTCATCAGGGATGAGCTGTCAGCAATCGGAATCGATGCCAGAGACAAGCTTTCCGTATCCTGTTATTTCTCAGAAAAAAGCAGGCTCCCCTCGATCGATGAAAAAACAGCAGAAGCAGAAGACATTGCTGCAGACAGAAATCTCCCAAATTCGCCGATTGAAATTAAGAAATCTGAAATCGTTCTTATGGAAAAAATGTAAACAGGGGCTGTTTTCTTATTACAAACTCTTGCCTTTTTCAGCAGGAGTTTGGAAGTCTGTCCTTATCAGGAAATAACGATATCTGCCTATAGCGAAAGGAGGAACTCTTATGGTTGGAATCAGCGTTGTGACCAGGTTCGGGAACCAGCGCAAATTCGTCGTCCCGTTCAAGAATGACGAAAACTTCACTCCTGCCAGCATTCTGATATACAACGAGAGCGGTATTATTGCCGTATACAGGAATGACTGGACGGAACAACGGATCAGGGGGTGCCAGTTCTCTGGGGACACACTCAGGCAAAAGAACAAAGAAGAGTTTATGACCGTTTCACCTTATATGCTGAAAGGTGCTGAAAAAGACGTGTCCGGCAAAGCCACATTCAGCCTTTGCCTCCCAGTAAAGCTGGCAAGGCTGGGAGAAGTCACCTATGAGGCAGCTAAGACCGAGGAAGGACTTACATACGCTATCATCAGGAAACGCAGATCCGGACTTCTGAACCTGGAAATCACAGAAGTCGTAGATGAGCCGATGAAGACCGCCAGTGAGATTCTGACAGAGATCAACGGCAGGCTTCAGGAGGTTGGAAAGCTCCAGGTCACAAGCTGCCTGCCAGAGGACGAGACACTGGACAAGGCTCTGGAACTGCTGTCCCAGGCAAATGACCTGAAAGAGGTATTCGACAGAGAAGCCGCCAGGTTGATGGTATACGGCGTAGATGACTACCTGGCAAATAACAGGGATACTGTTGAAGCGCAGCGGCTGGTCGGTCAGAACGAGGATACTTCAAACGATACGAATGATAGTCAGACCGCCCAGGCTGGCAAAACAGGCCTTTCGTCGACTGAAAACGAGCTGCCCTTTTCGGCTTCTAATGAGGAAGGAATATACACAGAGGAAACTGACGACTTGTCTTCTCAAGCGATGAGTCAGCCTCTTTTAGAATGACCGTGGATGAAAGATTCTCAGGATAGAAAGAATAAGCCATGACATGCGCTGAAACCTTCAAACCACATTTGCAACAGGAGGAGCAGAAATGACCAGTATTTATGATATCAGAGAGGAACTCCCAAAACTCAGCAGTATGCAGGATGATGTCCTCTACCATATGAACAGTACAGACAGTATTGAGACAACCGCAAAGGAATACGCCGCTCGTATACTCGATACGGATTGGGACAGTCTCGCCAAATTCATAAGCAGGAACCAGGATCGTATGGACGAAGCTCTTTCGGAATACGGGGGTGTTGATTCTATTGCAGGACTGGCCCAGTTGGCCGAAAGAGATCTGTATATAGAGAATATCCTGGATGGGAAGCTGGAGATTGCAGTCAGCTTTGCACTAGATTATCTGGAAGATAATGGCATCACGGAAGTAGACGATTTGTTTCTGGAAACCTTTGAGACACATTTACCATCTGGGTATGAACAGCTCCCGGCAAGTCAGATCACCGAAATAGGACGACTGGCAGCGCAGGGGCAACCTGCACTGGATGACAAGGTAAAGGAAGCAGATGGGATTTTAGCCTCCAGGGCAGCTGCAGAAGAAAACACGAAAGCAGAAGAGCAGCTGATCTAATCAGATACCGAAATTCGTTAATATGGCGTCCATAGGAAAGGATGTGAAAGGGAATGGGAATCTGGATGTCAGATGAAAATTATTACCTGACAGAAAAAGGCAATATCATACAGGCGGTACATGACCATGATGCGATATCTCCCCGCGAATTTGATAATATCGGGAAATTATTCCTGATGGACAGATCGCCCCTGGGAAATAACGAGACAGACTTTGACGGATGGACGGATCTCCTCGACCATTACAATATATCCCAAAGTGGTTATGGGACAAAATCTCTGAACACGGATGTAGAGCATCTGATCGAAGCCGCAAAGGAATGTGGAGATATCCTTCTGCCCGTCAGTACTTACGAACATGGCGGAATTACCGTATACATAGGTATGCCCGGGGACCACTTTGACGGTCAATGGGACTGTTCGTTCCAGGGTTTCATTATTGCCGACAATGCTGTTATTGAGAGAGAATACGGATCAGACAGTAATGCTGCCGAGAAAGCAGCAGCCGAAATGGAGGAAGAAATCAAGCTGCTCAGTGAATGGGTTAACGGGGAAGTTTTCGGCTATATCGAATACGATGGAAAAAGCGGGGAAGAAGTCGGATCCTGTTTTGGTTTTTATGGAGACGATCCAAATACAAATGGAATTTCCGATGATACAGGTAAGATCATAGAAGAGCTTGGCTTCTATACCTGCATCGATGAATGTATGGAAGACAACGCTGATAAACTGGGCATATTTGTAACACCGCTCCCTTCGCTCAAGGAGCGGATTTCCTTTGCAGAACAGGGGTCTGTCGAACAGACTCAGGATTATTCTACAGACAGGATAGCCGTGGCAAGATAAAAAGAGCTGTCAGGACCGAAATAAGGGGGAATGGGATTGGGCCCAGCCCTCCTTATTTTTGAGTCGCTTGTATATCGGATATAAGAGTCAAAATTAAAAATATCCCGATCATTTGCATTATCGAAAAGCACTGTGGTAGGTTGCCACTGTCAAAGGGAATTCCTTTTTCAAAGAAGAGGAGGTATCAAAATGTATGGCAGTTATTGGTTTCTGGAAATAATGAATGGAATTGTAAGCTGGTGGCAGTTTCTGTTCTGGAGTTTTATCATCCTTGAGGCCATCGCACGATGGAAGCTCTTCGCAAAATGCGGAACAGAAAGTTACAAGGCTCTTATCCCCTTCTATAGCTCATACACGGCCTTTGAGCTGTTCTGGGGAGATGGAAAGCTGTTTTTGCTGAGCCTTGTCCCTGTTGTTGGAATAGGTGTAACGTACATTATGCTCTACAAAATGGCAAAAAGCTTCGGCAAGAACGACAGCTTCCTGATCGGGATGCTGTTCTTACCGGGGATCTTCAGCATCATCATGGCGTTTGATGACAGCACATATATTGGCGTACAGAAATAAGACGGCAAGGGGGACTTAATCTATGAAAAAGATGTTCGCTGGTGCACTGGCAGGATTTGGACTTGGTATTGCAGCGGCAAAGCTTTGGAAGCATGTAGCGGCTGATCGGAGACTTAAGGGAAACCATGATTCGGATATAGATAAAAAAGACTTTTGTGAATACTGTTACGGCTGTAGTCCTTTCCGTGACGAATGTATGTATGACCCACATACGACGAAAGATAGCAGCGGCTATGATGATGACGAAGATTATCCCAGTGGATATATCGTCATAGTAAAAGACGCAGAAGGAAAAATGCGGAGCTGCGACCTTCCCCTGGACGATATTGTGGAGGATCTTTTTAGCAGGATGGGTAAGGAAAATGAGGAAGGGAAGGACAATGACGATGAAGACTATAAGAAGGAATTCAACGAGGTTTCCAGGCTTATCAATGAAGCTTTTGCGGAGGATGAGGAAACAGTGCATGCCCAGGCTTCGAAGAAAGCCGCTAAAGGACAGAAGACGTCAAGCTGACGGAAACCAGAAAGGAGCATGAATTATGAAACCGATCTCTCCGAAACAAGTGTCCACGAAGGGATGTCAGAAAATGGCCTTGGCCTTTGCTGCAGGCAAACGGAAGGTGGCTGAAATAAAAGACAAATCCCGTGAGCCAGTGAAAGGTTTTCTCTACAGGATAAGAGATGGCCTCATTTCCGTCGGGAAATACGTTGGTAATGCGGTCAATATCATCCTTGCAGTGATGAAGGATGGCTGGCATGCTTACATAATAACAGCGAGAGGCAAATCTTCGTTTGCCGCTGTATCTGTGATACCGCCTGCGTTCATTGCCGGGATAGCTTTTGAGCAGAGGAACTGGCGCACAGCCCGCTATGGCATCACCCTTTATCTCTTTCTCATCGTTTTTCTGATGTACATATCAGGATCAGGAGGCGAAACCGATATACAAAAAGGTCTGAAGCACGATTCCGTTGCGCAGGAAGAATCGGAAGCTGATATTGAAGAAATAATTCCTTATGCGGATGAGGAACCTACACCTGCTGTTGATTCTGGAAATGAAAGAATCGGAATCGTTTCAGATGAAGATTCACGGGAGACTGCATAAGCTGTCTTTATCCCGAATTATTCGTGCGCCCAGGTAAGGGTGTGATGTTTAGCGGGTGCGAATCCCGTCTGGAAAGATGCTAACCACATCGCCAGTAGCAACCTTGGATATGCGGCGGTAACGCCGTAGGTCAAGCGTAGGAAGTCAGGTGGTAGG
>JAFVGK010000129.1 GCA_017475035.1 Blautia sp.
AGATAGACAGACAGACAGACAGGCTGAAATAACGCTGTTGCAGTATGTGTTTGGATATGTATCTTTGCCGCTTGGAGAGACCTGCGACATGAAGGCTGGTAAAGCCATAAAGGCTGCTGAACTGGCAGACGAGGAAGATTCAGAGCATCCGTATATGTGCTACGGAGGAAATGGACTTCGCGGATATATAGGGAAAGCAAACTACATTGGCGAATATCCGATTATTGGACGTCAGGGAGCATTGTGCGGAAATGTCCAATATGCAGAAGGAAAATTCTACGCTACTGAACACGCCGTCGTAGTTACATCTAAAGGGATGTACAAGCAGAGATATCTATACTATCTGCTTACAGCGATGAATCTGAATCAGTATAAATCAGCAGGCGCACAACCAGGACTTGCTGTTGGCAAACTTGAGACAATTCCTGCCATGGTGCCATCTTTGGAGAAACAAGAAAAAGCGGTAAGAATATTAGATCAGTTTGATCGCCTGTGCAACGATCTCTCTTCTGGGCTTCCCGCCGAGATTGAGGCCAGACAAAAGCAGTATGAGTATTACAGGGATAAGCTCCTGACCTTCAAGGAGAAAGTGTAAGAAAGAAGGTGGCTGCATGCCGTATTTCAATATCGTCGCCCAGACATCGGAGAATACCGTTGTCACGGAATATGAGCCGGTGAAGGCCCGGTCCGACAGTTATCAGAGTGAAGCTGAACTGGAGAGGGAATTCATCCGTATGCTCACCGAACAGGGCTATGAATATCTTCCGATCCATTCAGAGGCAGAGCTGATAGCGAACCTCAAAAAGAAACTGGAGACTCTGAATAACTATATCTTCTCTGATTCTGAATGGGACCGGTTCTTTAAGGATGCCTTGGCGAATCCGAATGACCATATCGTTGAGAAGACCAGAAAGATCCAGGAGGACTTTGTCCAGGTCCTGAAGCGTGATGACGGCTCTACAAAAAACATCACCCTGATCGATAAGAAGAACATTCACAACAACTTACTGCAGGTGATCAACCAGTATGCCATCAGCCAGGACGAAGGAGCGAGGCACAACAATCGCTATGATGTAACGATTCTGGTCAATGGATTCCCAATGATCCATGTGGAGTTGAAACGACGCGGTGTGGCCATCCGGGAGGCGTTCAATCAGATCGACCGGTATCAGCGGGATTCCTTTTGGGCTGGAAGTGGTCTGTTCGAGTATGTCCAGATCTTCGTGATCAGTAATGGCACGAACACCAAGTATTATTCCAACAGTACTCGCTTCAATGCTATAAAGGACGCTAAGTCCGGCAAGCAGAAGAAGGAAAAGACCAGCAACAGCTTTGAGTTCACCTGTTTCTGGGCTGATGCCAATAACCGCGTGATCCCGGACCTGATCGACTTCACCCGGACCTTCTTTGCCCGGCATACGATCCTGAATATCCTGACCAAGTACTGCATTTTCACATCAGAGAACATGCTGATGGTCATGAGGCCGTATCAGATTACGGCAACAGAGCGGATCCTGAACCGTATCGAGATCGCTAACAATTATAAGAAATACGGCACCGTGGCCGGTGGCGGCTATATCTGGCATACGACCGGCTCTGGTAAAACTCTGACATCCTTCAAGACGGCCCGGCAGGCTTCACAGCTTCCTTATATCGATAAGGTCCTCTTTGTGGTAGACCGTAAGGATTTGGACTACCAGACCATGAAGGAATACGACCGTTTTGAGAAAGGCGCTGCCAACAGTAATACCAGCACCGTGATCCTAAAACGCCAGCTGGAGGATCCGAACGCCCATATTATCATAACGACCATTCAGAAGCTCTCAACCTTCATCAAAAAGAATCCTGGTCATGATGTATACCAGAAGCATGTGGTCATCATTTTTGACGAATGCCACCGCAGCCAGTTTGGCGATATGCATACAGCCATCGTGAAGAACTTCAAGAAATACCATCTGTTTGGATTTACCGGGACACCGATCTTTGCAACAAATACCGGCGTCGTCCGGAATCCGCAGTTCTTTACTACCGAGCAGACCTTCGGTGACCAGCTCCACACCTATACTATTGTGGATGCCATCAATGACAAGAATGTTCTGCCCTTCCGCGTGGACTATATCAAGACCATGGATACAGATCCGGATATCGATGATAAGGATGTCTGGGATATCGACCGCGAGAAAGCCTTCATGGCTCCCAAGCGGATCGAACTTGTGACCAGGTATATCCTGGAGCATTTCGACCAGAAGACTTATCGCGGCGACAAGACCTATCTCTTCAACTCTCTGATGAATATCGCGGATGTTGCCTCTAAGGCCAATGGTACTGTCGAAGAGGTGAAACAGCAGCAGCGAGTCAGCGGATTCAATGCGATCCTCTGTGTAGCTTCTGTACCGATGGCACGGCTTTATTATCAGGAATTCCAGAAGCAGATGGCCGCCGATCCGACGAAGAAGCTCCGGATCGCCACCATTTACAGCTATGGTGCAAATGAGGCAGAACCGGACGCGGATCTTCTGGATGAAGAAAACAGCGAGGATACCAGCGCCCTTGACCAGACCAGCCGAGACTTCCTGGATAAGGCTATCCGGGATTATAACGAGATGTTCCATACGAACTACTCCACCGATGGCGACCGGTTCCAGAACTATTATAAAGACGTGTCACTCCGGATGAAGAACAAGGAACTGGACCTTCTCATCGTGGTCAACATGTTCCTGACCGGCTTCGATGCGACGACGCTGAATACACTCTGGGTAGATAAGAACCTGAAGATGCATGGCCTGATCCAGGCATTCAGCCGGACCAACCGTATCCTAAACAGCATCAAGACCTTCGGTAATATCGTCTGCTTCCGGAACCTCCAGAAACGAGTGGATGCAGCTATTTCCCTGTTTGGCGATAAGAATGCCGGCGGCATTGTGCTGCTTCAGAAGTTCGATGCTTATTATCATGGCTATGTCGATATGGAGGACAAGCCGCATCCCGGCTATGTGGACATGATCGATGAGCTGACCACCAAGTTCCCGCTGTCTGAGCCGCAGATCGTCGGGGAACAGAATCAGAAAGACTTTATTGCCCTGTTCGGCGCTATCCTCCGGATGCGCAATCTCCTGTCATCTTTCGATGAATTTAAAGGTCAAGAGCTGATTTCAGAACGGGATCTGCAGGATTACCTGGGTAGATACCAGGATCTCCGGGATGAGTGGCGAAGGAAGCGTGAAGACAAGGATGCCGAGGATATCACCGATGATCTTGTTTTTGAGGTCGAACTGATCCGGCAGATCGAAATCAACATTGATTACATACTGCTTCTGGTCAAGAAATATCATGACACCCACTGCACTGATAAGGAAGCGCTGATCACGATCCAGAAGGCCATTGATGCCAGCCCGGAGCTGCGCAGCAAGAAAGCCTTGATCGAGACTTTTATTGCCGGTATCAACGACGTGGATGATGTCATGGTCGAGTGGCATGATTATGTGGCCGAGGAACGTGAACGGCAGCTCATGGAGATCGTTACCAGTGAAAAATTGAAAGAGGCCGAAACCAGGAAGTTTCTGGAGAACGCTTTCCGGGACGGAGAGATCCGGACCACCGGTACCGATATCGATAAACTGATGCCACCAGTCTCCCGCTTCGGTGGAGGCGGCAGAGCTAAGAAAAAGCAGGGCGTCATTGACAAGCTGAAGGCTTTCTTCGAACGGTTCTTTGGCCTCGGAAATGCAAGCTTTACAGCTGAAGAACAGAAGCCAAAAGCGGTTGTCTATGATATGACACCACCGACATTGAGTATGGTGGCGGAGCCGAGCGTAGAGTACGGAAAGAAACAGGATGATTCTACAGAGGGGTGATGGACATGGCATACGGAAAAGCAATTGAACTATTTCTGGTGAATGGAACAGCCGACAGTCTTATTACGGCTGAACTTTCCAACTGGAATGGTAAGGCAATCAAGATCCCCAGGACGGAAGTTGCAACATGTGACCGGGATGATATCAAGGGCGTTGGTGTCTATTTCTTGATCTGTCAGGAAGATGACGGAACGGACTCCGTTTATATTGGTGAGGCTGAAAATGTCCTGGATCGTCTTGCACAACATCTCCGCGATTATCAGTCTGGTAAAGAGAAGTATTACTGGAACACTGCGGTCATCTTTGTTGGCCGGGATCTGAACAAGGCACTGATCCTGTATCTTGAAAATCGTTTTGTAGAGATAGCAAAAGACTGTGGCCGGTATGCGGTCCTAACCAAGAACACTTATAAGAACACGGTCCTTAAGGAAGCTCAGATCGCTACGATGGAGGAATTCATTGATAACGTGAAGATCCTTATCAATACACTGGGATATAAAGTGTTGGTGCCGGTTCCGAAAGCGTCGGATGATACAGTTTATTTATACTGTAAAGGAGCTAGTGCGTCTGCAAAAGGTTTTGTCAGTGCGGGTGGGTTCACTGTTTTAGAAGGATCTACTATCTCAGATCATACTGTTCCTTCTCTTGAGACAAAAGGGAAAACATATTATAAGCTTCGCAATAACCTAATAAAGGATGGAGTGATTGTTGATCGTGCATTTACCAGAGATTATGAGTTTAATGCGCCTTCAGCAGCTTCAGCTGTTATTCTGGGCCACACATCAAATGGCAATGTTGACTGGAAGACAGCAGATGGCACGAAGCTTAAAGATTTATAGGTAAAAAGGTAAAACAACACATAACAAGAGGTTCGGCAAAATGAAGCCATTCCGTGATTATGAACTAAGAAATGTTATTGCTAATCAATGGGCAGCTGTCCATAAAAAGATTGACGGCATGTCCAATGATGAAATTATGGCTAATGATCTCGAAATCCTGGCAGAGAATATATATCAGGAATTCTTTATTGAGCCTGTGACTATATTCGAGGAGGATTTTTCGAGAAGGAGTATAAGACAAGGAAAAATTCAAAGATACGTTGATCCATTTTTTAGGGACTATTCAGGTAAAGAATATGTTGAAGTAGATGGAATAATAGCCATGTTTTATTTCCCGTTTCAAGGGGAAGAGGATCTATTCAAATGTCAAGCATCCACTTTTTCTCTAGGGGGATACCCAGAGATTGGACTTGAAAAAGGATATATTTCTTTCCGGATTGAGAAATCTCTTTCTGAGATGAACAATGAGAGTGCAAAAGAAAATCTTTTTAAGGGCCTTCAGCATAGCCTAGAAGAGATAAGAAATGGCTTGTCCTATGTAAATAATGATATAACGGCGTTCAACAATTCATTAAAAAAACAGGCACTTAAAGCGCTTGAAGAGAAGAAAAAGAAAGTTGAAGCCTTTTATAACATAGCAACAATGTTTGAGGTACCTATCGAAAAGAAAAAATATGCCGAAACGCATATCCCTCTTAAAAGAAGCATCGTTCCGGTATCTCAGCATTATGAGACATCGAATTATTACGGAATAACCGATGCAGATTATAGAGATATACTGCAATCAATAAAGCACACTGCATCTACCTATGAGAGAACGCCAGCATCTTACAAATCTCTTCATGAAGAGGATTTAAGAAATACGTTATTGGCTGCTCTTAATGCAACGTATAAAGGTGACGCAACGGGTGAAACTTTCAGAAACGCCGGAAAAACGGACATCTGTATTGAACGGGAGAATAGGGCTGCCTTCGTGGCTGAATGCAAAATGTGGACGGGTCAGAAGGAAGTAGAGAAAGCCATAGACCAATTAGACAGCTATCTGACCTGGAGGGATTGCAAAACTGCACTGATTTATTTTGTTAGACGTAAGGACTTTATCAAAATCCTCAGCACTGCAGAAGAAGCCCTTAAGGGATTTGCAAACATGAGAAATTTCACAGTCATTGATAAGAATGAATTTGAGTGCTTGTTTTTGTCAAAAGCAAATCCTGGTCAACAGGTAAGAATGCGGGTGATGTTATTTAACCTGTATAGCGGCGAATAAAAGCGTAATATGGGAGCTAAACCAATAGTCGATTGTCTGCCTCTCTCCCTCATGATATTTTATGGCGCAGGAGGTGTATACAGTGAAGCAATCTACACTTGGCTCCTGTATCCGCACCCTGCGGATGCAGAACAATCTGACCCAGCTCCAGCTGGCAGAATTGCTTGGCGTTACTGACAAAGCCGTATCTAAGTGGGAGAGAGACCTTTCTTATCCGGACATCGCTTTATTTCCAAAGATTGCAGACATTCTCGGAACTTCAGTGGACGGTCTGCTGCGAGAATGCAAAGAGACATGCCAGCCGTCAAAGCTGCTCCAGGCATTTGAGATGTCCCGTGACATCCGGATGCCGCTTCATATTATCCTTGGCTGTGTTGAGATCATCAGGAACAATCACGACGATCCGGAGATGCTGCAGAAATATCTGGACGGCATCAAAATCTCCGGAGAATACATGATGTCGATGTTTGACCGGATCCTGAATGAGAAATGCTGCAGCGGAAGCCAGGAGGGCTGCTGTGAAGGCTATTCGGTTTCTCCGGGGAATATCGAAAAGTACCTGCAGGAGAGGATCACTTCCGGGCAGGTACAAGCGCAGAGCTTCTCCTTCAGCGGCAAGCGGATCCTGGTTGTAGATGATATGGAGATCAACAGGGAGATCGCGGCAGAGATGCTGAAGCAGACCAGTGCGGCTGCAGAGTTTGCCGAGGACGGTCAGATCTGCCTGGAGAAGGTGGAGTCTGCTCCGGCAGGATACTATGACCTGATCCTGATGGATGTCATGATGCCGAACATGGACGGCCTTGAGACTACCCGGAGGATCCGCCAACTTCCGGACCCGGCAAAAGCCAGGATCCCGATCATTGCTATGACTACGAGCGTGTCCGAAAAGGACCGGATTGCCGCCCTGGCTGCCGGGATGGATGCGTTTGAAGAGAAACCGATCTTTATTGACAAGCTGTTCGAGACGATCGGCCGATTCCTGCATCCGGAAGGATGAGGTGCTCAGGAATCAAAGAATATTTTCAGGAGAAGAGAAAACAGTGATGCAAATGATGATTGTGATCAGCTGCATGACAGCAGCGGAGAAAATTTTTTAAGGCAGCCGGATACTGTCTTAGCAACGGCCTTTTGGAAGACTCGGAGCGAGGAGATCTGTTCTCCTGTGCCCGAGCCTTCTTAGATATTAGGGACAAAAACGCTGAAGGTGTACTTAGAGTGCACCTTCCGACACAGGCTCTCAGTCCTCGTCAGTTCCGCCTCCAAGTATACCTTCCTATAATGGTGATAATCCAAGGAGAAGGAGGTGGTACCAATGCAAATTAAATATGATTTGGACAAAGTCGGCATTGGCGGCCGCCTTCAGGAACAACGCATTCGTGCGGGTCTTACGCAGGAATCGCTGGCGGAGGCAATGGAAATCACCGACAAGTATATCAGTAAGGTGGAAAACGGAGCTGCTGCTCCATCCCTTTCGTACGTTATGAAGTTTTCCGATATTACCAGGGCGGATGTTCATTATCTTCTGCGGGGGACCAAATCAAAGGCTGAAGAACCAACGGATGGCTGGATGATCAGGGAAGCCATACCCCCATATGGAAACAAGCAATCAAGAATGTCAAAGAAGGGCCAGAAGATCTGCGATGAGCTGATGAGAAAAATCAAAGAGGTACTGGAAGAAAACCAAATCTGACGAATACGAAAGGTCTGCCAACAAACATGAGCACCTGTTAGCTGGTAGTCTGATCATAGGAAAAGGATGTCCGCAGGACTACCGCGTAAAGCCGGGTAGCTCTGCGGACTTTTTGCTTACCAGCATGTAGACATCATTGCGTACATCAGTCGAGAGAGGGGGTCAGATTATGCTGGAAAAACTGTTCTCGAGAAGACAGAAGAAGGAGCCGGCTCCGGAGAAACTGGACAGCAGGTTTCGGATAGTTTCTGAAGAAGACATGCGACAGTATGAGTTCCAGGACAAGCTGTTCAAGACGATCGTATCAGTAGAAGCGGATGCGCATAACGAAGAAGATCCCATGGCGATTGCGATCCGGGTCATGAAGGCATGCTGCGACTTTTATGAGGCTGACTGGTGCGGCGTACTGATCGCAGACCTGCAGACGCAGGTGTTCATTCCTGAGATCTGGTACGATGCGGAGATCGGACCGATGCAGGATACGCTGTTCAACGACATCGAATTTACAGAAGAGTTTGCCACCTGGGCACAGCATCTTATTGAGCAGAAGCCGCTGATCATTCCGGACGCGGAGAAGATCCGGGAGATCAATCCCAAAGAGTATGAAGCCTATCAGCGATTGGAAGCCAGGTCGATCATGGGTGTTCCCTTTGGACAGCATCCTCTGGGCTTCATGGTCATCCGTAACATGAAGCAGTATACGGACAGGCCGGAGCCGCTGCAGCTTGCCTGCTTCGTTGCCATGATGATGCTGGAACAGATCCGGCGTACCAGAATAGAAAAGCTGACGAAGATGCATGATGAGGACGACGGCAGATTCTGCATCCGCTATAACATTCTCGGACCGCATAACTTTGTGATCGACGGAAAAGAGATCTATGAACAGGATCTGCCGCATCCGAACCGGCGTGCATGGATCATCATGCTCTACATGGTTCTGCATAAGCGTCCGGTGGATCAGCAGAAGCTGATTGAAGACAACTGGCCGGATGAGGAAGTCGATACAGCCAGGAACAATATGCGGCAGGCAATCTTCCGGCTGCACAATGACCTGGCAGCGTATCATGACGTGAAGGTGATCGATACCAGAAGCAGGATGATGGATTTCTCCGGTGAGGTGAATGTGACAACGGATGCGGATGAGATGGAGGATCTTTATAACCGCGCAAAGAATCTGCCGGACGGGGATGACAAGATCATTCTGCTGAAGAAGGCCTTTGAGCTGTATCGTGGCAGACTGTTTATCCAGGGAGAGGATGGCATCGGAACATGGCTCTATACATATACGACGCATTACAATCAGGTTTATGTTGATCTGACATCCGCGCTGCTGACGACGCTGGGTCATATCAAAGACTATCGATGCATCATGGATTACGGACCGAGAGCGCTGGAGATTGAGCCAGGGATCCTCACAGCCTACTACTGGATCATCATAGCGGCGGATGAAACAGGCAACAGCACGGCAAGGGAAAAGTTCCTCCAGAAAGCGGCTGAGGATCTGATCGATGAGGAAAATGAGAAGCTGAAGAAGCTGCTGGCTCTACAGAACCATATGAGCTGATTTCCTCATAAAAGTGCCGAGTAACAGGAAAGTAACAGACTGTGTAACGGCAAAGTAACAGGCAGAAAAGATTATTTTTAAAGTAACAGAATAGTAATGGCCTCTGTAGCAGGTCAAGTAACACCCGCTCGTTAGGGTAGCCAAGGCAAAAACAAAATGCTTTGGAAGCCTTAGAACGGACGGGTGATTTTTTTTGGAAGAAACATCGCAGCAGGAGGCGGTTGTTTTTGCAGGAAACTGTGAAAGCAGCCGCCTCTTATTTTTATGCAAACAGATCGATGTTCGATGCCGGTCGCCTCCGGTTTCAGGGATTTGAACGCAAACACAAATCTCAAACGAAATCGGAGGAACAGACATGAGAACAACAAAATTCAATATGAAAGACTTTGGCCTGAGACTGCGCAAGCTGAGACAGGCCTGCGGATTGACACAGGAAGAGTTCTGCGACGTGATCGGGATCAGCGATACCCATTACCGGAAGATCGAAGCCGGTACCAGGACCGGATCTCTGGAGCTGATCGTGGAGATGGCGGAATACTTCCATGTAAGCCTGGATTATCTGCTGCTGGGAGAGACTGAATCCAACAGCAAGGCAAAAAGAGACATCCTGACTGTCATTGAGAACCTGACGAGGATTGCGCGTGAGCTGTAAACCGGTCTTAAAAAGGACGGTGACCGGTCGCTTCAGGCGCTAAAATTCAGCTTTCACTGACCCTAAAATTGGAACCGTAGGAGGGGCTTCCCCTCCTGCGGCGACATGGATCTTTGAAAACTGAATATCATTCATCAGATACATCCCCGTACGGGTGTGAAAATGCCAGCCGGTTGAACCATACGCAATGAATCCGGAAGGATGAGCGAGAACTATGCCGTTCATATATGCAGGACAGCTACCTGCAAGGCGATGAAACGTACGGGCACAATGGTACTTCTGTCCAGCCACAGCCCCGGGTGGAACCGGGATCACGCAATGGGGGCAGCTGCGGGAGATCCCCGCGGGGG
>JAFVGK010000130.1 GCA_017475035.1 Blautia sp.
AGCGGATTCCGAGTGGCTGTAGGTTGCTGCATGCCAGTGGCATGCGTTTAGCAACGACCGAGCCGGGAGGCGAGACGCGAGAGCAGCTCCGCTGCGAAGCGATCCGTAGAATCAGGCTTTTGTCGATGCAATCATATGATTACCGTATAACGAATGAACGCCCGATGTGTTCAAAATGAAACGGCAGTCAATTGCGTTCATGAGTATAATTTTGAATTTCAATCGGAAATATAATAAGACATTGCACATCCATGATATGCAAAATGAAAAAAGCACCAAAATATACTGCTTCGGCGCAAAATATAGTAAAATAGAAACAAAAAACATTGAATATTATGGCTGCCTATTATATAATGAGACAATAAAAGTACTTGTATAAGGAGGATGAGCCTATGAAATCACACAACCATTCCAGGAAGCTTCTTTCAGCTGTGCTTTGCGGCGTGATGATCAGCATGAGCTGCCGGACTGCCTTTGCTGATTCCGGGCCGAAGGCAGAGACGGAGCAGGGCAAGGCAAATGAAGCCCTGGCATTGCAGATGGAGACGGAAAGCATTGTCCTGGCACAGAATGACAGCCATCTGCTTCCTCTGGCGAAGGATCAGAAGGCAGCCGTCTTCGGTACCGGCCAGATTGTGCCGAATACCGGCGGCAGCGGTTCCGGTGCGGCAAATGGAGCCTATACGACCACACTTCTTGACGGAATGGATGAGAAGGGGATACCGTGCGTACAGGAGCTTCGAGATTTCTACGCAGGAAAGATCAGCCAGCAGGAATCGGTCAGTGCCTGGGGTTCCAGCATGGTGACGGTGGTTGACCATGGCTGGGATACCGAGGCAGAGTATCCGGGTGAATGGGGGATCCCGGCTTATTCCGGGACGGGATTCAACATGTCCAGCGGGGCAAATACTCCCGAAGTCAAGCTTGATAACGGTGAGGTGACAGATGACGGCATCGTTGCCCGCGCTGCCGAGGAGACGGACACGGCGATCATTATCCTCACCCGCAATACCGGTTCGGAGGAAATGGACCGCACCGCTCAGCCGGGTGACTGGTATCTGGATGCGTCCGAAAGAGTCCTTCTCGATCAGGTGACGGACAAATTTGAAAAGATTGTCCTGGTACTGAGCATCAACGGTTCCATCGACATGTCCTGGCTTGACGATTATCCGATTGATACCGTTCTGATCTCCTACGCATCCGGCTCACAGACCGGGTATGCGATGACAGATCTGATTTACGGCTATGCGAATCCGAGCGCGAGGCTGGCGGATACCATTACGAAGACCTACGAAGAGCATCCGACGGCAGAGACCTTTGGGTATCACAACTACGACGAATACGGACTGGATGCCGTCGCCAACAATTCCTACTTTGGCGAGCTCGGACAAACCGATCCGGTAGGACTTTATAAAGAAGACATTTACGAAGGATATCGGTATTTTGATACCTTTGGAAAGGAAGTCTTATATCCGTTCGGTTCCGGCCTTTCCTATTCGGACTTTTCCTTCGAGGACATGAGTGTAACGCTGGATGCGGAAAGCAAAAGCGCAGTGGTGTCCGCAACGGTCAAAAATGTGACCCAGGACGATTCTATTCCGGCAGGCAAAGAAGTGGTGGAAATCTATGTCAGCGCACCGGAAGGCAAGCTGGAGCAGCCTTATCAGAAGCTGGTGGATTTCACTAAGACACAGGAGCTCGCCGCAGGAGAGAGTGAGACGGTCAGCGTTTCCGTTCCGCTGGCGGATCTGGCTTCCTATGATGAGGAGCAGGCAGCTTACATTCTGGAACCCGGTTGTTACTTCTTCCGCGTGGGTTCCTCATCACGTGATACCCATGTGGCAGGCGCCTTCAAAGTTGACGAAGAGATTCTGGTCACCCAGCTTCATAACGAGCTTTCCATGGTGGAAGAGGATAAGGATTTTTATGAATCTGTCCGTCTGACATCAAAGGATGGGGCCCCGATCACCTATGAGGGCGAGGAAGAAGAAATGGCAGCGGCCGGCGAGGCAGCCTTTACGGTTACGGCAGAAGATGTCGAAACATCCTCCGAGGCTCCTGTGCTGGAAGAGACGGTTGTCGAGACGCTTCCGGAGGACAGTCCGGTCTACAAGTTCCAGGCAGTGCAGGACGGCACCATCAGCCTGCCCCAGTTCGTTTCCCAGATGACCAGAGATGAACTGGTCATGTTCTGCTCCGGTGGTTCCACTGCGGGTGTCGAGACTTACTACAGTGATGATCCGGCGATCCGTATCGACAATATCAACACAAAGATCAACCAGGCGACCAGCGGCGCCGGCGCTTCCCGCAGCATTGAGCGCTTCAGCATCCCGTCTATCGGCTATGCGGACGGTTCCGCCGGTATTTCCTATGCAAAGACGGAAACGGTAGGAGATGTAAATGTGGGCTGGTCGAGAGCCGCGGCAATCGTCTGCTGCTGGAACAAGGATCTCCTTCACGCGTATGGCGATGCGGTCGGACAGGAAATGTCCCAGATCAATATTGATTACTGGCTGGCGCCGAGCATTAACTTACACCGGAATCCGTTAAACGGGCGAAACAATGAGTATTACTCCGAGGACGGCGTTCTGAGCGGCTGGACCGCAGCTTCCGTCGCGGAAGGCGTGGCGGAACATGGTCTGTCTGTCTGCCTGAAGCACTTTGCCGGAAATAATGAGGAGCATTATCGCCGTGGGATTCAGAATGAAACAACGTTGGAAAACGGTACGAGCCTTGATGCCATGAATGTGATCATCTCGGAAAGAGCCTTCAGGGAGATTTACCTGAAGCCGTTTGAGATGGCAGTCAGGACCGGCGCGGTCAAGAACGTGATGTCCGCGTTTAATAAAGTGAACGGACAGTACTGTGCCACCAGTAAAGAGCTTCTGATTGATATACTCAGAGGCGAGTGGGGCTATGATGGCTATGTCGTCACGGACTGGGGTGATCTTGATACGATCGCTGACCCTGATCTTGAGATGGCAGGAGGAAATGATGCCATCATGTCCGGTACACATGTCATGTACCGTATCCCTGATAAGATTCAGGCAGGTCTGGACAATGGCACTGTCACGATAGAAGATCTGCAGAGAAATGCGTATCATTTCCTGTCCTCCATACTGGCGAGCAGCCTGTCTGACCAGGCTGAGATGCATCAGTTTAATGAGGAGCTTGCGATCCGCACGAGTGTCCTTCCGACAGCAAGGGTGAACCGTGAGTATTCCGAAGTAAAGGTCAATCCGCTGATCGCAACGGCAGGTACAAGCACATATAGCTTTGCCGTGGCAGAAGGCAGCAAGGATACCCTTCCGGAAGGACTTGAACTGAAACCGGACGGAACACTTTGCGGCAAGGCAGCGGAAGGAACACAGGGAACCTATGAGATTACCTTCGAAGTGACGGATGCGGACGGAAACACGGCTGAAGCGGTACTTCCATTGACAGTGGAAGGCGAACTGATTATCGATACTTCCGGTATCGGCGTGGCGAAGCTGGGAGAAGCCTTTGAAGCGAAGCTTACCGCTTACGATGCACAAGGCAGCGAGGTGGAAGGAACATACAGCACACAGTCAGAGCTTCCCGCCGGTCTTTCCTTATCTGAGGACGGTATCATCAGCGGTACCCTGGAGGCTGTAGGAGAAAGCCCGGAGATTACTTACTATGTAACCGTGGATGGCAAGGACGGATCTGCCAAAGCGATGCTGTACTGCATAGAAAAAGATGTGGAGCTGGTAACGGAAGCTCTCGCAGATGCGGAGCTTGACGCGGAGTATGCTTCCACCCTGGAAGCGGCCGGCGGCATTGCCCCGTATACCTACAAGGTTAAGGGACTTCCGGATGGCTTCGCTCCTATGGGGGATCAGGTTCTGAGCGGCAGCCTGCTGTTTGGCCTGTACTACATTCCGGGCATCGTACCTGCCTCCAGTGAAGGTATGTATGAGGTAGAAGTCATTGTTACCGATGCCATCGGCGCCCAGGGTTCCGGAACGGTCAGCCTGAAGGTCGGCGATCCTCAGGAAATCGTGGGACTTGCGATTTCCACGCCGTCGATTCCTTCCGGTGAGGCAAATTCGACCTACGAGAAGACACAATTCTCGGCAGTGAATGCCGAGGGTGATGTAACCTATCAGCTTGCCGCGGACAGCGATGAGCTTCCTTACGGCCTGACGCTGAGTGAGGACGGCATCCTGGAAGGAAGCTTAAGCTCTGATGCTTCCGGCGTATACCATCTCGTGATCGAGGTTACGGACAGCACGGGCACGGCTTCCAAGGGCTATGAGCTTTTCGTCAAAGGACGTCTGGATTCCGACCCTGTGGCGTACAGCACCTTCCACGCAGCGGTGGGAGAAGAATTCACCCAGACGATCGAAGCCCAGAACGGACCTTTCAGCACCGACTATACTTATGTACTGGACGAGGAAAACGGCGATGCCCTTCCGGAGGGACTGGCTCTGTCCGTAAATGAATTTGTTGCTGAGATCAGCGGAACCCCCGCGGAAGGCACAGAGGGGACCTACCATCTGCTTCTCACTCTGGATACGGCAACCTTTGCCGGCAATCCTGTCACCAGCGTGGTGCCCTATACACTGATTGTTGAATAAACAGAGGTGATGTTCTGAGGTTACACCAAGGCCACAACTCATACTGTTACGAAGGGGATGGATCCGCCAGATCCATCCTCTTTGCTTTTCCTTTATCATGATTGAGTGACAGACAGGAAGGACAGAATCCTGAGCCACCAGAAAAGTATTTTTGTTCCGACAAAGTAGTTTTTGTTATTTCCTGAATAATAATCAATGGTTTTAAGCATGTGGAGATTTTATAAAAAAGGGTCAGCCTCCATGAATAATATATCATTTGTTCATGGAGACTGACCCTTTTATGTCAGAATTTTATGAAAGTGGCATTTGAACTGATGCCTCTGGCTATGAGCAGTTTTTTGTATGTATTCAGTAAATCTCCCGGTACATAAACGACAGCATTCGCGTTGGTGTTCAAAAAGGCGTTGGATCCTACGGTACTGTTTGTCAGCTTCAGGGTTTTGACAGTGATTTTTGAAAGCTTCTTGCAGCCTCGGAAGGCTCCGGCTTTGATATTCTTTACCTTGGCGGGGAGTGTGATTTCCTGCAGGGATGTACATTGATAAAAAGCTGTGGCTCCGATGTTGACTACATTTGCTCCCAGAGTGACTTTTTTCAGGTTCGGACACTGATAGAACGCGTTCTTATAGATGGTCTTGACAAATTTGCCGATGACGACAGCCGTGACCTTCTTATGATTTTTAAACGCGCCTGCGGCAACGGACACGACTTTGTAGGTTACACCGGTGGAGCTGATGGTCGCAGGGATCTTGATCGTGCCCTGCGCTGTTGCGCCGGGAGCGCAGTAGGTGACGGTCGGGTTGTCGACCGCAGCACTTACGACCTGATAGGAAGCCCCGTCAGCGGTCTGAAGCCTTGTTCCCGCTGCTGCCGGAATATGCCCGGCGGACGGAGTCGGTGTCGGAGTCGGTGTGTTGGCCGGTCTGACATACATTCTTACATAATTGGTATAAACTCGAATGTCGTTTCCGAGATTAATCTCACAGACAATATATTTGTTGTTGAGCCAGGTATCCGTCGGCTTAAGCCTTACGATACTCGCCTGTTCACCAATTACATACGTATGCGCTTTTACAGTTGACCATTCATAGGGATCCGCGCCTGACGCATCCTGGATATACCACTTATATGCGATGGCGCCGGTGGCTTCCGCCCGGAATTGGAATTCTGTTCCGACGGTAGTTGTCGCGGGGGCTGGCTGAAGTGTGATCGCAGGCTTTACCGTCATTTTCGCACACGTGGATATTGTGGATGTACCGTCTTTTCCTGTTATGCTGCAGCCGATATATTTGCCGTTCAGCCAGGTATCCTTTGGAATCAGGGTAATCTTTGAGGTTTCCACCCCACTGATAACAGCATGGGCGGGGATATATGGGTACGACCAGGAATATGACGAGGTATAGGGGTTATTCTCATCATAGACATGCCAGTAGTAGCTCTTGGCATCTGTGGCTGTTACGGAAAAGGTAAAGGCCTTTCCGACAGAGGTGGAAGCTGCCGCAGGCTGCTGTGTGATCACGGCTCTGCTTGAAGCCACAAAAACAGAGTTGGTGTGAAGGGTTCCGATGTAACCATCTATCGTTACGTTTGCGCGCACATATTTATCTGAGACAGTGGTGGTCGTCTTGTAGTCAACGGAAACAGCGCCGGTAATCGGTGTCCAGGTTCCTCCTGAGGGACTGCTTGAATAATCCCAGGTGTAATGCTTCGTACCGGAGGGAGCATTGCTCAATACAGTAAGGGTGCTGCCCACCTTATAGGATTTATTTGCGATCGAGACAGTACCGGAAATACGTTTTCCGGGTCCGATCGTAACGTTAGTGGCAGCCTTGCCGCCGGAGGTCACGATATTGTGACCGGAATTGCTGCCGCCTGTCGGATTCAGAATCTGGAAAGGATATTTAATCTCTATGGCGCCATATTTCGCATAAAAGGCGTTTTGCTTTCCTGTGGAAATTGTTTTGCCGTTATAGAAAACAATGTTGCCGTTTACTGCATGGATTCCATCGATCCCGGTGCCCTCGGCGGTGACATCACCGTAAAGAGAGATGCTTCCCTCGCTGTATATGCCATAGGAAGTCCCTTTTGCAATTGCGACTTTTCCCTGCTGATTGATTATGATGGATGTTTTTGCCCTGATGCCGCAGCTGCCATACGCCTGAACAACACCGGAAATATCCACTTTTCCGTTTCCGGCAAAAATCGCGTATTCATCTGCGTCAGCAAAAACACCGCCTCCGGAGATCAGGATGTTGCCGCTGTGGGCATAAAGGCCGCGATATCCGCCGACAACGACGGAGCCGCCCAGAATCCTGACGTCACCGGACCGGGCTTCGATGCATGCATTTTTATTCTTGCTGTTGCTTTTGTTGCTGAGAATCAGGGAACCTGTCGTACATTCGACCTTCGTATTTGCCCTTGCACTGTTTCCGATACCGACATTGATCCGGGCGGTGCCATTCAGGAAAACATTATTTCCGTGTACCCCCCAGTTACATTTTTCTACATTCAGCGTTGAACCTTGCTGCAGGTTAAGGTAACCAATTGTTGAAATGGCCGTGCCCCAATAAGCGGTCGGCGCGATCGTTACGGATGCGTTGGTGGCAAAAGTCCTGACATCAATGACAGTGGAGGAAAGCATGCCCTCCTGCGGCGCAAGAGTCAGCGTGTAATTACTGCTGCTGCCCTTTGTAATGCTGAGAGAATAGTTCCTTCCGCTGATACATCTTATGGTTTTGTTGGTATTCACAACAATGCTTGTGTCGCCGTTCAGGATTACTTCGGCACCGTTTTTGAGATTGCTTGCATAGACCGTGCCGCTGATGTAGACTGTGGGATACGATTCGGCTTTAACAGGGATTGCGGAAAGCAGGAAACACACCAGGATGGCAAGCAAAACAAGAGTCCTGCTTCCGGAAAAGACCTTCATGCTGCTTTGCTTTTTCTCCATATCACTCACCTCACCTCACATCTTCTTGTTGCTGAATCATGTTATGATTTCCTGCGAAAACGTATTTTGCAGGTTGACGTATGCCTTCGGATGATGCTGTTTCGGAAGTTGGGCGGCCAAAGACAAAAACAGGCTGTTGCATATTCTGATTATAACATAAGAAGGCCGTATTTTGGAAGAGGATCAGAGCTGAAATTTTTGAAATATTCAGAGTCTGAAAAGCTGTGAGATTTTCTGACTGCAATTCTTCTTTGTGATATTCTGATTGCATCAACAAAAAGCTGGCTTGACAGGAAAAGTTTTCTGTAGGACAATGTTCCTCGACATTCTGTCTCGCTGATATCAAGAGAAAAAACTACATTGAGTCAATATATAAAATTTCGTTATTGTAAGGAGGGGCAGGGATTATGAAACTGATTCATTTGTCCGATCTGCACCTGGGAAAACGGGTTAATGAATATTCGATGCTGGAAGACCAGAAATTTATCATTGCTCAGATTCTGGATATCATCAAAGAGGAACAGCCGGACGCTGTGCTGCTGGCCGGGGACATCTATGACAAAGCGGTACCGTCCGCTGAGGCTGTCTGTCTGTTTGACGCGTTTCTGACGGAGCTTTCCGGTATGAAGCACAGGATTTTTGTGATCAGCGGAAACCATGATTCCGCTGAGAGGATTGCCTTTGGAAGCCGGCTGCTGGATAAAAATGAGATTTATCTTTCCCCGGTTTATGACGGAAATCCGGTCAGCGTTTCCCTGTATGATGTCTACGGAGAGGCAGTGGTATATCTTCTTCCCTTTGTGAAGCCGGTGCATGTGCGGAGCTGCTTTCCGGAAGAGACGGTGGAATCCTATACGGAGGCAATGCGGGTGGCTGTAAATCACATGGAAGTGGACCGGAACAAAAGAAATATTCTTGTAACGCATCAGTTCGTTACGGGAGCTTCCCGATGTGATTCGGAGGACATCAGTGTCGGCGGCACGGATAATGTGGATGCTTCTGTATTTGAGCCTTTTGACTATGTGGCTCTCGGCCATCTGCATGGACCGCAGACAGTCACGCGGGAGACAATCCGCTACTGCGGTACTCCTCTGAAATACTCTTTTTCCGAAAAGAATCAGGTAAAATCTGTTACGGTAGTAGAGCTGGAGGAAAAAGGAAAAATACAGATCCGGACAGTGCCTCTGCATCCGCAGCATGATCTCAGGGAGCTTCGCGGTACCTATGAGGAGCTGATGAACAGAAGGAACTATGAAGGAACGGCAGTAGATGATTATCTTCGCATTGTTCTGACGGATGAAGAGGATATTCCGGATGCTGTTCGCCGCCTGGGAGTGATTTACCCGAATATCATGAAGCTGGAATATGATAATAAGCGGACCCGCTCCACGGCAAATCTGGAAGAAGGAATACGGATGGAAAACCGGAAGCCCTCGGAATACTTCGCGGATTTTTATAAAGAGCAGAACGGGCAGGCTATGTCAGAAACTATGGAAGAGATTGTATCTGAGCTGTTTACAATGCTTGGGGAGAACTGATGATGCCGGCCCGGCTTTGATTTGCTTTACCCTGTTTCCGGTCGGGGAAAAGTGACGCTGGCCAGAGAGTCCGTGAAGGTTTTGAAGCCTGGCGTCAGGTTGAATTGATTCAGGCGACAAAAGGTCATACAAAAAGAAGCTTGCTCTTTTTTGCATGAAATTGGGCCGTAGAATCAGGGTTTTGTCGATGCAATCATGAAATAATGAAATGCTGCAGATACAGAGATTTCCGCTGATAACAGCAGAAAGGAAGAACATACATGCGCCCATGCACTCTTACGATTTCCGGTTTCGGACCCTATGCCGGAAGTGTGACTTTGGATTTTACGAAGCTGGGAACTGCCGGACTATATCTGATTACCGGAGATACCGGCGCCGGCAAGACGATGATTTTTGATGCGATCACATATGCCCTGTACGGCGAACCCAGTGGCGCTTCCAGAGAGCCAGGGCTTCTACGCTCCAACTATGCCCAGCCGGACACCCCGACTTTTGTGGAGCTTACCTTTTGCTGCGGCCGGAAAAACTATACGATTCAGAGAAGCCCGGAATACCAGAGGCAAAAGAGCCGGGGCCAGGGAACGACCCTTCATAAGGCCGAGGTTGTCCTGACTTTGCCGGACGGAACGATGGTGACCCGCCGTGCGGAGGCAGACGTCAAAATAAAAGAAATCATGGGAATAGACCGTAAACAGTTTTCGCAGATCGCGATGCTTGCCCAGGGGGAGTTTCAGAAATTACTGACTGCACAGACAAAGGACCGGCAGGCGATATTCCGGGAAATATTCCGGACAAACCTTTATCAGTCGTTTCAGGAGCTTCTGAAGGAGGAAGCTTCCAGAGCCGCAAAGGAAACAGACCTGGTGCGGCAGGATATTGTAAGGGATCTGAACGGTATCGTGCTTGAACCGGATGATCCCAGGCAGGAGAAACTGGTTTTTGCCAGGGAATTCACACTGCCGGAAGAGGAGCTCTTTTCTTTTCTGTCGGAACTGATTACGGAACAAAAAGAGAAAGAGAAGGGCTGTGAGACGGCACTTCAGGCTCTTGACGAATCCATCACGGAATTGACGTCTCTTCTGGCGAATCTGGAAAATCAGAAGAAAACCGCTGCGGAGCTTGATCAGGTTCAGAAAGAGCAGGCTGCCTGTCAGGCCGCATTAGCTGCTCAAAAAGATCAGTATATAAAACTGACGGAAGAGCAGACGCAGGTGAAGGCCAGGGAAAAAAACGCGGAAGGACTGGAAGCACAGCTGCCTATATATGAAGAATGGGAAAAGCAGAAAAGAAAGGCCAAAGAACTGGAAACCGGGCTGAAGCAAAAAGAAGCAGAAGTGGAAGGAGACACACTCCGGCTCGAGGGAATGAAAGAGGAACTTACCCGCCTGAAAGGTGAGAAAGAGGAATTGTCTTCGTCCGGGGAGAAAAAGCAGCGTCTGGAGGCGGAACTGGATCGGCTTCACCGGCGGCAGCAGGAGCTTTCAGGCTTTGAGGATCAGATCCGGACGGCGAGGGAGGCTTTTGACGAATTTAAAAAGAAGCAGGAAGAATACCTTGAGGCTGAGCAAAAGGCACAGGAGGCAAGTCGGGTGAGTGAAGCGATGCGTCTTGCCTTTAACTCGGAGCAGGCGGGATTGATGGCCCGGGAGCTGACAGAGGGCATGCCGTGTCCTGTCTGTGGGTCGAAGCATCATCCGCATCCTGCGGAGCTTTCGGAGGACGCGCCGACAGAAGCGGCTGTGAAGAAGGCTGAAAAAGAAGCGGAAAAAATAATTAGGGAAGCGAAGCGGCTGAGTGTTCAGGCAGGACAGAAAAAAGGCGTTTTTGAAACGGCTTTTGATATTTTTCTGAAAAACGCCCGAAGGATTGTGGAAGCAGAGGATAAGGATTACCGGAATCTTTCCGGATCGAATCCGTCTTCTATGAAACTTTTACTGGAAATTTCTCCGGGAGAAATGCAGGCAGATGATATTTCTCAGGCTTTTGCTGCTGCCTGTGCTCTGACATCGGCTGCAAAAGGACAGACAAAGGAACGGATCTCGGAAACAGGGGAACTGTTAAAAGAAGAGGAAAGAAAAATAGCCCGCCAGACAGAACTGCTGCAGCTGATTCCGGAAAAGGAAGAGCAGCGGGATCAGGCGGCGCGGAGACTGCAGGAGAAGAAAGAGGAACAAAGTGCCGGCAAGGCCAGAATAGCAGAGCTGCAGAACCAGTGCGCCAGGCAGGCGGAAAAGATGGCCTTTTCAGGCCTTGACCTTGCCAAAGAGTATCTGAGGCAGGAAAGAACGGCCATTGAACAGTCAAAAGAAGCATATCGGAAAGCGGAGGAGAAATGGAGGGCCGGGGAACAAAGGTCTTCTGAGCTTTCCGCAACAGCGGAGAGTCTGAAAGGGCTTTTGGATGAAGCGTTGCTTCAGAAGGATTTTGAGGCAATAAAGATGGAGAAAGAAGCGCTGTCACAGAAGCGGGATCAGCTGTGGAATGAAAAAGGAGAGCTGCTTTCCGCTCTTTCCGGTAACCAGAAGATTTTTGCCTCACTGAAGGAAAAAATGAAAAAAGCATCCGTTTTGGAGAAGCGGTATTCAGATCTGCGTACCTTATCGAATACGGCCAACGGAAGCTTATCCGGGAAAGAAAGGATCACGCTCGAAACATATATTCAGACAGTGTATTTTGACCGGATGCTCTGGAGGGCCAACACACATTTCCTGGAAATGACAGGTGGAAAATATGAGCTGATCAGACAGACCGGCACCAGAGACAACCGCAGCCAGACAGGTCTGGAGATTGATGTGACAGATCATTACAACGGAACGACCCGGAGCGTGAAAACGCTTTCCGGAGGAGAATCCTTTCTGGCGTCATTATCCATGGCGTTGGGGATGTCGGAAGAAATCCAGGCATCCGCAGGCGGAATCCGGCTGGATACCCTTTTTGTCGATGAAGGTTTCGGAACCCTCGATGAAGATACCTTGCGGCAGGCGATGCGGGCGCTGCATGAGCTTACCGAAGGAAGCCGCCTGGTGGGGATCATTTCCCATGTCAGTGAACTGAAACGGGAAATTGACCGTCAGATCGTGGTCACCAAGGACAAAAACGGGATCAGCCAGGCCAGGATGGTTTTTTAAAATCAGTATAATTCTTTTAAAATAAGAAGGGTGATTCCCGGATTGTCTCCGGGGATGATCCTTTTTATTTTTTCATGGTAGCGATATTCCTGCTGAATCATACTGCGAAGCGAAGTTCCCCGGTGATAACCGTGAACGATGCGGATCTGGTAGGTGGTATAGTCCGCCCGGGCAAGGGCTTTGTCGATCTCTTTGATCGCTTCATCCTGTCGCAGTCCATGGAGATCAAGGTCAATGAAGGGATTTCCCATATACATGTCAGACACTTCCTTTCATAGGAATTAATACTCATTATAAATACTCAGTATTAAAGACTCACTCTTAGGAAGGACGCTGCTGCTTTGCAGGCGGCGAGGTCTCTTCTTTTTGTCATGATAAAAAAACCTGAAGAGAATGTCAAATGAACAAATCTGAAACAATGCATGAATATTATTTCGATTCCCCGTGAAAATATGTGCATAATTCATAAAAAAATCAAATCTGACACATTCTGTCAAGATCTGTCATAGACGCTGTTTTTGTGCTGTGCTATAGTTTTTCGTGCCAGGGGTCGCCTGGTCTGAACATCCGATCGGATGGTTTTTCCCCCTTTTTTTCAATTGAATAAGGAACAGTGCAAAAATAACTTGAACAGATGGCGCGGGATTGTTTCGTCCAGGCAAGGCGGCGGAAGGAGCCGCAGCATGCTGTGCGGCTGACAACAACGCAGCCTGGGCGGATTAAGACGCGCCGGATGAAGGCTATTTATGCGCAGATCCTAAGGATCGGGCCATAAAAGAGTGCCCTGATATTTCTATGGAAATGAAGGGCAGAAATTCTGGACCATTCTCATAAAAGATTTTGACGTTATGGGGATCGCCGGAATCTTCCTGCAGAATGAGCGGGTTTCGTGTGGCTGCAGAATCCCGAAAGCTACTCGGCTGTGAAGTGCTTCGCAGGATCAGGCTTTTGGCTATGCAGCCTTTTGATGAAAAAAATGGGGAGGACCATACCGTAAAATCAGGATCGGGAATGGAGGTGATATGATGAAGAAGCAGATTGTGGTTTTAACAAAAGCCTTTCTCGAAGAGGAAGAAGCGATCGGTGTTGTGGAGATTGTTCTGATTATCATAGTTCTTATCAGTCTCGTCGTTTTGTTCCGTGATCAGCTGAAAAAAACAGTGACAACGATTCTTAAAAAAGTAAACACAAACGCAGGAAACGTCTGATTCCGGATCAGCCGGTGTTTGCGGAACAATCATTTTTCCGAATGTTTTTTAGAATCCATCTGTATAAAATGGATCATCCTGTCGGATTATTGTCCGGCTGGCTGTAGAATCGCGAGAGCATCTCTGCTGCGAAGCGATTCGTAGAATCAGGCTTTTGTCGATGAAATCATTTATATCTGGCACAAAGGGGGTAAAGGAATGAGGATTTGGGTGCCGAAAGGCAGTATGACGATTTTTATGACTCTGATGCTGTGTGTCATGATCTCCATGATCAGTACAGGACTATGGTCCGTTCAGACTGCCGCTGCGCGTACTCAGATTCTGAATGGAGTCGATATCGGACTGTATTCCCTCTTTGCCCAGTACGACAGAACTCTTTTGTCGGAATATGATATTTTTGCCCTGGATGCGTCCGGACAGGACGGAAAGCTTGACCTGGCGTCTGTTTATGATGATTTCAGTGCCTATATGCTGCCGGTTTTCATGCAGAACTCTCAGAAGCTCATTGTTCTGGAAGGAGGACTGGGAGGCTATGCCCTCCTGACGGATGATGGCGGAGATGTGTTTTACCATGAGGCAGTCAGATATATGCAGGAGACACTATGGGCTCAGGGGATTACGGCACTGCAGAACCGTCTCGGAGGACGTCAGGCAAGCCTTTCGGAAGCGGAAGCAGCAGGGGAGAGACTTGAACACGGAAATACCATGGGTGATTATGATAATGAGATGAACAGTGCGGCTCAGAGAAGCCAGGAAGCAGAGCGGCAAAGGGCGGCACAGTCCTCCTCAGGCGACGGAAGCAGATTTGGAGGTCCGGGCGGTCAGGGAGGAGACGGGTTTGCCGGTTCCGATGGGTCAGGCGGGACTGTTCCCTTTGAAGAGGCGCCTGCCGGGGCTTCAGGACCGGAAAATCCGATTCCCACGATCAAGCGGATACAGAATATGGATCTGCTGATGCTTGTGATGCCTCCGACAAAGAGCATTTCTTCCCGCGACATCCGGGGAAAGGTTCTGCTTTCCGGAAGAGTCAGGCAGCAGGGGATGGGGATGATCGGTTGGTATCAGCCTGACGGTAATGTTCTAAATGATCTTCTTTTCCATCAATATGTGATGTCAAAGCTGCCGAATTTTCTGAGACCGGCGTCCTCCGGCCTGGTGTATCAGGTGGAATATCTGATCGGACGGAAAACTTCTGACAGAGAAAACCTGGAACGGGTTGTAAAACGACTGCTTTTGATCCGGGAAGGCGCCAATGCGATTTATCTTGCCGGAGACAGCGAAAAGATGACCCAGGTAAAGCTGCTGGCATCAGCAATTGCCGGAACTTTTCTGGTTCCGCCTGCCGCTGTCGTCATTGAAGCCGCTTTGGTAGCCTGCTGGGCGTTTGCTGAAAGTATTCTGGATGTAAGGGAACTGTTGTCAGGAGGTAAGATACCCTTGAAAAAGACGCCGGCGGACTGGCAGCTGTCTCTGGAAAACCTGCCCACTTTATTGGACAGACTGGATACGGATCGAAGAAGCTCGCCGGACGGGCTTTCCTATCAGGAATATCTGGAAATACTGTTGATGGGGGTGGATCGAAGGGAAAAGCTCAAAGGAATGATGGATATGATCGAGCTTACCCTGCGGGATCGTCCCGGATGGGAAGAATTCCGCCTTGATTCATGTGTGGTGGGAGCGAAAGCCTCCGTGGATGTTCTGGCAAACGGGAGCAAGGTGTTTCTTGTAGAACGAATGTTCGGTTATGAATGATTAAAATGAAAAACTCAAAGAAAGAAGGTGTCATGGGATGCTCTTCCGGGAAAAGAAATATATCTCTGTCATATCACATAAAAAGAATAAGGAAGAAAGGATATGTCGCTCCCTGCCAAAGGTGCCGAAGCAGGATCCCCCGAATGACTGCGCAGCACATCCCGGGAGGGTATCCCAGGACATCTTCATTCTGCGGGGTTCCGGAAAAAGAAGATCCCGGCAGAGCCGGAGCCTGGCCGTTCGGCAGGCAGGAGATCAAAGAAGACGATTCATATTACGGCCGTATAGGATCTGCCGGGGGAGCATGACGTTAGAGGCGGCGCTGGCAATGCCCTTATTTTTGTTCGCGGTTATTGCGATGATCTCCATCATGGATTTATATCGGGTGCAGACAGAGCATCTGACCAACTTATGCCAGACAGCCAAAGCCGCAGCCGCGTTTACCTATACGCCTGGAGGCGGCGGGATATCCGACATTGTTCTGCCTGATTACTATTCCTTCCGTCCTGTGGGGATCATGTTGGATATCCCCGGAGTTTCCCGGCTGAATGTGGTGAAGGTAAGAAGCTGGAACGGAAAAGAGCATATCTCAAAAAGCGGCGGCCAGCCTTCGGAACCGATGGTGTATGTGACGGAGACAGGCACAGTATTTCACAGAAGTCTTGGCTGCAGTTATCTGAACCTGTCCGTAACGCATATGCCTTCCTCTTCCCTGTCAACGGCAAGGAATCAATATGGAGGGAAATATCTCCCCTGTGAAATATGCGCGAGAACCGGAATACCAGCGCCGCTGGTTTATGTGACCAAAAAAGGGGACAGGTACCATAACCTGGATAGCTGTTCCGGCTTAAAGCGTTCCGTGAGACTGGTAAAAGAATCTGAGGTAAGAGGGATGAGGGCATGCAGCAGATGCGGATAATGGAGATCCTGCGATATGGGTGCAGTCTTGGCATGTTGACCTGGAATACAATCCTGGATATACGAAACAGAAAAATCTCCCTGCCTGTGACAGGGGGAGGAATTGCCCTGGGACTGCTGATGAACTGCCTGGAAAGGCAGATAACCTGGGAAGATCTGCTGGGATTGATGGTTTTTGCCGTCTTTGGCGGCCTGAGCTTGCTGACACATCAGGCTGTCGGCTTTGGGGACGCAATTACAGTTCTGGCAGTGTGCGTAATATTAGGCGGAAAAAGAGGATTGTCCGTGATCCTGTGCGGCTTGATGCTTGCGGGAATCTATGCGATCTATCTTCTGGTGTGCCGTCACCACAAAAAAAACGAGGAGCTGCCTTTTCTTCCTTTTTTATTGATGGGGGATGTTTTGATGATGGCTATTTCCTTCAGAATGTACATTTAAATGGACAATATTTGTGATTGAGAATAGAGACAGATCATGGTTTCGGCATCTAAGGGACTGAAAATGCAAATCCGTCATCTGAAAACAATGGGCTGGCCTGCAAAAGACTTTTGTGAAAAAAACGAGCAAAAAAGGAAGTGGAAGAGAGATATGGCAATATGGGAATGAATGCAGAATGCAAAAGAGGAAAGTTTTCTGTTTCAAACAGAAACTTCACAAAAGGAAGCTTTACAATAGAAGCTTCTGTGATCATGGGAGTGTTTTTGTTTATGTTTCTGGCTTTGTTCCGGCTTTTCTTTTTTGTCCATAATAAGGCGTGGCTGACCTGCGCCGCTTATGAGGCGGCTGTTACGGGCAGCATGGCTGGGGAGCTTTCGGGACAGGACGCGAATTTCAGCGCCTGGTGGAAGGCAAATACATTAAAGAATGCCGGATTAAGCGGTTTGGACAGTCTGGATCTGCAGGTTCAGGTCACGCCGCTGGGAAAGGTAGAGGTATCATATTTTTATCAGGTACCGGTTATATGGCAGCAAATGCCTATGCAGGTCCGGGTTTCCGCGGAATCCAGAATCCTGAGACCGACGGCATGGATTCGGCAGGTGAAAGCCGCGGGAGGCGTCTTTATGAGATCCGGATGAGATCCTTAGCCTGAAACAGAGAGTCTGTATGATTTGTCTGTCCATACTTCTGATTTCTGTGTCCGGTATCCTCGTTTGGAAGACAAAGGCGCGCGGGATGCGCTGATTCATGAAAGCAGGAAAAATTAACGAAAAGGGGGAGTATCGATGAAGGGGCAGCCGGAATACCGCAGAGAGTTAAATCGGAGTTATATGGTCTGGCCGTTGATAGAAGGGATGAATGCGGATACGTTTCCGGTACGGATGGTAATGTCAAATGAAATTCCGGGATTGTTAAAGGGAAAGCTGATTGGAATGGACGGGGAGATGCTGGCTTATTATGACATCACCTCCCTTCAGTCTGTCGAGCAGCTGTATGAAGACAAAAAGATGACGGAGAAGGATGTACGGCTGATTGCGGGCGGCGTGATCAGGATGCTGGAAACAATCAGGGAATATTTTATATCCTCCGAAAGCCTGATCCTGGATGCGGAAATGATCTATACAAATGCGGCAAGAAGCGAAATCTATTTTTGCTGTCTTCCCGGATACCAGGAGCCTGTGAAGCAGCAATTCCTGACCCTTATGGAATATATGCTTCCGAAGCTGGATCATAAGGATCCCGGCGCTGTCGGTTTAGGGTATGGGTTATATCGGGCCAGCATAGGGGAAGCCTTTGCGATCGAAGAATTAAAAAAATGTCTGTATCATGAAGCAGAAGAGCCGATACGGGATGCAGATCGGGGGATTGTCACTGACGGATCCCTGAAAAGAGATGCCATGATAAAAGACGATCCAATATCCATACAGGAGCAGTCTTCAGGACAGCCTTCAGGAGATTTTCGGACTATGCAGTCTCCGTTTATCAAAGCCGGAGAGAGTGAAAGAAAGTTATACAGAAATACAGATGTCTGCCCGGCGGCTATGGATAAAAGCCGGCAGGAATATTCCCGGCATGACGGAAAAGGAATCCCGACATCCCTGCGGGTTTTTTTATGGATTCTGGCAGGCACGGCCTGTATGACGGCAGTCGTCGTCGCAAAGCAGCTTGGTTATCTGCCTTCGATTCCTATGGAGTATCTTTTGGCGGCTATTCTGGCAATCATGTGTATCTGTGTGCTGGTTTGTTATGTGTCCGAAAAATCCAGGCAGAAAGCTCAGAAACAGATGCGATGGACGTTTCTGGAAGAGGGGGAAAGCCGACAGGATCCCTCAGAGAAGAAACCCACACAATGGAGTGAACCCGTACAATGGAGTGAACCCGTACAATGGAGTGAACCCGTACAATGGAATGAACCTGCACGGCGGAGTGAACCTGGACAATGGAGTGAACCTGCCCGGCGGAGTGAACCTGGACAATGGAGTGAACCTGGACAATGGAGTGAACCTGAACAAAGGAATGAATCTGCACGGTGGAATGAATCTGTACAGCAGAGAGAACCTGTATTCATGATGGTTGAAAGAAGAACAGGAGAGCGGGCTGACCAGGTAAAGAATCGAGAAAAAGCCATCGAAAAATCCTCTCTGTGGCAAAACCCATGGGAAAATCTTTCCCCGGAACAAAAAAGGGAAGAAAAGACAGAGGTATTTTCCGATGCCGGGGACGGTGAGACGGTTGTCCTGCATCAGACGAAGGGACGGCAGACTGCCAGCCTGATGAGCCGCAAGACAGGCGAATACCCTCCGATTTTTCTTGATAAAGACCTGATTGTATTAGGAAAGCTGGATCAGGCGGTTGACGCCGTGATCGCCTGTCCTACAGTCAGCAGAATCCATGCGAAAATCCGAAAAAAGGAGGAAGGGTATTTTCTTACAGATCTCAATTCCATGAACGGTACCGCAGTGAACGGACGTATGCTCTCGGGAGATGAAGAATATCTTCTGCACGATCAGGATCAGGTTGACTTTGCGGAAGCCGGGTACATCTTTCTTGAATAAGCATCAGGTCTTAAACGAGTGTTCTGATACTTTCATGACCTTTTGTCGCCTGAATCATACAAATACATTCATGATTTCGGTACTAACCCGGTACCGAAATCATAATTAATTTTGGTTTTAGTGACGAACGAGTGGAAGTTTACATGTGAATTCAACGTTTTTCGGTAATTGGAAAATCCTGTGCAGGTTATTTTTGCGCCTTTTTATATGTTGCAAATTTATTAACTTCTGACTGCCGGGCACAAATAGAGTTACGGTAAAAATAAGGTAGAAAAGAAACAGAAAATGTGTTATCCTGTACCTCAAAGGTCATGATCAGGATCTGGAAAGGTAGACGCGGGATGGAAAAATGGAAAAAATATCCGGCTACGGCGTTGTTTGTACTGGCCAATGCCGTTATGTTTGTGATTGTTGAGATAGGCGGCTCCTCGGAAAGCAGCACGCATCTGCTGAAATACGGAGCGATGTATGTTCCGCTTGTCACACAGGAAGGGCAGTGGTTTCGGGTCCTTACCGCTATGTTTCTTCATTTTGGGATGGAGCATCTGTTAAATAACATGCTCGTGCTGATCGTGCTGGGATTACGGCTGGAACCTTTGTTCGGCAGTATTTCGTATGCGCTGGTCTATCTTCTTGGAGGAATAGGGGGAAACCTTGCATCCATGCGCTTTTCACCCGACGCGGCAAATGCCGTAAGCGCAGGAGCGTCAGGCGCGGTCTTTGCTTTGATGGGAGCGATGCTGTACGCGCTGCTTCAGGGGAAAGGACGCGTTAAAGATCTGAGCACAACCCAGATTCTGGTGATGGCAGCCATGTCCTTGTATCTCGGGTTTGCCTCGAAAGGCGTGGATAATATCGCCCATATCGGCGGGATGGTCTGCGGGTTTTGCCTGGCTGTGATCCTGTATCACCCAAAACGCAGACAGATATAAAGGAACCTTTTTAATCATATTTATGGAGACATATTCTGTCCTGGAGCGCGAAGCGCATCAGGCAGCAAAATAGTCATCCGGTCGATATGCCGGTTTACAATTATCATTGTAAGAGGAGGATGTATTATGGAAAACTGTATTTTCTGCAAAATCGCAAACGGTGAGATCCCTTCCGCTACGCTGTATGAAGACGATGATTTTCGCGTGATTCTTGATCTGGGACCGGCGTCAAAGGGTCATTCTCTGATCCTGCCTAAGAGCCATGCGGCAAACATCTATGAACTACCGGATGAGCTTGCGGCAAAGGCTATGGTGCTTGCCAAAAAGATCGCAGGTACTTTGACAGACGGACTTCATTGTGACGGCCTGAACATTATACAGAATAATGGCGAAGTCGCCGGGCAGACGGTATTTCATTTCCATATGCATCTGATCCCGAGATATGCCGGACAGAAAGTAGGCCTGACCTGGACGCCCGGAACGCTTTCCGAGGAGGATAAGCAGGAAATCCTCGGACTTTTCGCGTAGTGTGATTCGGATGACAAGAGAGCAGTGCGTTTAGATCGGCTTTCGCAGGCGAATTATGAATGAGACATGATCTGCCCACGGCTGCGTTTTTTGCAGACGTGGCTGCAAAATAGTCATCCGTGACCATTGGGTCAGAGTACAAAACTTCCTTCAGGGAGGATGAAAAAAGAGGCTGCGGATCCCACAACTATGGGATTATCGTATGCCTCTTTTTTTGCAGAGCTTTTTCTCTGATCTTTATGAAATTATTTAACTGTTTCCCGGATCAGTTCAATAACAGCTTTGACAGGATCTCCCAGAACACCTGCCTGCATGGTCCGGATATAAGTTTCCCGGTTCTGATATAAATTCTGGATAGCTGAAAAGAGCTTATCCGGAGTGATTTCTTCTTCCTCGAGGACAACGGAGAAGCCTTGTTTTTCAAATGAGCGTGCGTTCAGGATCTGGTCTCCCCTGCTGGCGTTTTTGGAAAGAGGAATCAGCAGATTTGGTTTTGCCAGTGCGAGAAGTTCAAAAATCGCATTAGCCCCGGCGCGGCTGATGATCAGGTCCGACATGGCGAAGAGATCCTTCAGCTCGTCCTGGATATATTCATACTGGACATATCCTTCGGTGCCCTTTAAAGCTTCTTCCAGCTTGCCTTTCCCGCAAAGATGGATAACCTGAAACTGAGGAAGCAGCTTTGGCAGAATTTCCCGTACATGGGCGTTGACGGAAGCAGCTCCCTGACTGCCCCCGATAATCAGGATGACAGGCTTTCCGGGAGTAAGTCCGGTAAAGGCAAAGCCTCTCTGTGCATCTCCCTTCAAAAGAGCGGCTCGGATCGGAGTCCCTGTATGGACGGATTTTCCTTCCGGAAGGGAAGCTACTGTCTCGGGAAAGCTTGTACAGATCCGGGTGGCATGCGGGATGCAGATCCGGTTAGCCAGACCCGGCGTCATATCCGATTCGTGGCAGATGACGGGTACGTGAAGCCTGTCCGCTGCCAGGACGACAGGAACACTCACAAATCCGCCTTTGGAAAACACAATATCCGGACGGAGCTTTTTGATGAGAGAAGCCGCCTCGTTAAAGCCCTTAATCACGCGGACGGGATCCGTGAAATTCTTCAGATCGAAGTAACGGCGGAACTTACCGGTGGAGATCCCGTAATAAGGAATTCCCTCCGCTTCCACGAGACCCTTTTCAATCCCGTCATAGGAACCGATGTAAAAGATTTCGAATCCGAGTTCCCGGAGTCTGGGTACGAGAGCGAGATTCGGAGTTACGTGACCGGCAGTTCCGCCGCCGGTCAGGATGATACGTTTGTCGGCCATAAAACTCACCTCATCTAAGACGCCGGTTTCCGGCATCTTTGTCGGCTGTCCCGGTACTGCGCACCGTGGACGGCATTCTTAGTAAACGACTTTTCAGACTTTGTCAAAGATATAGTAAACGAACAGGATGCCTGCATTTTGATTCGTTTACAGCGCCGGATATACACTGCGTAAGCGGTATCTTTCTGCAGTAAGGAGCTGCGCATACTATCAGACCGTCTTCTCCGATCCTCATGCAGTCGCCTGTTTTAACGCGCGGGCGAGCTGATCCGGGCATGAAGTAGGTCTCATCCCGCATCGGATTCCCTCGAGACGGGAGATCACTTCATCCACATCCATGCCCTCCACCAGGGTGGCAACCCCTTGGGTATTGCCCGAGCACCCGCCTATAAACCGGACATTACGTACTTTGCGCTCTTCATCGATATCGAATTCTATGGCACGGGAACATACCCCTTTCGTCTGATATACCATTTTAAACCTCCATATATTCTGAAAAAAATCATTTCGTTATCCTTCCGAACCACTGCCATTATACCAGAACCGGATGATCCGCTCAATCCTATAATAAAAAATCTTTTATGCCTTCTCTTTCATTCCTGGCGGCACCAGGTTTGCAGGGCATGGAGGTCTGCGCTGCATGGAACCACCCGGACAAAAAAAGACTTGATACTGCTTCGAATAAAGGTTATGATAATATAAGGAAGAAAAGCAGATAAAGGGGAAAAACATTGAATAAAAAGATAAAGAAAATCGGTATTATAGGCGCGATGGAGCAGGAGGTTGCCAGGCTTAAGGACATCCTGGAGGATGTTGAGGTAAGTCATATCGCGGCTATGGATTTCTATGAAGGAAAGATGCATGGTACTCCCGTGGTGATCGTCCGTTCCGGCGTCGGAAAAGTAAACGCCGCGATCTGTACGCAGATCCTGATCGACAGATACCAGGCGGACGCCATCATAAATACCGGCATTGCCGGGAGCCTTGATGCTTCCATAGACATCGGGGATATTGTGGTTTCAACGGATCTGATACAGCATGATGTAGATGCCCGTGTTTTCGGGTACGCTCCCGGAGAGATCCCGCAGCTGAAAAAGCTGTCTTTTGCCGCGGATGAGCATATGCGGCGGCTGGCGGCGGAGATCTGCCGTCAGGAAATTCCCGGGATCCATGTTCATGAAGGAAGGATTGCCTCCGGCGATATTTTTGTCAGCAGTAAAGAGAAAAAGGAGGAAATCGCGGCGACCTTTGCCGCGTCAGCGGCAGAAATGGAAGGCGCAGCCATCGCCCAGACAGCCTGGCTGAACAGGATCCCATTTGTGGTGCTTCGCGCGATCTCAGACAAGGCGGACGGCAGCGCGTTCATGGATTATGACGCGTTTGAAAGCCTTGCGATCGAACACAGCCTGATTCTTACGGAAAAGTTTGTCGAGAGATTCACACAGTCAGAAGGCTGAACCTGCTGCTCCGGCAGCTCAAATGTTGAAGCGGCAGAATCAGGATCCGAAGACATGGAGTCAATGTACAGAACTGTGTTGCAGGAGGAAAGCGTAGTAAATGAAAAAAATGTTGGGGAGAGCGCTGATTCTCCTTGTAGTCTTTGTCCTGAGCGTTGCAGGTACGGCTTTGGGACTGAATCATTCCGACACCCAGGACCGGCAGATCATGAACGACCCCACTCTGGCTGAACTGATGGAGGAGTTTGACGGGATTCTGGCAAATCGTATGTGCGGTTATACGAAACCGATGCAGGCAGAGTTCGTCCGGGATTGCATCACTCCGCTCGATACGACAAAAAAAGTGACGTTTGTCGTAAATCCCTATGATCTCAGAGTGGACAGTCTTTCCTACGAGATCCGTACGCCGGATGGCTTGAAGGTTCTGGAAAACCGAAAAGTAAAGAACCTGACAAAATCGGATGACGGTTTTCTGCGGACCACGATTGAAGTCAATTCAGATCTGAGAGTGAACCAGGAATACCTGATGCTGATTCAGCTGGAAACAAACCGCGGCCTGATATATTTCTATACGCGTCTTGTTTCCAGATCCAATCTGAACACGATTAATCACCTGAGATTCGTATATAATTTTGTGGAGAGAAGCCTGGACAAACAATCGGCTGACGAACTGGTGGACTATCTGGAGGTGGAAGCTACCAATGACTGGACGAATTACCATACCATTGATGTCCATGCCACCCTGCGCCAGATCAGCTGGGGCGCGTTAGGCGTCAGGATGTACCGCAGAGGGATTCCGGTGATCAAGGATATCAATGAGACAACGGCAAGTATTTCCATGGAATATCAGCTGACCGCGGTTAATAATGACGGCGAAGACGAGTATTATGATGTTTCCGAATTTTATCGTTTACGTTTCTTTGAATCAAGACCCTATCTTCTGGATCTTGACCGCAGGGCTACCCAGATTTTTTCTCCGGGAGTATCGTCGATCTCGTCAGCAGGCGTGACATTGGGAATCCGCGATCGAAATGTGGAATACCTGAGCAATAAGGAGAACGGACTGGTTGCATTTGTACAGGAAGGAGATCTGTGGACCTTTTCTCCAAAGGACGGCAAAGCGACCAGGATTTTCACCTTCCGCAAAGATGCCGGTTCCGATTACAGAGACGCCAGAAATAACCATGATATTCAGATCACCAGGCTTTATGACAACGGGGATCTGGATTTTGTTCTCTATGGCTACATGAACAGAGGGGAGCGCGAAGGACAGTGCGGCGTCCTTGTCTATCATTATGACGCGGATCAGAATGATGTGGAGGAGCGTATTTTCATCCCCTCCACAGAGTCCTATGATTTCCTGAAGAGAGATTTCGGCAGGCTGTCCTATGTGACTGAGGATGGAAGGCTTTTCCTGCTCTTTGCGGGGAAATTATATGAGGTTACCCTTTCGGACGGGAGCTATCGCGTGATAGAGGAGGGCATCGATACGGAACAGTTCGCCGTATCCGCTTCCCGCGCCTATGCTGCCTGGAGCGTTCTGGAGGGCAGTCAGGCAGGCGCAATTAAGGTAATCTCCTTTGATACGATGGAGACCACCATCCGTATTCCGGATGAGGAGCGTCAGCTGCGTCTGATCGGGTTTATGAATGAAGACGTGGTCTATGGCGTGATGCGGGAAAAGGATATTCTGAGCGACGGAGACGGTCATATCAAAGAAGGCATCCGCATGCTGAGATTTGAAGATTTTGAAGGGAATATCCTGAAGAAATATTCTCCGGATAAAGACTTTTATATCACGGATGTTTCCCTGACCAGTATGCTGGTGGAATTTAATCTTTCGCAAAAAGAAAACGGCGCTTATGTCGTATCGAAGAAAGACAATATTCTGAATAACCGGCTTCTCGCGGAAAATTCCGTTATGGTGGAGCTCGAATCGGACGAAAGAGAAGGAATTCGTGTGCGGCTGGCTTTCAGCGATGTGACGATGGCGAAGGAGCCTCTGGTTGTCTACGCAAAACTGAAGCATGCAGTAGATCTGTCCGCTGATCTGGGCTCGCAGTCTATCGCCAGGGATATGTATTATGTGTATGCCCACGGAAATCTTACGGGGATTTACTATAACCCGGCAAAAGCCGTAAGCGCGGCTGATGAACAGCTGGGCGTGGTTCTGAACCGTCACCAGCAGTATATCTGGGAACGCGGCAATAAAAAGACGCAGATCCAGCTTGATTCGGGCGATGTGCCTGAAATCATGAAAACAGGGACCATGGATCGGGAGGCTTTGCGTACGGGGCTGGAAGGTGAGGGGGATGTGCTTGACCTTTCAGGCTGTTCACTGGACAGCATCCTGTATGAGGTAAGCGCGAGAAGGCCTGTCCTGGCAAGAATATCCAAGGATGAAACTGTTGTGATCATAGGCTATGACGCATACAACACCTGGCTGATTAATACGAAAACCGGTGAAGTATATGCAAACGGCATGGAAGAAAGCGAAGAGATGTTTGAAAAAGCGGGAAACATCTATCTGTCTTTTATGGAGGCTCCGGTTTACTGAGAATGGAACGGTATCGGGATCCGTTTAAAAAAGGGAGACTGATATTGTCTTCGGCAGTCCGGCTTCCGAAGCAGCAATATCGTCATCCGAAAGCATAGAGTCAACTTACAAAACTTCGTTATAAGGAGGAGAGATCATTATGGAACGGACGATGGGAACGATGAGAAGCAAATTCAACGAGCTGTTCGGGCAGGGAGGAGATCTTCGGGCCTATTTTGCTCCCGGACGCGTAAACCTGATCGGAGAACATACGGATTATAATGGAGGACATGTATTTCCCTGTGCGCTTACCATCGGGACATATGGACTTGCCCGCAAAAGAGAAGACCGGAAGCTCCGTCTGTATTCTATGAATTTCAGCCGCGCGGGCGTGATCGAGAGCTCCCTGGATGACCTTGTCCCTTCTGAAAAAGCCGGATGGACCAATTATCCGAAAGGCGTTGTCTGGGCGATGGAGCAGAGAGGCCTGTCTTTGGATACCGGTTTTGATTTCCTGATTTACGGTACGATTCCCAGTGGATCCGGGCTTTCTTCGAGTGCTTCCCTGGAGGTGCTGACCGGTACGATGCTGCGGGATCTGTATGGGTTCGACGGTCTGACCATGGTGGATCTGGCGCTGATCGGTCAGTTCTCGGAGAATAAGTTTAACGGGATGAACTGCGGCATTATGGATCAGTTCGCCAGCGCAATGGGGAAACGTGACTGCGCGATTTTCCTGGATACGAATACCCTTTCTTATGAGTATGCGACGATCAGGCTTCCTGAGCAAAAGCTGATTATCACAAACAGTAAGGTGAAGCACAGCCTGGTAAATTCCGCATATAATGACAGACGCAGAGAGTGTGAGGAAGCGCTGAGCGACCTGCAGAAGGTCGTAAAGATCAAGACATTGGGCGATCTGAGCGAGGAGCAGTTCGAAGAGTATAAAGACGCGATCAAGGATGAAATCTGCCGGAAGAGGGCAAAACATGCCGTCTATGAGAATCAGAGGACAATCAGGGCGGTAGAGGCTCTCAAGCGTGACGATATCACGGAGTTCGGACGTCTGGTAAATGCTTCCCATGTTTCTCTGCGCGATGATTATGAGACTTCCTGTGAGGAATGCGATTATCTGGCAGAGCTTGCCTGGGAACAGCCCGGGGTGGTCGGTTCCCGTATTACAGGCGGCGGCTTTGGCGGCTGTACGGTGAGTATCGTTGCAAATACGCGGACGGATGCTTTTATCCATGATATCGGGGCGGCGTATGCTGAAAAGTTCGGTCATGACGCGGAGTTTTACGTGGTTGAAATCGGCGACGGCGCACATAGACTGTAAGAGGTAAAGCGCAGGGCGGATGTATCATTCACGTTTATAAGAAAGGGAAAGAGAATGCTGGACGAGCTGATCAGAAAATTGGTTGTTTATGGTCTTGAGACCGGACTTGTCGCGCCGGGGGAAGAGAATTATACGACAAACCTGATACTGGATGTCATGGGTGAGGAGGAGTATACGCTCCCGGAAGAAAAATACGAAAATGTGGATCTGGAATCTGTTCTCGCCGGACTTCTGGACGCAGCCGTTGAAAAAGGGCTGATCGAGGATACGATTACGCAGAGAGATCTTTTTGATACCAGACTGATGAACTGTCTGATTCCACGACCGGCAGAAGTGAGACGCAGATTCTGGGAAGAATATCAGAAAAGCCCGAAGGCGGCAACGGATTATTATTACCGCTTCAGCCAGGATACGGACTATATCCGTCGTTACCGGATTAAAAAGGATATGAAATGGACGGTGCAGACAGATTATGGCGAGATTGATATCACGATCAATCTGTCCAAGCCTGAGAAAGACCCGAAGGCGATCGCAGCGGCAAAGCTGATGAAGGCAAGCAGCTATCCCAAGTGCCTGCTTTGTGCGGAGAACGAAGGCTACGCAGGCCGGGCCAACCATCCTGCGAGAAACAATCACCGCATTATCCCGATCACGATTAATGGCTGTGACTGGGGCTTACAGTATTCTCCCTACGTCTATTACAATGAGCACTGCATCGTTTTCAATGGCGTACATACGCCCATGAAAATCGAGCGGGCTGCGTTTATCAAGCTTTTTGATTTCGTAAAGCTCTTCCCGCATTATTTTCTTGGTTCCAATGCGGATCTGCCGATCGTAGGCGGGTCGATTCTGAGCCATGACCATTTCCAGGGCGGACATTATACATTCGCCATGGCGAGAGCAGAGATGGAAAAGAAGGTAGTGATTCCGGGATATGAGGATGTTGAGGCCGGTATCGTCCACTGGCCGCTTTCCGTGCTTCGCATCAGACATAAAGAGGCGGAAAGGCTGATTGACCTTGCCGACCATATACTGGAAGTCTGGAGGGGATATACGGATGAGACGGCTTTCGTTTTTGCGGAAACCGACGGCGAACCGCATAATACAATTACCCCGATCGCAAGAAAACGCGGAGATCTCTTTGAGCTTGACCTTGCCCTGAGAAACAATATCACCACACAGGAGCATCCTCTGGGAGTGTATCATCCGCATGCACAGTACCACCATATTAAAAAGGAAAATATCGGTCTGATCGAGGTGATGGGACTGGCTGTGCTCCCGGCGAGGCTGAAGGATGAGCTGGAGCTTCTTGCGGAATATCTTGTCGCCGGAAAAGATCCTGCGGAAAATGAACAGATCGAAAAGCATGCTTCCTGGGCCAGGACTCTTTGTGAAAAATATGGCAGCTTCTCGGAGGAGACGGTACGCGATATCCTGCATGAAGAAGTGGGGCATGTGTTTGTCGGAGTGCTGGAGGACGCGGGCGTATTTAAATATACGCCGGAAGGCAGAGCGGCTTTTGACCGTTTTATTGAAAAACTGTAAAAAACAAAGTAAAAATCACAGTTGCATCACAAACATGTGATATGCTATAATGTAATACTTTGAAAGCTGCTTTGGATTCTGCGCTGTCTTCAGCTGTCGTTATTGACGACTGACAAAACACGGCATACGATATTTCCTGACAGGTCCATTGCCGGGTGAGAAGGAAATACAGAGTTTCTGACGTTGGAAAAAAGGACCCTGCGGATACGAGGGGTGTGATAAGGGAGGTGTTATGAATGAAGAGAGAGATGAAAAAACTGTTCCGGGAGTTGAAAAAGAGGCAGCAGCTGATGCTGGTCCTTATGGCTTTGCTGTGCACAGTGTCTGTTGGCTCTCTTGCCCGACCTGTCAAGGCGGCGACAAAGTGTTCCGTCACCTTTTTGGATATGGACGGAAGAAACGGAAAGGTTTATAAAAACCTGAAGCAGACGGTGGCGAAAGGGAAGACAGTGAAGCTTCCGGAAGTACCGGCAAAAAAAGGCTTTGCGTCTTTGGGATGGGCATTGAAGAAAAATGCGCTGAAGGCAAGGTTTGCTGCCGGAGCCCGTGTGACAGTAAAGAAAAATCTCACGCTCTATGCGGTAAGGCTGCCGATTTATACGGTGTCCTTTAACAACAACAGCGGAAATACGACGAGCAAAAAATATGCAAAGCTTGGACGCAAAATAATTTCCGGCAGGACGATGAAGCTTCCTGCCCTGCCGGAGGTAGATGGCTATGAGCCTTTGGGCTGGACGACAAGCAAGGGAAAGACAGAGCCGTTATATCCCGTGGGAACGGTGATCACAGTCAGGAAGAATATCACCTATTATTCCGTCAGGAGAAAGATCGTAAAGAGCTGCAAGGTGACTTTTGTGGACTCCGGCGGTTTTGAATATCCTGACCTGAACCGGACGGTTCTGGCCGGCAATGCAATCGTCCTTCCCCAGGTGGAGAATCCGAAAGGCTACACCATGCTGGGCTGGGCGAAAAAGCCGAATGTAAAGACCTGTGATTATCTGGTCGGACAGTCTCTTACGGTAAACAGCGACCTGGAGCTCTATGCGGTCATGTTTTCCATCGGTACGGAAACAAATCTGACAGGTTTTTCCAGCGGATGGCAGCAGAAGTATAAGCAGCTGATTTTTGTAGGTGATTCCCGGACCAACCGTCTGCATGAAACGATTGAGAGGGATCCGTATCTGAGTGAAAGCGGCGCTGTTTTTAAAGTATCTTTTATCAGCGCTGAAGGAGAAGGACTGGAATGGCTTAAGGGAGACGGCATCAAGGCGGTCAGGGAAAAGATAGCGGATAATTACAGCGCGATAGTGGAAAAACCGACAGCGATTATTTTTAACCTGGGCGTGAATGATTACACAAAGATTAACAGTTACATCACTTATTTAAATTCTGTCAAGCAGGAACTCATTGATAAAAACTGCAAGCTCTTTTATATGTCAGTCAATCCGATCAATTCCATCATGAATGAAGGAAGGGTTAAGGTAAGAGACGAGTCAAAAATTCTGGCTTTCAATAAAAAAATCAAAAATGACCTGTGCGGGGATGAGGACTTTACGTATCTGGATCTGTTCACATACCTGATCAAAAATGGCTACAGCCATGACACCGGCAAGTATGGGGCAAATGTAGGGGTTGATGATGGCCTGCATTATACGACACAGACTTACAAGCGGATCTTTGCCCAATGCATCGAGATGCTTTGAGACATAAAAAATAAAGTAAACCCCCATGCCCTTCGAATTTGGCATCAACATGAATGAAAATGAGGGCATGGGTGCATCCCACTATGCCACGCTGCTGTCGCAGCGGGCGTTTTCAAAGAAATAAGAGCCTGAAAATATTCGTCGGTGTGGTGTATACTGCATCGACGAATGGTTTTCGTTTATAAAGAGGAGAAATTCATATGGACTTTGTAACGGTAAAGGAGATTTATCGGGAGAGAGAAAAATACCTGGATCAGACGATCCGGGTGAGCGGCTGGGTGCGTTCCGTGCGCGATTCAAAGTCGTTTGGTTTTATCGTGCTGCACGATGGAACTTTTTTTGAGACTTTGCAGATTGTTTATCATGATACGATGGCGAACTTTGCTGAGATTTCCAGACTGAATGTCGGAGCTGCGATCCTTGTTAAAGGAACACTGGTGGCAACGCCGGATGCGAAGCAGCCTTTCGAGATTCAGGCGGAGGAAATTGAGATCGAAGGACCGTCGGCATCGGATTATCCTTTACAGAAAAAAAGACATACTCTTGAATATCTCCGTACGATGACGCACCTGCGTCCGAGGACGAATACCTTCCAGGCCGTGTTCCGTGTCCGGTCTTTGTGTGCGTATGCAATTCACCGGTTTTTCCAGGAGAGAGGATTTGTCTATGTACATACTCCTCTGATTACGGGCAGTGACGCGGAAGGAGCAGGAGAGATGTTCCGCGTTACGACTCTGGATCCTGCTTCTCCTCCGCTGGACGAGAACGGAAAAGTAGACTTCTCCAGGGATTTCTTCGGAAAAGAGACAAATCTGACCGTAAGCGGACAGCTTAACGGTGAAACGTTTGCTCAGGCTTTCCGAAATATCTATACTTTCGGACCGACCTTCCGGGCTGAAAATTCCAATACGACCCGCCATGCGGCAGAGTTCTGGATGATCGAACCGGAATGCGCTTTCACTGATCTCCAGGATAATATGGATCTTGCCGAAGCCATGCTCAAGTACATTATCAACTATGTCATGGAGAATGCTCCGGAAGAAATGAATTTCTTTAATTCCTTTGTAGACAAAGGGCTCATCGAGAGACTGAACCATGTAGCAAACAGCGCTTTTGGCCATGTGACTTATACGGAAGCCGTGGAGCTGCTGGAAAAGAATAATGAGAATTTTGATTATAAAGTATTCTGGGGCTGCGACCTGCAGACAGAGCATGAGAGATATCTGACAGAGGAAATATTTAAGCGCCCGGTATTTGTAACGGATTATCCGAAGGAAATAAAAGCTTTTTATATGAAGCTGAATCCGGACGGCAAAACAGTCGCCGCGATGGATTGCCTCGTGCCGGGGATCGGAGAGATCATCGGAGGCAGTCAGAGAGAGGATGACTATGGGAAGCTGAAGCAGAGAATGCAGGAGCTGGGACTGCGCGAGGAGGATTATTCCTTCTATCTCGACCTGAGAAAATACGGGACGACGCGACATTCCGGTTTTGGTCTCGGGTTTGAACGTGCGGTTATGTATCTTACCGGCATAGGGAACATCCGGGATGTGATTCCTTTCCCGAGAACAGTCAATAACTGCGACCTTTGATTACTGCTTTATATAGTAAATTCGTGCGCATACTATAAGAATACATGACATGCTTCGGCGTGTCAGGAAAAGGGAAAAGATGCGATTTATACATCTGTCTGATGTTCACCTGGGAGCCGCGCCGGACAGAGGCTATCCATGGTGCGAGAAAAGAAGGGAAGAAATATGGGAGAGCTTCCGCCGGGTGATTGCGGCGATCGAAGACGATCCGGTTGACATTCTTCTGATTGCCGGAGACCTTTTTCACCGGCAGCCGTTGTTGTCCGAGCTCCGGGAGGTGGCGTATCTTTTCGGGAGGATTCCGAATACCCGGATTTACCTGGCAGCGGGAAACCATGATTATATAAGCCCGGATTCTTTTTACAGAGGGTTTACATGGCCGGAGAATGTCGTTTTTTTTCCTTCGGAGACGCCGCAGCGTGTGAAGGATGCTCTTCTGCCTGTCTATATTTACGGCCTGAGCTATGAACACGCCCAGATTTCCGATCCGCTATATCAGGATCTGTTTCCCTGGCAGGATAGGGAAGCGCAGACGGATCAGGAGCAGGATGATCAGGAAGAAGAAGGAACGGAGGAATACCATATTCTCCTCGCTCATGGAGGGGACGATGATCATATTCCGATTGATGTCCGGGGGCTTTTGAGGTCCGGATTTGATTATATCGCGCTGGGGCATATTCATAAGCCGCAGATCCTGTTTCGGGATCGGGCGGCTTATGCCGGTTCTTTGGAACCTCTGGATCATACCGAGCTTGGAGATCATGGGTTTATCCGTGGCTGGACAAATCATGGAATTCTTCATACACGTTTTGTTTCGTTTTCCGAGAGAACTTATCGTCGGATTGAGCTCGAGATGAGCGAGGAGGATACGCAAGGCTCCATTGAGACCAGGCTCAGGGAATGTATTTCCAATGAAGGCCCCGGGAATATTTACCGGATTATTCTGAAAGGGCAGCGTGCTCCGGAACAGCTCATTTTTACGGAACGCCTGAAACGGCTGGGCAATATCATTGAGGTTGAAGACCAGACCAGGCCGGCTTTTGACCTGCCTGATCTTTACCATCGGTTCCGGGGTACCATTCTCGGAGATTATATCTGGTCCTTCGCTTCGGATCAAAACGGAAAGCTCGATTTTTCCGCATTATCGGAGGTTGAGGAAAAGGCTCTCTATTTCGGACTTCAGGCTCTTTTGGAAACCTCACAGCTGTCAGGACAAAGGTGATAAAGCAAGATGGTTATCAGGAAGCTGAACATACGTAATTTTGGAAAAATCACAGATAAGACTGTGGAGCTGTCCGAAGGAGTGAATATTCTTTTTGGACCAAATGAGAGCGGAAAGACCACGCTCTATCATTTTTTGAAGGGCATGCTCTTCGGAATATCCAGAAAAAGAGGCAAGGCCGCAAAGCAGGATGCTTACTCCAGTTATGAGCCATGGGAAAACCCGGGCAGTTTCGGGGGGACGATCTGGTTTGAGGGAAATGGAAAGAACTATCGTCTGGTGAGAAGCTTTACAAGAGAATATCCGCGATTTGAGCTGACAAATCTTTCCGATGGGGGAAGATGTACGATGCAGGATCTCGAGGAGCTTCTGGGGGGCGTCAGTGAGGCGATCTATGAGAATACGGTATCCGTCGGCCAGCTGAAAAGCGTGACGGGTCCTGATCTGACGAGGGAACTGACGAATTATATGGCGGCGTGCCAGGGAACTCTGGACAACAGGATGAATCTGGAACGGGCGAATCAGCTGTTAAAAATGCACCGAAAGGGCTTTGCTGATCAGAAAGACCGCAATGCCCGACAGCTTCAAAAAGAAATCGAAAAGCTGAAAGCAAAAGAGGAGGTTCTCGTTAAGGATACGGAGTCTCTGAGAGAACGGTTTGAAGTTCTGAGAAGCCAGAGAGAGGGACTGGGAGCGAGAAGCCATGTGATAGAAGATCCTGCACAGGATGACAGAATTCTCAGCCTTGCATTGGAAAGGGCGCGAAGCAGATCCTATGCGGTTTGCTCTTTTTTAGGAGCTGTTGCTGCCGGAGCGGCGTTTGCGCTGCAGTTCCCTTTTACCCTCCGGCTGCGGAAGGCCGCCCTTGCAGGAGAACTGCCTGATAAAACAATATGGATGCAGGCATGCAGATTGTTCTGGCTGGTTATCTGTTTAAGTCTGCTGTTGTTTTCCATTCATCTTGCTCTGAAATCACGTACGCTGAAACAAAGAAAAGAACGCCTTCTTGCCGCGCTGGATCGTCAAAGCCACCAGAAACGCAAAAAAAATGAACTGCGGGACAGGCTGGAAGGATCGATGGAAGAAACTCTGACACAGATCAAGGAAAAGAGAGCGGATCTGGATAATCTCCGGGAGGAAATACGGCAGCTGGAAGCGCAGCAGGATCTTCCTGTCATACAGGATAAGGAGATCGAAGCGGTCAATCTTGCTTTGGACCGGCTGCAGGAAGCGTCTCAGGCGATCCGCACGCAAATGGGCAGACAGCTCAGAGACCGGACATCAGAGATCCTGAGTGAAATCACAGAAGGAAAGTATGGACAGATTTTTTTGGATGAAGATCTGCGGATGACGGTAAATACGGCAGAACGTGCCGTAGAAGTGGAACGCTTCAGCAGAGGCACGATTGAGCAGATTTATTTTTCTTTGCGCATGGCTTCGGGAGAGCTGCTTGGAAAGAAAGAGCTGCCCGTTATTCTGGATGATATATTCGGAATGTATGATGATGAAAGGCTGTCTGCGGCCTTGACCTGGCTTTCACGCCAGAACCGTCAGGTTCTGATCTGTACCTGCCATACGAGAGAAGCAGAGCTGATGAGAAAACTGGGACTGGAATTTTATGAAGTAGAGCTTTCATAGCATGATAATAGTAGTTTATGAAGAAAAAAAGGCTCTGCCGGAGGCTTTTGTGCATAGCAAAAGTCTCCGGCAGAGCTTTCTTTTTACACCTTATTTTTCAATCTATCTGTGCAGAATAAACGGATTCCGAGCGATTGCACTTGTTGTCGTCAGTCGTCTGCTTCCTGGGTTATTTTCTGGGAATTCTGATACTTGGAAACAGCACGGTGAATACGGTCTACCGGATTGAGCAGCTTGCTGATAGACAGATCATGATTTAAGGTATCGATGATCAGAGCGATATATTTGCTCATATCGACAGAAGTATAATAGCTTTTTTTCAGAAGATCCGGACGCTGATAAACAAGATTGGTCGTAAGCAGACGGTCAAAAACACCGGCGCTGTGCGCTTCGTCGAATTTCTGCAAACCATCGGAGAAGATGCCGAAGGTTGCGCAGATAAAGATTTTTCCAGCGCCGCGCTTTTTCAGCAGCTCACTGATTTCGAGCGCGGTATCGCCGGAGGAAATCATATCGTCGATCAGTATGACATCCTTTCCTTCCAGCTTGGGTCCGAGAAACTCGAAAGCCGCGATGGGGTGACGGCCGTTTACATAACGGGAATAGTCAAGACGCTTGTAATACATGCCCATATCGACGCCGAGGATATTGGCAAGATAGATGGCACGATTCATGCTCCCTTCATCAGGGCTGATAATCATAAAATGTTCATTGTCAATATGAAGTCCTTCCTGTACGGACAACAGAGCTTTTATGAACTGGTAAGAAGCCTGAACGGTTTCGAAGCCTTGTAAAGGGGTGGCATTCTGGATACGGGAGTCATGCGCGTCAAAGGTTATGATATTCTCCACGCCCATGTACGTCAGCTCATGAAGGGCGGTGGCACAATCGAGAGACTCCCTGCCGCTTCGCTGAAGCTGTCTGCCTTCGTACAGATATGGCATAATCACGTTAATCCTGCGCGCTTTTCCGCCGATTGCGGCGATGACACGCTTTAGATCCTGATAATGGTCATCCGGGGACATCAGGTTCACGCAGCGCCCAATCTGATAGGTAGTGCTGTAATTACATACATCCACGAGCAGATAGAGATCATCTCCCCGAATGGATTCACTGATTACACCTTTCCCTTCGCCGCTGCCGAATCGGGGTGTCTGGGCATTGATGATAAAACTGTCTCTGGCATAACCTTCAAACGCAAAACTGTCCATAGCGGGCGACTGCCTTTTTTTCCGCCATGTTACCAGCCATTGGTCTACAAGCCTGCCTAAATCCCTGCAGCTCTCTAAAGCAACCAAGCCCAGACGACCGTAAGGCACTGTAGACATGTTTTTATCTGTCATCGTTGCCATGAAATTGTCTCCTTTCCGTTACGATGCTGTATGCCTTTGGGCAAACAGCTTTTGAAGCCTGATGTCTTTTCCGGTTAACTTTACCATATGATAGTTTCCCATGATGCGGGAGACTGTCCGTTCGGAGTAGGTCTGTGACAATGACTCCAGATCAAGATTTGTGGAGATGATCGTGGATTTCTGACGGATCAGCCGATCATTTACACAGGTAAAAAGGGAGGAAGCCACAAAGCTGTTAGTCAGCTCTGTTCCCAGGTCATCGATGATTAATAGCTCACAGGATAAAATATCTTCCATGGTTCCGCCTGATTCTTCTTTGGAAAAGGCATAACGGGCAAGCTTTTCAAACAGATCGTAGGCAGAAAAATATAAAACACAATATGATTTTTCCAGCAGTTCATGGGCGATACAATGTGAGAGGAAGGTTTTTCCCATCCCGGTATCCCCATAGAAGAACAGATTATCAGATTTTTCCTTAAAGTCTTCGACGAACCGGCGGGAAATATCATATGCTTTCATTGCCATCTGCCGCTCGGTCTGGCCGGAAGCTTCATGAACCTTTGTGTCGGAGTAATATGACAGAGAAAAACGGGAAAAGGTCTCCCGGGAGAGCAGCTCCTGAAGATTAGACTGCGCATAAAGCAGGGATATCTCTGCCTGTTTAAAGCAGCTGCACTTTTCATTACCGATATATCCGGTATCCTGGCAGCGTTCACAGGAGTAGGCAGGTTCCAGATAATTCGGAGGGAAACCTGCATCGGAAAGGATGTGGAGGCGCTCCAGGGAGAGCTTTTCAATACTGCTTCGCAGCCCTTTGGTGTCCCGGATTTCACCGTTCAGCATACGCCGAAGGCAGTCAGAGCTCAGCGCAGCTATTTCTTCGTCGATCTGGCGGAGTCTGGGGCAGCGCGCAAAAGCATTCGCCTGGTGTTCGGCGAGGATGCGGTTTGCCCTGGTTTGCTTTCGGTTGAATTGCCGCATAATCATATCATATTGATAGTTCTGTAATGCCACGAAATATGCCTCCTATGTTTTGGCTAATTGTTCAGGTGAAGCAGCTGCTTTTCAACGTCAGAGTAATCATACTCTCTCTGGGAAAAATTATTAAAACGGCCGGCTCCCTTCGCGGGTGTACCCTGTGCGGGAGGTCGTTCACCCTTTGCCGGCTTCTTTGGCCTGGCCATCTGGTGCGTCGCGTCAAGCCGGGCGATGTCATCCAGAGAGGAGGCTCCTGAAGAATTCCAATCTGAAAGAATCTTATCGGTATACGGAAAACTGGGCTGGCCGGTCTGAATAATAGTCCGGTTACATGCTTCATAGATCAGCGATAAGGGAAAGTGATATTCGTCCAGCCATTTGTCCATGAACCGGATTTCACTCTCCACGGGGCTTCTGCCCTGGATCCCTAAAGCGCGCAGAATGGAGAAATACTCTTTTCTGCCGGAAAAGGAGGATTTTTTGGCCTTTTCTACCGTATCGATCCCGTCATCTTTCCAGGAAAGGGCAACGGTTTCGATATAGCGGATACTTCGATGGCCTCTTCCGACACAGTATTCGATCAGATAATCAATCAGATCCACTGACATCTTAAGCTGATCATAGAAGTAAATCAGCTTATCCGTTTCGATCGGAGACAGCGTTTTGCCCAGATACTGTTCAGCGATAAACAAAATCTGCTGTACTTCTTCATTCTGCATGAGCTGCTCCAGACGTTCCGCTGTGCCGTAAAATTCTGTCGCTTCCGCCTGATCTGCCAGGAAATCGGGCTCCTGAAGAAGGCTGCCTGTACCTGTCAAAGCAGGTTCCTGACTTTTTGCATTTGCAGCAGTGTCCGTATTGCCGGCTTCGAACTCCCTGGCTGAAGGCATCGTTTCCGGTATCGGCTGCAGCGGCCTCTCCTGCTTTTGCGCTGCGCTGCTTTTTTCCGGAAAACCCGAAAACTGAACTGAGGTTATGCTGCCGTCCTGTTCGACAGAAAGAAAAAGAAGGCTTTGTTTTTCCCAGTAACGCAGAGCCCGGAGGATATCTCCTTCTGTACACAGCAGATGATCCGCCAGGTAATCAATAGGAATCTCTTCCATCCCTTTTCCGAGACAGCGCAGAAGATAGATATAGAGTTTGACGAATTCTCCGTTGGCATTTGGCATGTATTCATCGATAAAACGGTTTGGCAGCAGAGTCGCCTGGATATCCACATCGCGGTATAAGCGGATTTGATGCATGTCCTTTTCCTCCTTCCCGTGATCGTGATCTCTTGGGTATTAAGGATTGCCACGTAAATAAATGGATGAATTATCGCGGCTATCCTAAGGACTCATCCTCTGATATGGAATGGTTCTGATAATTACCTGTCATCATAGCAACTGGATTATAGCATATACTGTCTGGAAATAGAATAGGAGATTGAACCAAAGAAAAACATAAAAAGATCTGTTTTTCGGTTACTTTGAAAAGCCATATGGCTGATTCAGGAGACAAAAGGAATTTTTATTTACCAAGCAGATGTTCGCCTACTCTGACAATATCGCCGGCTCCCATGGTCAGGATCAGATCACCTTTTTCGCAGCTGGTGAGCAGATAATTCTCAATCTCGTCAAAGCTGGGCAGAACCCGACAGGGAGTCCCGAGCTGCGTGATCTTTTCCGCAAGGTCTTCGGATGTAATACCGATTGTATTGACTTCCCGGGCTGCGTATATTTCCGCCAGGACAACCTCATCGGCTGCGGCAAGGGCTTTGGCAAATTCATTCAGGAAAGCGGCGGTTCTCGTATAGGTGTGCGGCTGGAAAACACACCATAGCTTGCGATGAGGATAATTTGCCGCGGCATCAAGTGTCGCTGTGATTTCCGAAGGATGATGCGCGTAGTCATCGATGATGGTCGCTCCTCCTATGGTCCCTTTGTATTCAAAACGACGTTCCGCGCCTGTAAAGCCGGAGAGGGACTTCGCGATCTCATCCGGTGAGATGTGGAAAACCCTGGCGCAGGCAATGGCTGCCAGAGCATTGGAGACATTATGCAGTCCCGGGACTTTCAGGAAGAAGCTGCCCAGTTTCTTACCGTGATGGTATACAGTGAAGGAGGCATGGCCATAGGAATCCCATGTAATATCCTTTGCGGTATAGTCAGCTTCCTTTTCCAGTGAAAAGGTGGTGACATGGCAGTCAAGACCTCTCATGATTTCTTCATAGTCAGGGGTATCCGCGTTGATGATCAGGCAGCCGTCCATCGGAAGCAATTCCGCAAAACGGCGGAAGGAGTGCCGGATATCCTCGATGTCCTTAAAGAAATCCAGATGATCTTCTTCTATATTGAGAATGACGCCGACTGTCGGGAAAAAACTGAGAAAGCTGTTGGTATATTCACATGCCTCCGTAAGGAAAACGCCGGATTGGCCGATGCGGATATTTCCCCCGATGGAGGGGAGAATGCCGCCGACACTGACAGTCGGATCTTTTCCGGAATCGGACAGAATCTGCGCAAGCATGGAGGTCGTCGTGGTTTTTCCATGAGTGCCGGCAACGGCGATGGCGTCATGGTAATTTTTCATCATCTGCCCCAGCAGCTCCGCCCGTGTGAGCATGGGGATATTCAGCTCTGAGGCGCGGGCGAATTCGGGATTGTCTTTGCCTATGGCGGCGGTATAAATGACGACATCGATATCATCTGTGATATTTTCAGCACGCTGTCCGTAGTGAATGAATGCCCCGTCTTTTTCGAGTGAAAGCGTGAGCGGGCTTTTCTGCCGATCGGAACCGGAAACCGTGAAGCCGCGGTCCAGAAGAACTTTGGCCAATCCGCTCATGCTGATGCCGCCGATACCGATAAAATGGACATGAATCGGCTTGCTGAAATTGATCTGATACATGGTAGGAAAAACCTCCTCTTATACCGAAGTATTATATGTTGATTCAATGTTTTCGCCCGGTGCTTCGTTTCGGTCACCGCACAGGGCGGCTGTTTTCGGATGACGATACTGCTGCTTCGGCATTTGGGCTTCCGAAGTAGCGGTATCAGTTTTCTTACGCTTCTTTCAGAAATGCCTTGTAAGCCTTATAGGCTTCATAAATATCTGCTTTGCTGGTGATTTCCCAGGGCGCGTGCATGGAAAGCACGGCAACGCCGCTGTCTATGACTTCCATGCCGTAAAGCGCCGCAATGTAGGCGATGGTGCCTCCGCCGCCGTAGTCTACTTTTCCGAGTTCGGCTGTCTGGAAACAGATTTTATTTTCATCAAAAATGCGGCGAAGGACTGCAACATATTCTGCATTGGCGTCATTGGATCCTGATTTGCCGCGGGAGCCGGTATATTTATTTAAAACGATGCCGTGTCCTAAATACGCCGCGTTATTCTTTTCGAAGGCTTCGGCATAAGAAGGATCAAAGCCGGCGCTGACATCCGAAGACAACATACGGCATGAGGAGAGGATATGGCGAAGAGCAGATTCTGCACTCATGCCACAGGCATTCGCCAGATCCGCAACAGTATTTTCGAAGAAACGGGACTGCATGCCGGTAGCGCCGACACTGCCGATTTCCTCTTTGTCTACAAGGAGACAGCAGGATGTTTTTTCCATAGCCTCTCTGGTGTGCGCGAGAGCAAGGTAGGAGGTAAAGGCACAGACACGGTCATCCTGACCATAAGCCGCGATCATGCTTCGGTCGAGTCCGCATTCTCTGGCTTTGCCTGCAGGGACGATTTCTAATTCCGCAGAGAGGAAATCTTCTTCTTCCATGCCATATTTGTCCTGCAGCAATTTCAGAATCTGTTTTTTTACCGCATCTTTTATCTTTTTTTCGCTGTCCTTTTTGTTTTTCTTTTTTTCATCGTCGTCCTGGGCGTTGTCTTTTGACAAAGGCCGGCTCCCGATCAGAATATCCAGTTTTTCACCCTCGATGACTTCCGCGGCTTTTTTTTGAAGCTGCTTGGAGGAGAGATGAATCAGAAGGTCGGTGATATAGACGACAGGGTCATTTTCATCTTCGCCGATTTTTACCTGGATCAGGGAGCCGTCTTTTTTTGCCACAACACCATGGATGGCAAGCGGAAGAGTAACCCACTGATATTTTTTTACGCCGCCATAGTAGTGCGTATCCAGATAGGCCAGTTCGTTTTCTTCGAAGAGCGGATTTTGCTTGATGTCAAGACGAGGGGAATCGATATGAGCGCACAGAATGTTCATGCCTTCTGTGAGAGATTTTTTTCCGATCTGAAACAGAGCGATGGTTTTTTTCATACAGACGGCATATACTTTATCTCCTGCCGTAAGGACTTTGCCTTCGCGAAGGATATCAGCAAGATCCCGATAGCCTTCCGCTTCCGCAAGGCGGACGATCTCGGCGACACATTCTCTTTCTGTTTTGCCGGCGTCCAGAAATGCTCTGTATTGCTGTGCGACACTTTCCAGTTCTTCAGTTTCTTCAAATTGATAATTCAACCACGCGTTTGGACGATCCATTTGCGTCTTCCTCACTTTCCTGCTTTCGTACTTTCCTTCTTTTTGTCTCGTGCATATCTGCCCGATGACCAGAAAGGCAGATACGAAATCATGTATAAAATCTTAACGATTGTATCATAAGATTTGTTTCTTGGCAAGACGAAGGAGACCCTCCTCGGCTTGCCTTGCCGAAGAGGGCCTCCTCACACTGCTATTCATTTTAGGGAAAGGAAAGAGTTTTCTTAAGAGTGGTTGTTCTCTTAAGATATGCATATGATAAAAGATAAATGTGATGAATGTATGTCGAAAATGAGGAAAATTGGTGTCCTCGGTGGTGTCTCAGGATCGGGCCATAGCCTTCTGCGGCTCCTGACGCCGCCTTGCCCGGAAGAATTTATGCTCGATACCGTAAATGGCTGCCGATACGATTACCGTATAACGGGTGAACGCCCGGTGTGTTCAGATGAAATGGCTGTTAATTGCATTCATTCATGAGTATAACCTGCACCATCTGTACAGGTTGTTTATGCACAGCTCCTAATCGTGCCGTTGATGAGTATTCCTGTAGCATTCACAGAAAGAAGCGGCGGGAGAGGGGCTTTCCCCGGCGGCATACAGATGAGAGATATCTCCGACGGAGCTGGCACGAAAACTGGCAATTCCTTCCCGGCGCTCTTCCGTAACAACTGTCGTCACTGAGGTGGGAGCGCAGCACAGACCATGCCAGAGAGGCATGGGTGAGACATTCCACAGGTGAGAAAGAAGAACACATTCCAGTCCGAAGTGGCAGAAGAGCGCGATGACATCTTCGTTTGGCCGTACGGCACGATAATAACGATTTTCCCGCACATACCCGTGCCTGGCGAGAAGAGTGTCAAAGCTGTCAATGACATACCTGTATTCCGTGCCGATGCCGGCTTCCGCCATGATATCCTGTGTCATCCATGTTTCTTCCTGTAAGAACAGATCCTCACTCGTCCAGTCGGCCGGCAGCCAGTCCCAGGGGATTTTGCGTTTGGTCGTTACATCAGGTCTCCAGATCAGACGTGCGCTGAACTCACGCAGCCAGTCACAGATGACGGCAGTCCGGCGTTTTCCTGCAAGTGTAGGAGCTGCGGTATCCTGAGCCCTTCCCATAGAGGAAACATAATAATAATCAATAGGGGTCTTTATCAGCTTTTCTGCAAGAAGGTCAGCTTCCCGAAAGCCTTTCGGGGTCAGGGAATCATGTTCATAATCAGGATCGCCATGTCGAATGATGAGTAATTTCATGATGCATGTATACCTCAGTGTTTTTAATCAAAAATCAGCAAAGGAGACAGAGCGCATGTCTCTGTCTCCTTTGCTGATTATGTATACAGTGACGGATCTCAGGCTTTTCCTTCGGAACCAAGTACGTCTTTGATCTTGTGGGTAACGACGTCCTTGACGTTCTGACGGGATACGGTGAGATAACCTCTCGGGTCAAACATCTCGGGATGCTCGCGAAGCGTTGAACGGATACCGGCCGTAAAGCCAAGGCGAAGGTCAGAGTCAATATTGATCTTGCAGACAGCCAATCTTGCGGCCTGGCGAAGCTGATCTTCCGGAACGCCGATGGCGTCAACCAGAGCGCCGCCGTTCTCGTTGATGATCTTGACGTATTCCTGCGGTACAGAAGAAGCACCATGCAGTACGATCGGGAACTCAGGCAGTCTCTTGGAAACTTCTTCCAGGATGTCGAAGCGAAGCTTCGGGTCCGTGCCGGGTTTGAACTTGAAAGCGCCGTGAGAAGTACCGATAGCAATAGCAAGGGAATCCACGCCTGTACGGGTCACAAACTCCTCCACGTCCTCAGGACGGGTGTAGGAGGAATCCTCTGCGGAAACCTTGACATCATCTTCAATACCGGCCAGTGTGCCGAGCTCAGCCTCAACAACGACGCCGTGAGCGTGTGCGTATTCAACTACCTTACGGGTCAGAGCGATATTGTCCTCAAAGGACTTGCTGGAAGCGTCAATCATGACGGAAGTAAATCCATTGTCGATGCAGGACTTGCAGATCTCGAAATCTGCGCCATGATCCAGATGCATAGCGATCGGGATATCCGGGCAGTCAATTACAGCTGCTTCAACCAGCTTCATCAGATAAGCGGGTTTTGCAAACTTTCTTGCACCGGCGGAAGCCTGAAGGATAACAGGGCTTTTCAGCTCCTGGGCAGCCTCAGTAATACCCTGGACGATCTCCATGTTGTTAACGTTGAATGCACCGATGGCATAGCCGCCGGCATAAGCCTTTTTGAACATCTCTGTTGTGGTTACTAATGGCATACTCAACATCTCCTTTTCTTCATGATGAAGGACTGTCACAGATCCATAATAGCAGAGGCAGCTCATACTTTCTCTGTTCATGAACTGTCGCGCCGGCGCCGGTTCATAGAGATAGAGACAGACATGAAAGACCCTGTCTTTCATCCTTATGGTAAAATCAAGTGCCAGATCCTAAGTGTTTTAGCGATTTTCATACTTTCCCTGCAAAAAGATCCGGTGCGGATCCGCGGAGGCCATGAAAGATAATGTGAAAGATGCCCCGCACGCTCCCGCACATCCGTCATACAGGCAGATATAAAAGCCGCTGGACTTTCATATCTATATTAGCAGGATTTTCGCAATCATGCAAGGTCTGTCTGAGAAAAACCTGCATCATCTTCGTTATCCAGAACATCCTGATACGCTTTCAGAATGAGATCCTGCATCTGGGCTCTTGTCTCGGGGTTAATCGGGTGCGCGATATCGCGATATTCGCCATCCGATGCCTTGCGGCTTGGCATGGCGATAAACAACCCTTTTTCTCCCTCGATGACTTTGATGTCATGAACCACGAATTCATTATCGATCGTGATAGAGACAACCGCTTTCATTTTGCCCTCTTTTGTGATTTTTCTCACACGTACGTCAGTAATATTCATAAGTGACGGCCCCTTTCCTCTTGGTTTGCCTGGCAAGGAAAATTAAAGCAAGACCGGATGTATGTGGCTTGCCAGAACATATATACTGGTTTAGTATAACACATTTTTTGATATTTGCGAATACCAATTAATGTTTTTTTCCTGTCAAATCTAAAGATTTAAGAACAAATCATGGGCAATTTACTATATATGGACAACACTGCACAAAAAAAGATGCAAAAATCTTTGTGGAAAGAAAGTTTGTAGTCGAAAAAGAAAGATATAAGATTAAATACTGAAGTAGAAAAACCTACTGTTATCCAGAAATCTTGTTGAAATGCCTTATCTGAACCTGCAAATAGACGAATAATACGTGAACACTTGGTGAAGCATCTTGACAGAAAAGCTTCTTTGTGCTTAAATCCATAGGAAATACCATACCGAAAATTACGCCGCGCAGGCGGTATATTTCCGCATAAAATATAAAAAGATACAACCGAAAGGAATAAAGTGACATGGCTTTACTTACCGTTATGGATCTGGCTCTTGGCTATGACGGGGAGACGATAGCGCAAAATCTTAATTTTTCGGTCAATTCCGGAGATTATCTGTGTATTGTCGGGGAAAACGGATCAGGAAAAACGACACTGATGAAGACCTTGCTTCAGTTGAAGACGCCGATTCAAGGACAGATCATCCATGGAGACGGTCTGAAACCGAAAGAAATCGGATATCTGCCGCAGCAGACGGAGGTTCAGAGGGATTTTCCTGCCTCTGTCAGAGAAGTGGTGCTTTCAGGCTGTCTTTCCAAAAGCGGGATACGGCCCTTTTATAATAAGGAAGAAAAACAGTTGGCGAAGGAGAATATGGAGCGGCTGGGGATCCTTCATCTGGAAAGACATTGCTATCGGGAGCTTTCCGGAGGGCAGCAGCAGAGAGTTCTGCTTGCCCGGGCGCTTTGCGCCACAAAACGTCTGCTTCTTCTGGATGAACCTGTTTCCGGCCTTGATCCCGGTGTCACGGCACAGATGTATGATCTGATTAAAGAATTGAATGAAGAAGGAACGACCATCCTGATGATCTCCCATGATATACTCTCGGCCGTGCAGTACGCGACACATATCCTGCATATGGGCGATGACGTCTTTTTCGGGACGAAGGAGGAATATCTTGAAAGCCCATTGGGAAAGATGTTTGTCACACGCCAGAAGGGAGACTGATTCAGTCTTCGGCAGTTGGGCTGCCGGGGCGGCAGAATCGTCATCCGAAGATATTGAGTCAGCCTGAAAACTTCGTTGAACAAAACTTCGTTTTGGGAGGAGACATATTTTGTCCTGGAGCGCAAAGCGCGATAGGGTACAAAATAGTCATCCGGACAGTAAGTCACAGTGTATAACATGTGTTATAGGAGGAGAGAAATATGCTGAGCAAGCTCGCCTTTTATCTTGAGTATCCTTTTGTCCGTTACGCTCTGATCTGCGCGATTCTCATCTCTTTCTGTTCGTCGCTGCTTGGCGTAACCCTGGTTCTTAAAAGATTTTCCTTTATCGGAGACGGGCTTTCACATGTAGCCTTTGGCGCGACCGCGATCGCTTCCGTAGTGAATCTGTCCAACCAGATGATTGTTGTTTTGCCGATCACGGTAATCAGCGCGGTTCTTCTCCTTTGGACAGGACAGAATACGCGGATTAAAGGAGATGCCGCGATCGCCATGATTTCGGTAGGAAGCCTGGCCTTCGGGTATCTGCTGATGAATATTTTTTCCACATCCACAAATCTTTCGGGAGATGTATGCAGTACACTGTTTGGGTCGACCTCCATACTTACGCTGACGCAGAGGGAAGTACAGCTCTGTGTGATTTTATCCATAGCGGTTGCGGCGATCTTCCTGTTTTTTTACCCGAAAATCTTTGCCGTTACGTTCGATGAGGCTTTTGCGAAAGCCACCGGCATCAATGCTTCCGGCTATAATCTGCTGATCGCGGTTATCACAGCTGTGATCATTGTTCTGGCGATGAACCTGGTAGGTTCCCTGCTGATTTCCGCCCTGGTGATTTTTCCGGCATTGTCAGCCATGCGCCTCTTCAAAAGCTTTAAAGGGGTAACCATCTGTTCGGCGGTGATTTCCGTGGTCTGCGCCTTTGCGGGCGTCATTATTTCGATTCTTGCGGGAACGCCGGTGGGATCTACCATAGTGGCCGTAGATGTCCTGATCTTTTTTGTCTGCCTGGCAGCAGGCTTAGTGCGAAATTCATGAGATATGGTAAACGGATAAAATGCCTGCAAGGAAAGTATTATAGAATATGAAGCATATTATCAGATATATGACAATCGTTTTGACAGCTGCCATGATTCTTTCGGGCTGCGGTTCACCGAAAAAGACGGGAAAACGGGTTGCCGTGAATACAGCGCCGGGTGTGGCTCAGGTGCTGACGGCAGGCATAGAAGCGGCTGAAAAGGATGCCGGAGGAGACCCGTTGGCCCAGGCGCAGGCTGCCATCGACGCGAGAATTGCCGAAGATGAGGCACAGCTGACGAAGGAAAGCGACGCCGCACGGAATGCGGCAGAGGACATCGATGTGGACCTCACCAGGCTTTCCGCCAATATGGTGTATGCGGAGGTTTACCATATGGTGGTTGAACCGGAAGACTATGTCGGAAAAACCATCCGTATGCAGGGAACCTTTATTCCGTTCCACGATGATGAAAATCAGAAAGATTATTTCAACTGCCTGATTGCGGATGCATTGGCCTGCTGTTCACAGGGAATTGAATTTATCCCCAACGAAGCTTCACAAAACGCCAGGGAATTCGAACCGGGAACCGAGATCACGGTCACAGGCACATTTGCCACCTATGAAGAAGAGGATGAAGAATACTGCACTTTAAAGGATGCTGATGTGGTTCAGTCATGAAGCTGTATGGGACAGTGTTTCCGTACCCGGACAAGTGTTTTCGCCCCGCGCGGTCACTGAAGTGACCGTTGCCGGCGGCATTCGCAATATCCGTGCGGCTTTACTGTCCAACCTTGATTAACGGTTCTCACACTGGCCGAAAATTTTTAAAAAAATGCTTGCATTTCAAATAACACTGTGGTATAGTATGCCCTGTCAGGTGATGAGGCCAGTTGGTCAAGGGGTCAAGACGCCGCCCTCTCACGGCGGAAACACGAGTTCGATTCTCGTACTGGCTGTTATGTGAGCAATCAGAGATTTTCTCTGGTTGCTCTTTTCTTTTTCCCGCCAGGCAGCAAAAAATGTTCGACCTGTGCGGTGACCGTAAGTATGCGATGTTATGACTGGATTTATCCAGGCAGAACATCGCATACTTACGAGGCACCCACCAACGGAATGAGCAAAATGCGGATGCGAAGCAGCCGCAGGAGCGCGCAGCGCGGATTTTGCGAATGCCGTTGGTATCGGTCACTTTAGGATAGAGTCAGAAATAAATGTCTCGAATAACGCAGGATTTTTGTTTGGGAGTGAACCTCAAAAATCAGGCGCATAGCGGGCTATGTAACTGATTTTTGAGGTATGCTCCCGGACAAAAAGACAAGTGATTCGGGACAGTAATTTCTGACTCAATCCTTAGTGACCGCACAGGTCGAAAATGTTAAAACTGAGGCAGGCTGACGGGTGTCAGGAGAGAGGAAAAGCTTTCCTGTCCGATTTATCCTTAAACCGCGCTTAAGAAGAACTTATAGTGATGTCATCCTGTGACAATGCGCAGGTTGAGGACAGGGTAGAGGGAGAATCAGTCTCCCCCTACCCTGTTTTTGCGAAATACAAAGCTTTTCTGTCTCCTGAATCATCAATCATAAAAGGGGAGTATCTTATATGGAAAAACGGCAGACCTATGATGCGGCCAGCATTTCTGTGCTGGAAGGACTGGAAGCGGTACGCAAACGTCCCGGTATGTATATCGGAAGCGTTTCACGCAAAGGGCTGAACCATCTGATTTATGAAATAGTGGATAATGCGGTGGATGAACATCTGGCCGGCTTTTGCAGCAAGATCGAAGTCGTTCTGGAAAAGGACGGATCCTGTACGGTCACGGACAACGGCAGAGGAATTCCGGTAGATATGCATGAAAAAGGCATACCGGCGGAAAGGCTGGTATTCACTACGCTGCATGCCGGCGGGAAATTTGACCATTCCGCATATAAAACCAGCGGCGGCCTTCACGGTGTCGGATCCTCCGTGGTAAACGCACTTTCTGTTTCGCTGGATATCCGGATCAGCCGGGAAGGCAGGATACATCATGACCATTATGAAAGAGGCATTCCGACTGAGGAACTGGAAAACGGGCTTCTGCCTGTGATAGGCAGGACAAATAAAACAGGTACGTGCATTAATTTTCTGCCCGATCCGGAAATCTTTGAAAGGACGGATTTTTCCGCTACGGAAGTGAAAAGCCGGCTCCATGAAACCGCTTATCTGAATCCGGAGCTGGTGATCCAGTTTGTGGACCGGCGAGGCGCGGAGCCGGCGGAAGTCATTTTTCATGAGCCGGAAGGCATTGTCGGCTTTGTCCGTGATCTGGATCAGAATATCGAAGTTCTTCATGAACCGATTTACCTTCAGGGCAGTTCAGAGGGAATCGAAGTCGAAGTGGCTTTTCAATACGCCAATGAATTCCGGGAAAATGTTCTTGGCTTCTGCAACAATATATACAATGCAGAGGGGGGAGCGCATCTGACCGGCTTTAAGACCGTGCTGACAACGGTCATGAATAATTACGCCAGGACGCTGGGAATCCTGAAAGACAAGGACGTAAATTATACCGGAGCTGATATCAGAAACGGCATCACTGCGGTTGTATCTATTAAGCATCCGGATCCTCGATTTGAGGGACAGACTAAGACCAAGCTGGATAACCAGGATGCGGCGAAGGCGGTCAGTAAGGTCGTGGGAGAACAGCTTGTCCTGTATTTCGACCGGAATGTTGAGATTCTGAAGACCGTTCTTTCCTGCGCGGATAAAGCGGCAAAAATCCGCAGGAGTCAGGAAAAAGCCAAAACGAATCTATTGTCTAAACAGAAATTTTCCTTTGATTCGAACGGAAAGCTTGCCAATTGCGAAAAGAAAGATCCCGCTTTATGTGAGATTTTTATCGTGGAGGGAGATTCCGCCGGCGGGAGCGCAAAAACGGCAAGAGACCGGAGCTATCAGGCGATTCTGCCGATACGGGGCAAGATTCTGAACGTTGAAAAAGCAACGATGGACAAGGTACTTGCAAACGCCGAGATCAAAACGATGATCAATGCCTTCGGCTGCGGTTTCTCCGAGGGATACGGGAATGATTTCGATATTTCAAAGCTGCGGTATGACAAGATCGTCATCATGGCGGATGCTGATGTTGACGGAGCGCATATTTCCACCTTACTTTTAACCCTTTTTTATCGTTTCATGCCGGAACTGATACAGGAAGGACATGTCTACATCGCTATGCCGCCTTTATATAAAGCGATGCCGAAAAAAGGGGAAGAGGAATACCTGTATGACGACAAGGCTCTGGAAAAATACCGGAAAAAGCATAAGCCCGGAAGCTTTACGCTGCAGCGTTTTAAGGGACTTGGCGAGATGGACGCAGAGCAGCTCTGGGAGACGACTTTAAATCCGGAAACACGCAGGATGCGTCGTGTGGAAATAGAAGATGCCCGCCTTGCTTCGAGCGTGACAGAGATTCTGATGGGCAGTGATGTTCCTCCGCGTAAAGCGTTTATTTATGAACATGCGCAGGACGCGGATCTGGATGTGTGATCCTGCGGGATGCGCACGGATGAAAAGAACAGGCATACCATCAGAATCAGGAATCACGGATAAAGAAAGGATTTTTATAATTACATGGAAACCAGAGAAGAAAATATCATTCGCACGGATTATGCGGAGGTCATGCAGAAATCTTATATTGATTATGCCATGAGCGTCATCATTTCCCGTGCCCTCCCGGATGTCAGGGATGGATTAAAGCCGGTTCAGCGCCGGACGCTTTATGATATGTATGAGCTGGGAATCCGTTATGACCGGCCTTACCGCAAATGCGCCCGTATTGTAGGCGACACGATGGGTAAATATCATCCCCACGGGGACAGCTCTATATATGAAGCTCTTGTGGTAATGGCACAGGATTTCAAAAAAGGACGTGTCCTTGTGGACGGCCATGGCAATTTTGGCTCCATCGAGGGAGACGGGGCCGCTGCCATGCGATACACCGAGGCAAGACTGGAAAAGCTGACCCAGGAAGTATTTCTCGGGGATCTGGATAAAGATGTCGTAGATTTTATGCCGAATTTCGATGAGACGGAAAAGGAGCCTTCCGTCCTGCCGGTTAAAATTCCCAATCTTCTGGTGAATGGAGCCGAAGGAATAGCCGTCGGCATGGCAACCAGCATTCCGCCGCACAATCTCGGAGAGGTCATAGACGCGGTAAAGGCATTTATCAAAAACAAAGATATTTCAGTCAAAGGTCTGATGCGTTACCTGAAGGGACCGGACTTTCCGACAGGCGGAATCGTTGTCAATCAGGATGAATTATTATCGATCTATGAAACCGGCACAGGAAAGATCCGGATACGGGGCAAGGTAGAAACGGAAAAGCTCAAAGGCGGAAAACAGCTCCTTGTGATTACGGAGATTCCCTATACGATGCTCGGAGCGAACATCGCCAAATTCCAGAACGACGTTGCGGCTCTGATTGAAACACGCAAAACCACGGATATCGTGGATATTTCCAATCAGTCTTCTAAAGAGGGCATCCGTATTGTACTGGAGCTGAAGAAGGATGCGGACGTCGAAAATCTTAAAAACCTTCTCTATAAAAAAACAAGGCTCGAGGATACCTTCGGCGTGAATATGCTTGCAGTGGCTGACGGACGTCCGGAGACGCTGAGCCTGAAACAGGTGATAGAATATCACGTGGATTTTCTTTTCGATTTTACAAACAGGAAATTCCGGACGCTGCTGGGCAGAGAGCAGGAAAAGAAAGAGGTTCAGGAAGGCCTGATCAAGGCTGTGGATGTCATAGATCTGATCATTGAGATACTCAGAGGCTCCAAGAGCAGGGAACAGGCGAAGGAATGTCTGGTAAACGGCGTGACGGAAGGGATACGCTTTAAAACGAAAACCAGCGAACGACAGGCGGCGAAGCTGTGCTTTACGGAAAAGCAGGCGACGGCAATTCTGGAAATGCGCCTGTACCGCCTGATTGGTCTGGAAATAGATGCCCTGCAGGCAGACTATGCCGAGACGGTCAAAAATATCTCCGTGTATGAGAATCTGCTGGGCAGCTATGAGGCGATGAGCGGATATCTGATCAAAGAACTGGATCAGATCAAAAAAGAATACGCGTCAAAGAGAAAAACCGTGTTGGAAAATGCCGAGGAGGTAGTACTGGAAGAAAAACCGGAGGAAGAGACGGAAGTGGTCTGTCTTATGGATCGTTTCGGATATCTGAAGACGATCGATGCGGCGGTTTATGAAAGAAACCGTGAGACTGCGGATGCTGAGAACCGGTATGTATTTACCTGCATGAGCACGGATCGGATCGGTATTTTCACGGATGAAGGAAAGCTTCATCTGATTAAGGTTAAGGATATCCCGCTGGTTAAGGTAAAAGATAAAGGCATTCCCGTGGATAACCTGAGCTATTATGACAGCTCCAGGGAACGGATCCTCCTGGCGGCTCCCATGTCTGAGATTACATCACAGAGCCTTCTTTTTGTCACGGCTCAGTCCATGTGCAAACAGGTGGATGGGATGGAATTTGTGTCTTCAAGAAAAACCATCGCTTCCACTAAGCTGGCGGAAGGAGACCGCCTTGTGTATGTCGGTTTCGTTACGGAGATGGAACAGGTGGTATTACAGACCCGGGCGGGCTTCTTCCTTCGTTTCCTATTGAAAGAAGTTTCGTCCATGAAAAAAACTTCTGTCGGGGTGCGCGGCATGAATCTCGGAAAAGAAGACAGTGTCGAATATGCTTATCTGCTTGCCGCAGACAAGGATTTTTCGATTGAACGTAAGGGAAAGCCTTTCTCCCTGACATCTCTGAGACTGACGGGACGGGGAGGAAAAGGAACAAAACCGAGATGATTTTTACAAAACCTCTTGCTTTTTATTTGCAAAGATGTTAAGATAACGAAAATTGATCGGCAGCATTTCATGAAGGAGTGGACGTTTCGTCCACTCCTCTTTCGTGCGAAAAGGCAATTTCGGTTGAGTCAAGGTACAAAAGATGTGTTCTGGAAAGGAGGTGTGTGCATGAGCAGGAGTAAAGATTATGTCGGAAAAGCGGAAGCTCTTCTTCGTCCGATTGTGGATTCTTTCGGGTTTGAACTGGTGGACGTAGAGTTTGTAAAGGAAGCCGGAACATGGTATCTGAGAGGCTACATCGACAAACCGGGCGGGATCACGGTGAACGACTGTGAAGCGGTCAGCCGTCTTTTCAGCGACCGGCTGGATGAAGAGGATTTTATCGAAGAAAGCTATATTCTCGAAGTAAGCTCTCCCGGGTTGGACAGGCCGCTGAAAAAGCCTGCTGACTTTGAAAGAAGTCTGGGCAAGGCGGTTGAGGTACGCACCTTCCGTCCGATCGATAAGCAGAAGGAATTTGTCGGGACATTGGCGGCATTTGATGAGTCGACGGTAACGATTGAGGATGAAGCAGGTTTGCGGAAGACGTTCGAAAAAAAAGACATTGCTTTGATACGGCTTGCGGTTTTCTTTGATTAACTGCTTCGAATTTACGCCGTGCAAGCGGTATGTTAAGCTTTCTGCCGCAGTGAAAAAACAAAACGTTGTTTCATTCATTTCCGCGAGTATAGAGGGGAGCCCTGGGGCTCCGGGAGGATTAAAAAAAAATGAACAAGGAACTTATCGAAGCTCTGGATGTTTTGGAAAGGGAAAAAAATATTCGAAAAGACGCCCTGATCGAAGCAATCCAGCAGTCTCTGGTACAAGCCTGCAAGCAGCATTTCGGCAAATCAGATAATGTGCATGTTGAAATTGATGCCAAAACAGGTGACTTCAGTGTATACGCCGACAGAGAGGTTGTGGAAACGGTTGATGATTCCGCCATTGAGATTTCTCTGGAGGATGCGCAGAAGATCAATGGAGGCTATCAGATCGGAGACATCGTGCAGGTACCGATTCATTCGGATAAATTCGGAAGGATCGCTACACAGAATGCAAAAAATGTCATTCTGCAGAAAATCCGTGAGGAAGAGCGGAAAGTCCTTTTCGGCGAGTATTATGAGATGGAAAAGGAAGTCGTTACCGGCTATGTACAACGAAGCATAGGAAAAAATATCAGTATCAACTTGGGAAAAGTTGACGCGATGCTGAACGAAAATGAGCAGGTAAGCGGAGAGGTATATACTCCGACAGAGCGGATCAAGGTATATATACTGGAGGTGAAGGATTCTCCGAAAGGGCCGCGCATCCTGGTTTCCAGGACACATCCCGGCCTGGTGAAACGCCTCTTTGAGGCGGAAGTTGCCGAGGTTCACGACGGAACTGTAGAAATTAAATCCATCGCCCGGGAAGCCGGATCGAGGACAAAGATAGCTGTTTCCAGCAAGGATCCTGACGTTGATCCGGTAGGCGCCTGCGTGGGGCCGAACGGCAGCCGTGTCAATGCCATCGTCCAGGAGCTGAGAGGCGAAAAAATAGATATTATTAACTGGGATGAAAATCAGGCCATTCTGATTGAGAATGCTTTAAGCCCTGCAAAAGTTATTGCGGTTCTGGCTGATCCTGACGACAAAACCGCGCTTGTCGTTGTCCCGGATTATCAGCTTTCTCTTGCCATTGGCAAGGAAGGACAGAATGCCCGGCTGGCCGCGCGGCTGACCGGATTCAAGATCGACATCAAGAGTGAGACACAGGCCAGGGAAGCCGGCGATCACTATGATTATGACGATGACGAATATGATGATGAATATGAAGACGGTGATTATATCGATGAGAACGATGATTATGATCCGGAAGATGAAGGAGAGTCGGCGGATTCCTATGATTATCAGGATGAAGAGGAAGAGGATGCCGGCGATGAAGTGTTTCCCGGCGGGGATGAGTGACACAGCCGTGTGAAGAAAAAACGGATTTCAGAAGGGGACTGATTTAGTCTTCGGAAGCTCAACTGCCGAAGCAGCGGATTCGTCATCCGAAGACATTGAGTCAACTTACAAAACTGCGCTTTGGGAGGAGTGGATCTTTCATGAAAACACCGAAAAAGATTCCCATGCGCCAATGTGTCGGCTGCAGGGAAATGAAAGAAAAGAAAGAACTGCTTCGTGTCCTTCGGACCGCCGAAGGTGAACTGTGTATCGATGAGACAGGGAGAAAAAATGGCAGAGGCGCTTATCTGTGCCGTTGTATCGACTGCTTTGCCAGAGCCAGAAAGAACCATGGCCTGGAGCGCTCCTTGAAGATGGAGATACCTGTGGAGCTGTATGACAGGCTGGCAAAGGAGATGGAAACGATTGGAATCTGACAGAGCCTTATCTATGCTGGGGCTTGCGGCAAGGGCAGGCAAGACGCCGAGCGGAGAGTTTGCGGTAGAAAAATCAATCAGATCCGGGAAGGCCAGGCTGGTTCTTCTGGCGGCAGATTCTTCGGAGAATACGCGTAAGAAATTTACGCAGATGTGTGAATTCGCCCGGATACCGCTGCTGCTTTATTCAGACAAAGAAAAACTGGGCGCCGCGATCGGAAAGGATCTGCGGTCCAGCGTGGCGATCGAGGACGAGAACCTGGCTTTGGCTGTTCAAAGAAAGATATCGATGTCCTGAATGCCTCCGGGAAAATCGCGCGAAAGGCGTGTGGAGTCATGAACAGGGAAAATAATATAGTTACAAGTTTGCTTATGTGAGCTTTTGGGAAAGGAGCTGGATATAACATTGGATATGCCCAATAAAGACAAGCTGCTCAAAGCAGCTAAAATGGCGGAAAAGCAGGCGAAGGAAGCCGAAGCAGCAAGGGAAGCCGAGGAGACAGCCGCTCCGAAAAAGAAGAAAAATATCCTCCGTGTGTACCATGCCCAGAACGCCAGTGATGGCGGCCGCAGGAAAAAAACGGAAGGTGTCCGAAAACAAAGACCGGTCGGAGCAAGGGTTGCTCCTGAAAAACAGGGAGCAGAACAGGTTCAGGCATCAGCCCGGAGCGAAGCGGAAGAGCTGAAAACTGCTGTGTCTGCCGCAAAAGCTGAAGCCATGAAAGAAGTGAAAGCCGCAGAAGCTCCTGTGGGAACACCGGCTCCGAAAGCAGTGAAAGCTGCGGATAGTGAGAAGGCTGAGGCAGCGAAATCAGAAAAGCCTGTGGAGATTGAAAAAACAGAGGCAGCAAAAGCAGAGAAGCCCGCTCAGGCCCCGAAAGCAGAAAAATCCGAAGATGCGGCAAAAGAAAAGCCTGCAAGAGAAGAAAAACCTGCGGAAACGCCAAAAGCCGGAAAATCCGTCGAAGAAGGAAAGACTGAGCCGGTAAAAGCCGGAAAAACCGCTGAAGAGACAAAGACTGAGCCGGTCAAGGCAGATAAAACTGCAGATACGGCAAAAGCTGAGCCGGTCAAGGCAGAAAAAACTGCGGATACGGTAAAAGCTGAGCCGGTCAAGGCAGAGAAGCCTGTGGAGGTAAAAAAGACGGAACCGGAGAGGCCTGCTCAGGCGGCAGGTGCCGAGAAGAGTGGAGAGACGGCAAGGAAAGAGACTGCAAAAGCGGAGAAACCTGCGTCGGAAGTAAAAGCAGAGGCCGCGAAGACTGAGGAAAGCACAGCAGCCGCAGGCGGTTATGCGAAGGCTGACACAGGCAGCACGACGGCCGGCTCTGACAAAGGAAATGCGGGAACGGCCGCTTCTTCAAAACCGGAACAGGCAGGAGCCGGAACAGGAGCTCCACGCACACCCAGACCGCAAGGAGCCAGAACCTCGTCGCCTTCGGCGGGAGGCGGAAGGAGAGAGGGAATGCAGACGGCCAGAACAGGACAGGGCAGTGTCGGTTCTCAGCCCAGACAGACCTCTTCCGCTCAGCATTATCAGAACGAGACGCGATCCGGCCAGGAAGGCCGCCGCATGAGCGATGGAAGACCGTCTCAGGGACAACGTCCCGTGCGCACGCAGGATGGCCGTCCGCCGAGACCCGCGGATCAGGGAACGAGCCGCGGATTTGTTCCGCGCTCTGCTGACGGACAGCGCCCTGCGCGCCCCGGTCAGGATAACAGACAGGGGCGTCCCGGAGCCGGTATGGGTCAGACGGGAGGCGGCTTCCGCACAGACAGCAGAAGCGGTGATTCCAGACCCGGACAGGCACGCGGCGGACAGACAAGGCGTGTCGGGGAGGCCTTCAGCCAGGAGCTTGGAAAGGCATCCAAGGACAGAGGAAGAGAACGGGATAAAAACAGGAAGAAAGATCTGGAGAAGACCAATAACCAGGCAAACGCAAAGAGCGGGCGTCAGGGTCAGGGCAGCCTGAAGAATCAGGCCAGAACCTCGAAGCCGTTGACGAAGCCTCATACGGCACCGAAGCCGGAGGAAAAGAAGCCGGAAATCAAGGAGATCACGATCCCTGAGACTTTGACGATCCGTGAACTGGCTGACGCCATGAAGAAGCAGCCTTCCGAGATTGTGAAAAAGCTTTTCCTCCGCGGTGAGCTGGTTACGGTCAATTCCGAGATAGATTATGAGAAGGCTTCCGAAATCGCACTGGAATTTGATATCATTGCGGAAAAGGAAGTTCAGGTAGATGTCATTGAAGAGCTTCTGAAGGATGACGAGACGGAAAACGAGAGCGATCTTGTGCCAAGACCGCCGGTTGTCTGTGTGATGGGTCATGTTGACCATGGCAAGACCTCGCTGCTTGATTATATCAGAAATACGCATGTTACCAAGGGTGAAGCCGGCGGCATCACCCAGCATATCGGCGCATATGTGGTCAAGGTAGGAGATCAGAAGATTACCTTCCTGGATACGCCGGGACATGAGGCTTTTACCGCAATGCGTATGCGAGGGGCGAATGCAACGGATATTGCCGTTCTGGTCGTCGCAGCGGATGACGGTGTCATGCCTCAGACGATTGAAGCCATCAGTCATGCAAAAGCCGCGGGCGTTGAGATTATTGTCGCGATCAATAAGATCGATAAACCGAGCGCAAACGTTGACAGAGTCAAGCAGGAATTATCAGAGCATGAGCTTGTCCCGGAGGATTGGGGAGGCCATGTACCGGTTGTACCGGTTTCTGCCCATACGGGAGAAGGCATTGATGATCTGCTGGAGATGATTTTGCTGACAGCCGAAATCAGCGAGCTTAAGGCAAATCCGAAGAGAGCCGCCAGGGGTCTTGTGATTGAGGCTAAGCTTGATAAGGGCAAAGGACCTGTCGCTACCATTCTGGTACAAAAAGGAACCCTGCATCAGGGTGATTTTATCGCGGCAGGATCATGCAGCGGCAAGGTCCGCGCGATGATGGACAATACCGGTGAACGGCTCAAGGATGCCGGTCCCTCCATGCCGGTCGAGATTCTGGGACTGAATGACGTTCCGAACGCAGGTGAGGTGCTGATGGCATTCCCGAGTGATAAAGAAGCAAAGGTATTTGCTGATACCTTTGTTGCGGAAAACAAAAAGCACTTGCTGGAGGAGACGAAAGGAAAACTTTCTCTGGATAATCTGTTTGATCAGATCCAGGCAAGTGACCTTAAGGAGCTTCCGCTGATTGTCAAAGCAGATGTACAGGGTTCTGTGGAAGCCGTCCGGAACAGCCTGGTCAAACTGTCCAACGATGAGGTGGTTGTAAAGGTTATCCACGGCGGCGTCGGCGCGATTAATGAATCGGATGTCAGCCTTGCTGTGACGTCGAACGCGATCATTATCGGATTTAATGTGCGTCCGGATAATACCGCAAAACAGCTCGCGGAACAGGAAGGCGTTGACCTTCGCCTTTACAAGGTTATCTATCAGGCAATTACGGATGTGGAAGCGGCGATGAAGGGCATGCTTGATCCGATCTTTGAGGAGAAGGTGATCGGTCACGCGCAGGTACGTCAGTTGTTTAAAGCATCTGGGATCGGTACCATTGCGGGAAGCTATATCCTGGATGGTATTTTCCAGAGAAACTGCAAAGTACGTATCACGCATGAAGGTGAGCAGATTTATGAGGGCGAACTGGCATCCTTAAAGCGTTTTAAGGATGATGTCAAGGAAGTCAAGGCAGGCTATGAGTGTGGTCTTGTTTTCAGAGATTTCAATGATGTTCATGAGGATGATCTGATTGAAGCCTATATCATGGTTGAAGTACCCAGGTAAAGCGCTGATGACCTTTTGTCGCCGGAATCATAATGACAGGATTCAGAACAGAAAGCAGCTTTGCTGCAAACGGTTTGCTGAAAATAAGGGGTGACAGGAGTGAGAAAAAACAGCATTAAAAATACACGGATCAATGGGGAAGTCCAGAAAGAGCTTTCCCGGATTATCCGCAGCGAAGTAAAGGATCCCAGGATACATCCCATGACATCGGTACTGCGCGCTGTGGTGGCGCCGGATCTGAAAAGCTGCAAGGCTTATATCAGTGTACTGGGTAATGAGGAAGCGGTGAAGGAAACGCTTGCGGGACTTCGCGCGGCGGAAGGCTATATCCGGCGTGAACTTGCCCATGGACTGAACCTTCGGAATACGCCGGAAATTACTTTTCTGGCAGATGGTTCCATTGCTTATGGCGTAAGCATGTCACACAGAATTGATGAAGTGATCCAGGCGGATCTGCGCTCAGCCGAGCTTCGGGGCGAAGAATCGGAGGAACAGGCGGAGGAGGAAATCAGCTTGAATTCGATCAGCCGCGGGGAGGATGAGGATGCATAATGTTGAGGAGTTTCTTTCAGGTATAAAGACGATGGGGATCGCCGGCCATATCCGTCCTGACGGAGATGCTGTGGGTTCGACGATGGCGCTGTATCTTTATGTTAAGAAATATCATCCGGAGATCCATGCGGATGTTTATCTTGATCATCCCAATCCGGTTTTTCAGCAGATTGACCGGATCGATGAGATAAAAACGAGTGTGGATGAACCGGAAAAGATATATGATCTGTTCGTTGCCTGCGATGTCAGTTCTCAGGAACGTATTTCCGTAGGGGGAGAGCTGTTCGCGAACGCGAAAAAGACGGTTTGTATCGATCACCATATCAGCAATACAGGGTTTGCGGATATCAATCATATCTGCGGTGAAATCGGTTCCTGCTGTGAAGTACTGTATAAACTGTTTGATTTCGAAAAAGTAACCTGTGATATAGCGACGGCTCTTTATACCGGCATGATTCACGATACCGGCGTATTTCAATATCCGAATACCACTGCCGAGACTTTACGTATAGCCGCTGCGTTAGTGGAAACGGGAGTACCGTTCAGCCGGATTATTGAGGAATCCTTTTATCAGAAGTCCTATGTACAGAACCAGGTCATGGGCAGGGTGCTTGCGGAAAGCATCATGATGATGGAGGGAAAATGCATTGTCGGTTATCTGCGGCGCAGGGATCTTATTTTCTATGGAGTAACCGGTACGGATCTGGATGGTGTGGTGAGCCAGCTTCGTTATACAAAGGGAATTGAAGTGGCAATGTTCCTCTACGAGACGGCGCCGCAGACATTTAAGGTTTCTCTCCGTTCCACCGGCCGCCTGGATGTCAGCAAGGTTGCGTCTTACTTTGGCGGAGGCGGTCATGAGGCGGCCGCCGGCTGTGAGATGGAAGGCTCCGTACATGATGCGATTAATAACATCACGGCGCAGATCTCCAGGCAGCTGGATGAATTGGAAAGGAAAGCCTCAGAGGAATGAGAGGGATCGTAATACTTTGGACGGGATGCTGAACATTCGAAAAGAAGCAGGGTACACGTCCCATGACGTTGTCGCAAAGCTGCGGAGAATTCTTGGAATCAGACGGATCGGCCATACAGGAACGCTGGATCCGGCTGCGACAGGCGTGCTGCCCGTTGCCGTCGGAAAGGCGACGAAGCTGGTAGATCTGATCGCGGATCGCGATAAGAGCTATGAAGCCGTGATGAGGCTGGGCGTTGTGACCGATACGCAGGATATGACGGGAACCATCCTGGAAACAAGGGAGGCTGCTGTCGATGAGGCGACGGTACGCAGAGTCTGCGCTTCTTTTGTCGGCGAGCTGGAACAGATTCCTCCCATGTATTCGGCTGTCCGGGTCGGAGGCAGGCATCTTTATGAGCTTGCAAGGGAAGGAAAGGTCATCGAACGCAGACCAAGAAAAATAACGGTTTATGGAGTCGAGGTGCTTTCTGCCACGCTGCCGCTTGTGAAGCTTTCTGTAACCTGCAGCAAAGGGACCTATATCCGCACATTGTGTCATGACATCGGCAATGCGCTGGGATGCGGCGGCAGTATGGAAACACTGGTACGGACCCGGGTGGGAGAGTTTTTGCTGGAAGACAGTGTGACGATCGGCGAGCTGGAAAAGATTTTTGAGAAAGGGGAGGAATATCTCCCTCTCAGAAAGATCGACGAGATTCTGGATGCATACCCCAGGGTGGTTTGCCCAAGGGAACAGGATCGTTTGCTCCAGAACGGAAATCCTCTTTCCATGGAGCCGTCAGCAGCAGGGAGGGTAAGGATGTACGCCAGCGATGGGAGCTTTCGGGCGGTATATGAGTGGAAGGCGGATCGAAATTGTTATATGCCTGTGACAATGTTCTGATGGAAAGATCATGGAAGAGATAAGAGTGGAAGGCGGATATCCGCACCTGAACGATACCGCCGTTACATTGGGTAAATTTGACGGCATTCACCGGGGACATCTGCGCCTGGCGAAGAACGTGATTGCCCGCAAAGAGGAAGGGAAGAAAGCAGTTCTGTTTGCTATTGAGGTGACGGATCATATGATTCTGTCTCACAGGGAACGCAAAGCGCTCCTTGAAGAGCTTGGTATTGATATTCTGATGGAGTGCCCGCTGACCGATGAATTTCGGCGGATGAAGGCGGAAACCTTTGTCAGTGAGGTGCTGGTTGGAGATCTGGGAACTTCCTTTGTGACTGTGGGTGAGGATTACCGGTTTGGTTTTGAAAGGAAAGGAACTCCGCAGCTGCTTGAAAGGCTTGGGGAAAAGTATGGATTTGAAGTAGAAATCGTGCCCAGGGAAATGGATGGCCGCCGTAAGATCAGCAGTACTTATGTGAGAGAAGAGCTGCGGCTGGGTAATATGGAAAAAGTCACCTCTTTGATGGGCAGGCCTTATTTCGTCCTGGGCGAAGTGGTTCACGGTCAGGGACTGGGGCACAAAAAGCTTCTGCCTACTATTAATATGATTCCGGACGAAGAAAAGATTCTTCCTCCTTTTGGGGTGTACGCTTCCGTGTTGCATATCGGAAAAAAGACGTATCAGGGAATGACGAATATCGGGACAAAACCAACGGTAGGCAGCGAGATCGTCGGAATAGAAACGAATCTGTTTGATTGTGACGAAAATCTCTATGGGGCCTCGTGCAGGCTGGAGCTATTTCATTTTTTGCGGCCGGAACAACGCTTTACAGGACTGGACGCACTGCGCAGGCAGCTTGCCGCAGACGAAAAAAATACGCGGGAATATTTTGACTTGACTGTTTACAGAACGGAACCCGTGTGATATACTATAGCAGGTTTGTGCCGGAAGGGATGAACGCGACCTTCAGGGCGCGCAGACCCAGGCAGGAAAAATTCTTTTTCCTGATCGACAGATTGCCCACGTTCGGTATCCGGACACTCCGACCGATGCTTAATGTGCGGAAAGACTTTCGATAAAACAAATAAGAAATGAGATTGAGGAGGAAAACATGGTAACAAAAGAGAGAAAAGCTGAGATTATTAAGGAATATGGCCGTACTGAGGGCGACACCGGTTCACCGGAGGTACAGGTTGCTATTTTGACTGCCAGGATCCAGGAGCTGAACGCCCATCTTCAGAACAACCACAAGGATCATCATTCCCGCCGTGGTCTGTTAAAGATGGTCGGTGCAAGACGTCGTCTGCTTGCTTATCTCAAGGACAAGGATATTGAGAGATATCGTAAGCTGATTGAGAGACTTGGCCTCAGAAAGTAAGATTTTATCGCAGGGCGGATTAATGCAGAGTTATCCGCCCTGTTTGGATTTCTGCCGGTTCTGCTGCATGATTGCCTCAGGCAGTTGTTTCATATAACTGCTTATACCGCGGCGAAGGTCTGCAGCCGGCAGTGAATTTCATTCGCGGGTATAAGAGGACATGGGTTCCGGGACTTCTAAAAAGCGCATCACACAGTCTGGTGCTTTTTTTAGTTGTTTCGGACATGTCCTGAAAACTTAAGAAGTTTTATTTTAAGGAGTGTGAACATGTTTAAAACGTTTTCGATGGAACTTGCAGGCCGCACGCTGACAGTCGATATTGACCGCGTGGCGAAGCAGGCAAACGGCGCGGCACTGATGCATTACGGCGATACTACCATTTTGTCTACGGCTACCGCTTCTAAAGAGCCAAGGGAAGGAATTGATTTTTTCCCGTTAAGCGTAGAGTATGAAGAGAAAATGTACGCGGTGGGAAAGATTCCCGGAGGCTTTAACAAGCGTGAAGGGAAAGCAAGTGAGCACGCGATCCTGACATCCCGTGTGATTGACCGTCCGATGCGCCCGCTGTTCCCCAAGGATTACCGAAATGATGTGACCCTGGTTAATATGGTTATGTCTGTGGATCCGGCCTGCAATCCTGAAGTACTGGCTATGCTGGGATCCTCGATTGCTACCTGCATTTCCGATATTCCGTTTGATGGTCCGTGCGCCGCGACACAGATCGGTCTGATCAACGGAAAATTCGTCGTGAATCCAACCCTGGCGGAAAAGGAAGTATCCTCTCTGAAGCTGACGGTTGCGTCTACGAGGGAAAAGGTGATCATGATCGAAGCCGGCGCCGATGAAGTGCCGGAGGATCAGATGATCGAAGCGATCTATCTTGCCCATGAAGTAAACGGGGAGATTATCCGCTTTATTGATAAAATTGTTGAGGAGTGCGGCAAACCAAAGCATAGCTATGAATCCTGCGCGATTCCGGAAGAACTCTTTGAAGAAATGAAAAAGCTCGTTCCTCCTGAAGAGATGGAAGTCGCCGTTTTCTCTGACGATAAGCAGACAAGGGAAAATAATATTGCGGAGATTACACAGAGGCTGAAAGAGGCTTTTGCCGACCATGAGGAATGGCTCGCGGTTTTGGGCGAGGCTGTTTATCAGTATCAGAAAAAGACTGTGCGCAAAATGATTCTTAAGGACCACAAGCGCCCGGATGGCCGTGAGATTACGCAGATTCGTCCGCTGGCTGCTGAGGTGGACATTATCCCGCGGGTACATGGTTCGGCCATGTTCACCAGAGGACAGACCCAGATCTGTACGATCACGACTCTGGCTCCTTTGTCAGAAGCGCAGAGGCTGGACGGACTTGACGAGTTTGAGATTGCGAAGCGGTATATGCATCATTACAATTTCCCGTCTTATTCTGTCGGTGAGACAAAGCCTTCCAGAGGCCCGGGACGCAGGGAGATCGGTCATGGCGCATTGGCTGAGCGCGCTTTGATTCCCGTACTTCCTACGGAAGAGGAATTCCCGTATGCCATCCGCACCGTTTCTGAGACTTTTGAATCCAACGGTTCCACCTCTCAGGCAAGTGTCTGCGCATCTTCCATGTCTTTGATGGCGGCAGGCGTTCCGATCAGAAAACCGGTGGCAGGTATTTCCTGCGGTCTGGTTACAGGTGACACGGATGATGACTATATTGTGCTGACCGATATCCAGGGACTGGAAGATTTCTTCGGAGACATGGACTTTAAAGTTGCCGGCACGCATGACGGTATTACGGCGATTCAGATGGATATCAAGATTCACGGCCTGACCCGTCCCATCGTAGAGGAAGCAATCCGCCGCACAAAGGAAGCCAGGGAATATATACTCACGGAAGTGATTGAAAAGACCATTCCGGCTCCGCGTCCGGAGGTCGGCCCGTATGCTCCGAAGATCATCCAGATTACAATTGATCCGCAGAAGATCGGTGACGTCGTGGGCCAGAGAGGCAAAACGATCAATACGATTATCGAGCGGACCGGCGTGAAGATCGATATCACGGATGACGGCGCGGTTTCCATCTGCGGTGTGGACGCAAAGGGCATGGATGAAGCGAGACGCATGATTGAGACCATCGTGACGGATTTTGAGGAAGGTCAGATTCTTGTGGGCAGAGTCGTCAGCATCAAGGAGTTTGGCGCTTTCCTTGAGTTTGCGCCCGGAAAAGAAGGTATGGTCCATATCTCGAAGGTGGCGAAGGAACGCATCAACCGCGTGGAGGACGTCCTTACCCTGGGAGATAAGGTGAAAGTGAAATGCCTTGGGAAAGATAAGATGGGACGGCTGAGCTTCTCGATTAAAGATTGTCCGCCGGACGCAAAGGTGACAGTCGGCTGAAGCGAAGGTAAGGATCAGAGTTTTGGGGAATTGTTATCGAAAGGCGGAATGTCAGCATAGAACTGTGTTTTAAGAGGGGTTGAAGTGGGGAAAGAAAAAATCAGGATTAAATATCATCTTCCCGAATTAGAACGCCTTCGTTATATTGACGGGGTCAGCGACTGGGTGGATCTGCGTTCCGCAGAGAATGTCAGTATGAAAAAAGGCGAATTCCGTCTGATTGATCTTGGGGTTTCAGTGGAGCTGCCAAAGGGCTATGAAATGTTGATTGCGGCCAGAAGCTCGACATTTAAAAACTTTGGCCTGATTCAGACGAATGCGGTCGGTATCGTAGATGAGGCATATAACTCTGATGAGGATCATTTGAAATGGCCTTGCCTCGCGGTAAGAGATACAGAGATCCACGTAAATGACCGGCTCTGCCAGTTCCGTATCCTTGCGCATCAGCCGGAGCTTGATTTTGAGGAAGTTGATACGCTGGGAAATACCCCGAGAGGGGGCTTCGGCAGCACAGGAGTACAATAAATAAGGAGCAGAAGGTTTCATCCGACCGCTGCCTTACGAGAAAAAGAGACAGGAGAACGTATTTCGTTCCCCTGTCTCTTTTTAGATTACCTTTTTTCTTTCTTTTCTCATGCGGGCGTTCAAAGAAAACCTTAAGAAAACCTAATGGATTCTTTTTGCCAATTCCTGCGTCAACGTTCCGATCAGAACGCCGGCGACGACTCCTGCGACGAGAAGGAATGGAAAATAAAAGAACACGACTGTGTTTTCCACGACGCAGGCGGCGACAATCAACTGCCCGATATTATGACTTACGCCTCCGGCAACGCTGATCCCGATCAGACTGAGCCCGGAATATTTTCTGAGAAGGGACATTACGGTGAGACTCAGGGCTGCTCCGGCCAGGCCATAGATAATGCCGAAAAGATTCCCGAAAAGATAGCCGATTACGATAATGCGGACAATGGAGATCAAAGCGGCTTCTTTGATGGAATACTTAGCCAGGATGTAAAGGACGCAGAGATTGGCAAGCCCAAGCTTAATGCCGGGTACGGGAAAAGGGATAGGGACAAGGGCTTCCACATAGCCGAGGATAATGGCTACAGCGGCAAATATACCTAAGAAAGCGGTTTTCTGGTTCATGTTGAAAAGTGATTCTCCTTTCGGAAAGCGGAAATGATCAGATGGCTTTATTATACGAAATAACGACAGGGCTTTCAATGCTTTTTTCACTCCTCCTGAAACCTTGAACTGTTTATTTTCATGAAAACTCCTTATTTTTATGTATAATTAAGGTATGGTAAATTCTGTCGAAATTTGGTATGATAAAAAAGTTATCGTAAAGGAAAATCTTACCTTAAAAAAAGAGTAAGGAGACATATTTTGCCCACGGCTGCGTTTTTTGCAGGCGTGGCTGTAAAATAGTCATCGGGACAGTAAGTCAGAATCTATAACATGCGTTATAGGAGGAGAGAAAACTGCTGCAGGTTTATTCCTGCAGAAAATGATATAAACGGATCGTTGAAAGGCACAATGCCTGAGGGAGTATAAGAAAATGACAAAATTGATTCGTATAGTGTGGACGGGCAGCTTAGCCGGTCTTATACTGACGGTATTATCATATTGTGGCATCACTGCTGCCGCGGGGGAGCTCGGCATCGTGATCGCTGAGGACGGGACTGTCGTTGCCTCGGAGCAGGAAGAGTTTGTTACCGGAGATATGCTTGGAGTAAAAATCGAAGAGGACGGCAGTACCTCAGACGGGAAAGATGATAATAAGGCTCATGATGACAAGGCAGATCAGCCGGAGGAAGTTTCTTTTGTTTCACAACCTGAGGAAACGGGGTTTTACGGACCGCTTTATCAGTACAACCGCTTTTCCGTCGCCCATCAGATCCAGGCCTTCCCGTGTATCCTTCAGATGCCGGAACTGCCGACGGGCTGCGAGGTTGTAGCGTTAACCATGGTACTGCAGTATTATGGGTTTGACGTGGATAAGATTACGATGGCCACGGAATATCTGCCGATTTCCAATGACCCGATTACAGTAGGTCCGGACGGCAGAAGATACGGACCGGACCTGAAAAATTATTTCTGGGGAAATCCTTTCAGCAACGGTACCGTCTGCGGGACCGGCGCTATCGTAACCGCGGCTGAGAGATATATCAATGAGCAGGACAGCCTGCTTTATGTCTATGACATCAGCGGAGCCAGGCCGGAAGAGCTTTATACATATGTCGCTCAGGACATACCTGTGATTGTATTGGTTACGATAGGCATGCGTGACCGTGGTGAGTTAGACGGCTGGTATACGAAGGACGGATCCTTTGTGGACTGGGCGGAGGATGACCACGGAGCGGTTCTGATCGGATATTCACCGAATACGGTTACCCTTGCGGATCCGATCAGCGGGATTATTACCTATAGTAAACAATTATTTGAGAAAATCTATGCCCAGCGTGGATATGGAAGCGTAGTGATTCGATAACAGGATTCAGGCGGCAAAAGATCACGCGAAAAGGAGCCCGTTCCCGGGCTTAAGACCATGCTTTCGTCGATGCAGTCTGTAAAGACATGCTGCCTGAAGCCGGTGTGTCGGAAAAGAGAAAGACATTGAGTCAACGGACAAAACTTCGTTATGGGAGGTGGAAAGGATGAAGAAACAGGTTCAGGTGTTTTTTCTTTTGCTCTGCTTATGCTTATTGTTTTCCGGGCACATGACGGATGCACATGACCTTTTTACAGACGGAAATGTCCAGAGGCTTTTTACATCAAATGAAGGACTGCCTGCTACGGCAACTACGGCGATTGCTCAGACAAGTGACGGGTTCATGTGGTTCGGAAGCTATGAAGGACTGGCGAGGTATGACGGTAAGGTTTTCGAAAGAATAGAGGAAGGCAGGCTTTCCAATATTACGTCCCTGCTGGGTACGAAGGATGGCGCGTTATGGATCGGGTCTTCTGACACCGGCCTGTGGGTATACAGGGACGGAGAACTTAAGCAGCTGCCTTTTGAGGACAGTAAAGGCGGCGTACAGTGTCTTTCCGAGACCGGGACAGGAAATCTTCTGTTCGGCAATACTGAAGGCGTAGGCTTATTCCATACCGACGACTATACAGCAGAGATGTTTCCCGAGGAAAAGCTTAAAGGGAGTTTTATACAGCGTATCTATTGTGACGGAGAACCGGCCTGTATGATCGTTACCCGAAAAGGAGATCTGTTCGTCTGTGACCGGGGAAGCTGTGAACAGGTGGACCTGGGGGAGGCGAACGGCAGTGTCCGTTGTGTTTATCATGACGAAAAAAACGAAACATATCTGATCGGTACGACTGATAATCTCCTGATCTATTGTGATGAGAACCTTCAGGTCAGGGAAATCCGGGAACTCAGTGATCTGGAATGCATCAATGATATTTACACGTCTCCTGAAGGCGAGCTTTGGCTGTGCGCCGATAATGGGATTGCGATCTATCAGGAGGGTAATTCAAAAAGACGAAAATTACAGCTTGACAATTCCGTTGATAATATGTTTGTTGACCAGGAAGGAAATTACTGGTTTATCTCTTCCCGCCTGGGGGTTTTTGAGATATCCCGCAGCCGCTTTTGTGATGTCTCACAGACCGCGGGAATCGACAGTATTGTAGTGAATGCTATCTGGTATCAGGACGGACGCCTGTATGTAGGCCACGATAACGGCATTATCGTGCTGGATGAAAGCAGCCTGGAGGTCGTGCAGGATGATATTTCAGAGCGGATGAATCAGGTGCGTGTACGCTGCATTTATGCGGATCCGGATGACACGCTTTGGATCGCTACCAAAGGCCTGGGTCTGGTAAGCCATACAAAAGACGGGGTCTGGCGCGCTCATACGTCAGCGTCGGATCCGCTGCTAGCTTCAAATAATGTACGCTGTATCATTCCGACGGAAGGCGGCCTGCTTTTCGGCACAGATGCGGGCGCCTATACTTTAATCGATGATAAGGTAAAACCGATTCTCAATGATCCGGATGATATTTCGTCAAGAGTGCTGTCTCTCGCCGAGGGCGGAGGGAAGACGTATCTGGGTATGGATGGCTATGGCCTTTATGTGGTAGAAAACGGAGAGATCAGAGCGCATTATTCCAGAGATAACGGTCTGACCTCTGATGTGGTCATGAAGATCTACAAAAGTACCGGGCTCGAAGGATTCTGGCTGGTGACCGGAAACAGCCTGATGTTTATGTACGAGGACGGACATACACAGAAAGTAGAAAACCTCCCGTCGAGCAACATTTTTGATTTTCTGCCGCTGCAGGATGAAAACGTTCTGATATTGACCGGAAGCGGGATCTATCGGGCAAAAGAGGCGGATCTTCTATCTGAAAACGGATTTTCCTATATCCGTTATTCTCACGTTGACGGGCTGCCCTATGAGATTACGGCAAATTCTTATCAGTGCATCATGGACAAAACCCTCTATCTTTGCGGCGCCGGCGGGATAGCCAGTATGAATCAGGAAGAAGGGTTTGCCGGGGACGACCGGTATAATCTCCTGATCGACCGGATCAGATGCGACAATGCCGTACAGTATGTCAACAGCAAAGAAAATGTGGCCGTTTCGGCGGATACTCACAGGATCGTTATTGACGCGCATGTGATGACCTTCCGTTCGGAAAATCCATTCGTGTATTATTACCTGGAAGGTTTTGATGACGATCAGACAATATCGCAGCTGAATAATTTCGGACCTGTCAGTTATACGAACTTAAATGGCGGGACATATCGGTTCCATTTTGGCATTCTCGACCATGAAACGGGAGAGTCGGTCCAGGAAATATCCGTGCAGATCATCAAGCTGTATCGCTGGTATGAATTATGGTATTGTAAGCTTCTGATCGCTCTGGCCATCGCGGGCATTCTTGCTTTTATGGTGGCAAAATATATTATTGCCAGAACGAAACGGGATAATGAGAGGATCAGGATGCAATATGAGATGCAGGAAAAACAACATCTCGAGGAAGTGGCGTACAAGGATTATCTGACAGGGGTATACAACCGTAATTATCTGACAAAATGGCTGGATGTGATTCTTCCCGGATCTTCCTATCCTGTTACTTTTATTTCGATTGACTGCAACAATCTGAAAACGATCAATGATACATACGGGCATCAGCAAGGGGATAAAATGCTCACGGATATGGTAGGCCTGCTGAAGCATCATTTTATCGGCCCGGAATATACGATATTCCGCACGGGCGGAGATGAATTCATGATACTGTGCTGCGGCGTGGAAAGTGAAAAAGCCGGACAGACAATGGAGAGGATCCGCGAGGAAGCAGCAGGCCTGTTGACAGAGGGGATTCCTTTGACCTTTGGATATGGTATCTGTACACAGGGAAAAGAGGACTTTGATCTGGATGAAGGGATGCGCCTGTCAGACATGGAGATGCTCAGAGACAAGGATCAGTTTCATGGGAGGAGAAAATGACAGAGGTTAGACAATACATAGGAAGCATCAGAAACTGGAGGCAGTTGTGCGGGGAGCTTGGGCTTGTCCCGGCATCTGACAGAAGCACGAGAGAAAAAGAGATTCTTGCCAGGGCATATGAGGTCTGGGGCTCTGATATGGGAAATCATATCTATGGGAGCTTTGCGTTTACGATCTACAGTGAAGAGGATGGCTGTCTGTTTGGCTGCAGGGATCAGCTGGGCACCAGACCGTTGTATTATTACAGGACGGCGGACCGGAGACTTCTGACCGGACTTTCGATGCGGGAGATTATTTCACAGGAAGGGTTCGTGAAGGAGCTGAACGAAGGGATGCTCCAGCTTTATCTTGGATTCACCTATTGCCCGGGGGCAGAGACATTTTATAAAGGCCTGTATAAGCTGCTTCCCGGACGGTACTTCTGTTTTAAAGACGGTGATTTTTCCATAGGCAGATATTATAAGCCGGAATATCGCTTCGAGGAAGGAAAGTCTCTTCAGGATTGGGCGGATGAAATCCACGAAACAATCCGCAGAATTGTACCGGAAGTCAAGGATGAAGAGGAAAGGGCGGAATCTTTCCTGTCGGGAGGGGTTGATTCCTCTTACCTCGTTGCCATGACCGACGTTCAGATGACAGCCTCTGCCGGATATGAAGATGCCAGATTTGATGAATCTCCGCTGTCTAAAGAGACCGCGGATGCTCTCGGGAAAGGAAACCGCCGCTGCGTGATTACGCCGGAACGGTATTTTGAGATGATCCCAAAGGTGATGCAGTATCTGGAGCAGCCTCTGGGAGACGCTTCAACCGTAGTTCTGGCAATCGCCTGCCAGGAGGAAGCCAAAGTGACAAAATTATGTTACTCGGGTGAAGGCGCTGATGAATTTTTTGGCGGGTACAATATCTATAAACGGGCTGAGGTTTACGGAGACAATCTGAAGACCTTTTATGTGGGCAATACCAATATTATGAAAGAGGATGAAAAACAGAAGCTTTTGAAGGTTTATGATCCTGAAAGGCTGCCCATTGGTCTTGCAAAGGAATTGTATGAGGAACTGGAAGGCCTGGATCCCCTGACTAAGATGATGGCTGTGGATACGGCGATCTGGCTGGACGGTGATATTTATTTTGCGATTGACAAGCTTTCACAGGCAACTGGTCTGGAGATTCGGATGCCGTTTACCGATCTGCGGTTATATGATGTGGCGCTGCGGATGCCGCCGGTCTTTAAGGTGGACCAGGAGAAGGATAAGGTTGCGTTCCGTCAGGCCGCATCCAAGGTACTGCCTGAAGAAGTGGCGTTCCGCAAGAAGCTTGGCTTTCCTGTTCCGATCCGCCTCTGGCTCGCGACGGAACCCTTTATTTCGGATGTGAGAAAGCGATTTGAAGGAGAGGCGGCAAAGCGGTATTTCCATGAGGAAGCAATCCTGGCCATCCTTGAGGAATACGTGAACGGCAACGATCAGCTTTGGCGCAAGGTCTGGACGATTTACGCATTTCTCATCTGGTATGAGGAGTGTTATTCCGGATAAAAAAGAAAAAACTCCGGTTCCTGCAACGGGTAGGAACCGGAGTTTTTTTATCCCCGAGCCGCCCGGAGGAAAATGTCACCTGTCGGTGAAGGGCGGCTCGGGTGGAGGGTAAAGTGGAGGCTTCATCTCTCTCTGCCCTGTTTATCCCCAGAGAAGGATAGTCTGCAGCAGCTTCTCTTTTTTTTGCCTGGGCATAGGAGCGATCGCGCGCATGATATCATTATCGAGGGCGGTAGGTCTGTAATCAACCTGGGTGAGGCCGACCAGAGTATCCAGCGAGGTGTGTGTCAGCTCCGCGTAATAGATGAGGACACGCAGAGACATAGCGGCGCGGTTGTTTTCTACATTGCTGATATAGCCGGGAGTTACCCGAAGGGCCTGTGCTACATCGGCCTGTGTCAGACCAAGGCTGATGCGAAGCTTTTTTACCACGGTACCTAACTGGTCTATGCGCTCGTCATCATACAGACTTTTATGCTCAAGATTTTTATGCTGGGCCATAGCATCGGATACAATCCTTCCTGATCTAAAGAATCCAAAGAACTTTATAGGATGCGCATGAATTTACTGATTTCTTTTTTTACAGGCGGTCCTCTGATCCTTCCTGAGCAAGACCGGAAACGGCAGCACCTCCGTCAATGTTCATGGTATGCAGAGTGCGGCGTTTCAGCCTCTCTTCTTCGGACTGGTGGAAGATGAAATCCTTGACGGTCTTGGAATTTTTAATATGCCTGATAACAAGCCAGGATGCGTAACATCACCGCCAAAGCAGGTAATCGTGCCAAGACCGAAACAACGCTCCAGAAAAGTGTTTTCCAGACGGACGTCTACAATTTTATATAAGTAGGAATCATCCTCTGTCTTTTTGAAAAGACCTGTAGAAACGGTAATCAGCTCTTCAGTAAACGTATAGGTCGTAAAGGTCCATGGTAAGCCGAAGAAAAGGAGTCGTTTTTTTTCAACAATTGCCATACAGATACCTCCATCAGATAAAATAGTTGGCTTAACGAAACGGTCATCACCGTGAAACGGCACGGCATTTACAGGTGATGAAAAACTATTCTGGTTTTATTATATACCATTCGAAGGAAAAGTGCAATTTGATTTAAGGAAAAGGTTGTCAAAATTGTGTGAAACGTGTATAGTTAAGTAGGGTTTCTTAGATATTCATAACAAGGAACTGTCAGGAAGCCGCCGGATAACAGTATTTGTATGATTCAGGCGACAAAAGGTCATGCAAAAATGAGCTCGCTCATTTTTGCATGAGATTGGGTCGCCCACAGACACGAGAAAGTAGCCATTTTGCACTATTTACACTTTATTTTGCAAATCTTTCTGTGCAAAATGAGCGAATTCCGAGTGGCTGTAGGTTGCTGCATGCCAGTGGCACACCGAAGGCGTCCTTTAGGATGCGTTTAGCAACGACCGAGCCGGGAGGCGAGACGCGAGAGCAGCTCCGCTGCGAAGCGATCCGTAGAATCAGGCTTTTGTCG
>JAFVGK010000131.1 GCA_017475035.1 Blautia sp.
ATCCTCCTTAGCTCAGTCGGTAGAGCACGCGGCTGTTAACCGCGGTGTCGTTGGTTCGAGTCCAACAGGGGGAGTTTACGGGAAACCGTATTTAAGGCTCCATGGTCAAGCGGTTAAGACACCGCCCTTTCACGGCGGTAACAGGGGTTCAAATCCCCTTGGAGTCATTACTGAAATCTTTGAAGATTTCAGAGCGGGATTTTTATACTTGAATGCAGCGATTGATTGGTATAGCTTCCGTGTGAAGATGTGCCGATGTGGCTCAATTGGCAGAGCAGCTGATTTGTAATCAGCAGGTTATCGGTTCGAGTCCGATCATCGGCTTTGTGGACCTTTAGCTCAGTCGGTTAGAGCAACCGACTCATAATCGGTGGGTCCTGGGTTCAAGTCCCCGAAGGTCCACGCTATGGCCCAGTGGCTCAGTTGGTTAGAGCGCCGCCCTGTCACGGCGGAGGTCGTGAGTTCGAGTCTCATCTGGGTCGTTTCTTATAATTCATTGCAGAGGTTTCTTCCCGGCGATGCCTGGTAAGAAGCCTTTTCTATAAGTTATAAGATACAACGCCGCAGTGGCGGAACAGGCAGACGCACAGGACTTAAAATCCTGCGAGGGTTAAACTTCGTACGGGTTCGATTCCCGTCTGCGGCACGAAAAACAGCCTCAGATTCAATGATGAATCTGAGGCTGTTTTTTTATCCCTGAGTCCGTATTTATTTATTTGATTTCCGCAGAGCTCTTATTATGACAAAGATCCCCATTCCAAGCCAGGCTGTTATCAAAGAAGCGATCAAAGCAACTGAAGTTGCGGGAAGCGGTTCCAGCTCGTTTGAATCTCCGGATGTCCCGGATCTGGCTGAGATCTGATCCAGCCTATAGAGAGAAGAAATACTTTCAAACAGTTTTTTCATATAGGCTTCGTCAATGGTTTCTCTGCGCCGGACTGACTTTGTCACATTCTCGATCAACTGTCCTGCAGCGTCACGAAGAGAAGCAGAGCCATTGAAAACAGGTGTGACGAAGGTATCATTGATGTGATCCAGGATCAGCCTGGAAGCCTGAATTTTTACATCATAATAAGTGAAGTCATCTTCTCCGGCGCGGTTAAGATAGTCCTGGTATTCCGGATCATTTTGTGCCTTTGTGGTAACGGGGAGATAACCTTCTGTCTGCGCATAGGCTATCTGGACCTCATTGCTTAACAGATACTGTGTGAAAAGCCAGGAGGCCAATACTTCCTGGGAATCCTTTTTATTAAAGATACAGATGGACGGCCCTTGTGAAATCATCTGCGGATGGTCTGGTTCATATTGGGGAACCGGATAGACCGCGGTCTCGAATTCCACAAATTTATCAGGACTGATATCTGATAACGGAGCGTGTGATCCCATCCAGGTTGAGCCGGCTGTAGAATCAATTGCAAAAACGCATTGTCCGGCGTTGAGGAAATTCGCGGGGTAGCTGGAAATTTTAAAGGTTGAAAAGGCTCCTTTCCCCGTATGCTCTGCGACTTCATACAGCACGGCTTTCGTCTGATCATTAAAGATCCGGATTTCACCATCATCGGTGGAATAGTCTCCATTCAGCTGTTTAAGCATCTGAATCATCATATTATCCGTGGATTTATAAAGAAAGGGAATCATAACCTTCTGCCCGTTAGCCTTAAAAAAACCGTCTTCGTCTTTCTCCGCTGCCTTGTCAGCGACTTCCCATACAAAATCCCAGGTCAATATTTCAGGAAGAGTATAGCCCAGCTGTTCTACCATTGTTTTGTTTACATAAACCGCTTCGGTGGAACGCATATAGGGAACAGCGTAATAATGGTCACCGATTTTACATTCCTTCAAAAAGGCTTCCGCAATCTCATCTTTTTCAGGAGCATCGAAATTCAGGACGCTGCTGCCCAATCCGTAATTCGGATCATCAAACAGACTGTCTAAAGGTACGACCACATGATTTCCGGTCATATAAGTGGCAATGTGATCCGGATATGTGATACAGACGTTAGGCGTTGTCTGCGTAGCGATATTTGTAATGACATCATTGTAAATTTTGCCGTAGTCCGTATACAACCGCATATTTACCGTGATATTCGGATACAGCGTCTCAAAATCCCGGATTGCTTTTTCATATATTTTTGTCTGGGTTTTGTTTGTATCATTCTTTGCCCAAAAGGTGATTTCATAATTCTTTCCGGTATCAAAGCTTTTGGGTACCTCAAATTCCGTCGATTTCCTGGAGCCGTGACAGCCGGTGAGGAAGAAAACAGAACAGAGGACTGCTGTCAGGGCAAGAGCCATATGTTTTGGGCTGACCTTTCGGTCCCGGTTTCTCATCATTCGATTTTCATTTCTCATATTCATCACCCCTTTGTACCCCCTCTTGACACGCCGGCCATGATTTTCTTATGGAAGATCAGGAACAGGATGATCAGAGGAAGAGAGATGACCACAACGGCGGCCATCATTGCAGGGATATTTTCCCGGCCGAAGCCATTTTCACGTATTTCCTGTATTCCGTTGGAAACCAGGAAGTAGGCTTCATCGTCCGTGATCAGTCTCGGCCATACATAGGAATTCCAGCATTCTATGACCTTCAGGATAATGATGGTCACGATCGTAGGCTGACAGATGGGAATCATAACCTTAAACAGATATTTCAGGTCTGAGGTACCGTCTACCTTTGCGGCTTTGTACAGCTCGTCCGGAACCATTTCAAAATTTTCCTTCAGAAGATAGATATAGAATACAGAGGTCACGGAAGGAAGAATGAGACCAAGAAAGGTATTGCGTAATCCGAGGTTTGTGATGGTGACAAAGTTTGTGATGATCACCAGCTCATTCGGGATCATCATCAGGGAAAGAAATAAGGTGAAAACAAGATTTTTTCCTCTGAAATTCATTCTGGCAAAAGCAAAAGCCGCGAAAATGACGACAAACAGCATCAATGCGGTGGTAATGACCGTAAAAATCAGAGTGTTAAAAAAGTATCTTCCCAGAGACACCGTAGTAAAGGCGTCGATGTAGTTTTGCAGGGTTGGTGAAGCGGTAAAAAGCTTTGGTATATATTCGGAATTGTAGGAACTATAGCTTTTTACCGAGGTGAGGATCATCCAGTAGAACGGAAACAGGACAATGAGAGACCAGAAGACGAGCAATAGGTACGTGATCGTTGTCCGAATCCGCGCGTTGGTTTTGGCCCGCCGTTCGATCTGTTCGAAATCTTGCTGCATGTTATCTTTTCCTCCTCCTATAACGCAGTTTTGAACGTTGGCTCAATGTCTTCGGATGACAATTTCGTTGCTTCGGCAGTTTGTCTGCAGAAGACAAAATCCGTCACTCTCTTGAAATGGATTCAGGCATATCTTCTGTTTTTTCCGCTGACAAGCAGGTTGATACAGGTGATGGTCAGCACGATGGCAAACAGGATCAGCGCCGCAGCCGAAGCATAGGACGGATAGCCGCCGCTGTCACCGTAAAGCATGTCATAGACATAACCGACAATCGTATTCATGCCTGCTACATTGAGATTCGTGCCGAAGATGGCTACCACGTCACTGTAGGCCTTGAAAGCGCCGATAAATCCAGTGATGATGAGATAAAAGATCATCGGAGAAATCATAGGAAGGGTAATGCGGGTGAAAATACGCATCGGAGAAGTACCGTCTACTTTTGCGGCCTTGTAGTAATCCGGGTTTACCGATGCAAGGGCACTCGTGAGGATCAGAATTTTGAAGGGCAGGACGATCCAGATGGTATAAAAACACATCACCGTCATTTTCGCCCAGTATGGTCCTTCGATGAAATCCACGGTGTTTCCGCCGAACCAATGAATGATCAGATTGACAAAGCCGTCAGTATAGGGAGTCTTTTTAAACAGGATCATGAAAACCAGACCGACGGCAAGAGTGTTCGTCACATAAGGAAGGAAAAAAACGGTCTGAAACAGATCCTTTAATGGCCGGATGGAGTTTAAGCCTACTGAAATCAGCAGTGCGATTCCAGTAGATACCGGTACGGTAATGATGACCAGGATGAAGGTGTTTTTTAACGCCTGCAGAAAGTAAGGGTCTCTTAATACATAGGAGTAATTGTATGTTCCGGTTCCGGTGAAGGTCTGGGAAGCAAAATTATAGCTTTCCTCAAAAGAGTAGGTCAGTACGTCAAAAAGCGGATAGACCATAAATATTCCCAGAAAAAGGATTGCCGGAAGAAGATAGAGCCAGGCTTTTCGATTTTGTTTATCCATTATGAATCCTCCTGGCTGTCTTGCGGTGCGGGGTAAAGCGTCAGCCCGGTGGTTTTGTCAAAAACGGCAACCTTCATCGGCTTAAGAGAAAAGCGTACCTTTTGATCCTGCGCCGCGAAACGGCTTTCGGATGGAATAATGGCACGGATTTCTTTGCCCTGATATGCACTGTGTGCCGCGACGACGCTGGTATCGCGTCCCATGACCTCCACAGCGTGCAGGTCACAGACGAGAGGCCCTTCCGGGGAAAGAACAAAGCCCTCCGGCCGGATTCCGATGTTTACGGGTCCGTCCGTAAGAGAGGGCATATCCAGAACAGCGGTATTGCCGATCAGGAGCTTGCCTCCTTTGACTTCTCCGTCAAAAACATTGATCGGGGGCGTCCCGAGAAATTTCGCTACGAACAGATTAGCCGGATGCTCATAAACATCCTGGGGTCTGCCAATCTGCTGAACCACACCGGCTTCCATGACGACAATCAGATCGGAGATACTCATGGCCTCTTCCTGATCGTGGGTAACGAAAACGGTGGTGATCCCGGTCTCTCTTTGGATCCTTCGGATTTCTTCCCTTGTCTGCAGGCGTAACCGTGCGTCCAGATTGGAAAGAGGTTCATCCAGGAGCAGGACACGCGGGCGCTTGACCAGGGCTCTGGCGATTGCCACACGCTGCTGCTGGCCGCCCGAAAGCTCTCCGGGTTTACGTTCGAGCAGCATATCGATCTGAACCAGCCTGGCAGCTTCGATTGCCTTTTTCTGCATTTCCTCTTTGGAGGGACGCTGATCTCCTTTCAGGTTTTCCAGAGGGAAAAGAATGTTCTGCATAACGGTAAGATGCGGATAGAGAGCATAGCTCTGAAATACCATGCCTACCCCGCGGTTTTCGGGTGGAAGATTCGTGACATCGTCATCTCCGAAAAAGATTTTTCCGGCGGATGGTTTTTCCAGACCGCAGATCATGTTCAGCGTAGTGCTTTTGCCGCACCCGGAAGGACCTAAAAGACCGATCAGCTTCCCGTCAGGAATCTCAAAATTAAACTGATTGACGGCAATGACATCTCCTTTTACCTTACGGTTGCGATTTGGGTATTTCTTGGTGAGATTTTCCAGTACTATTTTCATTTGATGTCTCCTGTTTTCCCGGATGGAAAGACTCTGTGGATCGAAGCGGCGCGGCGTCTGCCGACAGCTGGCAGTTTTCTTCGGGGCTCTGCGATAAAACCCGGCCATAAACCATAAAAGAAAGGGCTGCGCACTCTGGCTGCAGCCCTTTCATAAAACATTATCTCTGGCTCACACCCGTCAACCGCTTATGGATTTTGGATCTCTGACATACAGGTCATGATTAAGGTGTGCACTATTTCTTATTCTTCTGCCGGTGTGACGGAAGTAATGTGCGGGTTGGCTCCTTCATACCAGTACAGGAAGCCTTCCAGGTCGACAACATCGCCGATGGCAAGGGCTTCGACAGCCTTGTAAACATCAGAATCCTTGTCGCACAGATAAGACTCTACGGTAAAGGTATAGGTTTCGTCCCCGACGGAGGCTGCGAAATAAAGGTCGTCCCCCTGGGTGCCGGAGTTATCCCAGTTATAGAAGAAAGGAACGTCATTGCCGTCGTCATCCTGTCCGACAGCCGCAACCGTCATGCCCTTAAAGGAAACGCGCTGGTTCTGCAGGTCAATCAGCTCATCCTTTCCGAGAAGCTCGGTAACGTCCTTTGCTTCGGCAATATAATTTCCATCCTCGAGCTCGAAAGTGGCGTCTACGATTTCAACTTCGCCGGACCATTCTGACTTGTAGCCCGTTACTTTGATTTTCTGTCCTTCAACAAGCTTTTCATAATCTTCTTCGCTGCAGGCCATCTGGTAGATGAAGTACGCGCCGTCCTCGTCCTGGGTATAGACGGTAGCTTTGTCTTCCCACCAGGACTGTTTTGCCTGGACGTAGGTCTCAACGACAACCGGGCTGTCCATCTCTGCTTCAGCATATTCTGCATAAGTCATGGGTGCCGCGTCCTCAGCGGATACATTCATGCAGGCAAGGGCGCCGACAGCGAGGACAGAAGTAAGAAGAATCGCCAACTGTTTTTTCATCATGCTCCTCCTTAAAAAGGGAAGACCGTATCTGCTACGGTATCATCCCGAAAAGAAATAATGTACAAGGTCTTTGAAGCGGACCCTGCAGATCACTGGAAATATGAACACTTCCATCGAGTGAAGTATATCATTTGTGTGATTGTCTGTCAATGAATCCATAGGCAGGAAAATCGTTGACGTATATTCTTTTCTATCATAAAATGATTGCAGTATAAAAATTCATGAAAAAAGCGTGAAAGGTGCAGAAACTGTAAAATCGTCATCCGAAGACATTGTGTCAATGGACAAGCAGGATACTGGACTGGATGTTCCCGGCAAACCAATGAGCAAAGAGAGGCGGAAAAATGGAAATTTGCAGAAAGGCTGTATCAATTGCCCCTCTGAAAAGCGGAGCGGTCATCCGGCTGGATCATGCCGTCATGTATCTTTATTTTATGACGGACCGGATTGTAAGGATGCGTGTGTGCTTTGAGGAGAAAGAAGAGACTTCCTGGGAAACACTGAGAAATAATCTGCCGACTCTTCTGGGTGTGTCCCTTTCCGGCCAGCCCAATACCGGCTGTGATATCGGCGGCTTTGCGGGGCCTGCACCGGAGGAAGAGCTTTTTGTGCGGTGGGTCCAGCACGGGATTTTCCAGCCGCGTTTTTCGATTCATTCAGCCTCAAGCGATAATACCGTGACAGAACCCTGGATGTATTCGGGATCCTGCGAACGAATCCGCAGCGCAATGCTGCTGCGTTACCGTATGCTGCCGCATCTTTATTCCCTGGAGAAGGAAGCCCATGATACAGGCGCGCCGATTATGCGCCCTCTGGTTTATGAGTTCCAGGAGGATCCGAATGTTTATGGAATCGACGATACGTTCCTTTTCGGCCGTGACCTGTTAGTTGCCAATGTCCTCGAAAAAGGGGAAAAAACAAGAAGGGTTTATCTGCCTGCCGGGACATCCTGGTATGATCTGGAGGATCATTTTGCCTGCTATGATGGGGGGCAGACGATCGGGATCAGTGTCGATATGGACTCGATTCCGCGCTTCGTCCGGTCCGGCACGATCCTGCCGATGGCCGGAAATCAGATTTATCATATGGAGAGCGATCCTGTGACCAGCCTGGATCTGCTGCTGATTCCTCCAAAAGGAAAAGAAGCGGTCAGTGAATACTGTCTTTATGACGATGACGGGAAAACGAACGCCTTTGAAAAGGGCATGTATCGAAAGACCGGAATCCGTCTTTTCGGCAGCGATGTGGTGACCGCTGAATTTCATACGCAGGGACAGTATGATAATTCTCTGGAGAGAATGCGGATCACTATGGTGAATAAAGAAAAATGTCCTTATTGGGTCATGCTTTCCGGGAAAAAGCTTGCGCATTTTCTGAATCGTGACCAGTATGAGCAGGCTGATTCCGGCTGGTATTATTCTCAGACGAACAGGGCGGTGGAAATCCGGTTCGGATACCCGGCGGGAGACTTTACGGTACAGGTTTCCTTTGAGGAATTTGATCTTTATGAAATGTCAGGACCTGCCTCAAAATAAAGGAACATTCTGCCGGTCTTTTATCTGACTGCATCACCCGGAATGTTCGGCCTGTGGGGTAACCGTAACGAGGCACATACCAGCGGAGTGAGTAAAATGCGGATGCGCAGCAGCCGCTTAAAGTGCAGCTGGGATTTTGCGAATGCCGTTGGTATCGGTCACTTCAGGAGCCGGAAAAAAAGCTTCATACTCCGAAAGGAGACATATTCTGCCAACGGCTGCGTTTTTTGCAGGCGGGGCTGCAAAATAGTCATCCGTGATCATTGAGTCAACATACAAAACTTCGTTTTGAGAGGAGGGAATGAAATGACCGGAAAGAAAAGAACCGGAACGATTGTGTATGATATTCTTGTCACTTTGGGAGCTTTCATCATGATTTATCCTCTCCTGTGGATGATTCTCAGCTCTTTCAAACCGACAAATACCATCCTGCCTACGGCGACCTCTCTGATCCCGAAAACCTGGACTCTGGATAATTACCGCACAGGCTGGAAGGGCTTTATGGGATACTCCTTCGCCACGTTTTTCAAGAACTCCTTCTTTATCTCTATCCTTTCGACCTTTGGGACGCTGATCTCCTCCGCTTTTGTGGCTTACGCGCTCCAAAGACTGAATTTCAGGCTGAAGAAGTTTCTGTTTGTGCTTGTTCTCTCGACCATGATGCTGCCGCAGCAGATTCTGATGATCCCACAGTATATGTGGTTTCGCCGGCTGAACTGGGTAGGAACCTACTATCCTATGATCGCGCCGTATTTCTTTGCGGTTCAGGGATTTTTTGTATATCTGATCATGAACTTCATCGGCGGCGTGCCGAGAGAACTGGATGAGGCGGCAAAGATTGACGGCTGTTCCTATTACGGGATCTTTTTCAGGATTATTCTGCCTTTGATTACACCGGCTTTGATCACCAGCGCCATTTTCTCTTTTATCTGGAGATGGGACGATTATCTCTCCGCGCTGCTTTATGTAACGAAGCCGGCGATGCGTCCGATTTCTCTGGCATTGAAGCTGTTTAATGACCCGTCCTCCGGCTCTGATATCGGAGCTACCCTGGCTATGTCGACCTTGTCGATTGTTCCGGCAACGATTCTGTTTCTGTTCTTCCAGAAGTCATTGGTGGAAGGCATTTCAAATTCGGGAATCAAGGGATAAAAGTGAATCCGCTCATTTTTACGTGACCTTTTGTCGCCTGAATCATATATACGATACAGAAAGGCTGAAGAAATGAAATATGCAGATGGCAAAATGAGAGACATTCAGATTGCTTATATCGGAGGCGGTTCCCGTGGCTGGGCCTGGACGTTTATGACAGATCTGGCTCTGGATGATGAGATCAGCGGAACAATCCGGCTTTATGACATCGATGAAGAAGCCGCCGATAAGAACGCGCAGATCGGAAGACATCTGATGGCACGCCCTGAGGCGAAGGGCGAGTGGGAGTTTACGGTATGCGATAACCTCCGTGATGCTCTTTCAGGCTGTGATTTTGTGGTTATCTCGATTCTACCGGGAACCTTTGATGAGATGGCTTCGGACGTGCATATGCCGGAGCGATTGGGAATCTATCAGTCTGTAGGCGATACCGCGGGACCAGGAGGCATGATCCGGGCTCTTCGTACGATCCCCATGTTCGTGGAGATTGCAGAAGCAGTCAGGGATACGGCCCCGGATGCGTGGGTGATCAATTATACGAACCCCATGTCTTTATGTGTGAAAACATTATACGAAGTCTATCCGCAGATCAAAGCCTTTGGCTGCTGCCATGAGGTATTTGGGACGCAGAAGGTCCTGAGGGGAATTTACGAGGAGGAAACGGGTGACAAAGTTGCCGACTGGCATGACATTCTTGTGAATGTGGTCGGCATCAATCATTTTACCTGGTTCACGGAAGCGTCATACCGGGACGTGGACCTTTTCCCTGTTTATCGCAGTTATATTGAAAAGCATTTTGAAGAGGGATATCAGCTGGAAGGGGAAAACTGGATGAATTCCCATTTCTTTTGTATGCACAGGGTCAAAATGGATCTGTTTTTGAGGTATGGGCTGATTGCCGCGGCGGGAGACAGACATCTGGCGGAATTTATGCCGGGGGATCAGTATCTGAAGGATCCGGAAACGGTAAAGAGCTGGAAGTTCAGCCTGACGAGCGTCGACTGGAGAAAGAAGGATCTTCAGGACCGTCTGGACCGCAGCCGGAGGCTTCTGGAAGGAAAAGAGGAGATCGATCTGGAGCCCACGGGAGAAGAAGGAATTCTTTTGATCAAAGCCCTGTGCGGCCTTTCACGCTTTATCAGCAATGTCAATATTCCAAATACGGCGCTTCAGATTCCTGATCTGCCCGCCTCGGCGATCGTGGAGACAAATGCGGTATTCTGCCGGGATTCCATCCGTCCGATTGAAGCAGGCAGTATTCCGGAGAATGTGAAAGAGCTTCTGATGCCGCATATCAGGAATCATGAGCTGACCTTTGAGGCAGCGATGACCTGTGACAGGGAAAAGGTGGTTCAGGCCTTTATGAATGATCCTCAGGTCAAAGGAAAGAAGTGTACGGAGAAAGATGTCCAGAAACTGGTTGACGACATGATTGAAGCAACGATCAGATATCTTCCGGAGGGATGGAAAAAGTAAGGGGGCCTGGGTATGTTTAATGTCCTGGATTTTGGGGCTGTGGGAGACGGTGTGACACTGGATACGGAAGCGATCCAGAAGGCATTGGATACCTGCGCGGATGCGGGCGGAGGCAGGGTAGTGCTTCCGGGAGGCCATGTCTATAAAAGCGGTTCCCTGATCATAGGCTCCGATACGGAGATGTACCTGGAGAGCGGAGCCGTGCTGAAGGGAAGCGACCGCATGGAGGACTATCGCAGATTTGCGGATCTGGATACTACCAGAAATGTTCCTTCTTATGTGAACTGTGAGTATGCCGGAAAACCCGCTAATTACTTTATCTTTGCGGCAGGCGCGCAGAATGTCCGGATCTGCGGTTACGGAACCATAGACGGGACAGAGGAAATCTATTACGGCGAACAGGATCAGTATTTTATCGATGGTGCCTGGTATCCGAGGACACCCCTGATTTTTCTGGAAAACATCCGTCATCTCACCGTTCAGAACGTAACCCTGACCAGGTCCGGTTTCTGGACGCTGCATATGGTGGGCTGCGAGGATGTGCTGGTGGACGGCATCCGTATTCTGAACAACCTGAAGATGGCAAACTGTGATGGGATTGATCCGGATCATTGCAGAAATGTCCGTATTATGAATTGCCATATTGAATCCGCAGACGACAGTATCGTTCTGAAGACCTCAGGCGCTTATAAAAGCTATGGCCCGACAGAAAATGTGATCATCAGCGGCTGTACGTTGAAATCTACCAGTGCTGCGATAAAATTCGGGACCGAAAGCGAAAGCGATTTCAGAAATATCCTGATACGGGACTGCGTGATCACGGGATCCCACAGAGGGGTGTCGCTGCAGCTTCGGGATCCGGGAAATATTGAGAATGTACAGATTTCCAACCTGATCATTGAAAACCGGCGTTTTGCGGAGAATTATTGGGGAAGGGGCGAGGCGATCGCGATTACCGCCCTGGAACGCCATCCGGGACTTGGTGTCGGAAGGATCAGAAATGTCAGAATCCGGGATGTAATCTGCACCGGCGAAAACGGGATTTTTATTTATGGGATGGACGAGGAGCACATCGAGGATGTGACACTGGAAAACATAGAGCTGAATCTGAAAAGGCGTTCCAAGTGGCCCCCTGAGGGCTACGATCTGCGTCCCTGTGAGGGAGAAGGCAGGCTGGAAAGCAAAATCTATGGCGTATATGCCAAAGGAGTCCGGCTCCTTAAACAAAAAGAGGTTATGATCCGCACGGATGGTTCCCTGGGGGACGCGTACGGCGGTGAAATGTTCAGGGATTCCGAGTGGCTGTAGGCTGATGCATACCGGAGGCATGCGCTTTTGCAGCGTCCGTTTCCGGTGCCCGGTTGGCGCCGCATAGAAAAACGACCGGGCCGGTAGGCGAGGCCCGGGAGGCGGGACGCTGGAACAGCTCCGCTGCGAAGCGATCCGTAGAATCAGGATTTTGTCGAAAGAATCATGTGTTTTATAATAAACACAAGGCAGCAGGTTGATTAAGGCGAAAAGGAGGCTCATATGCAATCACTTCTTATCAAAGACACAACAAAAGAAGAGCGGATCCGTATCGTAAACCAGGGCTTGTCTCAATGCGGCGGAGCCTGTGACTTCTGCAACGGCTGTGACAATATCGGCGGCGGAAACATGGATGAGTTCTTTGCCCCATATATCAATGGAGAAAAGGAGCTGAAGGAACTGAACATGGAGTATGCTTATACCGGGAGAGTCATAGGTTAGAAACCAGGCGGGATGAAGGCCATGGAAGAATGTAAACATGCATTTTTCCATGGCCTTGATGAGCTTTTGTTATTTTTTTCTGATTCTATACTCGTGAACGCATTTAACTGCCGCTTTTGGATTGAAAAGGCAGCGCGTTCACTCGTTATACGTTGAGCAGATCGGCAGGCATTTCCGTTACCGGGTATAAATGCGTGAACAGATAAAAATCGAAGAAAAGAGGAAATCATATGGACAGCATCTTGATTAAGGACACTACCAGAGAAGAGCGGGAACGGATTGTGGAGGAATCGATCGGCAATATCAACGGCGCATGTGACGGATGTGCTGCCGGACTGATTGAGATGTACCGGGATTACGTGGAAGGAAAAAGGGAACTGAGGGAGATCAATATGGCATTCAGGGCAAATTATGTTTCAGGAGCAGACGGACCGGAGAAAACAGGCTGTGGGTATCAGTAGCCTGCTTTGCCTCTTGCGATTGCCGCAGACTTTGAGTATAATACAACACGAAAAAAAACAGAAATCTGATTTGCGCACAGAAAAGAGGCAAAAATGAAGAAACCAAACGTGATACAAACGATTCTGTCCGTAGCTGCCTGTAAACTGACCCGGGGGATCCTTCGGCACACTGGCCGCGGCGGAACTGCTGTGCCCGGGATTGTGGCGATGAAGCTGGCCGGAAATATCCTTTCCGCGGTCACGGACGGGATGCAGATTGTGGTTGTTACCGGGACAAACGGCAAAACAACTACCTGCAACATGATCGAACATGCATGTACCTCCGCAGGCTGCAATTGCCTGCTTAATAAATCCGGAGCAAACCTTCTTCATGGCATTGCGGCAGACCTGATCAGCAATGCGACCTGGCTGGGAAAGCCGAAGTATCCTTATGCTGTACTGGAATGCGATGAAGCTGCCTTAAAGCAGTTTGTATCTTATGTCACTCCCAAAGCTATCGTAGTAACAAATCTGTTCAGCGACCAGGTGGACCGCTACGGCGGTGTCGAAAACACTTTGAAAGAAATCCGCACCGGCGTGGAGAAAAGTCCGGCTTCCGTTCTGGTACTCAATGCGGAGGAACCACTCTCGGCCTCTCTGGCTTTGAATGTTCCGAACAAAACCGTGTGGTACGGGCTGGACCGGGGAGTCGGGACACGGGGAAAGGTAGATTTGTCTGACGCCGGGGTCTGCCCTGTGTGCGGCGGCGAGTATGCATATGATTTTCATATTTACGCTCATCTGGGCGGATATCGATGCACAAAGTGCGGATATCACCGTCCGGAGCCGGATGTCTGTGTCACCTCTATCGATCAGATGACTTCGCAGGGCACCCGGATACACCTTCGGGCAGACGGAAAAGAGCAGGAAGCACAGATAGCGCTTCCCGCCGTATATAACGTTTATAATGCGGCTGCGGCGGTCGCGGCTGCAAAGGCAATGGAGGTATCCGTTGTGAAAGCCATCGACTCTTTGGCGTCGGTGCGTTCTTCCTTCGGACGTCTGGAGACATTTGACCTGAAGGGCAATCGTCTGCAGATGATTCTTGTGAAAAACCCGGCAGGCTGTAATCAGGCTTTTTCCTATCTGACCAGTCTGGACGAAGATTTTACTGCGGTGCTTTGCCTGAATAACCGGACGGGAGACGGTCATGATTTCTCCTGGATCAATGATACCAATTATGAAATGCTTTGCTCCGATCCCCATGTGAAGAAGATTTATGTGGGCGGCGACCGGGCACAGGATCTTTTTGCGCGGCTTCAGAGAGCCGGAGCCTCTGAGGAAATCATGGAGCTTTTCACAGACTACCAAGCCCTGGTGCGGCTTTTGGAGAAAGAGAGCCGGCCGATTTACGCCCTTCCGAATTACACCTCCATGATGGAATTACGTCAGGCGCTGATGCAGGCGACAGGGACGAAGGATTTTTGGGAATGATCGAATAAGGAAAATCAAATGAAAGACAGCCTCTGTGAGCAAGTTTTGAGTCATTTACTCTGCTTGTGCATGGAGGCTGCCTTTTTTCTGCCCGTACGGAACATTGCATTTGTCAGGAAAATATCTGGTTTATGACCGGGAAACACATAGCCTTGGAACATGTGCTCCGCAAGTACCATATCGAATGGAAATAGACAGACATTCGGCCAGCTTCTGGAACTGCCCGGATAAACAGAGGATCTCTGCTTCCGGAGCGGTCATTTCTGTTGAATTCTCATATTCTTTGAGGTAGAATATCGCTATGGCACAGAGTTTTCTGAGACTTCCCGATACGGCATGCTGTGGGACATCAGTCTGATGGCATGCCTGTGTCGGAGCGGATTACGGCAGTACCCGGGCGCTGTGCCGGCTTACAGCCGTCATTTCGGGAGGAGACTGCTTTGTCCCGGCAGCCCAATTGCCGTAGCAATGGACTCGTCATCCGAAGACATTGAGTCAACGTATAAAGCTTCGTTATGGGAGGAGCCGGAAGGGAACAGGAAAAATCACCTTCCGCGACGAAAGATACTTGTTTTGCGTCTCACGCAGTCTGCGCAGAAAGGCACATCATCGATGGAAACGTTAATCACAAAATGGGGAAGGGCTTTAGATACGGATCATGTGCTTACAGAATATCCGAGGCCGCAATTGGTGAGGGACAGCTATCTGAACCTGAATGGGTATTGGGAGTATGCGATTCGGTGTGACAGAGAAGAACCTGCAGAGTATGACGGGAAAATCCTGGTACCGTTTTCGCCGGAAACCCTGCTTTCCGGTGTGGGAAGGCAATTGATGCCGGAAGAATATCTGTTTTATCGAAGGACGGTGGTGCTGACGGATTCTTTTTCGGCCGGGCGTTTGCTGCTGCACTTTGGGGCGGTCGACCAGAGCTGTGAGGTTTTCTGGAACGGAAAAATGGTTGGCAGCCATATGGGCGGTTACCTGCCGTTCACAATAGAAGTAACGGATGCGGCAAAGCCGGGGGAAAATGAACTGAAGCTGGTGGTGCGGGATATTACTGATACCTCCTACCATGCCAGAGGCAAGCAGACGCTTCAGCCAAAGGGGATGTGGTATACGGCCCAGAGCGGGATCTGGCAGACGGTATGGATGGAATGCGTTCCTTGCCGATATATCGAAAAGCTATGGATGGAACCGGATTATGACGCCCGCAGTCTGCGCCTGAAGGTATGTACGCATCTTTACGTGGAAAAAGAAGGAATTGCCGGCGCGGGCGAAAGCCTGGCTGCGGACCGGGAAACGGAAGCCTTGTCGGAGGAAGCTTCTTCGGAATTCAAAAAACCGGTATGTCATGTCAGGATCAGCTATCTGGGCAAAACCGTTCTGGAAACAGGGATCACTGCAGATGAACTCGCTGTAATCAGAATCCCGGATAACGAATTCCATCCCTGGTCTCCTGAAACGCCGGACCTTTATGATCTGGAGGTTATGATGGACATGGACCGGGCGGCCTCTTATTTCGGTATGAGAAAGGTTCATGTAAGCCGTGATGGAAAGGGGATCCTGCGCTTCTTCCTGAACAATCAGCCATACTTTCATTTAGGCCTTCTGGATCAGGGATACTGGCCGGAGGGGATGTATACCGCGCCATCAGATGAGGCTTTGATTGACGATATCTCCCGCATGAAAAACATGGGCTTCAATATGCTCCGCAAGCATATCAAAATCGAGGCGGACCGCTGGTATTATCATTGTGATCGCCTTGGGATGCTGGTATGGCAGGATATGGTGAACGGCGGAGGCAATTACGATATGAATTATCTTTGCAATCTTCCCAACATTATGGTATGGACGGAACGCCATATCCATGATGACGAGAAGCATTACAGGAAGTTTGCGCGGGAGGATCCGAAAGGAAGAGAGGAGTACTACTCGGAGCTTTGCGCAACGATTGACGCGCTGCATGAGCATCCTTCGATTGTCGCCTGGGTACCCTTCAATGAAGGGTGGGGCCAATTTGACGCGCCGAAAGCAACGGCGATGATCAGAGCACTGGATTCCACCCGGCTGATCGATGAGGCAAGCGGCTGGTTTGACCAGAAGGGCGGGGATATGTATTCCATGCATAATTATTTTTACCGCCTGCGGGTTAAGCCGCAGCCGGACCGGGTGGTGGCTGTGACCGAATGCGGCGGTTATTCCTGCCAGATCGAGGGACACAGCAGCTGCGATAAGGTCTATGGTTATCGAAAATTCAGGACGACAGAGGAATTATCGGATGGACTTTGGCGCCTTTGGAAAAAGGAACTGATCCCGGCGGTAAAAAACGGACTGTGCGCCATCGTGTTTACACAGGTTTCGGATGTCGAAACAGAGGTTAATGGCTTACTTACCTGGGACAGAGAAGTGCAGAAGGTTCCCGACGAGACGATGTGGGAGATGAACAGTGAGCTCCTGGAAGAATTTAAGATCGTGAACAGATAGACGAACATAAAATTTCAGGATGTTTGAACGGAATTCTAAGGAGAAGGAAATGAAATATGATTTTACGACAATTATGGAACGGCGAGGCCATGATGCGATTGCCGTAGATGCCCCGGGAAAGCTTTCCTGGGGTCCCAAGGCTCCGGAAAAAGGCTTTTCCCTGATTCCGATGTGGGTGGCGGATATGAATTTTCCTACAATGCCCGGGGTGATCGAGGCGCTTCAGGACAGAATCAGTCACCCGGCTTTTGGATATTTTACGCCCCGGGAGGAGTACTTTTCCTCGATCATACGCTGGCATCAGGACCGGAACGGAGTCAGCGGCCTGAAACCCGAGCACATCGGATATGAAAACGGGGTGCTGGGCGGAGTCGTTTCCGCGTTGAATGTTTTGTGTTCCAGAGGAGACAACGTCCTTGTGCATTCACCTGCCTATATCGGATTTACCAATACGCTGGCGAATAACGGATATCATATCGTTTTCTCGTCTTTGCGACAGGATGAAAACAAGATCTGGCGTATGGATTTAAAGGATATGGAGGAAAAAATCCGGAATCACCAGATTCACGTCTCGATTTTCTGCTCGCCCCATAATCCTTGCGGAAGAGTATGGGAGCGCTGGGAACTGGAGGCGGCAATGGAACTGTTCCGTAAATATGACGTGACGGTGATCAGCGATGAAATCTGGTCGGATATAATCATGCCCGGTTACCGGCATATTCCGCTGCAATCGGTGTCTGAGGATGCAAGAAACCGAACGGCTGCTTTATATGCCCCTTCAAAAACCTTTAACCTTGCCGGGCTTGTAGGCTCCTATCATATTATTTATAACCGGAAGCTTAGAGAACGGATCGAAAAAGCTTCCTCTTTATGCCATTATAATGAAATGAATGTCCTTTCCATGCATGCGCTGATCGGGGCTTATTCTGAAGAGGGAAGAGAATGGGTGGATGAGCTCTGCCGGGTGCTGGAAGAAAATATCGATTATGCCTGCGGGTTTATCCGTGAGGAGTTCCGGGGCGTGCAGGTCTTTCGGCCGCAGGGAACCTATATGCTTTTCCTGGACTGCTCGGGCTGGTGTGCTGAACACGGAAAAACCCTGCAGGAGCTGGAGGATGCATGCTGGCGTGTGGGTGTTGCCGTACAGGACGGAGCAATGTTCCACGGGCCCTGCCATCTGCGCATGAATCTTGCCCTGCCTGAAAGTCTTGTACGGGAGGCGATGGAACGATTGAAAGAATATGTATTCTGTGCCTGCGCATAGCTCCCCTTGTTCATGCAATCATTAAAAAAGAACCGGGCCGGAGACAGATAAGCTCTGTCTCCGGCCCGGTTCTTTCCGCAGGGGCGAAAAGGCGAACGCCGATCCTGCGGCGGCCTCAGATGTTTCTCAGCTTTTTCGCGTTTTCCTCCACGACTTCATCGGTGAGGATGAATTTTCTTTGGAAGCAGATAATTCCGGTAAAGAGCAGAAGGATAGGCAGGATCGTCATTAAAAGCCGCAGACCCAGGATGGTTTGAGCACTTTGCTCCACGATCGGTCCTTCCTGCTCACTGTTGCCGACAAGTCCGATGAGGTCGAGGCCGATCCCCGCAATGAAGACGGAGACGCCGGAGGCGGCCTTTACGACAAAGGTCTGCATAGAGAAAATGACACTCTCATCACGATGTCCGGATTTCAGCTCCCCGTAGTCTACCGAGTTTGAAAGGAAAACAGTGGTAAGCACAGACAGGATTCCGTTTGCGGCAAAAACCAGCGCTCCGGGCACGAGAAGCGGCGGCAGGCTGCCGGCAAGACCGGCCTGGAAAAGAATCAGCATCATGGCGTAACCGGCAATGGCAAAGAGAAAAGCAAGCCGGAATATAGCCGCGTTGGAGAGCTTTTTTCTCAGCAGCGGATAAATGATCATCATGCCAAGGATCTGGCAGGCCCCTCCTACAGTGGAGAACAAGGTATAATTAACGGTCCAGGCCTCTCCGCCCATATCATATTTAAAGAAATAGATAACCAGGTTTGATGTAATGTAGAGTGCGCTGTTGATCAGAACGATGGTCAGGACGACGACGAGGGCCTGGTCATTTCCGAATAAGGCGCGGAACATTTCTCCCACAGAGGAGGTTTTCATGGAAGCCCCCTCTTTTTCTTTGACCATGGCGGCACAGATGAGCTCGGCGCCAACAAAGACCACAGCGACGATCAAGGCAACGCGGGAAAAGCCAAGACGTTCATTGCCTCCGCCCAGTAAGGAAACCAGAAGGACGGTACCCATGGCGATCAGGGCGGAGCCGACGCCGGCACAGGTCCTGCCGATGACGGAAAGATTTTCCGTATCTGCCGGCGTATCGGTGATGGCGGGGATCATGGACCAGTAGGGGATATCCATCATCGTATAGGTCATTCCCCAGGCAATGTAGGCGATCGTAAAGAAAACCATCATCTGTGTCCTGGCCAGATCCGGCGCGGAAAAAAGTGCGTAGAGGACAAATGCGTTCAGAACGGTACCGGAAACGAGCCAGGGACGGAACCGTCCCCATTTTGTCCGTGTTTTGGCTACCAGAATGCCCATAAACGGATCATTGGCCGCGTCAAAGATTCGGGCAATCATAAGGATCAGTCCGACAAAAGAAGAGGAAAGACCGATAATATCCTTATAATAGTACATAATATAGGAAGAAGAAAGGGCATAAACCAGGTCTTTTCCTACCGCGCCGATACCAAAAGCGGCTTTCTGCGCAGTGGTGAGTTTCATTGGGGTACGGTTAGAGTAATTAGGCATGAGATACCACCTCCAATTGCGAAGTTTCCTGATCAGCAGGTATGTGATCAGGTGAAAGACTCTGTTACGGTTCCTCTGACAGAAGTGGTAATTCAAAGAAGCATGATGGAGGAACAAGAAACAAACGGATCTGCTCCGATTGTTATTGTATGCGCGCGGATTTATTGCGGAATCATGCCGTTTGCAGCGGCGTAAATCCGACGCAGTAAACGAACCAAAACGCAATCATTTTATTCGTTTACTTTCAATGGATTCCGTGTATGAACAGCGCTTTGATCAGGGCAAAATACTCCCGCAGGGCGTTGGCCGGGAGATAAAACTTCGAGGATGGTGCGCTGATACCATACACTTTTTGATAGCCTGCCCTTCTTGCCAGAAGCAATGCGCGGAAAACATGGAAATCATTTGTGACAATTCCGATGCTTTGGCTGGCCGGTGAACAGTATTTGGAGCTGAATTCCAGATTTTCCCAGGTATTGGCAGAGGAATCCTCCAAAAAAACACGCGAGGAGGATACGCCGCGTTCTGTCAGATATTCTGCCATGGCTTCCGCTTCCGTACAAGGCTCATTTATACCCTGTCCTCCGGAAACAATGCAGATTGTCCTGTCATTTTTTTCCAGATATGCCCGGGCAGCGTCGAGACGGTACCGGAGAGAATAGCTCGGACCGGAGGGCCAGACCTGAGCGCCGAGTACAATGATGGCATCCAGTCCTTCCGGAGCCTTTTCGCGGGCATAGCGGAAGATACATCCTTCTGCGATGACCACGCTGATGAGAATGAGTATGGCCAGGAGGAATCCTGCGGCACGAACAGGCAAGGGCAAAAGCTTTCCATACCCACGAAGGCTCATCCATCCAAGAGCTAAGAACCCGATTCCCATAGCGAAGAAGAAAAGGTAAAACCGGCTGCCGCTGTGAAGCAGATAAAGACTGACTCCATAAAAAAGGCAAACGAAGCCGATCACAAGCCACACGATATTTTTGACCATGGTTTTGTTCCCCCTCTTGAAATGTCCCGGAGATGATACGCAGGGCAATATTTTCGACCTGTGCGGTAACTGAAGTGACCGATACCAGCGGCATTCGCAAAACCCGCGCTGCGCTTTTTGCGGCAGTGAATTTGTTATTGATTCTATAAATATGTCATACGAAAGTCAAGTACATTTTGGGATGGCAGTTCGGGTGGATATTGGCGAAATCGTTGCGCGGTTTCCCTTCCCATTCTTGACAGAATAATCTTTTAAGCTTAATATAGGAGAATACCATTGATAAGAATGGGCATTGCGCAGCCGGCAGGAAGCTCTTGAGCGGGAAGCAGCCGGCAGTCAGAGCGCATGCCTTTCCGTTTTCCCGCTTTTTAATGATACCGGGAGGAGACAAGATGAGCGAAACGCTTGCAAAAACCTATGATCCAAAAGGAATAGAAGACCGCCTCTATCAGAAATGGATGGAAGGCGGCTATTTTCATGCAAAAGTCAATCCGGACAAAAAACCATTCACGATTGTGATGCCCCCGCCAAATGTCACCGGCCAGCTTCACATGGGCCATGCCCTGGACAATACAATGCAGGATATCCTGATCCGCTATAAACGCATGCAGGGCTATGAAGCTCTGTGGCAGCCGGGCACAGACCATGCAGCGATCGCCACGGAAGTCAAAGTCATCGAAAAACTGAAAGAGCAGGGGATCGAAAAGGACGAGATCGGCAGAGAAGAATTTTTAAAACACGCCTGGGCGTGGAAGGAAGAATACGGCAGCAGGATTATCAATCAGCTGAAAAAGCTCGGTTCATCCGCAGACTGGGAAAGAGAGCGGTTCACGATGGACGAGGGCTGCTCGGAAGCCGTAAAGGAAGTCTTCATCCGCCTGTATGAAAAAGGCTGGATTTATAAAGGCTCCCGCATCATCAACTGGTGCCCGGTATGTCAGACCTCGATTTCCGACGCTGAAGTAGAGCATGAGGATCAGGATGGATTTTTCTGGCATATCAATTATCCGGTCGTCGGAGAGGAAGGGCATTTTGTTGAGATCGCCACGACCCGTCCGGAAACCATGCTTGGCGATACCGCTGTCGCGGTAAATCCGGAAGATGAGCGTTATGCCCATCTGGTAGGCAAGATGCTGGTTCTTCCTCTTACCGGACGTGAGATCCCGGTAATCGCCGATGAATATGTGGATAAGGAATTCGGCACGGGCTGCGTGAAAATTACCCCGGCTCATGACCCGAATGACTTTGAGGTCGGAAAACGGCACAATCTTCCTGAGATCAACATCATGAACGATGACGCCACGATCAATGAGACAGGCGGAAAATACGCCGGGATGGACCGTTATGAAGCCAGAAGGGCAATCGTAGAGGATCTCAGGGAGCTTGGCCTTTTGGTTAAGGTTGTTCCGCATACGCACAGTGTCGGTACCCATGACCGTTGCCATACCACGGTTGAGCCTCTGATCAAGCCGCAATGGTTCGTGCGGATGGATGAGATGGCAAAGGCAGCCATCAAAACCCTGGAGGACGGTAACCTGACCTTCGTGCCTTCCCGTTTTGACAAGACATACCTGCACTGGCTGGAGAATATCCGGGACTGGTGCATTTCCCGTCAGCTTTGGTGGGGACACCGCATTCCTGCCTATTACTGCGAGAAGTGCGGGGAGACGGTAGTAGCCGGAAGCATGCCGAAGATGTGTCCGAAATGCCGCCATGAAAAGCTGGTTCAGGATGAGGACACCCTCGATACCTGGTTCAGCTCGGCACTCTGGCCCTTCTCGACACTGGGCTGGCCTGAGAAGACACCGGAGATGGAATATTTCTATCCGACGGATGTGCTGGTCACAGGCTATGACATTATTTTCTTCTGGGTAATCCGCATGGTCTTTTCCGGTCTTGAGCAGACCGGCAAAACCCCATTCCACCATGTTCTGATCCATGGCCTCGTCCGTGACGCCCTTGGCCGTAAGATGAGCAAATCCCTGGGCAATGGGATCGATCCGCTGGATGTCATAGATAAATACGGTGCTGACGCTCTTCGTATGACACTCATGACCGGAAATGCCCCCGGGAACGATATGCGCTTCTCATGGGAAAAAGTAGAAGCCAGCAGGAACTTTGCTAACAAGATCTGGAATGCTTCCCGTTTCGTGCTCATGAATCTGGAGGGCAAGACCGTGACGGCACCGGCAGACATTGCCGGATTATGCCCGGAAGATCAGTGGATCCTGTCAAGGGTGAATACCCTGACAAAGGAAGTCACGGAAAACATGGAAAAATACGAGCTCGGCATTGCCCTTGGAAAGATCTACGATTTCCTGTGGGATGAACTGTGCGACTGGTATATCGAAATCGCCAAGGTTCGCCTGTGGAAAGCCAAGGAAGAGCCGGAACCGGCCGCCGAAGCTCTTTGGACAGTACGGAAGGCACTCACAGACAGCTTAAAGCTTCTGCATCCCTTTATGCCTTTCATTACCGAAGAAATATACTGTACCCTTCTTCCCGGGGAAGAAACCATCATGACAGCACAATGGCCGCAATATGATCCCGCTCTTTCCTTCCCGGAGGCGGAAAAGAGTATGGAAAGCTTCCAGGAAATCGTGCGCGGATTGAGAAATCTCCGGACACAGATGAATGTTCCTGCTTCCCGCAGGACGCATGTCTTCCTGGTTGTGGAGACCGGGGAAGCAATGGAACGCCTGGAAAACTGTAAGGCTTCCTTTGTCAACCTTGCCATGGCTAGTGAGATCGCGGTCCAGATCGGCAAAGAAGGTATCTCTCCGGATGCCGTTTCCGTTGTCTGTGCGCAGGCCACAGCATATCTGCCTCTGGAAGACCTGGTGGATCGTGACAAGGAGATCGCGCGGCTGACCAAAGAGGCAGACCGGCTGACAAAAGAAATTGCCCGCTGTGAAGGCATGTTGAATAATCCGAAGTTTGTCGACAAAGCACCGGCAGATAAAGTTGAAGCCGAACGGGCCAAGCTTCTGAAATATCAGGAGATGAAGGAAAAAGTCACGGCTTCCCTTGCCATGCTTGGCGGCGAGGCATAAAGTGGCATTGGCAAGAGGAATGACTTCATGAAGTGGAATGATATCTGTAATAAAATTTCACTGCTTCTGCATGTGCTGTTGAGCGCATGCCTTTACTTCCTGATTGAAGCAATCAGCAGACACTCATTTGGAGCGGCTTTTACGTACATGACCACCCGCCCTGTCATTTTTGCCTATAATGCCGGATACATATTTGTTACGCTCCTGCCGGCCTATCTTTTCCGGCGGCGTACGTTCTGGAGAGTGCTGGTGAGCGTATTCTGGATTATCCTGGGCCTGATCAACGGCCTTTTGCTCGCCAACCGCGTCACTCCCTTCACCGGACCTGATCTGAAGCTGATCACGGACGGAGTGGCGATCATGACCAAATATCTTCCGCCCTGGGGAGCGACATTAGGCTTTATTTTACTTGGATGTCTGGGCGTCTTTTTTGTTTTTTTTCTTTTTATCGGCCCGAAATACAGGGGAAAGCGAAGACTGTACATTTCGATCCCCCTCGTGCTCGCGGGAATTGCGGGAATCGCAGTCAGTACCCAGGTGCTGCTGGAAAACCGGATTTTGTCCAATTATTTTGGAAACATTGCTTTTGCTTATGAGGATTACGGATATCCCTATTGCCTGTTGACAACCATATTTAATACGGGGATCAGTCAGCCCCGCGACTATTCCGAGAGTGAAATCCGCCGGATTGAGAGATCTGAGTATTCCCTGCCTGAGACAACACCGGAACACCGGCCGAATATTATTTTTGTCCAGCTGGAATCCTTCTTTGACCCGACACTGGTGAATTATCTTTCTCTGTCCGAGGATCCGATTCCGACCTTCAGACGCCTGATGAAGGAGTATTCGTCCGGGTACTTTAAAGTGCCTTCTGTCGGAGCGGGTACGGCAAATACGGAATTTGAAACCATCACAGGAATGAGTCTTCACTATTTCGGCCCCGGGGAATATCCGTATAAAAGTATTCTGCAGCATGCAAACTGCGAAAGCTCGGCATATATTCTCAGGGACCTGGGATATGCCACACATGCAATCCACAATAACGAAGCCAACTTTTATTCCAGAAAAACGGTTTTTCCCCGGCTGGGATTTGAAACCTTCACTTCGGAGGAGTATATGCCTAAGGAGAATAACCAGAATCCCCTTGGCTGGGTAGAAGACTGGGTGCTCACGGAAGAGATTACCAAATGCCTGGCTTCAACGAAAGAACAGGATTTTATCTATACGATTTCCGTTCAGGGACATGGAGATTACCCGACGGAGCCGGTACTGGAAGATCCGCTGATTACGGTGAGCGGCTCTGATACCCCGGAGCAGGATTACAAATGGGAATACTATGTGAACCAGATTTATGAGATGGATCAGTTTATTGAAGAATTGATCCATGCTTTGGAGGCGTACGGGGAAGATACCGTGCTTGTGCTTTACGGCGACCATCTGCCGACGATGGGGCTGACCGTGGAGGATATGGAAAACAAATATCTTTTCCAGACGCAGTATGTGATCTGGGATAATTTTGGCATGAAAAAGGAAGACGTGAATCTGGCTTCTTATCAGTTGGCGGCAGAGGTACTGAACCGGCTGGATATTCATGAGGGAACGATTCTGCGCTATCATCAGGCACGCAAAAATACGAAGAATTATCAGGTTGATCTGGAAATGCTCCAGTATGATATCCTGTACGGCAAGAAATACTCTTATGACGGATCCTCTCCTTATAAAAAGGTTAAGATGAGGCTGGGCCTTTATGATGTCGTTCTGGATTCGATCCAGTTGATTTCCGAAAGCGATAATACTTATTATGTCAGGGGATCAAACTTTACGCCATCATGCCAGGTACAGATCAATGGGGAATGGTATGATACGGTTTATATCAGTACAACCGTATTGCTGATCAGAAACAAGGCGCTCGATGATTTTGACAGGATCTCTGTTGTCGTAAGAAGCAACAGCTCTACCAGAAAGGCTTTAAGCAAAAGCTATGACCGTGCGGTTTATGCTTTGTATAACAGCAAGTGGAAATTAAAACAGGGAGCCGCAGCGTCATGATCAAAGAAGGCCCGGACATGCAGCAAGGCAGATTCACGTATGAGGAAGCCTGCTCTTACATTGATGAAATACCGAAATTCACGAAAAAAAACAGCCTGGATCACACAAGGGAGTGCCTTCGTCTCCTTGGAAACCCGCAGGATCGTTTCGGGATCCTTCATGTGGCAGGCACGAATGGGAAAGGCAGCACCTGTGCTTTTCTGGCTTCGATTCTGAAGAACGCCGGATATCGGTGCGGCCTTTTTACATCGCCTCATCTGGTATCTGTCAGAGAGCGTTTTCTGATCAACGGGGATCAGATCAGTGAAGAAGATTTTCTGGCTGTATTCCATAAGGTGAAAGATCTTTGCGTCAGGCTGGCAGAAGAAGGGAAACAACATCCCACGTACTTTGAGATGCTTTTTCTTATGGGAATGGTATACTTTGCGGAAAAAAAGACGGAGCTGGTTGTTCTTGAAACAGGACTGGGAGGAAGACTGGATGCCACAACTGCGGCAGGGAAGCCTCTTGCCTGCGTCATTACGTCCATCAGCCCGGATCATACCGAGTATCTTGGCAATACAGTGGAGGAGATTGCGGGTGAAAAAGCAGGTATTCTTGTTCCCGGGGTTCCGGTGATCTATGACGCGGATCATCCGGCAGCCGCTGAAGTGATTGCGGCAGCAGCAAGAGATCTGTCGTGTCCGGCGTATGCAGTGCGGCGGAATCAGGCAGAACTGATCTCTTTGAGCGCTCGCGGCATAGATTTTCGCCTGAAGGCGGACGGAGAGAAAGGATGCGTTTTTCACCTTCCTTTTCTGGCGGAATATCAGGTCGCGAACGCGAGCCTTGCAATTATGACGATCCGCGTTCTTACGGATATCCTGCATGTCTCTGAGCAGGAAATATGCACGGGACTTGACCGAACCAGGTGGCCCGGAAGAATGGAAATGATGGGTCCCGGCGTGATCGTCGATGGAGCTCATAATGAAGACGGGATCAGGTGCTTTATTGAAACAGCAAAACGATTTGCGAAAGACACAGGTGTGGATTTATTGTTTTCTGCCGTGAACGATAAAAATTTCAGCGGCATGATACGTGAAATCTGTGAAGGGATTCCTTTGCGCAATGTAACGGTGACGGAAGTGGGAGGTTATCGTCGCGTTTCCTGTGAATCGCTTGCAGAGATATTTTTGCAGAACGGATGCGAAAGAGCAGAGGCGATTGCCGATCCTCAGGAAGCGCTCCGCCATGCGATGAAGATAAGAGGGGAAGGCCTGTTGTTCTGCGTTGGTTCCCTCTATCTGATCGGGCAGGTGAGACAGGCTTTTTTTGAAAGCGGCAGGATGAAGGAAAGTTGAGGACCGGAAATGATTGATTATGATGAAGAAATAAAAAAATTTGAACCTTGTCTGGATGTTACGGATACAGAGAGGGTGATCAATGATCAGGATCTGACGGATATCCTGGACATTCTGCAGGATATGCTTCGCCAGTCCCGGGCGGGCAGAAGAACAGCTCCGCTGTCTTCCGGAACAGACCGGCCGCGAAACCTGCACTGAGAAATAACACATGAAGGAGACTGATTTTGTCTTCGGCAGCCCGTGACGAAGCAGCAGAATCATCATCCGAAGACATTGAGTCAACCTACAAAACTGTGTTTTGGGAGGAGGAGTGCCGGCAAATGAACTGTATGAACTGTGGCGCACATTTGACTGACCGGATGTTGGAGTATTGTCCGCGATGCGGTGCCAACGTACATATTCAGAGGAAAGTAGATTACCTGTCCAAATATTATTATAATCTTGGTCTGGAAAAAGCCCAGATAAGGGATCTTTCCGGAGCAATCAGCTGCTTGCGCCAGAGCCTGACATATAATAAAAAGAATATACCGGCCAGAAACCTTTTGGGGCTCGTCTATTTTGAAACAGGAGAGGTGGTTTCTGCGCTGAGTGAATGGGTAATCAGCAAAAACCTGCAGCCAAATAAAAATCTAGCGAATGATTATATTGCAAAACTGCAGGCGAATCAAAGCCGTCTCGATCTGATTAACGACACCATTCGTAAATATAACGAAGCGCTCGACCTGGCCAGGGGAAGACATGAAGATATGGCAGCCATGAAGCTGAAGAAAATCCTTTCTCTGAATTCCAAGCTGATTAAGGGTTATCATTTGTTGGCTCTGATACAGATGCATAACCTGGAGTGGAGTAAAGCCAGAAAGACTCTGCGCAGGGCATCAAAAATAGATAAGACAAATACCACGACTTTGCGTTTTCTCAGAGAGATCGATGAACAGATCGGTTCTGCAGGAAGAAATCTGCGCTCCTCTAAAAAAGGACTTCTTTTCTGGCAAAAGGACACGGAAAATGAGGATATTTTTGCGGACACGCCCCTTCCGGCATCCTCCGGATATGCGGAGCCTTCACGAGCTTCTGTTTTTGCGGCGCTGATGCTGGGCATCGGAACGGGGCTGCTTGCCTTTTATCTGCTGGCAGTGCCGGCCATACGCCAGAGGATTTACCGGGAGGCAAACCGGCAGATCATACGATACAGCGATTCTGTTTCCAGCCAGGGCGCGGAACTCAGCAAAGCAATCGGAAGTCTTCGCGATGCCGATTCAACGGCACAGACATTAGGAACGCAGCTGGTCACGGAAACGAAGAATAGCCGCAGCTATAAGAACCTCTTTGAAGCATACCTGGCATATGTGCAGAATGATTATGATTCGGCTGCATTGATGGTGCAGCAGGTATATGAAGAATCCCTTTCGGACAATCTGCGCGCGATTTATAATATGATCTGTTCACAGACCGGAGTAAGCGGCATTGCGGAGGGAGAGGATGACGGGTCTTATGAGACCTGGCTGAGTGAAAACGCTTCAGGGAATACCGATGGAGGATATGAATATGACGTCGGAGACGTTTCCTCGTACGATGAAGAATATGATGACTACGATGAAGACTACGACGATGAAGAATATGATGAAGAAGAGTATGATGACGAGACTGACGACGAAGAGTATTATGATGAAGATTATGAAGAGATAGATGAGGAGATGGAAGAAGAGGGAGACGAAGAAATGTATGAGGAGTATGAATAAAGCCGGTACCGCATTCAAAACCTTCATGTGTTTTGTTCCCTGCTTATGAGGAAGGATTCCGCCCTACGCAAGAAGCCAGCAGGCGCATCCCCGAATGGGAGATACGCCTGCTGGCTTCTTGTCTGAGGCGGAGGCTGAATCTCGATACTCATGAACGCAATTATGGTAAACGAACAAAGTGTTTGCATTTTGATTCGTTATCGAGTATATAATTCGGCCGAGAATAAAGGAGATCCTTACTTTGGCAAGCCGGAAACAGAAGAATTTCCAAATATATGTGCCTGCGCGCCGCTTTTTTCAAGGGCGAAGAGTAAAAGCATGCCCAGTATCCCGCAGGAAATGATTTCACCCGCGCCGACTGTCAACATCATATATGGAATCGGCAGCGGAACAGTGTAGCCATACCGGAGGACGAACGGAACAATCAGCGCGTTTGCCAGAATCGGCGGAACAGGAGCAAGATATTTGTTTTTTTTCGACAGGATCCGGGTGAAGATGGCTCCGATGAGGGTAGCCAGACTGCCGAATACAACGTCGAGGGCAATGCTCCCGCCAAGGATATTGGCAATGATACAGCCAACAAACAGTCCGGGAATCGCCGCAGGGGTAAAATACGGAAGAATTGTTAATGCTTCGGAAATACGGACCTGGATTTCACTGTAAGATATTGCCGAAAAAACGAGTGTAAGAACGACATAGACTGCGGCGATCATACCGGCCTGGGCGATCAGAGTTACTTTTGTGTTTTTCATGTTTCTCTCCTTAGTTTTGTTTTACGTGAGGATGGTTTCGAACTCACAAGGTCGGAGTATAACATAAAGGGAGAAGGTTGGCAAGCCTGTTCCGCGAATCGCTTCGCGGCGGAACCGGATCAGAAAGATTATCATTTCCGAAATCGTCCTGAGCCGTCACACTTTCCTCTTGTGAAAAAAGCAAAAATACTTTATAATAAAGTAAACTCAGAAAAGATTTGGAGAGTTATATAGTGGATAAAGAATTCAGAAACAGATGCATAGAACTCCTTGGATCAGAAAATATCTGCTTTCAGGAGCCATTGTCAAACCATACCAGTTTCCGGATCGGAGGTCCGGCAGACATTTTTGCCATGCCCCGCACGGCCGGAGAAGCGGCGGATCTTCTTGCCCTATGCGTAAAGGAGAAGGTTCCGTATTTCATATTGGGAAATGGCAGCAACGTATTGGCAAGCGACAGCGGATACCGGGGTGTGATCTTACATTTCGGGAAGAATTTTTCGGAGATACAGATAGATGGACATGAGGTCCGGGCACAGGCAGGCGCTCTATTATCAAAAGCTGCCTCCCTGGCAAGAGACAACGGACTGAGCGGAATGGCCTTTGCAGGCGGAATACCGGGAAGCATCGGAGGAGCCGTGAGGATGAATGCCGGCGCATATGGCGGAGAGATCTGCCAGATATTGAAACAGGCATTCATCGTCCTGCCGGGAGAAGAGCCCTGCTGGGTTCCGGCTGAAAAACTGAATTTAAGCTATCGGCACAGCAGGATAGCTGACACAGGTGAACTCCTGCTGGAAGCGGTCTTTCGTCTGGAGCCGGGAGACAGGGAAATGATCCGCCGGAGGATGAAAGAGCTCATGGAACAGAGAACCTCAAAACAACCGTTGGAATTTCCCAGTGCAGGCAGTACATTCAAGAGACCGGAGGGTTATTTTGCCGGAAAGCTGATCATGGAGAGCGGACTTGCGGGCTTCCACATCGGAGACGCCAGGGTTTCGGAAAAACACTGCGGGTTTGTCATCAACACTGGGCAGGCGACGGCAAAGGATGTATATTCTCTGATCCTGGAAGTCAGCCGCAGGGTGAAAGCCCTTCATGGCGTTGCCCTGGAACCGGAAATCTGTTTCCTGGGAGATATGGGGTGAGTGTTTCTTGTCATTTGCATCGACGGTAAAAGAAGAGCTCTTCAGGATAACAAATGGCGCCAGACATTGCCGCCTTGCGGAACTGTCAGCCATGATTTCCGTTTGCGGGAAACTGGAAGCGGACGAAGGGAACGGACGGATTTTAAAGATCCAGACAGAAAATGAAGCGGTTTTAAGAAAATGCTTTACTTTGTTGGAAAAAACATTTAATATAAAGGCAGAGATATGCTTTCGGGCAAAAGATGTATCAGGATATGGCACGGAAGGCACATGGAGCGCCCTCTGTGTAAGAAACGCTGATGATATCGCTGCGATTCTGCAGGGCGGCAGGCTTTGCGAGGCAGCTTTTCCGGAGCTTTCACTGATGTCGGATACAGGTGTCCTTTTACAGGCGGAGTGCTGCCAGAGGGCATACATTCGGGGAGTATTCCTCTGCGCGGGTACATTGAGCGACCCGAAAAAAGGATATCACCTTGAAATGACATTTCCCGTGCTGGAAAGAGCGGAGGCGTTTTCCGGGTTATTACAGGCGCAGGGGCTTTCCCCACATACATCTGTCAGAAAGAAGTCTTATACGGTGTATTTTAAGGAAGGGACGCAGATCGCGGATCTCCTGGCGATGATGGGAGCGGGCATTTCCATGATGGACATGGAGAACGTCCGTATTATGAAACAGATGCGCAATTCCATTAACCGTCGGGTTAACTGCGAAACTGCGAACATTCATAAAACTGTCCAGGCATCAGTGAAGCAGGTGGAGGATATCCTGTTTATTTCATCGAAGCTTGGACTGGAGGAGCTTCCAGCTTCTCTCTCAAAAATGGCAGCGCTGCGGCTGGCATATCCGGACGCATCGCTTATTGAACTTGGATTGATGTCAGAGCCTCAGATAGGAAAGTCCGGCGTGAACCATCGGCTGCGGCGATTAGGAGCAATCGCGGATGAACTGAGGCGAAACGAGGAGGAAAAGGGATTATGATTAAACAGCCAGTCACGATTAATCTTTCAACAGGATTAGTAGCTCGTCCCGTCGCGCAGCTTGTACAGGTGGCTAGCCAGTATGAAAGTGAAATATATGTTGAGATTGGTCGTAAGAGGGTGAATGCCAAGAGCATCATGGGTATGATGACTCTCGGACTGGATGCGGGAGAGGAGATTACGCTTTCCGCGAATGGAAAGGACGAGGAAGCAGCGATGAGCAGCATCGTTACTTACCTCAGCGCAAGCGCCTAAGGCGGCTGGCTATGCAGGCGCCGCTTGGCGCATCGGGCGGCGCCTGCGTAGCCATAAAACGGGTTTTACTTTCCTGGATCATGACCCCGCGCCTCTTGGCGGGCGTCATAGTTGCAGATTTGAAAAAAGGTATCTTTCGTACTTACCTTATTTATGACTCCGCGCGTCCCTGCGCGGGTGACATGGAGGTAAATATGAAATCTTCAGATTTCGTACTTGTATTGGGGGAATAAGGGGACTGCAGGGACAGAGGATCGAGAACGGGGAGGGTTTTGGTGATGTCCAGATTTTTGAAGTTTATTGTCAATGTCGTTGTGATTTGCACTATCCTTGCGGTGGTGGCTTTGGTTGTGCCGCCGTTTTTTGGCGTGACTACGGAGGTCGTAAAGGATGGCTCCGCAGGCGGGAATCTTCCTGTGGGTTCTGCTACCTACGCGATTCCTGTAAAGGCAGAAGAGATCCTTTCCGGTGATAAGATCCTCGTTACTGCTCAGAATGCGGTATACAGCTATAGTGTAGCAGGTCTTGACCTCAGCTCGAGGATCGGCACGGTTGTGGATACTGCTGTTGATCCTTCCTTGCGGCAGGCTGAACCTACATATGTTTCGTTTTCTGATTATATTCCGAAGATCGTGCTGACAGTGCCTTTTATCGGATATCTTATGATCGCCACACAGCGCATTGAAGGGATGATTATCCTTGGACTGGTAGCTCTTTTCCTTATTATTCTTTATGTTATAGCAGAGCTTTGGAAGCCGGCTGATGATACAGATGAAATAGCAGATACGGAAGCCGGTTATGTAAAAACACCAAAGGAACTGAAAAAAGAGGAGAAGATCCGCAAGCGTCAGATGGAGCAGGAGGAAGCCAGGATCCGCCAGCAGGAAAAGCTGAGGAAAAAGAGCCGTGACGGTAAGATCAGAACCGGCGGTTTCGTAGATGAAGTGGATGAGGGCGATTTTGTTGATGACTCCAGAGACAGCTACAGCTCCGCAGCCAGCGAAGCACATGCGGAACTGAAGAAGGAGATCGCGGCGGCTACCGCCGGTCAGGGACGACAGGATGATCCTCGCTACCAGGAACGCCCCAGAGCAAGATACGCGCAGGATTATGAAGACGACAGGCGTTATCGCCGCCCGCAGAGACCGGATGCCTACGAGGAAGAAGGATACCTTGGCGCTGACGACCGCAGCTATCGGGAAAGCGGGTACCCAAGACGGGATTACCGGGATGCCAGGTATGACGCTCCGAGATATGGCGGACAGCCGGGAGACGACATGGGCTATGATGAACCGCGCCGGGGTTACCGCAGGGACTATGGCTATGGCGAACCGTCCTATCGTGAAGAATATGATCCGGAAGCAAGGAGGGATTCCTATCCTTCCTATCGGGATGATTATCAGGATCAGGGGCAGGATTCTTATCCATCCTATCGGGACGATTATGAAGGATCCGGTGAGATGCGCAGAGGAAGATACCGCGATGACCGTGACAGAGCGGATGGTTATGACAGACGCCGCTATCGTCAGGAAAGCGCTCCTGCTCAGGATCAGGATTACCCCTACGGAGATGAAGGGACGGCGGTGACGTCCGAGGAAGAGTCCTATGAAACTCAGCCTCAGCCGGCAAGAAGGACAAGAACCGCAAGGCCTTATGCGAATATTCCGTCCACACCGAGAAAACCGGCTGACGCAGAAGAAGCGCCTCAGGAACAGCAGGGAGAAGAGGGATCCAGGAGAATGCTTGGCATGCCCCGCTATACAGAAGATCAGCTCCGCGCCCAGGCCGCAGATGCCGGTGATCAGGTTGACGTTGTCCGGGACGATGTAACAAAGGTCGCGCTGTTTGATTATTCCGATGACCTCTTTGAGGAAGCCGCCCAGGATATGGGAGATGAAGATGATTTCTGATTTTCAGAATGAAGAATTGAGCTTTTAGCTTATAAAGATAAGATCCTGCCTTTCGTAAGGAAGACGGGATCTTATCTTTTTCGTTATACAGCCCGGCTCATAGCTTCCTTTAGTCTCCCACGGGAGATGGCCCGGCTGTTATTTTTCTGCAGAGCGAATGTGACATCGATCCGGAAGCCAGCGCAGGACTTGAAGCCGAGCGTCGCAGGTGAAGAATACAGAGACTCATATCGTATATCATATTGCTATCCAGCTCGGCTCAAAACTTACAGGCGGACAGATCGATGTCACAATGAGCGACGCATTAGAAAAATAATAGACGGACTGTTATTTTTCTGCAGAGCGAATGTGACATCGATCCGGGAGCCATCGCAAGCCTTGAAGCCGAGCGTCAAATATTCAAATACATCTGCAGAAAAAAATAATTCAGATTTTTGAAAATTATCCTTGCATTTTGTATCCAAGGCATGTATAATATCAAGGCTGTGACATGATAGCTGAGAAGCGTGAGGTTGCCATCCCAGGAGAGATGGGTTTTCCGTGGAGCGAATGTCAAGTTTACGAAACTGACGGCAAGTCACTGTACAAGTTCAGAGTGTCATCCGTGAAATGGGATGGGTATGTCTTTTTGATTAAGGACACACACGGATATGTGTACAGTCGCCGCTTGCCGTACCGAGAGTACGGATAGGAGGAGACTTTTTTTATGGCAAATCAGGTTATGAGGATCACATTGAAGGCGTATGATCATAAGCTCGTGGATGCTTCCGCAGCAAGGATCGTTGAGACCGTGAAGAAAAACGGCGCTGAGGTCAGCGGCCCGGTACCGCTTCCGACAAAGAAAGAGGTAGTTACCATTCTTCGCGCGGTTCATAAATATAAAGATTCCCGTGAGCAGTTCGAGCAGAGAACCCATAAGCGTCTGATCGATATCATTACGCCTACACAGAAGACTGTCGAAGCACTTTCCAGACTGGAAATGCCTGCAGGAGTGCATATCGACATCAAGATGAAGACGAAATAATAGATGCCGCAGGCATCTGTTATCATACTTACTTAAGGAAAGCGCATCAGACTGCGCGGTATATGATTGCCGTCAAAACGGTTTTGACCGTGGCAATCCGCTATAGGAGGTTTATTAATATGAAGAAAGGTATCTTAGCTACCAAGGTGGGCATGACCCAGGTCTTTAACGAAGAAGGGCAGCTGATTCCGGTTACTGTGCTGACCGCAGGCCCCTGCACTGTCACACAGGTTAAAACCGTTGAGAACGATGGCTACGCCGCGATCCAGGTTGGCTTTGGCGAAATCAGGGAAAAACTGGTCAACAAGCCGAAGCAGGGACATTTCAACAAGGCAGGCGTTGCTTTCAGGAGATTTTTACGTGAGTTCCGTTTTGAAAACGCTGCAGAGTATAACGTGGGTCAGGAGATTAAAGCAGACATCTTTTCCGTTGGCGATCATATCGATGTGACCGCTCTCTCCAAAGGTAAAGGATACCAAGGCGCGATCAAGAGACACAACCAGTCCAGAGGCCCGATGGCCCATGGCTCCAAGTATCATCGTCATGCTGGTTCCAACGGTGCGGCTTCAGATCCGAGCCGTGTCTTCCCGGGAAAGAAAATGCCTGGTCAGATGGGTCATGTGAGAGTCACCGTACAGAACCTTGAGGTCGTTCGCGTCGATGCAGAGAAGAACTTGCTGTTGGTAAAGGGTGCTGTTCCGGGACCGAAGAAGTCTCTCGTAACCATCAAAGAGACGGTAAAGAACGCTTAAGGGTAGAAGGGAGGAGCACTACAGATGGCAAACGTAAAGCTGTTTAATATGGAAGGCCAGGAGATCGGTACAGTCGAACTCGACGATGCCGTTTTTGGCGTAGAGATGAATGAACATCTGGTACATCTTGCTGTGGTTCGCCAGCTGGCAAATAACCGCCAGGGCACACAGAAGGCAAAGGGACGCTCAGAAGTGAGCGGAGGCGGCAGGAAGCCGTGGAGACAGAAGGGTACCGGCCATGCGCGTCAGGGATCCATCCGTGCCGCACAGTGGAAAGGCGGCGGCGTGATTTTCCCGCCGACACCAAGAAGCTATCGCAAGAAAATGAACAAGAAAGAGCGCAGATTTGCACTGAAGTCTGCATTGACCAATAAGGTTCAGTCAGACCGGTTTATCGTTCTTGACCAGCTTACCCTTTCCGAGATCAAGACAAAGGAAATGGCAAGGATTCTGGGAAATCTGAAGGTTGACAATGCTCTTGTGATTACAAAGGATAATGACAAGACTGTTTATCTTTCCGCAAGGAATATTCCGGATGTGTTGACGGCTACACCGTCCACGATTAATGTCTATGATGTGATGAAGTACCACGCCATCGTTGCAACAAAAGATGCCGTGACCGCGATTGAGGAGGTGTACGCATAAATGGCAGATATTAAGTATTACGACGTGATCTTAAAGCCGGTCATCACCGAAAAGTCGATGAGCGTCATGGGAGAAAAAAGATATACATTCCTTGTTCATCCGGATGCAAATAAAGCACAGATCAAGGAAGCTGTCGAGAAGATGTTCGAAGGTACGAAAGTAAGAAAAGTAAATACACTGAATCTCGATGGAAAGAAAAGACGCCGCGGAATGAACGTCGGACGTACGGCGAAGACAAAGAAGGCCATGGTTTTCCTTACCGAGGACAGCAAGGATATCGAGATCTTTGAGGGGCTTTGATGATTGCCCCAACGCATCCGGATTGACATCCGGCAGGGAACTGTCAGACAGGGTGCGTATCTATGCTTCGAATAGGACGCTTTTTATTGGAAAGCGTCTTAGCGAGAAATATTCGAAAGGAGTTTTTCATCATGGGAATCAAATCCTATAAGGCATATACCCCGTCAAGAAGACATATGACGGGATCCGACTTTTCCGAGATTACCGCGACAAAGCCGGAGAAGTCTCTCGTTGTCAGTTTAAAGAAAAATGCCGGCCGCAATAATGAGGGTAAGATTACCGTCAGACATCGCGGCGGCGGAAACCGCAGAAAATACAGGATTATTGATTTTAAGAGAAATAAAGACGGAATCCCCGCAACGGTAAAGACGATTGAGTATGATCCGAACAGAACCGCAAACATCGCTCTTGTGGCTTATGCTGACGGCGCGAAGGCATATATTCTTGCTCCGGAAGGTTTAAAGGTAGGCCAGCAGATCATGAGCGGCGTTGAGGCAGAGGTTCGCGTGGGCAATTGCCTTCCGCTTGAGCTGATTCCCGTAGGTACCATGATCCATAATATCGAGCTTCATCCCGGAAAGGGCGGCCAGATGGTCCGCGCAGCCGGAAACGGCGCGCAGCTGATGGCTAAGGAAGGCAAATACGCTACCCTGCGTCTTCCCTCCGGCGAGATGAGAATGGTTCCGATCGGATGCCGCGCTACCGTAGGCATTATCGGAAACGGAGATCATAACCTGATCAACATTGGTAAAGCCGGACGTAAACGTCATATGGGCATTCGTCCGACCGTACGTGGTTCTGTCATGAACCCGAATGACCATCCGCATGGCGGCGGCGAGGGCAGAGCCCCGATTGGTCGTCCTGGTCCCTCCACTCCTTGGGGTAAGCCAGCCCTTGGTCTTAAGACCAGAAAGAAGAAAAAACAGTCTAACAAGCTCATCGTCAGAAGACGCGATGGCAGGGCATTAACGAAATAATAAGGAGGGTTTAGAATGTCTCGTTCATTGAAAAAAGGACCGTTTGCGGATGCGAGCCTGCTTAAGAAAATCGACGCACTCAATGCGGCAAATGATAAATCCGTGATCAAGACCTGGTCACGCCGTTCCACTATCTTTCCTTCCTTTGTCGGACATACGATTGCGGTCCATGACGGAAGAAAGCACGTTCCGGTATATGTGACAGAAGACATGGTAGGACATAAGCTCGGAGAGTTCGTTCCCACCCGTACATATCGCGGGCATGGCAAAGACGAAAAGAAATCCGGCGTTCGTTAAGTTTGGTAGAGGAAAGGAGGCACTTAAGAAATGGCAAAAGGACACAGAAGCCAGATTAAGAGAGCCAGAAATGAGAATAATGTAGAGAAAAGGCCGCATGCAAAGCTGTCCTACGCAAGAATTTCCGTCCAGAAGGCATGCTTTGTTTTGGATGCCATCCGCGGCAAGGATGTTGCTACGGCAGTCGGTATCCTTACCTATAATCCCAGATATGCTTCCAGCGTTATTCTGAAGCTTCTGAATTCAGCAGTCGCAAACGCGCAGAACAATCTTCAGATGAACCCGGCAAATCTTTATGTTGCGCAGTGCTATGCAAATAAAGGACCGACGATGAAGAGGATTCAGCCAAGGGCACAGGGTCGGGCGTACAGGATTGAAAAACGTACCAGCCATATTACGATCGTGCTTGATGAAAGGTAAGGAGGAAAAGCATGGGACAGAAAGTTAACCCGCATGGCCTTAGAGTTGGTATTATTAAGGACTGGGATTCCAGATGGTATGCGGACGCTGAGTTTGCTGATTACCTTGTAGAGGATTATAATATCCGTAAGTTTTTAAAGAAAGAACTCTACGACGCAGGCATCTCCCATATCGAAGTAGAGAGAGCTTCTGACAGAGTCAAGGTCATTATCTATACGGCAAAGCCGGGTTCCGTGATCGGACAGAAAGGTAAGAAGATCGAGACCATTAAGGCTTCTCTTGCAAAATATACAGATAAAAAGCTGATCGTCGACATTAAGGAAGTCAAACGTCCGGACCGCGACGCACAGCTGGTGGCAGAAAATATCGCTTCGCAGCTCGAAAGTCGTATCTCCTTCCGTCGTGCGATGAAATCCACGATGTCCAGGACGATGAAGGCTGGAGCAAAGGGAATCAAGACCTCTGTTTCCGGACGCCTTGGCGGCGCTGATATGGCCCGCACCGAGTTTTACAGCGAAGGGACCATTCCGCTTCAGACACTTCGCGCTGATATTGATTATGGATTTGCGGAAGCAAATACCACTTATGGCAAGGTTGGCGTAAAGGCGTGGGTCTACAACGGAGAGATTCTTCCTGACAAGGGAACAAAGGAAGGGAGCGATAAATAATGTTAATGCCGAAAAGAGTAAAGCGTCGTAAGCAGTTCCGCGGTTCCATGAAGGGAAAAGCCCTCAGGGGAAACGTGATCAATTATGGCGATTATGGCCTTGTTGCCGTAGAACCGTGCTGGATTAAATCCAATCAGATTGAGGCTGCCCGTGTTGCCATGACCCGTTACATTAAGCGTGGCGGTAAGGTTTGGATCAAGATTTTCCCGGACAAGCCTGTTACGGCAAAGCCGGCTGAGACACGTATGGGTTCCGGTAAAGGTGCATTGGAGTATTGGGTTGCAGTCGTTAAGCCAGGCCGTGTAATGTTTGAGATCGCCGGTGTGTCTGAGGACATCGCCCGCGAGGCTCTTCGTCTTGCCTCGCACAAGTTACCTGTCAAATGCAAAATCGTATCTCGTGCAGACTTGGAAGGCGGTGAAAACAGTGAAGAGTGATAAGTTCGTAGAAGATTTGAGAGCAAAGTCGGCTGTGGAATTAAATGATGCTTTAGTGGCTGCGAAGAAGGAGCTTTTTAACCTGAGATTCCAGAACGCAACGAATCAGCTTGACAATACCGCCCGTATCCGCGAGGTTCGCAGAAATATTGCCAGAATCCAGACGGTGATTGCAGAGAAGGCGAAGGCCTGAAGAAGAGGCGTACGCCAGGGCAGGGTGATCTGCCTGACAGGCCAGATTGAGGAGGAATAACCGTGGAAAGAAATTTAAGAAAAACCCGCGTGGGCAAGGTCGTCAGCAATAAGATGGATAAGACCATCGTCGTTGCGATCGAAGACCATGTAAAGCATCCGCTTTACAAAAAGATCGTGAAGAAGACCTATAAGCTGAAAGCTCACGATGAGAATAATGAATGCAGTATCGGTGATACGGTAAAAGTGATGGAGACCAGACCGCTGTCCAAGGACAAGAGATGGAGACTGGTAGAAATCGTCGAGAAAGTGAAGTAAGGAGGAGACCAGTATGATTCAGCAGGAGACACGGCTTAGAGTGGCCGATAACACTGGTGCGAAAGAGATCCTTTGCATTCGCGTAATGGGCGGTTCCACCAGAAGATATGCGAATATCGGTGATACGATCGTCGCAACGGTCAAGGATGCGACTCCGGGCGGTATGGTTAAGAAGGGCGACGTCGTAAAGGCTGTCGTTGTTCGTTCCGTAAAGGGCGCACGCCGTAAAGACGGTTCTTATATTCGCTTCGATGAAAATGCGGCTGTTATCATCAAGGATGATTTGACGCCGAGAGGAACCCGTATCTTTGGACCGGTAGCAAGAGAGCTTCGTGAAAAGAAATTCATGAAGATAGTCTCTTTAGCACCGGAAGTGCTGTGATGGAGGGTGTCAGATGTCAGCGATGAAAATTAAAAAAGGTGATACCGTTAAAGTAATCGCCGGTAAAAGCAAAGGCAGAGAAGGCAAGGTTCTCTCTGTAGATGTGAAAAACCATCGCGTCGTAGTCGAAGGCGCAAACAAAGTTTCCAAGCATACAAAGCCGAACGCGGCCAACGCCAACGGCGGTATTACGGAGAAGGAAGCCCCCCTTGACATTTCCAATGTCATGATGCTTGTTGATGGAAAGACCGCCAGAGTTGGCTTCAAGATCGAAGGCGGCAAGAAATACCGTATCGCGAAATTCGGAAAGGGCGAGACAAAGGTAATCGACGTTGTCAGCTCCCCGAAGGAATATCGCTAAAGAGGGGAGGCATTCATAAGTGAGCAGATTAAGAGAGCAGTACAAGTCTGAGATCATGGACGCCATGATCAAGAAGTTCGGCTACAAAAACGTTATGGAAGTGCCGAAGCTCGATAAGATCGTCGTTAACATGGGAGTCGGAGAAGCGAAAGAAAACGCAAAGATTCTCGATTCCGCTATGGCGGACATGCAGCTGATTACCGGTCAGAAGCCGGTTATCACAAAAGCGAAAAAGTCCGTCGCAAACTTCAAGATCCGCGATGGCATGGCGATCGGCTGTAAGGTCACCCTGCGCGGAGAAAAAATGTATGAATTTGCTGATCGCCTGATCAACCTCGCTCTTCCGCGTGTCCGTGACTTCCGCGGCGTAAATCCGAACGCGTTTGACGGCAGAGGAAATTATGCACTCGGCATCAAGGAACAGCTGATCTTCCCGGAGGTCGAGTATGACAAGGTCGACAAGGTTCGTGGTATGGACGTCATCTTTGTCACCACGGCAAAGACGGATGAGGAAGCCCGTGAGCTGCTTAGACTGTTCAATATGCCGTTTGCGAAATAAGAGGAGGAAGGATTCATGGCTAAGACAGCAATGAAAATCAAACAGCAGCGTACGCAGAAGTTCTCCACCAGGGAGTACAACCGCTGCAGGATCTGTGGCCGTCCGCATGCTTATTTAAGGAAGTATGGCATCTGCCGTATCTGCTTTAGAGAGCTCGCCTATAAGGGACAGATTCCGGGAGTTAAGAAGGCCAGCTGGTAAAAGCAAGGGCTTGAATCGCCGGATAAGAGATACGTACCCCTTTGGCCCAAGCGATTGTCAAGTCAAGTCTAGGTCAGGCAGCTCACATGCCTGACATGTGTTAAGAGTAATTATGGAGGATACTAACATGACAATGAGTGACCCGATTGCGGATATGCTCACACGCATCCGTAACGCAAATACAGCAAAGCATGATACCGTAGATGTTCCTGCATCCAGAATGAAGATTGCTATCGCGAATATTCTGCTGGATGAAGGTTATATCCAGAAATATGATCTGATTGAGGATGGCGTATTCCGTACCATCCATATTACGCTGAAATACGGCGAGAATAAAAATGAAAGAATTATTACCGGTTTAAAGAGAATTTCAAAACCGGGTCTGCGCGTTTATGCCGGCAAGGATGAGCTTCCGAGAGTTCTTGGTGGACTTGGTGTTGCCATTATCTCTACGAATAAGGGCGTAATCACCGACAGACAGGCGCGCAAAGAAAAAGTCGGCGGCGAAGTGCTGGCCTTTATCTGGTAAAAAGCGGCTGTCCTGGCATGGCTGAAAACAGAGGAGGGCAAAGGAACCTCTTCCGATAATCTAAGTAAGGAGGACAACATATATGTCTCGAATCGGCAGACTCCCGATTGCGATTCCGGCGGGAGTAGAAGTAACAATTTCAGATGGCAACGAGGTCACGGTAAAGGGAGCAAAAGGTACGCTGACACGCGTACTTCCCCAGGAAATGGAAATCAAGATGGAAGATGGCCATATCGTTGTCAGCCGTCCGAATGATTTAAAGAAGATGAAATCTCTGCATGGTTTAACCAGGAGCCTGATCCACAATATGGTGGTTGGTGTCAGCGAGGGCTACACCAAGACGCTCGAGGTTAACGGCGTAGGATATAGAGCAAATAAGCAGGGCAATAAGCTCGTGCTTAGCCTTGGATATTCACATCCGGTTGAAATGGAAGATCCGGATGGAGTCACCTCCACCGTCGACGGAAATAAGATTGTGATTTCCGGCATCAGTAAAGAGAAGGTTGGCCAGTATGCGGCCGACATCAGAGATAAGAGAAGACCTGAGCCGTACAAAGGCAAGGGTATTAAGTACTCTGATGAGGTTATCCGTCGCAAGGTTGGCAAGACCGGTAAGAAATAATTAAGGAGAGTGAGAACATGGTAAGTAAAGCATCCAGGGCGGAAATGCGTCAAAAGAAGCATAGAAGAATTCGTCATCACTTAAGCGGCACGCCATCGATTCCGCGTTTAGCCGTATTTCGTTCCAATAAGCATATGTATGCGCACATCGTAGATGATACGAGGCATGCAACTTTAGTTGCTGCTTCTACTCTTCAGAAGGATGTCAAGGCAGAACTGGAGCATACCAATGATGTTGCTGCCGCTGCATACTTAGGTTCCGTGATCGGCAAGAAGGCTCTTGAACAGGGGATTACCGAGGTCGTGTTTGACCGCAGCGGATATCTCTATCATGGCAAGGTCAAGGCACTTGCAGATGCAGCCAGAGAAGCTGGCTTGAAGTTCTAAGGAAGGAGCGAACATATGAGACGTAATCTTATCGACGCCAGCCAGCTGGAATTAGAGGATAAGGTAGTTGCGATCAAGCGCGTTACCAAGGTTGTTAAAGGTGGACGTAACATGCGCTTTACTGCCTTAGTCGTCGTTGGTGACAAAAACGGACATGTCGGGGCCGGTCTTGGAAAGGCCACTGAAATTCCCGAAGCGATCCGTAAAGGAAAAGAAGACGCAATGAAGAAGCTTGTCACGGTAGCCCGTGATGAAAACAATTCTATTACACATGACTTTATCGGTAAATACGGCAGCGCTCAGATGCTGATGCGTAAAGCTCCGGAAGGTACCGGCGTTATCGCCGGCGGTCCCGCCCGTGCGGTGATCGAGCTGGCAGGTATCACCAATATCCGTACCAAATGTATGGGTTCCCGTAATAAACAAAACGTCGTCCTGGCTACGATCGAGGGCCTTCGTCAGCTGAAGACTCCGGAAGAAGTCGCACGGCTTCGCGGTAAGTCCGTGAGCGAGATCCTGGGCTAAAGGAGGAGATAGACATGGCGGATAAAGTAAAAGTTACCTTGGTGAGGTCTACGATCGGCGCCGTGCCGAAGCATGTCAGGACAGCAAAGGCTATGGGTCTGACGAAGATGCACAAGACTGTCGAGCTTCCGAACAATGCGGCCACCTGGGGACAGATCAAGCAGATTCAGTATATGGTCAAAGTAGAAGAAGCTTAAGGAGGTGCCAGTCATGGAATTGTCAAACTTAAGACCTGCGGAAGGTTCTAAGCACAGCAATAATTTCCGCAGAGGCCGTGGACATGGTTCTGGAAACGGCAAAACCGCCGGCAAAGGTCATAAGGGCCAGCTGGCAAGGTCCGGCCATAAGAAGGCAGGTTTCGAAGGCGGTCAGATGCCATTATACAGGCGTCTTCCGAAGAGAGGCTTTACCAATATCAATACAAAAGAAATCATCGCGATCAATGTTGATGTTTTGAATCGCTATGAAGACGGAACAGAAGTAACACCAGAGCTTCTCCTTGAGACTCGTGCGGTTTCAAAGCTTGGCGACGGTATTAAGATTCTTGGCAAGGGCGATCTTTCAAAGAAGCTTACAGTCAAGGTTCATGCATTTAGCGAGAGTGCAAAAGCAAAAATTGAAGAAGCAGGCGGAACAGTAGAGGTGATCTGATGTTTGAGACTCTCAAAAGCGTTTTTCGCGTAAAAGAAATGAGACGCAAACTGTTTTATGTCCTGTGTATGATGGTTGTTATCCGCCTCGGTTCACAGCTTCCTGTGCCGGGCGTTGACAGCCACTTCTTCAAGGAATGGTTTGCGAATAATGCCGGTGACGCATTCAATTTCTTTGATGCTTTTACTGGCGGTTCTTTTGAATCTATGTCAATCTTCGCATTGAACATAACTCCGTACATCACATCCTCCATTATCATGCAGCTGATGACCATCGCCATTCCGGCGCTGGAAGAAATGCAGCGTGATGGTGAGGAAGGCAGAAAGAAGATGACGGCAATCACCAGGTATGTGACGGTCGGTCTTGCCCTGTTTGAGTCTATTGCAATGGCAATCGGCTTCGGACGTCAGGGACTTATCCCGAACATGAATGTACTCAAAGGGATTGCGGTTGTTGTATGCCTGACCGCAGGAAGCGCGATGCTGATGTGGATCGGTGAGCGTATCACGGAGAAGGGTGTCGGAAATGGTATTTCCATCGTCCTTGTAGTCAATATTGTATCCAGGATCCCGAGTGACCTTGCGATTCTTTACGAGAACTTTGTCCGCGGAAAATCCATTGCAAGAGGGATTCTTGCCGCGATTATCATAGCCGCGATCATCATTCTTGTGGTAGTGCTGGTACTCGTGCTGAACGGCGCGGAGCGCAGGATTCCGGTGCAGTATTCCCGTAAGATGGTCGGACGGAAACAGGCAGGCGGACAGTCGACGAATATCCCGTTGAAGGTTAATACCGCCGGTGTCATCCCGGTCATCTTTGCGTCATCGATCATGTCCTTCCCGGCAGTGATTGCACAATTGACCGGAAGGGCAAACGGAACCGGCTTTTTTAGTGAAGTCATGCGCGGACTTTCATCAGGTAACTGGTGTAATCCTCATCAGCTGAAATATAGCTGGGGATTAATCCTCTATATTGTTCTGGTGGTTTTCTTCGCATATTTCTATACCTCAATTACATTTAATCCACTTGAGGTAGCGGACAATATTAAGAAGCAGGGCGGTTCCATTCCCGGTATCCGTCCCGGAAAGCCAACCAGTGAATATCTGGAAAGAATTTTGAACTATATTGTCTTCATCGGAGCAATCGGTTTGATTATTGTCTGCGTGATTCCGATTTTCTTTAACGGAGTCTTTAACGCAAATGTCTCATTTGGCGGTACATCACTGATCATCGTAGTTGGCGTTATCCTTGAGACAGTAAAGCAGATCGAATCTCAGATGCTGGTGAGAAACTATAAGGGCTTCTTGGAGCTGTAATTCTCCTGAAATGACATAGCTTAAGCGCTTGTCGGGATTGAGAAGAGGAAGAGCCTGCCTGTTGCACACTGTGCAGGCAGGCTCTTTTTGTGGAAAGGAGACATATTTTGCCCACGGCTGCGTTTTTTGCAGGCGCGGCTGCAGAATAGTCATCCGTGATCATTGTGTCAGCGTACAAAACTTCGTTTTGAGAGGAGTATATTATGAAAATTATCATGTTAGGTGCGCCAGGGGCAGGCAAGGGAACACAGGCTAAGAAAATTGCAGCAAAATACGGTATTCCTCATATTTCTACCGGTGATATTTTCCGTGCGAATATTGCGAATGGAACCGAACTCGGTAAAAAGGCAAAAACCTATATGGATCAGGGACTTCTTGTACCGGATGAGCTTACCTGTGACCTCGTGGTAGACAGGATCCAGCAGCCGGATGCGGTAAAGGGTTATGTCCTTGATGGTTTCCCGAGGACGATTCCGCAGGCTGAATGCCTGACAGAAGCTTTAAAGAAGCTGGGTACCTCGATTGATTACGCGATAGATGTCGATGTACCGGATGAGAACATCGTGAATCGTATGGGCGGAAGACGTGCCTGCCTGAAATGCGGTGCGACGTACCATGTTGTCTATGCCGCTCCGAAGCAGGAAAACATTTGTGATGTATGCGGCGCTGAGCTTGTGCTTCGTGATGACGACAAACCCGAAACGGTACAGAAACGTCTGAATGTGTATCATGAACAGACACAGCCGTTGATTGAGTATTATACCGCTCAGGGTGTGTTGAAATCCGTAGACGGAACAAAGGATCTGGATGAGGTGTTTGCTCAGATCACCGATATTCTCGGCGCTTAATGAAAAGGTGCTGAATATGTCGGTAACAATTAAAACACAGGATGAAATCAATCTGATGAGGGAGGCAGGCCGCCTTTTGGAAATCGTTCATGAGACGGTAGCTGCCTATATTCGGCCGGGAGTCAGCACAAAAGAGCTGGACAGGATTGGTGAGGATAAAATCCGTTCGCTTGGATGTATTCCCAATTTTTTAAACTATCAGGGATTCCCGGCATCCTTTTGTGTTAGCCTTAATGATGAGGTTGTGCATGGTATTCCTTCGGAGGATGTAATCATACAGGACGGAGATATCGTCAAAATTGATTCCGGATTGATTTATAAAGGTTACCATTCTGACGCGGCGAGGACTTATCTGGTAGGTGATGTCATTCCTGAGGTAAGGCAGCTTGCAGAGGTGACCAGACAAAGCTTTTTCGAAGGAATCAGATATGCCCGGGCAGGCAATCATCTGAATGATATCTGTAAGAACATAGGTGCCTATGCCGCAAAACATCATTATGGCATTGTCTCGGATTTATGCGGTCACGGTATTGGGACACATCTTCATGAAGATCCGGAAATTCCTAATTATCCGATGAAAAGGCCAGGTATACGGCTTCGCCCCGGAATGACCCTGGCTGTGGAACCGATGCTGAACCTTGGGTCCGGTGAAGTGGGCTGGATGGATGACGGCTGGACGGTTGTTTCATTGGATGAGTCTCCCTCTGCACATTATGAGAACACAATCCTGATCACAGATGGAGAACCGGAGATTCTGACAATGACACATGCGTAAGAGCTGCTGTAATGCTGTTATTTAAGCTCGTAATACAGGAGGAAAATAATGTCTAAATCAGATGTGATTGAGGTTGAGGGTACTGTTTTGGAGAAACTGCCCAACGCCATGTTTAAAGTGGAACTAGAGAATAAACATGTTGTGCTGGCACATATAAGCGGAAAACTTCGTATGAATTTTATCCGTATTCTGCCGGGAGACAAAGTAACGATTCAGTTATCCCCATATGACTTGTCAAAAGGACGTATTGTCTGGAGAGATAAGTAAAACCACAGGACGAAAGAGGGATGGCCTTTTGCAGCTGTTTAGAACAGAAGCGGGTCATCCTTTCTTTTTACTTTGAAAACGCCCGCTGCGACAGCAGCGTGATACAGTGGGATGCACCGTGTAGTAAAAGGATGGTCGGTGTTCATGAGGATTGATAAAAATGCCCCGATCGGCGTCTTCGATTCAGGTATCGGGGGGCTTACGGTTGCAAGGGAGATTATGCGGAATCTGCCTTCTGAGAAAATAGTATATTTTGGTGATACGGCAAGAGTTCCATATGGAAGCAAATCCAGGGATACCATTATCCGTTATTCCCGTCAGATCATTCGATTTCTTCTCTCACAGGAAGTAAAAGCCATTGTCATTGCCTGCAATACTGCAAGTTCATTTGCCCTTGATACAGTCAGAAAAGAGTTTGACCTTCCGATCCTGGGAGTGATTGATGCCGGAGCGATTGTAGCGGCTTCGGCAACCCATAATCAGAGGATTGGCGTGATAGGCACGGAGGGTACGATTTCAAGCCGTATTCATGAGAGATTCTTAAAACAGCTGGATCCCGGACTTCAGGTGTTCGGAAAAGCCTGTCCTCTTTTTTGTCCGCTGGTAGAAGAAGGATGGCTGCACGATGAGATTACGACACATGTAGCGGAACGATATTTAAGTGAACTGAAGGGAAAGGAAATTGATACACTGATACTGGGATGTACACATTATCCTTTGATTCGTTCGACCATTGGGGCTGTGATGGGAGAGAAAGTAACGTTGGTAAATCCGGCTTATGAAACGGCGTTGGAATTAAGGGATATGTTGAATAAGATGAATCTGACCTGTGAAGGAGAAATGCAGGAAGATTTTCCGTATCGTTTTTTTGTCAGTGATCTGGCTGAAAAATTCACGGAATTCGCCAATTCGATTCTCCCATATGATGTTTCTGTCACGCAGAAAATAGATATTGAGAAATTTTAAAGAATGGCAATGATGAAAAATGTAATGGTCGAAATGACCAGTTATATTCAAGCTGCAGGGACCGAGGAAACCCTGACGGTCACAATTCATGTAAAGGGCGAGTACGGTTATCGTGATGGGAAGCATTTCCTGTCGTTTGAGGAAAGAGAAGAGGAATATCCGTCGGCTCATACAAAAACACGGATCATTGTATCCGGAAAAGAGCTTACCGTTCAAAAAAAAGGAACGACGACATATGATATGCGAGTGTATCCTGAAAAAAACATACCATTTACACATAAAACCCCATATGGGATTTTTTCTTTTTCCGTAAAAGGGAACACGGTTTCCTGTGAGGCGTCCGAAGAAGCTTTTATACTGTCTGCGGAATATGAGATTTGGGATAACGTGTCTGTCGTTTCAAGAAATGAACTGAAATTACATGCGATATTTGAGCCATAAATATGATTCAGGCGATAAAAGGTCATGCAAAAATGAGTCTGCTCATTTTTGCATGACCTTTTGCCGCCCGCAGACACGAGAGCAGATCCGCTGCGAAGCGGTCCGTAGAATCAGCCTCTTGTTGTCCTTTTTTCTTTGAAAGCCGGCCCGTACCGCGAGGGATGTGGCTATAATGGATGTATCCATGCCCTCACTATCATTCAAGGTACAGGGTTTGCTGGGCAATGAGTGGGTACTTGCGTCTGCTTCATAAAAAATTGGAAAATATTTCACCAGCATCCTTCCGGTACCCTGCCTCAATGATTTAAAAATGCATGAGACAGGGTACCGGTTTTGTATTGAAATTTGTACAAAAATAGGTTACACTATAACAAAGGGAGGAATGCGTATGGTGATACAGGCTTACGCTAAAATCAATCTGGGGCTGGATATTCTGGGACGCCGTCCGGATGGCTATCATGAGATCCGTACGGTGATGCAGCAGATCGATCTTTGTGATACACTGAAGCTGACAAGGATCCGGGAACCAGGCGTTCATTTTAAGATTTCCAATATTGAAGAAGTACCGACAGTGGTTCCGGCGGATGAAAGGAATCTGGCTTACCGTGCCGCGGCAAAAATCATAGAACGTTGTGGGATTTCAGAGGGGGTTCAGATTGAGCTTGAGAAAAAAATCCCTGCCGCGGCAGGAATGGCGGGCGGGAGTACAGACGCGGCAGCGGTTCTTGTGGGCATGGACGAATTGTTTGAATTGCGGCTCGGACGGGAAAGATTATATCAACTGGGGAGGGAGCTTGGGGCGGATGTACCGTTTTGCATCCATGGAGGGACAGCTCTTTGTGAAGGAATCGGAGAGAAAATGACTCCGCTTCCTCCGCTTCCTGAGTGTGCTTTTTTATTAATAAAGCCAGATGTGAAAGTATCTACAAAGGAAGCGTACGAGAGTCTGGATCGTGAGGTATTGGATCACCCTGATATGGAAGCAGTCCTGCATTCTATTCGGCTGCAGGATCTTACCGGCATGGCAGGAAATCTGAAAAATGTATTTCAGCCGCCGATCATACGTTCCTGTCCTGTTGTAGGCGAACTGATATCCCGGTTGAATGAAACAGATGCCTTATGCGCCTGTATGAGCGGCAGTGGCCCTACAGTATTTGCTGTTTTTGAAGACCCTGCCGGGGCAAAGCATGCTGCGGAGAAGTTCACGGTATATCATGATTTTTTTATTGCTGTTGCCAGACCGGTAAAATCAAGTCCTGCAGCTTTGCAGTCAGTGGATGATTACAGAAAGATGGGGAGGATATTATGACTGATTTTCCTATAAAGATGAATGAATATCTTCCTTTACGTGATGTTGTATACGATACATTACGCAAAGCCATTCTTCGCGGAAATCTGAAACCTGGGGAGCGTTTGATGGAAATCGCTTTGTCAGAGAAGCTGGGGGTGAGCCGTACTCCGATCCGGGAAGCCATGCGCAAGCTGGAGCAGGACGGACTGGTGACTATGGAACCGCGAAAAGGCGCACAGGTAGCCAACATTACGGTAAAGGACCTGAATGATGTCCTGGAGGTGCGTATCGCCTTGGAAAACCTGGCCATTGAAAAAGCCTGCGAACGTCTCAACGATGATTACCTGCAGGAACTTAATGCGGCGCTGGAGTCTTTCCGCGCAAAAGTTACGGTGGGATCTTTGGAAGAACTGGCGGAAGCGGATGAAGATTTTCATGATATTATCTTTCGGGCAGCGGATAATCAAAGGCTTCTTCAAACATTAAACCATTTGCGGGAACAGATTTACCGCTATCGGATTGAATACCTTAAAGACGAAGAAACACGAAGCCAGCTGGTTGAAGAACACGAGCAGATGCTGCTGGCGATTCAGAATCATAATGTAACACGTGCACAGGAGCTGTCATTTGCACATCTGGAAAATCAGCGCAAAGCGATTTTAAGGTCTATTTCATCTCAGTGAAACTCACAGAATTCATCTGCCGCGTTGCCTTCGGGCTATTGCCTTTTTGGGCAGATGATGTTACAATATGCCGGTAACTTTTATCAGGAATAAGCCTGTTTTCGCCGATGTGTGTTAAGGATTTCCGGGCGGCGGCTTATCCGGTAAACGATATACACGGACATATCCGTGTTCCGAGGCAGGAGGAGTTTATGAGTACACTTACCATCGTCCTTCTGGTCATCCTGGTGATATTAATCGGTCTGGCGATCGGTCTGTATTTCTTCGGCAAGAAGACGCAGAAAAAGCAGGAGGAGCAGGAGGCACAGATTCAGGCAACAAAGCAGACAATGTCGATGCTGGTCATTGACAAGAAGAGACTTCCGATTAAAGAATCAGGACTTCCGCAGATGGTCATTGATCAGACCCCCAGGCTTATGCGCAGACAGAAGCTGCCGATTGTAAAGGCAAAGATCGGCCCAAGGATTATGACAATGATTGCTGATGAAAAAATATTTGATCTGATTCCGGTAAAGAAAGAGATCAAAGCAGAGGTCAGCGGCTTATATATTGTGGGAGTCAAGGGAATTCGCGGATCGCTGGAGACCGCTCCTGCTAAAAAGAAAGGATTCTTTGCCCGTTTGCGTTCCAAAGCGGAAGCCGTTGCCGCCGATCAGAAGAGTACAAATTCTTCCGGGAAAAAGAAAACGAAGTAAAGCATTTTTATAAGGCGCGCAGGCCATTTACCGTGTTATTTTTCAAAGACGGCAAGGGATAAGCAGGTGAAAGAAAGATGATCCGTTTGATTGTTTGTGTTGTTAGTGTGGGTCTCTTTTTTCTGGTTTCATTGGTGCTTCTGCCGATAGAGTGGCTGTTCGGAAAGATTTCTCCGAAAACAAGGGATATCCATGCACTCAGGATCGTGCAGTGGATGTTCAGGGTGGTTCTGTTTTTCAGCGGGACCAAGATTACTGTGATCGGTAAAGAGCGGGTTCCGAAAGATCAGGCGGTACTCTATATCGGTAATCATCGCAGCATTTTTGATGTTGTGATTACATATTCGATGGTTCCCGGCCTTACCGGGTATGTGGCAAAGACTGAGTTGCTGCGGATACCGATTTTGTCAAGCTGGATGAAGCTTTTACACTGTCTGTTTCTTGACCGAAAGGATATCAGACAGGGTATGAAAACGATTCTCTCCGCGATTGAGCTGGTCAGGAATGGAGTCAGCATCTTTATCTATCCGGAAGGGACCAGAGGAAAGAGTGAGAATGTTTCAGAAATGCTGGAGTTTCATGAAGGAAGCTTCCGGATATCAACAAAAACAGGCTGTCTGATTGTTCCGGTTGCAATCAATCATTCATCCGCTATTCTGGAAGATCATTTCCCGAGATTGAAGCCGACGCATGTTATTGTTGAGTATTGTGAGCCGATTGATCCGGGGAAACTGACAAAAGAAGAACAAAAACGTCTCGGCGTTAAGACACGTTTGATGATTCAGGAAAAACTGCTGGCAAATGAAGCCGGTTAAAAGCACAGATCTTTCGGTTGGTGCAAACAGGCTTTTGGCGATGCAATCATCAATAAAAAATAAGGATATTGGGGTGGGTCTTCAGGAGCCATCCGGACAAAACCGCACAGGCAATGCAACTGCCTGTGCGGTTTTGCATTATCCCGGAGCTGCCCAAAGGAAGAAGTCACCTGTCGGTGACGGGCGGTTTGGGGGAGGGCAGAGCGGAAGCTTCACCTCCCTTTGCCCCATTATCCCGAAATCACACTCGGTAACAATATAGTTGTGATAAGGGGTTGGATTTTTATGAAAAAACCGTTATAATAAGGAATACGTTGTTAAAACAAAAAAGGGGAGGTTTTTGGTGAAAAAGCTTCAAAAGATACGGAGACGAATATTACTTGCCCTGATTTTTTCAACCTGCATTCTGCATTCTGTTCCTGATTCTGCCGCAGCTCCTGTTTTGATGTCCGAAGCGGCTGAAGTGCCGGCGGAGGTTTCGTATGCTCTGTCTGCTGCTGCGCTTGAAGCTTCCCAGTATGATTATGACGCTGCGATCAGCCGCCTGGAGAAGCTCCCTGATCCTCTGCGTGATGATGAACGTGTGGAAAAGGCCATTGCCCGGTATGAGGAACAGAAAGAAAAGTGTACGGCGTTTCCGCTTGAGGAAGTGACGCATATTTTTTTTCATACGCTGATTTATGATACGGATAAAGCCTTTGATGGTGACTTTGACAGTGCCGGTTATAATCAGGTGATGACTACGATCAGAGAGTTTAAACGTATTCTGAATGCCTTGTATGCAAGAGGCTATGTCCTGGTGAGTCCGCATGATCTTGCCGGTGAGAATAAAAAAGGCAAAATGCGTCAGAAAAAGCTGATGCTTCCGGAGGGGAAAAAGCCGATCGTATTATCACAGGATGATGTGAGTTATTATCATTATATGGATGGAGATGGGTTTGCGAGCCGCCTGCTTCTTGATGAAAACGGCGTGGTGAAAAACGAATATATCCTGGAAGACGGCTCAGCCATGATCGGGGATTTTGATCTGGTTCCGATTGTCGATTCCTTTATTCAGACGCATCCTGATTTTTCTTATCATGGACATAAAGGAGTGCTTGCCATGACCGGTTATAACGGAGTCCTGGGTTACCGCACAGATGAAGCGTATCGGACATGGGAGGGATTGACAGAGGATCAGCTGCAGTTTTTGAATTCTCATCCTGAATTTGATTTTGAAAAAGAGGTGCGTGAAGCCACGGAAGTGGCTGACGCTTTGAAGAAAACGGGTTGGGAGTTTGCCAGCCATACCTGGGGTCACCGTAATGCAGCGGAGGCTTCCGCTACAGAGCTTGCGGATGATGATGCGAAATGGAAACGCAATGTTGCTCCGATACTCGGAGATACCGATATGATTTTTTTCGCGTTCGGCGCTGATATCGGTGACTGGACGCCATATTCCAGAGAAAACCCGAAATATCAATATTATTACGATGCCGGTTACCGGTATTTCTGCAATGTAGACTCAAATGTCTTCTGGATTCAGCTGACGGATGAATATTTCCGGCAGGGCAGAAGGAATGTAGACGGATACCGGATGTACTATAATCCTGAAATGCTTTCAGATTTGATGGATGTGAATGGAGTCTGGGACAATGCGCGGCCGACACCCGTGAGTACAGGATGAATAAGAATCTCAGAAACATAAGGGGGAAACAGGGGATGAAGCAAAAAAAACGGATTTTTCTGGTGTCTGTTCTGCTTTTTGCAATCTGTCTTTCCGGTTGTGGAATATCAGATATTTCTTCGCTTTGGTCTGCTGACGCAAATAAAGCGCCGGAAGATACGCAGGCTGTTTTGTTTGAATCCGCCCAGGTGAATCCTGTGACAGGGAGCCTGGTTTCGGTAAATGCACTGGAATATGTCAGGCTTGCGGATTATAGGAATATGGTTATTCAAAAGCCGGAAGCAGATGACGCCATGGTCGCGGAAGAAATAGCCGCAAGGCTCCGGGAGGATGCCGCTGCGCCAAAGGGTAAGGATGCTTTTATTCAGGAGGGTGATGAAGCGGTCATTAATTATTTCGGGATGATCGGCTTCGAAACAGTTGACCAAAGCACGGCAAACAACTATACTCTTGTAGTGGGCAGTCATGAGATGGCTGCCGGGTTTGAAGAGGCTCTTCTGGGAATGAAAGCAGGAGAAACGAAAAAATTTGAGATTACTTATCCGGAAAATGATTCATCAAGGCCGGAGCTTGCAGGCAGTACGGTGACATATCAGGTGACGGTGCAGTCGTTTACAAGGACGCCTGAGCTGAGTGAAGAGTGGGCGGCAGAACAGGGATATGGTTCGCTGGAAGAGTTTCGTCAGGCGGTAATCTCGGATCTTGATGCGCAGATAGAGTCTGAAGCAATCGACTATGGAGAGGCCTTCTGGAAGCTTGTCTGTGAAAACAGCTCTGTAATTGATTATCCGGAACAGGATCTTTTGCTGGGCGTGGAAGAGTATCGGCAGATGACTGAGAACTATGCCTCCTATGCGCAGATGGATGTAGCTTCTTTCCTTCGTTCACAGAATATTGATGAAACGAAGTATCAGGCTCTTGCAATGGAATATGCCAGAAGACTTGTGAAACAAAACCTGATCGTGCAGGCAATATTGGATACAGAAGGCGTGGATCTGTATGGGACACAGGCAGATGAGGTACGGGACAGATTCGTAAGGTCTTATGCTGTCAAGGACCGCGCCGAATTGGAAGAGCGCTTCGGCTCGCGTCAGATAGACGAATCCGTCGGTCTTGTGCTGGCGAAGCAAATTCTGGAATCACTGTAAACCTCATGGTTTGAGAGAAGAAATTGAGTCAACATACAGAACTTCGTTAGGAGCTGTGTAAAAAAATCCTATACAGATAATGCAGGATAAATTCGTCCGGGCAAGGTGGCGGTAGGAGCCGCAGCAAACTGCGGCGACTGACAACAACACATCCTGGACGGATTAAGACGCGCGGATGTAAAGGTTATTTATGCACAGATCCTTATGGGAGGAGAAAGGAAAAAAATCTATGGATAAGAAAGCCCTGCGGCAAAGCAGGGAACGTAAGAGAAGACAAATACGCAGGAGAAAGATCATACGTGCTGTGGTTTATCTTCTGGGAGCTGTTCTTCTGGTTATTTTTGTTTCCAGGGGAATTGTTAAACCGATTATCCGAAGGATATTCGGAAGCGGCCCGGATGATTCCAATACATTAAGGACGGAAGCCGTGGAAAGCGACCCGAACGCCGCGATCCGCCGTCCGTTAAAGAGAGTGACGGATACGGAAAAGCTTACAGCCCTTACTCCCGGCTGGCATGAAAACGCAGAGGGCAGATGGTATCAGAATACGGACAGAACCTATTTTGCCGGGGGATTTATGAGCATAGACGGGGTTCAGTATTACTTTAATGAAGATGGATATATCGTCAGGGATGATTGGATCACGCTGGGAGTAAAGGACTATTATTTCGATGAAACCGGTTCCCTGGAACCGCAAAGGAACCATCCGCTGCTTGCCCTGACCTTTGACGATGGACCGGGGCCATATACAAACCGGCTTCTGGACGCATTGGAAAAGTACAATGCCCGTGCTACGTTTTTCATGCTGGGCATCCAGATTGAAGAATACCCGGATATTCTTCCCCGTATGCAGGAGCTTGGCTGTGAACTGGGAAGCCATACATGGAATCACAAGGATCTGACTACCCTGAGCTTAGAAGGCGTGAAAGAGCAGTTTCGGGATACGGACGACCTGATGCTTTCCGTCTGCGGACAGACTGCCAAAATAGCCAGACCTCCTTACGGTTCATGGAATGATGATGTTCTGGAAACTGCCGGGAAGCCTTTTATTAATTGGTGTGTAGACTCGATGGACTGGTCTTATAAAGACGCCCAGAAGGATTATGAATCGATTTTGAGTGCGGATGGCCTGGGAGACGGCGCGATCATTCTCATGCATGACATTTATGAACCTACTGTGGCATGTGTTGAAATGCTTATTCCCAAGCTGCAGGAGATGGGATATAAGCTGGTAACGGTTTCGGAGCTTGCAGAAGCGAGCAATGTGGACCTTCAGCTTGCCACATACACGAATTTCTGGAAATCCTCTCTGGAAGCAGGAGATGTACCGGGTTATCGTGGAACAGCCACGACAGAATCCTCCTATGAGCCGTTTGAATTTACGATTTCTGATGGATATGGGGAATATCGGGAGGAAGAATCTACAGAAGATACAGAAGATATATATGAAGATGAATCGGAGGAAGAGGAATATCAGGAAGAGGATTCTTCCGAAGCATATGATGAAGAGTATAGTGAAGAAGAATCCTGGTAGAAAGGGAAGGCGATCTATACAGGCAGCGGCGAAAATTGACTTTGCCGGATGGTTCTGTTTTGAGTTTTAATAAAGGAGGAAGGCAAGATGGCAGAAAAGTTTCAGTTCACAGAGTATGATCAATATCTTCTGGGACAAGGCACGCATTATGAGATTTATCACAAATTAGGCGCGCATCTGACAACTGAGGACGGCGAGGATGGTGTGTATTTTGCTGTCTGGGCGCCAAATGCTCGCCAGGTTTCGGTGATTGGTGAATTCAATGGATGGGATACGCAGGCGAATCCATTGACCAAGGCAGGCCCAATCGGTGTCTTTGAAGGCTTTGTCCCGGACGCAAAGATCGGACAGCTATATAAGTATTTTATCATCGGCATGCATGGAGAGGAATTGTTCAAAGCAGATCCATACGGCTTTGAATGCGAAAGAAGACCCGGCACGGCTTCCAGGATTGCTGATATTTCCAATTTTACCTGGACCGACGATGCCTGGATGGAGGCCCGGCAGAAATTTGATGAGAAAAAAGATGCGATGGCAATTTATGAGGTGCACCCGGGTTCCTGGATGAAGCACCCATGGTCGAAGGATAATGAAGAGGGTTTCTATAATTATCGCGAATTTGCGGTCCGATTGACAAAATATGTCCTGGAAATGGGCTATACGCATGTTGAATTGATGGGAATCGCCGAGCATCCTTTTGACGGCTCCTGGGGTTATCAGGTAACCGGCTACTTTGCTCCCACCTCCCGCTATGGCTCTCCTCTGGACTTTAAGTATCTGGTCAATCATCTCCACCGTAACGGAATCGGTGTCATTCTGGACTGGGTTCCTGCTCATTTCCCAAAAGACGCGCACGGGCTGGCAAACTTTGACGGAACGGCGGTATATGAACACGAGGATCCGAGACAGGGAGAGCATCCTGATTGGGGAACAAAGATCTTTAATTATGGAAGACCGGAGGTAAAGAACTTCCTGATTTCCAATGCCTTGTATTGGATCGAAGAGTATCATGTGGACGGGCTGCGCGTTGATGCTGTCGCCTCTATGCTTTATCTGGATTATGGCAAACGTGACGGTCAGTGGGTGGCAAATAAATATGGCGGAAACGAAAATCTTGAGGCGATTGAGTTCTTTAAACACCTTAACAGCTGTCTGCTGGGGAGAAATCATGGTTCGGTCATGATCGCGGAAGAGTCTACCGCATGGCCGAAAGTAACGGCCAAGCCTGAGGACGATGGACTTGGCTTTTCACTGAAATGGAATATGGGATGGATGAATGATTTTCTGGAATATATGAAGCTGGATCCCTATTTCCGGAAATTCAATCATAATATGATGACATTCTCTCTGACTTATGCTTATTCCGAGAGATATGTCCTGGTACTATCACATGACGAAGTCGTTCATCTCAAATGCTCGATGCTGAGCAAGATGCCGGGAGAACTGGATGAGAAATTTAAGAACCTGAAGGTGGGCTATACTTACATGTTCGGTCATCCGGGGAAGAAGCTGCTTTTTATGGGACAGGATTTTGGCCAGCTGCGTGAATGGAGCGAAGAGAGAGAAATTGACTGGTTCCTTCTCGAGGAAAAAGGACATCAGAAGCTCCAGTCATTTGTACGGGATCTGTTAACGATCTACAGGAAATATCCGGCCTTGTATGCAATGGATACCGATTGGAATGGATTTGAATGGATTAATGCGGATGATGCAGACCGCAGTATTTTCAGTTTTGTAAGAAAAGCGCCTGTGGCTGAAAATGATGCAGAAAAGGGCACGATGGTCGAAAAGGTTTCCAAGAGCGGCAAGCTGAAAAAGGTTAAGGCAAATAAGCCGGTAAATCTTCTTTTTGTCTGCAACTTTACGCCGGTGTTCCGTCCTGACTACCGTGTAGGAGTACCGGAATTAAAGAACTATACTCTTATTATGGATGAAAACGGACTTTTGGAGAAGAAACAGAAATTCAAGGCGGTTGAAAGCGAATGCGACAAGAGACCGTATTCCTTTGACTATCCTCTTCCTGCTTATGGCGTGGCAGTATTTACGTATTGAGATTGTATCTGATTCAGGATGGTCAGCAGGGATTGTCTGTCCCGGAGCAATCACATCGGAATCATCCGCCTGAGGTGACAGTTCAAAAAGACCGAAAAAGTTTGTTATTTTTGTGACGAACTATTGGCGATTTGATTGAAAATGATTGTTTGTTCCTTTGTTCTTTAGCATCTCTTCCTATTGCCATATGATCCTTTTGGGGTTATAATGCGTATCGTTAAGAAAAGTTGATGAAAAAGCTACTGCTCGCAGCTTTGAAGAGGTATGCAGGCTGCAGAAAGGAGAATGCAGAATATGAAGCTTACAAATATCACAGATGTGGATGGTTTTTTTAAGACAATTGATCAGTGCAAGGGGAAAGTTGAATTAGTTACGGCAGAAGGAGACCGGCTGAACCTTAAGTCTAAATTGTCTCAATACGTTTCACTGGCGAATCTTTTTGCAAACGCGGAGATTCCGGAGATGGAACTGGTTGCTTATGAGCATGAGGACCTGGAACGTCTGATTAACTATATGATGGCTGGCTGAGTATCAGTATCATATACATGATTCCGGTGATTGTGGGAGCGATCCTGGAAAACAATCATAGGGATGAAATATTCAAAGTACTATCCCGTTAAAAGACCATTCAGATGATCCTTTTTAACTTCGGGTGGGAACATAAAACAATACATAACCAGGGGGTGCTTGCACTCCCTGGTCACTATACGTTACAGACTTTTTACTTTGAAAACGCCCGCTGCGCCAGCAGCGTGGCATAGTGGGATGCACCCATGCCCTCATTTTCATTCATGGTGATGCCGAATTCGAAGGGCATGGGGGTTTACTTTGAAAGTCAGCCCGCCCCGCAAGGGACGCGGCCATAATGAGTCGCACCAATGCCCTTACTTTCATTACAAGGTGATACCGGGTTTGCAGGGACATGGGGGCTTATTTTACTAAACCCGCCCAAGGGAAGCTGTCTGTCAGGAGTCATGAAAAAGCCCCTGTTCCCTTTGCCGGGGGTCTGGAAAGGAGATCATCATGGTTAAAATTGACATTATTTCTGGCTTTTTGGGAGCCGGAAAAACAACATTGATAAAAAAACTTTTGAAAGAAGCATATGCCGGGCAACAGGTGGTGCTGATTGAGAATGAGTTTGGTGAGATCGGTGTGGACGGTGGCTTTTTAAAAGAAGCGGGAATTCAGATTCGTGAGATGAATTCCGGCTGTATCTGCTGTTCACTGGTCGGCGATTTCGGTACCGCTTTGCAGGAAGTGACCCAGACATATCATCCGGACCGTATTGTGATTGAACCCTCAGGAGTGGGAAAACTGTCTGACGTTATTAAGGCGGTTCAGGATGCCGCTGTCGACACGGATATGGTATTAAACAGTTATACCACAGTAGTGGATGCCAAAAAGTGCAAAATGTATATGCGCAATTTCGGAGAGTTTTTTAATAACCAGGTGCAGTTTGCCGGAACCATTATTCTGAGCCGTACGGATATTATCGATGAGAAAAAGATTACGGAAGCACTGCAGCTGGTCCGGGAAATCAATGATAAGGCAACAGTGATTACGACGCCTGTCAGTCTGCTTGACGGGAAAAAGATCCTTGAAGCGATGGAAAATCCCGTATCCTTTGAACAGGAGGTGCTGGATGCAGAAGTAGAAGCTCATCGTCATCACCATCATGACCACGATCATGATCATGAGCACGACCACGATCATGAGCACGACCACGATCATGAGCACGACCACGATCATGAGCACGACCACGATCATGAGCACGACCACGATCATGAGCACGATCACGATCATGAGCACGACCACGATCATGAGCACGATCATGATCATGACCACGACCATCATGAACATGAGCACGAGCATGAACATGATCACAGCCATCATCATCACCATGATCATCATGCAGATGAAGTGTTTACGAGCTGGGGCAGGGAGACGGTAAAGAAATATACAAAGGAATCCATTGCGGATATTCTTTCAAAATTGTCTGATCATGAAGCGTATGGCGAAGTACTGCGCGCAAAGGGTATGGTTCCGGCGGAAGACGGTACATGGATTTACTTTGACATGGTTCCGGAAGAAACGGAGATCCGGGAAGGAGCTCCTGATGTGACAGGGCGCCTTTGTGTCATCGGAGCGAAGCTTGCGGAAGATAAGCTCGCCGGACTTTTTGGAATGTAACCTGATTGTATGGTAAGCGTAAAAAAAACCTGCATTCTGATTCGTTTACTGCGCCGGATTTACGCCGCTGCATGCGGCATGATTCCGCAGTAAATTCATGCGCAAACGATAACTGTTCAGCCTGACTGAGGAGTTATACCTGATTTTGGGACAGTGTTCTCGGGCAAAAGACTCGAAATTGCGGATGTTATAAATACAGCTATGGGTGATATCATGAATGATTATTCAATACCGGTATATGTGATTGCCGGGTTTTTGGAGAGCGGAAAAACCTCTTTTCTACGGTTTACTCTGCTGCAGGATTATTTTCTGATTGATGGGAAGACGCTTCTGATCCTCTGCGAAGAAGGAGAAGAGGAATATGACGCGGATCGTCTGGCCAAAGTGAATACTGTCATAGAGGTTCTGGAGGGTGAAGAAGATCTGACTACGGAAAAGCTTTCCGCTCTGGAACTGATTCACCAGCCTGACCGGGTTGTGATAGAATATAACGGGATGTGGCTGATGACGAAGCTCCAGACCATGACGCTTCCCAAGGATTGGGGGATTGAGCAGCTGATCGTCTGTGCGGACGCCAGTACCTTCCAATTGTATATGCAAAATATGAAATCCCTGTTTATGGATATGGTTAAATATGCTGATATGGTTGTATTTAACCGTGCGAACATGGATTTGCCTCTGGCAAATTTCCGCAGGAGCATTAAGGTTAACAATCCGAGTACGGAAGTGATTTTTGAAGGAGAAGACGGAGAAATCACGGATATTTTCCAGGGAGGGATGCCCTTCGACGTAAATGCTCCGAAAATCGAGATTGCTCCGGAAGACTATGGGATCTGGTTTGTGGATGCACAGGATTCTCCGGAGACATATGCCGGCAAAGTCCTGACATTTCAGGCTAAGGTCAGAAAAATCCCGATGCTGGGAAACCGTGTTTTTGTTGCAGGAAGGATGGCAATGACCTGCTGCTCTGAGGATATGACATTTCTTGGTTTTGTCTGTGAGAACAAGTGCGGCGCCAGGATCAATGCAGATCAGTGGATCAGATTGACAGCGGATGCGAAAGTGGAGAAACGCATGGAATACCGCGGCGAAGAAGGAATTGTCCTATATGCCAAGACCATTGTTCCCTGTGATCCGCTGCCTGACGAAATGGTATATTTTAATTAGAGGAATTCAATCTATGTACGTAATTGCAGGTCTGGGAAACCCTGGACGAAATTATGCCGATACCAGACATAACATGGGCTTTGATACCATTGATGAATTGATCGAAAGGCACCATGTCCCGCAGGGCGGAGTCAGACAGAACGCAATGTATGGAAAGGGCGTCATCAACAATCAAAGCGTTATCTTGATGAAGCCCCTTTCCTATATGAATTTATCAGGAACACCGATACGGGCAATGTCGGATTTTTATAAAATTGATCCGAAGCAGGAGCTGATCGTGATCTGTGATGACATTGATCTGGCGCCCGGACGGATCCGTATCCGAAAGAAAGGGAGCGCAGGAGGCCATAACGGGTTAAAGGACATTATAGAGAAGCTGGGATCGGATGAATTTATCCGGATCAGGATTGGAGTCGGAGGAAAGCCGGAAGGATGGGACCTTGCCGATTATGTTTTAAGCCATCTCTCAAAAGCAGATCGAATTATCATTGATGAAGCGATTTCCCAGGCTGCGGATGCTGTGGAGACAATCCTGGCTGACGGAGTGGATGCGGCGATGAACCGTTTCAATGTAAAAAAGAATTAAGGGGACATATTTTGCCCACGGCTGCGGTTTTTGCAGGCGTGCCTGCAAAACAGTCATCCGTGGTCATTGAGCCAATGTACAAAACTTCGTTATGAGAGGAGACATTGAGTCATCGTACAAAGCTGCGTTATGGAAGGAGAGATATGGAGACTTTTTTTGCGCCATTAACAGAGCTGGCAGAATATAAAGAGCTTTATCAAGCTGCAAACAGCCAGAAAGGGATCTCTCTGATCACCGGATGCCTCGATTCACAGAAAATCCATTTGTTTTTTGGCTTAAATGTCCTTGCGCCATTTCGTTTCGTGATTGCAAATGACGAACAACGGGCGAAGGAATGCTTTGAAGACAGCCAGCTTTATGATTCAAATGTAATGTATTATCCGGCGAGAGATATGCTTTTTTTTCAGGCGGATATTCATGGAAACCTGCTTCTGCGTCAGCGGATGCAGGTTTTTAAAGCGTTGATAGAAAAAACAGTCAGCACGATTGTAACGACTGTAGATGCCTGTATGGATTGTCTGATGTCTTTGACGGAAATCGAGGAGAAAACACTGGTCATAGAAACGGGAAAAACCATAGAGCAAAACGCTCTGAAAAAAAAGCTGGTTTCCCTTGGCTATGAACCTTCGGGGCAGGTTGAACTGCCGGGACAGTTTGCGGTGCGCGGGGGCATTGTGGATATTTATGAGCTGACCAGGGATAATCCTTATCGGATAGAATTCTGGGATGATGAGGTAGACCAGATCAAAACCTTTGACGCATCGAGCCAGAGATCACTCGAAACTGTTGAGAGTGTGCGTATCTATCCGGCAATGGATCTGGCATGGACCCAAAAGCATGTAACGCTGCTGGATTTGCTTCCTGAGGATACAAGGATACTGCTGGATGAACCGAATCGCCTGTTGGAAGCAGGAGAGGCAGTCGAGGAGGAATTTCAGACCAGTCTTGCGAAACGAAGAGAAAAGGGGGAGGATTCTTTATCTGAGGATTGGATGATCCCTTTTTCTGAATTTACCGCAAAGCTGCAGAAATATTGCTGTCTGGCTATGTGTGCTATAGAACCGAAGAGGGGAACCTGGAAATTCCGGTCCGGCTTTTCCCTTTCTGTAAAATCGACAGACAATTATCACGGAAGTTTTTCTGAGCTTGTGAAGGATCTTAAAAACGGGAAACAAAACGGATTTCGAATGATTCTACTGTCAGGCTCCCGGACTAGAGCCATGCGTCTGGCGAAAGATTTATCAGAAGAAGGAGTCTATGCTTTTTACGGGGAGGATAAAGAACGGACACTTTCGCCGGGAGAGGTGATCGTATTATATGGACATGCCCTGAAGGGCTTTACGTATCAGGATCTGCGGTTTATGGTGATGACGGAAAGCGACATTTTCGGTCGTCAGCAGAAGAAACCCAGGAAAAAGAAAGCATATGAAGGCCAGAGAATCCGGGATTTCGCAGAGCTGAAGGTGGGTGATTATGTTGTTCATGATCGTTACGGGATCGGGAGATATGACGGAATCGAGCAGATCGAGCATGACGGGGCGATTCGTGATTATCTGAAAATCAGTTATCAGGGTACAGACACCGTATATGTACCCACCTCCCAGTTGGAGATTCTGCAGAAGTTTTCTCACTCTGGAACTGAAACGCCGCCAAAGCTGAGCAAAATCGGTTCTCCGGAATGGGGCAGGACAAAAAACAAGGTTCGCAAAGCGGTTCAGAATATAGCCAAAGAGCTGGTGGAGCTGTATGCAGCCCGTCAGCAGAAAGAAGGTTATGTCTGCGGCCCTGATACCGTATGGCAGAGAGAATTTGAAGAGATGTTTCCATATGAGGAGACGGCGGATCAGATTGCGGCTATCGATGACGCCAAGCGTGATATGGAAAGTACGAAGATCATGGATCGGCTGATCTGTGGTGATGTCGGGTATGGCAAGACAGAGATTGCATTGCGGGCTGCTTTTAAGGAAGTGCAGGAAAGCCGCCAGGTCGTTTACCTGGTACCGACCACTATTCTTGCGCAGCAGCATTATAATACCTTTGTGCAGAGAATGAAGGATTTCCCGGTAAGGGTGGATCTTCTCTGCCGTTTCCGCACCAGCGCGGAACAGAAAAAAACAATAAGAGACCTGGAAAAGGGGCTTGTTGATATTGTGATCGGTACCCACAGGGTTTTGGGGAAGGATGTAAAGTTTAAAAATCTGGGTTTGCTCGTTATTGATGAAGAACAAAGGTTCGGCGTAAAGCATAAAGAAAAGATCAAAATGCTGAAGAAGGATGTGGATGTTCTGACACTTACCGCTACGCCGATCCCCAGAACACTTCATATGAGCCTGATCGGTATCCGGGACATGAGTGTTCTGGAAGAAGCGCCGGTCGACAGGGTTCCCATTCAGACCTACGTCATGGAGTATGATGAAGAGATCGTGAGAGAAGCGATCGCCCGGGAAATGCGCCGCCAGGGACAGGTATACTATGTCTATAACAGAGTCAGTGACATCGACCTTATGGCAGACCGGATTCGCAGCCTGCTTCCGGATGCAAGAGTGGATTTTGCCCATGGGCAGATGAACGAAAGAGAACTGGAACGGGTGATGTATGAGTTCATAAACGGGGAACTGGATGTACTGGTATCTACGACGATCATAGAAACGGGATTGGACATTTCTAATGTGAATACCATGATCATCCATGATTCCGACCGGTTCGGCCTGTCCCAGTTGTATCAGCTGAGAGGCAGGATCGGCCGTTCCAACAGGACAGCATACGCCTTTATGATGTATCGGAAGGATAAAATGCTGAAGGAGATCGCGGAAAAGAGATTGGCGGCGATTAAGGAATATTCTGATCTGGGAAGCGGATTCCGGATTTCCATGCGGGATCTTGAACTCAGGGGAACCGGAAATATCCTGGGTGCGGAGCAGTCCGGGCATATGATGGCTGTGGGATATGATTTGTATTGCAAGATGCTGAGCGAAGCCGTGAGGGAAGAAAAAGGCCTTCATACAATTGAAGACTTCGAAACGAAGATCGAATTGGACCTGGATGCTTACCTGCCGGATCGCTATATCATGAACGAACATCAGAAGCTGGATTTATATAAACGGATTGCAGGAATAGAAACAAGAGAAGATTATGAGGATATGCTTGACGAGATCATTGACCGTTTCGGAGAGCCTCCGAAACCGGTGCTGAATCTTTTGATGATTGCTCTGATCAAGGCTGTCGCACATCAGGGGTATGTGACGGCGGTTACGCAAAGGCATGGATTGTTCCGTATTGTCCTGTATCCGGAAGCAAAGCTGTCTGACCAGGGTTTTGTTGCTCTGATTCAACGCTACAGGAGGCGTTTGATCCTGGAACGGGATAAGATTCCGACGCTGACATTCCAGCCGATCGGAGATGTACTGACGGATTTGCTGACCCTGTCAACAGAACTGAGGAGTCTGGCGGAAGCATGAATATGATTCAGGCGGCAAAACGAAATACTTAAGCAGAATAAAAATTCGTTTGCGCGTCGTAAATCCGGTGTCGGAAGCGATAAAAAAGGGGAGAGAAATGAATAAAAAGGAAATATCAGAGATCAGGAAGCAGCTTACTCCGGAAAGATGCTGTATTACCCGTATCTGCGGGTGCTATGTGGTATGGGAAAAAGAAAAGAGAATGGAGATGAAGGAAGCTTTTCTCTCTTTGCCGGATGAAGTGCTGCAGAAATACCTGGAGCTGTTGAAAAAATCATTGTCCGGTACTCTTGGGAAAAATCTGCTGAATCTTGACTTTCCACTGGAACAAGAGAGGGAAGAAGGAATGCAGCATTTTCTGATGGAGCTGAAAGCATCCGGTTTGACAGAGGATGAGCTGGTAGAACAGTTTTATGATAAGATTATCGAGAATCTGGAATATTCAGAGAATTATCTGATTCTTCTTGTGCACGCCGTGTATGACATTCCCGGAAAATCATCGGATGGACTGGAAATGTTTGATGCGTCGGATCATGTGTATGAACATCTGATCTGCAGCATCTGTCCGGTCAAACAATCAAAAGGAGGTCTTGCCTATCAGGGTGAGACGAATCAATTTACGGACAGGATCAGGGATTATGTCGTGGATCCGCCGATGCTTGGTTTTCTCTTTCCTTTGTATCAGGATCGCAATCCGGATGTGCATGGGATGCTGTATTACTCGAAAAACGCGGAGCAGCTGCAGGGAAATATGATTGAGACGTTATTCGGATGTCAGGTGCCGTTATCGGCAGCTACACAGAAGGATTCCTTTAACAGCCTGGTAGAGAGTACACTGGGAGAGGACTGTGCATATGATACGGTTATTTCGATTCATGAGAAGCTGAACGAAATGCTTGACGCACAAAAGGATGAACCGGATCCGTTGGCTTTGACCAAGCCGGAAGTACGGCGGCTTTTGGAAGAGAGCGGCGTGCCTGACGATCATCTTGAAGACTTTGATGAGCAGTATGCGATGGCTGCAGGAAGCTCTCCTTCTCTGATGGCTGCGAATATTACCAATACGAGAAAAACAGAAATTAAAACCCCTGATATTGTTGTTTCCGTCGATCCATCGAAATCATCCATGATTGAGACGCGAGTGATCGACGGCGTAAAATGCCTTGTGATACCGGTAGACGGAGAAGTAGAAGTAAATGGGATACATGTAAAGTAACCTCCATGACCCGCAAACCTGGTACTGTCATACATGAAAGTGAGTGCATGGGCGTATCCCGCTATAGCCGCGCCCCTCGTGGGGCGGGCCGACTTTTAAAGTAAGGCTTCATATGCTGACAAGTGGAAAACCCATGGTACTTTATAAGAAAAAAGACCCCGCTGAGCGGGGCCTTTTTTTATGAAAGCCTTAATTATTTTGTTTTAATTGCCTTGCTGGCACTGTATTTGCTGAATTTTCTTACACCATTCACAAGACGGTACGCTCGGATTCGATACACATATTTTTTACCGCTTTTTGCTTTGGCATCTTTGTATGTGACCTTTGCTCCGCTGGTAATGGCGGCAATCTTGGAAAAAGCAGAGGCGCCGGTGAGCTTTCTGTAAACGATATATCCGTTTGCGCCGGGAATTTTAGCCCAGGATATGGTGTTTGTCCTGACGGCTGTGCTTTTTACCGTGATGACCGGCTGCGCCAACGTCGTTTTGCCGCTGAGCGTTGGGGTATAGGTGCCGTATAAAGTCTGCGTATCCGTTTTTTGATAGGCTCGGATCCGATAATGATATTCTGTACCTACAAGAGCATTTGCGTCAACGAAGAATCCGGCGGAAGCCGTGACATTTCCAAGAGATTTCCATACCTTTGTAGACGGATCATATCGATACACCTGATATCCGAGTATATTAAAGCCGCTGAGCGGTTTCCATGTCAGTCTGATTTTGCGGTAGGTTTTCGGGATAACCTTAAAATTATCCGGTGCGGGCACATTCTGCACTGTCACCTGGCATACGGCTTTGACTGAGGGAAGTCCAAGAAGGGAAACGGTAATAGTTGTCTTTCCGACTTTTTTTGCTGTGATCATCCCGTTTTGGTCTACGGCTGCTACCGCGGTATTGCTGCTTTTCCAGACGAGGTAAGGATTCGTGTCTGTTAAGGAAACATTCGTCACTGCTGCAGACAGCGGCAGTACATCTCCCAGATAACAATTCAGGGCAGCAGGCGAGAGATCCACGCCTACAGCATAATTTAAGGTCTTTGTATGGGCTTTGATACGGGCACAACATTCAGATCTCAAAAGATCGACCCACGCATTTTCGCTTGAGTTATAAACAAAACTCTGCGAAGCATTCAGCCCGACTTCAAACGTGATCCAATCAGCACTGGTGGAATCTTCCGTCAGATATTGAATCTGTTTGGCGCTCAGATTGGAAAGGACAATGGAATAATAACTGTTCTGCGGCAAAATGATATCCTCGCCGAGATCAAAGGTTGCAATTCCTGCGTAAGTCTTATGGAACGTTTTGGGAGTCGCGAAATAAGGGACGCCGCTGGTCGGAGAGGAGGGAGTCTGCAGGTTGGTATATACCTGTACTCCGTAATATACGTTCTCAGTATGATCAGCCACAACGACTTCCCTCAACGCTTCAGCGCTGCCATGCCCGGCCGCAGCCTTAAATACCTGGGCAATCTGTGTATAACCCTGTGAACCCTCCGGAGCAATAGAAAGCCTGTTTTTGTCGAAGGAACTGGAGCCATCATAAAAATAATTGTTTGGGTAATCTGCGGAAGGCTGACAGGAGACCGCAAGCATATTTTTGAGGGTCCTGCATTCATAGGAAATATAAAAATAACCGTTATCACCCCAGGTGGGTCCCCAGCTGTTCTTTACGATCCATGCGCCATCCCTTGTCACTTCGCTGATGGACTTAAAGTTTTCTTTCGGGAATGTGTCATCCCAGCCGACGATAGTCAAGGCATGGGTGACATCGGCGTTGCCGGGATAACTGTAAGCATAGGTCGATTTATTATAATAGCTGCTGCCGTTTATGATATAGATGGAGGTACCGATGGAACCGTATTCCTGTATCAGGGTTTTCGTACGCAGAATCGCAGCATCCAGGTCGGAATAATTATAACTTGTAAATACCGCATCCTTCAGGTACGCCGTGGTACTGTAGGCTAAGGAAGAATCCAGCACCTTTAAGTCGCTGTCGTTCTGGGGATAAGGCACCAGGCTCTCCGGCGCCATACCGGACCATGTGCTTAAGAATAAAGCTAAGAGGAACTGATTTCCTCCGACGTGATAGGCGTAATAATTATCCTTTGGAAGAACGATATTTTTGTCCAGCTCTGTCAAGCCGAGCGGATCATTGACACGGTGGGCGAAAAAATGCCCCACATGCTCTTCTGATAGGTCATACTCAGGATGATCAGCAAGATTTTTCCTGAGATAGATTTCCATGTTGGCGGCTGTCGCGAAGGTGGAACACATGCCATATTTGCCCTGGTTTTTAACGGGAGTGACATAACCGGAAGATCTCGGGTCATAAACAGCCGGCAGAGAAGCTCCGACCATTTCGATTTCCTTGCTGACAGCATAGTCAAACTCCGGATCCGGCAATTCAATCATCCGGGAAATGGGATATTCCTCAGAATCCTCTTCATCTGTCTCACCGGAAAAGAATTCCTCTCCGGCCGTAACCTCATTGCTGAGAAACTCTTCTTCCGATGCAGAGGCAGCGAAATCATTGGCTGCGGAATCCTGTCCGGAGATGTCGCTGAAGGAATCTTCCGAAGGGGTCTGGGACATAAACAATTCCTCACCGGACAGGGGATTTTCGAACTGCCCGATCATGTCCTGATCGCTTTGGGTATGATCGGAGAAAAGATCCTCGCCAGGAGTGTCATTGTTTATGACAGAGGTCTGTTCGAAAGCAGAAGCTTCCGGATTCCATGCGGTTTCATCATCAGACGGCATGTCAATGGGAGATTCGGTCTGGCCGGATTCCGTGAAGGATCCGGCTTCTTCAAAAATAGTTTCGTCGGAAGATGCAGCTTCGACAGAACTGAAAGGATCGGCTGCCTCCTCAAAGGAAGTGGAAGAAAACAAATCTTCCGCATGCAGCGGGGCAGTTTGCAGCAGCAGACTGCCGCAAAGCATGACGGCAAAGATCTTTCTGTTTATAAAACGTCTCATGATAAAGATACACCCCCTTTCTGTCTAAAATTGATCCTGGACTTCTCCTTCATCATTACAAATTCATCTCCATTTATTTTCTTCCGGCTCCTGAGGAGCTGCGCATAAATAACCTTTGCATCCGGCGCGTGTGAATCCGTCCGGATTGCGTTGCTGTCAGTCGCCTCGCCTGGACGAATTTATCCGGTGAGACTTGTTCCATCTATTTTCGCGGCTATCCAAAGGAACTGTAACAAATTGATCCGGTTTATTATTACAGGCATTTATGCATGCTTCTCAATATAAGAAGCAAGGAAATCAAAAAGCGTGTCCATCTGCTGCGGCAAGCCGATCGTTATGCGCAGATAATTTTTTATACGGTCTGCGCCGAAGTGACGTACAAAGATACCGTGTTCTTTGAGAGCAGTAAACAGTTCTTCCGCATCGATGTGTTCGTGTGAAGCAAAAATAAAATTCGTCATGGAATCCGGGAAAGAAAATCCCAGGCGGGCAAGCCTTTTTTTGCTTTCTTCTCTGGTATGAATAATGTTCTGACAATTCTGAACGAAATAATCCCGATCCTTTATGGCGGCAGCGCCGGCTTCCAATGTGACACGATTCATTGTATAAGAATTAAAGGAATATTTGACATCGTTTAAATACCGGATCAGCAGAGGATTACCCATGGCATATCCGATACGCATGCCTGCCAGGCTCCGGGATTTTGAAAAGGTCTGGACAATCAGAAGATTGTCATATTTTTTCAGAAGGGGTAATGCGGAGGTTCCGCCAAAGTCAATGTAAGCTTCATCGATGATCACGATACTGTCCGGATTATGCGAGAGCACGTCCTCGATATCGTTTAAATTGGCATACAGTCCTGTAGGCGCGTTCGGATTGGCGAGGACGATACCGCCGTTGGGAATCCGATAGTCCTCCTTATGCCATGCAAACCCTTCGTCCAGCGGTATCCTGCGGAAGGGGATACGGTAGAGCTCCGCCCAGACATCATAGAAAGAGTAGGTAATGTCCGGAAAAAGGATCGGAAGCTCCTGATTAAAAAACGTCAGAAAACTCAGCGCAAGAACATCGTCGGAACCGATACCGACAAATACACAATCCCGGCCGATGCCGTAATATTCAGCAATGGCATCCACCAGGACCTGGCATGCCGGGTCAGGATAGAGCCGTAAGGTTTCCGTTGGATACCCGGAAATTACCTTTTCAACAGCCGGTGAAGGCGGATATGGATTTTCGTTTGTATTCAGCTTAATGATATCTGAAATGCGTGGCTGCTCACCCGGAATATAGGGCGTTACCTTGCGTATACCGCTTTCCCAGGGTTTCATACATCTGCTCCTTTCAGAAAAGCAAAAGGTTCCTCTGCATTTATAAATTGCATCAGCATGTAGGCGCACATAATGGCAACACGCTCTTCTTTTAATATACGACGTACCTCGGAACGATCCGCAATCACGACTTCAATTTCCTCTGACTCTTCCTCACCCCTGGTGGAAATCTCGCCGCTGGCATAGCCATACACAGTGGCGCAGGCTTCATCTGTGATTCCGATGGTTGTGAAATAGGGACGTTCATAAATACTGTCAACCGGAATCGGAGTAAGGGAAAGGCCGGTCTCTTCCTTTAATTCCCTTATGGCAGCCTGTGAAAAGCTTTCTTCCGGTTCTACCAGACCCGCGGGAAATTCATATATATATGTCCCGATGGTATATCGATACTGCCGGACGAGAACAACCTTGTCATGCTTTTCTCCATAAAGGCTGTAGATCGCGACACCGTCCGGACGCAGATCTCCCTGATAAAGCCTCAGATCTGAAGCCTGCTCACGTCTTGAAGCAAGAAAATAATTGACAGGCGTGTTGTGGATGCTGGTTGCGTGAATATGATACATATTTAAAAATGCATTGTCTGTCTGTCTGGTTACAGAATCGATCTTACCCATAAATGAATTCTCCAAACCGCAGAGCAAGAATGAAGCTCCTGCTCTTGCTGATAGACTGATCTGCAGATTGCATCGCTGCAGATCTGCTTTTGTGTTTTGCTCTGTTTATCTTTTGCCTGACTGTGCATCTCCGGTGAAAAAACCTTCATCGGAAGGGAGAAATACGTTTTGATGCATATCCGGCGTCCAGGATCCTATTTGAATGGATTGCCACCGAAGAATGCTGGTTTCCCAGGAGGAAGAGGACGGATGAAAGGAAAATGAAAGATCTACCAATAAAGCCAGACGTTCCGTGTAGGGAATCGTGAGGGAAAGTCGATTTCCGTCAGGATTCCATGTATAAGACTGAAGGCCGGGCAGCGCCAACTCTCCGGAGGCTTTTACCTCTTCGATTTCTTCATCCAGAAACTCTTCGACAGCCGACGGGATGCTGCCGTAATCGCTGCCTGCCGGCTGGCCTGAATTTATAACCGCTTCGGTCATAAGGCATAGTCCGGTTGCGTAGGAGCAGGATTCGTAATAGGCAGTGGCATTTTGCATGGAGATCTCACTCAAACGCAGGTCGGAACGGGACGTACCTACCGAAAGCAGGGATAAGATCACCAGGCAGAGAACAGAAAATACCAGAAAAATTGATGGTATCCCGGTAGTTACCATCGAACCGGCAGTTTTTTTCATGAAGCGGTCCCTCCTTTGCTCAGGGAGGCAGGGTAGCGTACCATGGTCTGATATAAAAGAAGTCGGGGATCTGCATCACCGGTACCCATGGTCTCATCTGCCGCAAAATCATGTATCCCCTTCCAGAAGGAGATGCGTGCAGATTTCTCTTTGGAAAAGCGGTAAACAGAAATATTCAATGTATATCCTGCGGAATCAGGAACGGAAAACTGCCAGTTTTTATTAAAGTATAATGAAATTGTTCCGAGGTAGCTGGTATTTGGCGTCGTTGTCCAAAGATCCTTCCCGGCTGAAGAATGGATGTGAGGTGAAACACCGGTATGTTCCAATAAAGCCGCATAGTCCTCAAGGCTGCCATCCCAGCTTTCCAGCAGCTCCGCACAGGTAGTCAGATATTCCTGCATATGATTCAGATCTCTTGCCTTATGCCTGTTTACATACGAGACGGAAAAAAGCCGGATACATACACTGCATGTCAACGCAAAAAAAAGCAGGCATATAATCATTTCCATCAAAAACAGGCTGGATTTGGAATGCGATGTCAGTCTATGCATAAAACCTCCTCCCGAAATGAAGTTGTGTACGTTGACTCAATGACCACGGATGGCTGTTTTGCAGCCGCGTCTGCAAAAACGCAGCCGTGGGCAAAATGTATCTCCGTTTGGTTGTCTGAATCAGATCGTGCCGGCTTCATCGGGCTAATAAGTATAAGAATTCCGATGCAGGGCGAAATTGGTTACGGCGCCGTCCAGATCGGTGAGAGAAAACCAGAATACCCCGTTTTCCGCTTCGGAAAATGAGAAATCCGCAAGATCAGCGATCACGGTCCCGACGGAAGGCGGGACGGCAGATCCTGGTACGGTAAACAATTCCTTAAGCTCTTTGTCCATCAGATAAAGGTAAGTGGTGTAGGAATCACCCTCGATGGTATCTGAAAAGCACAAAGCCGGATAACCCATCAGCTCGGAAACAAAAATATCTTCTTTACCGGTATCATGCTGACGGAATTTCGCCGTAATATAATTTGCAGCCGTATAGAGGTTGGTATTCTGCTCCTGGCCCCGTACGCTTGCCCGATATGTTTCCGCTGAGAGGATCAGCACAGGAAGCAGAAAAAGGACGAAGATAAAAAAGAGGAGCAGAGATGAAAAAGAAAGAATCGGATGTTGCGTCAGTTTTGGATTCATGATAACTCTTTCCTATTTCCTGAAATCCTTCCGTGGAATGACAAAAATGGACGGGAGGAGATTGGAAGCCTGCGGAGTATATTCCACGATGAATTTTCTGGTATCATACGTGATATGATAAGCGTCCAGAAGCTCGTCAAGGCTTTCCGGGTAACAGCCGGTCAGCGCATAGGTACGTATGGCGCCGCCGTGCAGCGCCCGTTCCAGGGATTTTTGCTGATTGGACACGGAACTTTCAGATGCTGCCCGGATGCCAAGAACGAAGAAGCTGACAATCAGACCGAGAAACAGGATCGGAAAAATATTTTTTATATAGCGCCAGAGCCTGGCCCGGCCGGATTCCAGTTGAAACATGTAAACCCACTTCTTTCATGTAATTTTATATCGTTCGTTTATAAATACTATGACAGCATCTGCAAAAGCCTGATTCTGCGAATCGCTTCGCGGCGGAGCTGCTCTCGCGATTCTGCAGCCACTCGGAATCCGCTCATTCTGCATGACCCTCTGCCGTCTGAATCATACTATTATCATACTATTTCTTATGCCATTAATTCAGAAAGAATACCAAGCAGAGGGATCATGACCGAGAGCAGTACCAGGCCTACCAGCACGGTGAGAATGATCACGATGGTTGGTTCCAGGATGGAAATAGCCTGGGAGATCAAAGCGATCGAGTTCTCCTGGTAACGTTCGCTCAAACGCTGCATGACGTCATCGGCAGAGCCGCTTTGAAACCCGATCGTAATGAGCCTTGCTTCCATGCCGCCGAAAAGCCGGGCATTCATAATGGACTCGGAGAAAGATTCTCCGTCCCGAAGCTTCTCAACTGCCTTCTGCAGCTTTTCGCGGATCTCAGGAGTTGTTACCAGATCAATGGCCATTTCCATACTGTCCTCCGGGCTTAAACCGCTGCGCAGGCCCATCGAAATCCCCTGTGCCATGCGGCTGCAGTCCATTGACGAAGGGATTTCGCGAAAATAAGGAAGACGGGTTATCAGCTCATTCATCTGTTGTTTTCCCTTTGGATGCAGGCAAAAATAGAGAACGAAGGCAACGATGACAGCGATCAGGAAAAAGAAAATGTAAGAATAACGCTGAATCGAAATGCCCATCCCCATCAAACTGGCTGAAATACCGGTCATCTCTATTCCCATCTGACGAAAGACCTGAGAAAACACGGGGAGAACACGCATCAGCAGAATCACAATGACAACCGCCATCATCCCTAACATGATAAGAGGATACGTGACTGCGCTGCGAATCTGTTCGGCCGTCTCAATCTCCTGTTGGTAAAACTTCGTAAGAATCGTCATGACCTCATCCAGACAGCCGGTATGCTCTCCGAGCCTGACATAAGAGACCATGGAATCAGGAAAAGCACCGCTTTTTTTCAGTGTCTCAGATAAATCGCCGGACATTTCCATTTCCGTGAGTAAGGATTCCATAAAATCTTTGCCTTCTTTTTTTTCGGCATCCTCCATCAGCAGACGCAGGCCCTCTACCGAAGGCATGCCGGAATGGAGGATGATGGAAAATTGCTCGCAGAAATGAAATAATTCCTGGTTGGTCAGTTTTAAAGCCATAGTGTTTCCTCCAAAGGATCGGTTTTCAGAAAACAGATTCTTTTATAATGAATGTTTGCTGTCTGATTCATCCTTGCTGCTCAGACAGACAGTTTATGGTATGCGCACGAATTTACTGCAGAAAGATACCGCCTGCGCGGCGTAGATCCGGCGCAGCAAACGAATCAAAATGCAGGCATTCTGTTCGGTTGCTATAATTTAGAAGTTGTTTTTTAATGCGCATACTGCATGCAGTAGTTATTACTGTCACTGATATAAGAATGGATAAAATCTTCATCATTTCCGCCGAGCGCGGCAGAAGCGAAGGTTGGATCCATACGATTCCAGGTTTCCCCGTCAAAAGAAACAGCCTGCTCTACCCAGCCGCGGCTCTGGATGTAAACATCGATCCATGCGTGCCGGATCGTTCCCGCATAGCCGGTAACAAGACGACAGGGAATATGCCTGGCGCGAAGCATGGCTGTCATCAAAGCCGCATAGTCCAGACAGATTCCTAAACCGGTGCGGAGGGTCTCGTCAATATTCGGGAGATATACGCTTTCGACAGTCTGGGCTTTCTCCTCGTCATAGACAATATTGTTGATAACATACTCATAAATGGCATCAAGGGCATCCAGGTCCGTGCTTTCATCATCCAGAAGAGACTGAGCCAGCCGGCAGGCTTCGGTATCGGGAGAAAAATTAACATATTGATTCGGATACAGGAAAGGATAAAAAATACTTTCCAGATCGACGGTTATCTTTTCACCGAAGATCGTGGCGTATTGATCTCCCTGAACCTGCTGGTAACATACAACCATATATTCGGAACTGCCGTCAGTAAAAGGAATGACGGCAATTTCTCCGGGATCAATAAAATACTTATAGATGACGCCTGTTTCTGAATAGATCTGCAGGCATTTCTTTTTTTCGTCATCGCTGCTGATGGCGACCATGTAGCCTTGGGCTGTATTAGAAATATCCAGGGTCAACAACTCATTGCCAATCGTTTTTTCCCCCGGATATGTCGGAACCAGCGGCCCGGGAGTGTCAATTGCCGGAGGAACGTCATTTTCTGCTTCCTTTTTGCCGCAGCCGGAAAGAAGGCAGGGCATGATCAGCAAAAAAAGGAAAAGACACCGACAGACGCCGCGCTTTTTCATTATCATAGGAATCATAGGACAATACCTTAATTATACATTACTAAAAAAGGAACGATTGTGTGTTTTTCAATGATGCTGTCATAAATATAACAGATTTTAAGAAAAAAGGCTATCCCCTAAGAAAAAAACAAAGAAAAAAAATTGAAAAAAAAATAAAAAAGGTGTTGACAAACCTATAGGGACTATGTATAATAAGCGCATAAGATTCAAAGGCAAACTTGCCAAAAGGCAAGGACGCAAAGCCAAGGGTCTAAGGGCCATATTCATAAGTGACCTATGACAGCCGGTTGCCGCATCGTAAGTTGATGTGATATATATGTATAAGTGTAGACTTTCTTAAATATGAGACTATATCCTAGGCGGTATCTATTAAGAACAGTTTATATATAATACGTGTATGGCAACCGTGTATCCTCTGGATAGACGGTTATTTTTATTGGCAGACTTTTACCCTTAATAGTGAAGTCGTTTCAACTATATCACATATAAGTATTTAAACCGGGAGGAAATAAAAATGAAAAAAATCGACGTTATGAATATTATTAAGACCAGAAAGTTTGCTGTAGGCTGTGCCGCTATTGCCATTGCTGCGATTGTTGCTACCGTATCTTTTCAGGTGAACAGAGGCCCGCAGTGGCCTGAGACGGTCAAAGAGACGGAAACGGATATCCTCCCAATCGGAGATGAATTAACGCCTGATGAAGCTTATCTGGGTGATAAGCCTGTCAGCAAGATTAAGACGACCAAAAATACCAAAACATCCAAGAAGACCGTCACGCTGAAGGCGGCGGCTGCCAAAACCTATACAAAAAATCTCGGAACACAGACCACGAGAAGCAGTAAGACGGAGAAAAACGGCAATACGACCATTAAGACAGATACTACGGTTGCCACCAATACGACTGAGAAGTATACGAAAAAATCCAGGAAAAAAGTTGTTACGACAAAGGTTACCACCACAGTAAAGACAACGACAACGGTTATGCCTGCTACCGCCGCTTCCCAGAATACGGCGCAGACAGCTTCTGCCAACACACAGAGTGTTGCCGCGCCGACTGATGAGCCGACAGAGGTGAGTGTCAGAGAGATTGCTCCTCTGATGCCGAGCAATGTCATCAACGCATTTGAGACTCTCGGTTTCAAGGTTATCGTGAATCCAAAGGTTTCCTATGCCGGATACTTTAACGCGCAGGATCAGAGCATTACACTGAAAATGGTGAATGATACGATTTATCATGAATTGGGTCACTTTATCGCTTTTATTGCAGGAAATGTTGATTCTACCGCTGCCTTCAAGACGATCTACGGAAATGAAAAAGAAGCGTTCCCGGGAATCAACAAGTCCTATGCAGGCCAGAATGCAAGCGAGTTTTTCGCTGAGAGTATGAGAGTCTTTATCCTTCAGAAAGCATCTCTTCGGAATGCCTGCCCGAATACCTCGGCAGCTCTGGATGCGGCTGTTAATAAGATCACGGACGCGCAGGTTGCATATGTAAAGAAGATTTACGGTGGTTACTGGAAATAATATGATGATTCAGGCGACAAAAGGTCATGCAAAAATGAGCTCGCTCATTTTTGCATGAGATTGGGTCGCCCACAGACACGAGGAAGTAGCCATTTTGCACTATTTATACTTAACTTTGCAAATCTTTCTGTGCAAAATGA
>JAFVGK010000132.1 GCA_017475035.1 Blautia sp.
CTTAAACCATCTGAACTGTTCTACAACGTCTGCAAGCGTGCAGATAAAGACCCTAACCTGAACGAAACGCTGGAGAAGATCTTTCGTGATATCGAAGCATCAAGTAAAGGAACTGATTCAGAGGATTGCTTCAATGGCCTGTTTGCCGATTTCGATGTGAATAGTAATAGACTCGGTGCTTCTGTAGTGAAGCGGAATGAGCGTCTTGTAAAACTTCTCTGGGGCGTGCGTGACATGAAGCTGGGGGCTGTGAACGGTCACGATATTGATGCTTTCGGGGATGCTTATGAGTATCTGATGACCATGTATGCCTCTGGGGCAGGAAAGTCCGGTGGAGAATTCTATACACCCCAGGATGTGTCTGAACTACTTACAAGACTGGGAACGGTAGGGAAATCACAAGTCAATAAGGTTTATGAAAACTGCACTACGTCTTTGATACGGGTAGCGGCTGCATAATGGCGAGGGCTCGTTTTTGGGGCTCGGAGGGCTCGTTCGAGCCTTCTTAACAGAAAGATGTTGAAGTCGGGTATTTGCCCGGCTATATTATTGCACAGATATAAATTGGGATTACTTCGACCTGGTCGCTTTAATTGTACCTAAGCAATTTTTTAAACCGCATATCAGCGGTTTTCTCCACTAAAAAATAGGCGCTCCGCAGTTTGCAGAGCGCCTTGCTGTTTGGTTCCTTTATATACTGCATTGTCTTAGCAGCATGGTTCATTATAGCATAAATGCAGCCTTATAAATTCAGGCTTTCCAGAGAGAATGCAGATTGCAGTATGCATACACTGCCTTGACCTCATCGCCTTCGCAAATGGAAAAACAGACTTTCGGCTCGTCGCCGGGAGACAGCTGTTTGCGCTGGTTACCTGATTTCGTTTCAATTGCGACCCATTCGATATAATGCTCAGGAAGCATCGGGTGCGCGGCGGAGCCGACGCTCACCTGTACCTTGTTTCCCTCAACGGTAAAAACTGGAACATGTTTTTCAAGCGAGGCGTCCGTCGTGCCCGGGATCACTTCGGCCATGGGTTCGCCGCAACAAACAACAGGGACGCCGGTTTCTTTTACGATTGCTATAATCTGCCCGCAATGGGAACAGCGATAGAACTTCATTTCCATTTTACATCTCCTTTTTCATAATCGCGTGTATCGCCTTAATAATTCTCTGTGTTGATCTCAAAGTATGCCTGGGGATGGGCGCAGACAGGGCAGATTTCCGGTGCAGCTTCTCCCACTACGATATGGCCACAGTTGCGGCATTCCCAAACCTTGACGCTGCTCTTTTTGAAGACTTCCTGTATCTCGACGTTGCGCAGCAGAGCCCGGTACCGCTCCTCATGGTGTTTCTCAATAGCTGCTACGCCACGGAATTTCTCAGCCAACTCCGGGAAGCCTTCCTCTTCGGCTGTCTTGGCAAAGCCCTCATACATGTCCGTCCATTCATAGTTCTCGCCGTCAGCGGCGGCAGCCAGATTCTCGGCTGTGGAGCCAATGCCGCCCAGTTCCTTGAACCAGAGCTTGGCGTGTTCCTTCTCGTTGTCGGCAGTTTTAAGGAAGAGCGCCGCGATCTGCTCAAAGCCCTCTTTTTTTGCCTTGGAAGCAAAATAGGTGTATTTGTTTCTGGCCTGAGACTCACCCGCAAAGGCTGCCTCCAGGTTTTTTTCAGTCTGGGTTCCGGCATAGGGGTTCTTCTTAACAGGAACCGGTTCCATAACACCGTGCTGTTTGCACTGAGGGCACTGCTCGGGTACGGTCTCGCCCTCATAGACATAACCACAGATTTTACATACGAATTTCATGTTTTTTCCTCCTTCATTGGTTTTCTTTCGGATTCTCTCCCCGATTACGGCAGGGGAAGCGCCAGCAAATGGGATATCTGTGTACGTTGCTATATCTCGATCCAGCGTCACGAGATCCGTTACGCTCAAATCGTGGACAGAGGTGTGCCCGGTAATCCGGGCAAAGGTCTTTATTTCCTTCAAGGAGACGCTCAGGAAGTTTGATACTCGCTGCGCCGCCTTATCCACATCCAACCGGGCGCGAAGCTCTGGTTTCTGTGTGGCGATTCCCATCGGACAGTTTCCCGTGCCGCAAATCCGATACTGCTGGCATGCGGCGGCAATCAAGGCTGCGCTGGCAATGGCCACGGCATCTGCACCCATAGCCAACGCCTTGGCGAAGTCAGACGATACACGCAACCCACCTGTGATGACCAGAGAAATATCGGACTGCACAGCGTCAAGATACTTTCGTGCACGACTCAAAGCATAGATTGTCGGAACGGAAGTGGACTCCCGGAGCAGGAGCGGGCTGGAGCCTGTAGCGCCTCCGCGGCCATCAATGGTGATAAAGTCAGGATCTGCATATATGCAGTGTTCCAGATCCCACTCGATATGCCCAGCAGCGATCTTGATGCCAATCGGGCGGCCATTCGAGCGCTCCCGGAGCATCGTGACCATGGCCTTCAAGTCCTCTTTGGAACAGATTTCCGAGAAGCGGCTGGGGCTCTGGATATCCTCTCCTGGCTTTTTACCCCGCAGCGCAGCAATCTCTGCCGTGACTTTTTCTCCGGGCAGATGCCCGCCCATGCCGGGCTTTGTGCCCTGCCCGATCTTGATCTCAATGGCGTCCGCACTGCGCAGATTGTCGTCCGTGACACTGTACTTGTTGGGGATATACTCAAAGATGTATTTATAGGCGGCTGCTTTCTCCTCGGGGAGAATGCCGCCCTCGCCGCTGCACATGGCTGTTTTCGCCATAGCGCTGCCTCTCGAAAGAGCAATCTTTGCCTCCCGTGAAAGGGCACCGAAAGACATATGGGAGATGTAAATCGGGCTTTCCAACACCATCGGCTTACTGGCATGTTTGCCGATGACGGTCCGAGTTTCCACCGGGTCATGATCCAGCAGTGGCGGCGGATTCAACTGCGCCCCCAGCAGAAGAATATCGTCCCAACTGGGCAAGGGCATGCGCGTTCCCATGGAACTGTCGAGACTCTTACCGGATACCGCCATTTCATGGATCTCCTTCATGAAGCGGCTGTTCTTATCCTGGCGTTCATACTGCGGATCATAGGCCAGTGACCCTTCCGGCTTTACCGCCGCCTCCGGGTGTTCGTAGCCGTCAATTCGCTCAAATTTGGATATCGGCTGTTTGCATACGGGGCATTCCGTCAACTCTGCCAGCTTTCGTCCTTCCTTCTCTTCGTCAAAGATCGCGCCGCAGATCGAGCATTGATAGATAGCCACGGATTATCCTCCTTTCTTATACCTTCTCTGCTTTGCTTCGGCAGGAAGGGCAGATATAATTCACTTTCAAATCGTAGGAGATTATCTCCTCTGAGATCTGCACCTGCAACTGGGCCGTGAGATCGGAGAGGCGGATATCGGAGAGCGCCCCGCATTTTTTACATACCAAATGATCGTGCTTTACGGTTTTGTCATAACGGTCAGGATAGTCTTCCACGGAAACCTTTCGGATCTTATCCTGTTCGTATAGCAGATTGAGATTATTATATACCGTGGCAAGAACGACTTTAGAGTTCGAGGCTTTAAGGCGTAGATAGATCTGCTCAGCAGTCAGATGATCCGAAGACGTATTTATGATATCGAGTATCTGTTGTGCGTACTTTGTCATGGCCTTCTCCAAATTAGAATTATTCTAATTCTATTTTATACTGACATTCAGATGATGTCAAGACAGAAACCAGAAAGTTTTTAGGTGGCATTTGTTCATATTACTACCTGCCCACTTATAAGGATGATAATAAGAAAAGGCTACTTCTCGTTCGATAGGATGCTCTAAATGGTGGTCTGGTCCCACTGACGTTTTTCCCGCCGGTGTCGGAACACCTTCGTTGGTCAGCGTCTTGGCGATGTCGTGGGGTATCAAGCCACTAAGAAAGCTAAATTGAGAAAACTTTTTCCAATTGAGAACACTATTTGAAAGAAGATGAGACCATGTATAATTGGCGACATCCCTTCAATCTTCCGCATCATGCGGTGACGTAAAGGGATGTCGCCTGTTATGAGCAGATATTAGTGAACTGAAGATATACGACTTACGGCTTTTTGTATCCACACTTGGGGCAGACATCATTCTCATTCCCTCATTTGCCAAAGTAAATTCTACCTCAGACTAGAATTTACTTTGGCAAATGAGGAATAGAATCATAACGGGATGAGAAGACCAGTGGAAAGTTAGGTTATATTCATGGACACAAAATCCTTGAAACAATCGTTAGTCTCTTGCCTTCAGATGGAAGGTATTATAAGTTGAAAAAATCTTCCAGACGCTGACCAAATAATCGGAGCTTGCTTTCTGTCTGGATTAACCATAAAACATGGAGCATTTTTATTCAAATTAATCCGCTGGATGGATGTGCTATACTTGATTCACATTTAATAATAATAAAACTATAAAGGCGAGGTAACGCGCTACAACAAACAGAAAGGTAGAAAAAATGGCAGAGATCACAATGCAGCAAAGAGATGAACTGCATCGCGCTATTTGGGCGATTGCAGATGACCTAAGGGGCAGCGTGGACGGATGGGATTTCAAGAATTACGTGCTTGGTACGATGTTCTATCGTTATTTGTCTGAACGCTTTTCTGCCTTTATTGAAAAAACGGAACATGATGCAGGAAATTTAGATTTCCGATATTCATCTCTATCTGATGAGGACGCTTTATC
>JAFVGK010000026.1 GCA_017475035.1 Blautia sp.
ATCGCGGTATCATCATCCATTTCCCGGACAATGACCGGCAGGGTCTCCAGACCGGCAAGCTCTGATGCACGGAGCCTACGGTGACCGGAAATGATTTCATAGCCGCCGTCCGGATCCGGCCTTGCAATCGCCGGTGTCAGGACTCCGTACTGCTTTACGCTCTCTACGGTTTTCTGCATCTCCTCATCATCGACTACCCGGAAGGGATGTCCTTCAAAGGGATGCAGTTCTGACAGGGGTATCATCTGCACATGTTCCTGCTGGCTTTCCGTCCGGCTCTCTTCGGTGGTGAAAATCTCATCGTAACTGCTCAAGGTTACGTTTGCGCCTTTTCTCGGCATTCTTCACCACCTCCCTTGTCAGCTCCCGGTATGCCTCTGCGACCTTTCCTCCCGGGTCGTGTTTGAAAATGCTTTTTCCTTCTTTACTGATCTCAGAAGCCCGGACAGAGCGGGGAATCTCTGTGTCATATACCTTGATCTTTCCGCCATAAGCATTCCGGATCAGTTCGCTGATTTCCCTGGCGTCATTTGTCCTCGTGTCCACCATCGTCAACAGGATTCCTTCGATCTTCAGTTTGGGATTGATCTGCCGCCTGACCTTATTCACTGTCTGTAACAGCTGCTCCAAGCCCTTCGCCGGAAGGTAGGAAGCCTGCACGGGTATCAGCAGTGTATCCGCCGCTGCCATGGCATTGATTGTCAGCATCCCCAGACTCGGAGAACAATCCAAAAGGATAAAATCATAGTCCCGCTTAACGCTCTCCAGATATTCTTTCAGCACGGTTTCCCGGCTGATGGTATTTACCAGGGAGACCTCCATGCCGGACAATTCTATGCTGGACGGCATCAGATCCATGCCTTCCTCATGATGGAGAATGCCTTCCCCTGGCGGGATCCCTTCTTCCTCCACCACTCTTTTCATCATGTCCGTGATCGTCACCGGCAGTTCCTCCGGCTTGGGATAGCCAAGGCTGATGCTGAGCGAAGCCTGCGGATCGAAATCCACCAGCAGGACTTTTTTCCCTTCCATCACAAGCCCTGCACCCAGATTTTCACAGGTCGTGGTCTTGCCCGTCCCGCCTTTCTGGTTTACGCAGGCAATCACGGTCGCTTTTGTACTCATCGTTCGTTTCCACCTCCTTTCCCGGAGAACAGTACGGATTTCACCAACTCCTGCTTGTCCCGGCTCACAGCCTGCCGGCGGTCAGCCCCTCCGACATGCACAGGTGTGCACATCTCCAATACGCGGCTGTAAATACGGGCATCGGCCACGTTTTCCGGATTCCGGATCTCGTTGATGGTCAGATTCGTCGTAATGATCAGCGGAAGGTTGGCCTTGTAACGCTCGTCGATCACGGCGTAAACCTGCTCTTTCGCGTATTCGGTGCTGCGCTCAATCCCAAGGTCATCAATAATCAGCAGGGAATAATGGTTAAGGGAAGCAATGTACTGATACCTTTCCTCCGTGTACATGGCCCCCATCTGGTTCAGGATCTTGGAGAAGTTCGTCATCAGGACCGGAACCATCTGTTCCAGCAGGGCATTGGCAATGCAGGCTGCCACAAAGGATTTTCCTGTACCAACGTCGCCCCAAAGCAAAAGGCCAAGGTTTTCCGCCTTGACCTTTCTCCATTCCGCAACATATTTCTTTGCCCATCGGATCGTGTCTGTTTCCTGCGCTGTATCAAACCGCCAATCTAACAGATGCCGTTCCTGGATCCCTGTAGATTTCATCCGCTGGATCTGAATCATCTGTTCCCTGGCTTCCGCCTCCTCTTTCTCCCGGCGCATTTCCTCCTGCTTACACTTGCATATACAGGGCAGCGTACGCATCTTTCCGAGGAACATCTTCCTGCACTGGACCGGCGTATGGCATTTTTCGCAGTAAAGTAGTCCGTCATCAGACAGATATTCGCCATCGTTCGGCTCTGTCTTTGTCTCAAGCCGGTCCAGGAACCCTTCCAGAAACTCTTTCATAAGCTATCTCCGGCAGAAAACTGATAATTTCCGTGATCATAGGATTTGCTCTCCTGGCTTTTTCGGTTGTCGCGCTTCGCCCAGCTGCGCATGGTCGCCAGATGGTTCTTGTAAACCTTGCCTGTGGATGCCATATATTCCGACAGGCGCTCAATACGGTTCTGGTAATCATTCGGGAATTCGTTCATAAGTTTTTCCACCTCCTCATCCGAGAGAAGCACGTTCTGATACTGCCCATAACGATGGCGGACCGGGCGCTTACTCTCTCTTTTTTTGTTTCTTTCAGTATTTGTTCTTTCTGTACTTGTTTTATCTTTATTTATTCCTCGCGGGTTTTCCGGATCCGACAAAACCGTATCCGGGTTTTCCGTATACGGTGAACCTGTACCCGGGAAATCTGCATCCGGATCAGCCCCCTCCGGGATCTCATAGATCACATATTCGATCTCGCCCATGCGTCCATTCTCCAGCCTTTTCTGGCTGCGGATCAGATACCCGCATTCCTCCAGTTCCCGAAGGGCGGAATTCACACTGTCCACGCCTTCCTTGCTGATGGCGACGATGCCGCGGATGCTGTAATGCCATGCATCCGGCAGGCTCAGGAACAGGGACAGCAGCCCTTTGGCCTTCAGGCTCAGGTTCTGGTCCCGCAGGTGGTAATTGCACATGGTAGTATAGTTGGAATTCTTCTCAACGCGGAAAACGGCCATCGTGACCACCGCCTTTCTTCCTGCTGGATGACGCCGGTACCAGATATGGGCATGTTCTGAATACACAGTCACCCCTATCGGAATAGGGTGTGTGGTACCGGCAGTACCTGCATTCCGGGTATCTGCCTTCACAGCCGTCATCATAATGATTGCTGCCGGGAGCCTCCCGCATCAAAACCTCTATGGCTCCCGACATTCCATCGGTAAAGCTCATCCTGATCCCCCCGTTCCTTCGGGAGGAACTGTATTTTCACTGCTTTTCATGTGATCCGTCCTCTCCGGTGCAATAGAAAAGGGAGCGATATCCGCTTTCTGTAATAAGCTTCAAACGCTCCCTTGTTCCTGTACGCCGCTTTTTGATTACAATGCTGCTTCCGGGGCCATCCTTCCCGGTGCTTTTGCTTTCGGTGCATGATCCATTGCCTCTTTCTTCTTTTCTCCGAGTTGCTCAAGGATAGAAGGTTTCTTCTCCGCCGCAGCCCTCATTTCTGCTTTCTTCTCCATCTGCTGTGCCAGCTTCCTTCCCGCTGTTTTCTCTGCCAGCTCGAAAACCTTATCCTCTTTGTCATAGTGATATACGTTATCAGAAAGCCTTTCTGCCGGGGCTACCTGTGTCTCGTTGATAGTCTGTACCATGGCAGCCAGCTCATGATAATCCGCGCTGCCGTCATCAGGAATAAGCAGCACTTCATGGATGGAAGAGGGAAGAACAAAGAAATCGCCGCCGATCTTTTCCGCCGCCTGCTCCATAAAGCCCGGATACTGGATCACCGAAGCACCCATGAAGGCACCTTCTACGGTTGCCACCAGCATTGTGGGTTCTCCGGGCATCGGCTCATCTGGTTCCATGCCCATCATGTCGGCCATCACTTCCCGCATGGAACGAAGGGAGGCAGGATGGGTAAGCGGTGCATTCTCCAGGGCGTCCTGATGGAGCTGTTCTGCCGTGATACCGAATGCTTTCAGCTGCTGATTGGTTATAACAGAGGTCATTTTTCCACCATTACTGTTCCCCATGTCGATACGGTAAATCAGCGCCATATCCTCCACCTTCTGATGAGGAATATTTGCCAGCATGTCCTCGTTTCCATTCTGCGGTATGACCTCCATCATCAGCTTCGGCTTCATAGCCTCATAATCTGACAGTTCCCCGATATTGAACTGGGGAGTGCGGTCCACGATCTTCATGAGCTGGTCTTCAACCTCCTGCAGGATATCCTGATAGGGACGGCCTGCTTCGTAGGCCTGAAAGACACCGGTCATATTGAGGTTGGCCTCCACCGGGGAGTCACCACTGCGGAAAGAAAGCCCACGGTAGGATTCTCCCTGGAGCTTCTCAACATCCCGGATCCCGATCCTCACATCAGAAAGCTCCGGCGGGAGATCGGCGGCAAATCGTGCCGTCAGATCTTCTTTCAACTGTTCCAGAAACTGCTCGTAATTCATCTGTCGTCCTCCTTTGTGTGAAATAAAATAAGGCCGGTCAGAAGACCTCCTAGGAGGCGCTGACCGGCCTATGTAATGGACGATTGATGATTAAAAAATATGAGAAATCATTCCTTCGGACAAGGAACATTCGCATTTTTGATTAGCAGGAAAATCAGCAGGAAAAATCGCCAAATTAGCAGGAAACCCGTTTTGATTAGCAAAAATCGCGTTTTTTTGCTAAAAATTAGCTGGCTAACGAAAGAGGATGGTCAGAAGTTCTATGCCTTTCCGATTAGCAAAAATGGGGGTTGCAAAGCGGGTTATGTAAGAAGTTCGATAGAAGTGTACTAGATAAAAAAAACGGAAACCCAGTATTTACGCGGGTTTCCGGACTGTTTTCAAGCGTCCGCGAGGTGACTCGAACACCCGACCTACCGCTTAGGAGGCGGTCGCTCTATCCAACTGAGCTACGCAGACTTGTATGAAATTGGTGGATTTTTAGGTCTCCCGACCGTTTGCCTGTTTTTCAGCTGATGAGCGTTTCTCCCTGTTCTTAGGAGGCGGTCGCTCTATCCAGCTGAGCTACGCAGACTTACCGAAAAATGGCTTAACCACAGGGGTTTCAGCCTCCGGGTCGGTTCCGGATTTCTATGATCCACAGCTAACAGATTTTCATCTTGTTAGCTGGAAGCATACATCCTTTACATGTTACCTGATGCCTTCCGGCCATCGGGTAATATGTATCATCCAGACTCGATTCGAACTCCGGACCGTTTTGCCGTTTCACTCAGCCATCAGCCTACCCCTCTTCTTAGGAGGCGGTCGCTCTATCCAGCTGAGCTACGCAGACTCACCGAAAATGGCTTAACCGCAGGGGTTTGCGCCTTCGGGTCGGTTCCCGATTCTATGATCCACAGCTAACAGGTTTTCTTCTTGTTAGCTGGAAGCATACATTCTTTACATATTACCTGATGCCTTTTGGCCATCGGGTAACATGTATCATCCAGACTCGATTCGAACTCCGGACCGTTTTGCCGTTTCACTCAGCCATCAGCCCACCCCTCTTCTTAGGAGGCGGTCGCTCTATCCAGCTGAGCTACGCAGACTTACCGAAAATGGCTTAACCACAGGGGTTTGCGCCTTCGGGTCGGTTCCCGGTTCTATGATCCGCAGCTAACAGGTTTTCATCCTGTTAGCTGGAAGCATACATTCTTTACA
>JAFVGK010000133.1 GCA_017475035.1 Blautia sp.
CGTATATTTTGACCGATTCCAAAGTATAATAAAAACCCGCAGAACTGCCTTGTCGTAACCCCGGCAGCCCTGCGGACATCCTTTATTTTGATATGAGTGGCTGCCAAGAAGTGTTCATTGGCAACTACCACCACGCTTATTGTTTCTTTGCCTGTAGTCTCTTTCCGTACTCTGCGATTCTTCTGGCGGTATCGCGGATCGCCATACGTCCCTCCATATCGCAGTCCTTTAAGATATTGGAAATCTCCAAATCTATCTGGATATCAAAATACTGGTCAGAGGTATCAGCGAGATAGTAGTCAACACCAGTATTCAACGCCTTTCCGATCTTTACCGCCAGCGGCCATGATGCGCTTACAGTACCTCTTTCCACATCGCCAAGATGCTTAGGGGAACATCCGATTATTTCAGCAAGCTGTTCCAGTGTATACTTCTCTGCATTTCTGGAATCACGGATGCGGCGGCCGATCAGTTTACGTTCTTCTTCTGTAAATTTTGGTTTCACCGGACGCCACCTCCCTTCGATATTTGTTCACTTTCATTATAGAAAATCCAGGCGTATGACTCCAGAAAGCAGCAAGGTAACTGTTCCCTTTTCAAGGTATGTTTGATGAGAAATTTTGAAGTTAGACGTATGCAACCAATGATACGTATACTGTTTTTTGCCATTTCAGGCTCTCCTTTCCATGCGCAGACCATCTGCCCGGATTCAGGAAAACCCTCGCCCAACGTAAGCAGTGTTCTACGCAAATAAATTGTTACGTTGGGCAAATATAGTGAGCCGGTTATGAAGCAGTTTACCCATTTATCGAGACAGCTATTCCATATCCCGGCAAGCACCCATTGTATGAGATAAAAAAAGCCATCTGCCGCAGGAATTCACCTGTCGCAGATGGCATCTTCTCCATCATCTTAAATATACAGTTTTTCTCGAGAATAGCATCCGACCTTTGGTTTAGTATGCTATCCGATCCACCACTCCGGCGTCAGTTCCCCGAGTGTCACCACTTTAAGGAGTTTCTTCTTAAATACAGATTTGTCCCGACATTCATCATTTCTTCCGCAGTTTCAACTCAACGCTGCTTCTATCCTTCAATATCATTTCATCGGCTCTTCACCTGCATTCTCTGATAGGAGACATACGTAATCGGAACAGCGGCGGCGATCAGAAGTGGATACAGGATCCCTGCCGCCTGAAAGACATTGAGGAAATGACTCCCTATGCTGAACAGACGGTACTCCGAAAACGCGTAGTACATCAGGAAATTCGTGGGGCGAATGGCCCAGAACTGCGAGATGATACCCAGACTGTCCGGAATGTTGAATATCCCAAGCAGAAGGATTCCGATCTGCACAGCCAGCACGCCTGTACTGCTGCCAAGTATCTGCGACAGAAGCATGGTCACGGCAGCAAATAACATCGCCAGCACAAACGCCAAACCGATAAAGATGAAGACCCCTTGACCGACCGTAAGATCCCATGCCGTACTCTGGATCACCATGAGGAGCGGCGCATCCCATCCCCCGTGGCCGAAGGTGATCAGGCAGACGGCCAGATTCACGCCAAGAACAATGGCCATTTCCAATGTTCCCACCGTAATGCCTGCACACAACTTAGCAAGAGATGCCGGTTTCCTGCCGTTCCTTGTGCTCAGGATCATCGCGTCCGTCCGGTGCGAGATTTCCTCACTGAAAACACCGGCAAGGCTGACGGCAATAAGCAGGAACACAAACCAGATATACACATAAAACATCTGGATAAAACCACTGTAGCCAAGCGCATACCCATAAGCAAACGGAACGCTCTGCCTGTCATATTTTACCGACCAGTACGCTGTTTCTTCCTCACTCAGACCATCCTGTGAAAAAACATAATCCAGGTTATCCCTTATGGCGTGATAATACTCTGCCGCGTCCGATTCCATGAGCAGCATGTTCGGATCTTCCGCATCCTCAAACTGCGTATAAAGCTTTGACAGCAAATCCTCATAACCCAGTTTTTCCGCAGCGAACCAGATTCCGCGATATTCTTTGGATCCGGTCGTTTCCGCATGTGGAAGATCCTGTTTGTCTTTCAGAAATTCTTTCATTTCCGTGCGCATTCTCTGAAGCAGTGCATCATCCAGTTTTTGACCTGTGATTTCTTCGCTGGTCTTTTTCTGCTGTTGGTAAAACTCATACGCTGACATCGATGTTCCATCGGGGAAATCATACCGGCCGCCGATCCCGAAAGGAAGGATATTCGATATTCCTGCTGTGATCAGTAACAACATCCCGATCACAAGCGTGATCCAGATCGCTCGATTTGACAGGATCTTCTTCAGTTCTGTTTTGTATAAACTTCCAAAATTATGCATTTTCCTCCTCCTCGTCAAACTCCTTCAGATAAAACTCTTCCAGATCCATCCCGATCCCTTCAAGCGTCCCGTCATAAATGAACTGTCCGTCCTTCATCATCAGGATCCGGTCTGCGATATGTTCAACATCCGATACAATATGCGTGGAGAGGATAACGATACTGTCTTTTCCCAGCTCCGCGATCAGGTTGCGGAAGCGTACGCGTTCTTTCGGATCAAGACCGGCAGTCGGTTCGTCCAGAACCAGGATCTTCGGATCGTTGAGAACGGCCTGTGCAATCCCTAGACGCTGCTTCATCCCGCCGGAATAGGTTTTGATTTTCTTTCCAGCAGCCGACTCCAGGCTGACGATCCTCAGAAGCTCTGCGCATTTTCTTTTGGCTGTACGCTTATCCAGTCCCTTAAGGGCTGCCAGATACATCAGGAAATCCTTCCCGGTAAAATCCGGATAATAGCCGAAATCCTGCGGAAGGTAACCGAGCGCATCGCGGTACAGTTCTTCCGAAGCGTCCAATGTGCCCCCGTTCTTAAAGCATATCGTTCCGTCCGTCGGCCTTAAGATCCCGCATATCATGCGCATCAACGTCGTCTTTCCGGCGCCGTTCGCGCCAAGAAGCCCGATGACACCCGCCCGGAATACGGTGGAGATCCTGTCGACTGCGATTTTGTTCCCGTATTGTTTCGATACTCTGTCTAACACTAGTTCCATGATATCTTCTCACTCTCTTTTATATAAATTCCGGCATAGTATTCCCGGATGCCTGTATTCCCCTGTACCTTTCAGTTGTTGACACTTATAGGATGCGCCTGCGTCACAAAGATCATCCCGTCATACAGCTCTGACGAAACCTGCCAGACCCGATAAGCATACGGGAGGAGACGATACACAATTCCGTTCAGGCCATCCATCGGATTCTCCCCGAGGTTGCCCATGAATATGTATCCGTTCACCATTTCTGCCAAACCCCCGTCTGCGGGAATAACTGAGAAATCCAGCCAGGAAACGTCATAACCGTTTTTACGGGAAGCCTTCGCAAGCGGATCTCTCGAATAAAATGTCCTGTTCACACGTTTTCCGGAGCTTGTCGGAAAATTACATGTCGTCTTATAGAAGTCCGTCCCTATGGCGAAGTATGCATCTCTTCCGATCCTGTCCGTCAGCAGATTCCCCATAACCTTATTCTCACCGCCGACATATGTGCCTGACTGTTCCATATGGCCGTTATGTCCCGTAATGAAGATCCTGTCATTCCCCCTCCTCTCTTCCTGTTCGAGGATCCACATCGTATTGTCCGCCATGTACTGGTCGCGGATCCCGTTGGCATCCGCGAAATTCTCTTCATACGCCTTTTCCATCGCCTGGTTCTGCAATAAAATGTCCGTCAGATGCACCGCTGTTTCAATCGCCTGATCCGTGTTAGATGCGGAGACTCTCTCTGAAAGATCCTGTCTGAGCTCTGTAAAAACCAAGATCCTCTCCTCACGATCATACAAAGCAGACCAGTCCTCACCATCCCGGAGTTTCTCCAGTTCTGCAGTATCGTGACCCAGGCTCTTCAATTCTTCCAGAAGGAATTGATAGTTGTATTCTGTTTGCTGCATATCGAACCCGTAGAAACGGATATCATCTCCGTCAGCAGCAGTCACGTTATAGCTGCGCATCCAGGAAATCAGGTTCTCCATTTCCCCGGTCCGATAGATGGCAAACCCAATCGCGGCAGCAGCCTCCTTTGCTGTGCCTTCTCCACCGTGGATATAGCGGTTGACTGCCTCGCACCCACCGTAATCACCCTCCAGGGCAAACGCCCGCACGCCTACTTGTTCCACCATGATCTGAAACACATCCAGTTTCAGCTGCTGGAATTCACGGTTCCCGTGCGTCGCCTCTCCCAGCGCAATGATTCTTGTATTCTCAGGAATCGTTATATCCGAAATCTGTCCAGCATATGTGGCAAATTCTTCCGGATCTGCACTCCCCCCGGTTCCAAATCCGCCAAAATGGAAAAATACAGCCCCTGTAAGAACCAGCACGGCAAAAATACATAAGATAACAATTCTTCTGATCGCTGTATGTTTCTTTTTCTTAATGCCCATGTCTTTCATTTTGTTCCTCTGCGTCGTATCTGTGAGGTTTTTGGATATTTCCACAACTCCTTCAGCGGTACGATTCTTTCCATTTTTTCCGCACGTGCCCATTCCGGCACACGATCCATATCATTTATATTGATTCTCTCCATCCATCGAATCTGTTCTCTGAAATCCATCTCATTCTCCCTTTGTCTGGTAATCCGTATCTCCCAGTCATCGCGTCGTAGTTCCTGTTATTATTCATTCTGATCATTAATCTCTCCTTTCTTATACGTCCAATCGTTCGTTAGTTTATATCGCATGAATTTGCCGGATACCCGCAAAAGATATCCGGCTGATGTCCATACTGTTTATTGCCGTAACCGGCTTCATGGATGGCCTACCGGTTGCTCCTGCTTGTCCATGCCACATAACCGGTAACGGCCTGACAGAAACCAAAGATGAAGAAGGCCGTGGACATGAAATTCAGCGGGAACATATAAAACTGGATGCAGATCCAGAGCATCAGGGTAATGCCAAAGATCCCACCGAGGATTACGCCAAGTTTCTTCTTTTTCAGAAGCAGAGCCGCCGCTGTCAGATTTGTCAGGCCGTTTACGATCAGCAAGGCGATACCTGAAAACAGAAAGTTCTGAAAGAGCACATCCGCAAAGGGCAGCTTCTGAAAGAATGGAAGCATTGCATCCATGTGCAGCGTCTTTCCACTGGGATCGATGATCATACTGAGCCCCCCGGCGACAGCGCCGATTCCAATGAAGTACGTCCAGAAAATCATCCATTTTCGGGCTGAATTATATCGTGCAGTATTCGTTTCAGTGTGTTCTTTCATCTGACGCCACCTCATACACCGTATATTCATGGTCGAACTCGTAACCCAGCTTTTCAGCCAGATGAACGGAGAGCATATTCTGCGCATCCCAGCTCGGATAGAGGCCCTCTTCAAGGCATAGCAGAATAAGTGCTGCGCTCACGATTGTCGCAAGGCCTTTTCTTCGTTCTTCCGAAACGGTATCAACTTCGATCTCGATGCCTTCTTTATACCTTGTATAGGAAGATGCTCCGGAGACGATCCGGCCATTCTTCAAAAGAACCATTCCGCGTCCCAGTTCCAGATACTGTTCTTTGCTCTCAAAACAAGATACAAAGTCGCAGGTAAGCGGATCTGAGAGACACTGATCGTAAATCTCTGCATCGATCCTCCGAAGCTCATAGCCTTCCGGAATCGTTTCTGTCATCTTTTTCAAGACAGGTAAATCAAATCGTGTATCCTTCCTGATCGAAAACCTGGTCTCTTTTTGGGCGGAAGGCCAGCATTCTTCGATAAGGGAAGCCCATGCTTCATTCTGCGGCGTCATGATCACAAAACCGGCAGGTTTATGCATTACAAGCTCTCGATCCGGCTCTCCTCCATAAAAGGCAAAGAACCCGACAAAAGCAAGAGCGGAATGAGGCTTTTCTAAATCTGTCACGAATATTTTGCCCATTACCCTCTGCAGGCATGACCAGATCAGTGTTTCAGACCAGCCTTCAAACAGGGCCGTGGCCTTTTCAGTATCAGCTAATTCATATACCATTGTCCAATTCTTCTCCGTTATCCATATCCAGCCGCATGAGCACGACCTCCTGCCAGCCTGTAAAGCGGGAGAGGAAGCCCTTGGGATTTCTGCCGTATTCCACGAAGCCTGCACTCTCATACAAGCCTATTGCAGACCTGTTTTCTGCCACAACTTCCAGTTCCAGCTGGATATATCCCGCTTTTTTTGCACATTCGATGCATGCCTCTGTCAGTGCCCGTCCGATGCCGAGTCCCCAGTACGCCTTATCCACACTGATGCCAAATTCTGCACGATGCCTGATCTTTTCTTTGCGTCCGACACAGTTGATTCCGGCACAGCCCACAATTTTTCCATCCAGTTCCGCGAGAAGTTCGATCTCATCAATGCTATCCGTTTTCTCCTGCAGGAAATCCGCTTCCTGCTCTGCGGTATAGCTGTGTTCTCCGGGATAGGTAAGCAGATAATCCGTCTGCGCATGTGTCAGGTTAAAAACATCAAGGAGTGCATGCCCGTCCGATGACGTCCCGTTACGGAGAATACAGGATCTACCGTCTTTCAGTGTAACTGTGCTGTTATATTCCATCTTGAAGCCCTTCCTTTTGCTGATTTATGACTTCTGTGCCTATCTCGCCCAGCCAGTCTTCTTTTGAGATTACCGACACATGTGTAATCCCGTTTGCCTCATCCGGATAATAGCAGTCGAAATGCATTCCAATGGATTCTGCTGTCCTGATGGATGGCTCATTGGTGTATTTGCAATACGAGTACAGCGCCGGATACTCCGTGTTACGGAAGGCCCAGTCCCGGACAGCCTTCGCAGCCTCTTTGGCGTAACCCCTGCGCTGGAAATCCCTACGGATATGGAATCCGATCTCTGGCAGCACATTTCCGTTGATAGTCTGAATCGTCAATCCACAATCACCGATCATTTCTCCGAATTCTTTCAGGCAGACGGCCCACAGGCCAAACCCATTTACGCGGTAACGATCCATATTTCGCTCTATCCAGGCTCTGACACGCGCCTCGTCGAAGGTATACGGATAATGGCGCATGATTTCAGTATCTGCCAGCACTCTATACAAAGTGTCATAATCGTTCCTGTCCATTTCCCGAAGGAACAATCTTTCTGTCTCCAGAATAATGCTCGTTCCGGTTCCTTCAAATAATCTTCCTCTTTCACCCATCGATACCGATTGGGATCCAGTAACGCTGGATTCTGCCGCATTTACTCAGTCCCACTGTGTCTTCGATCTCATTTTCCAGGACGCCGCCATTCTTCAGAATGGTTTTCCTTGACGCCGTATTATCACTGTCGCAGGTAAGTAGAACCCGCTTTTCTCCATATGAATGGCATATATCCAGGATCAATCGAAGCATCTCGGAAGCGTATCCTTTCCGTCGCTCGGACGGTCGGACACTGTAGCCGATATTCCCGCCAAACCTCATAAGGAAGTCGGTGAGGGGATATCGGTAATCGATGATCCCGACCAGACAGTTATCTGTCTCTCTGACTGCAAGAAACACCTCGGAGGGAACATAGCCCTCTTTGTACTTGACCCTCAGGAAAGCGGTCAGCGAAAAACATCGAAAGGAAGGGCACTTTCGAGGCCCTGTTTTTCCTATCACTCAGTTTATCACTCAAATCACTCTCACTACTATCTCCGCGTCCTGCGCAGCCGGCCGATGTTTCACCGCATCGGCCTTTTATCTTCAGTCACCTGCTCAGCATACAGCTCAGGCAGTTTCTATTCGATCAAGCCATGTTTCCTCATATAAATTTCTAAAAGTCCGCAATAAGACCACCTTTAGTAAACTATAGTCCTGATGGTTGGAACAGATCCTCAGCTGTTACCACAGACTGCACGTGGCCTGCATACATATTTGTACTTATGCCATATGTAGTAATCATCGTCAGATAGCTAGAATTCTTCGTTTTTGTCAGCTGTTTGAAATCGCTGATCTTCTCTTACGGCGGTTCAACCGTATCATGATCATTCACCTCGTAGTTTTTTATGGTGCAGACAGATCAACAAACTTCTTCAGACTTTACACCATTTCATTTTTCAGGGCTTCAATAATGCTGTCACCTTTGAGTTTATTCACTGAAAGAAGCATGCTTGCGCCTACTATTGCAAACACGACGACGATGACAAGAATGTACATTATCCAGTCGATGTTGAAGGAATACAGTTCGGCATCAAAAGCCCTGAACATCACATAGCTTATAAGGATGGATACGGGTATACCTATCATAAGTGCCCGGATTCCGTACAGGAACGTCTCCAGGCGGATCATTTTTCCGAATCCGTCCTCGGCCATCCCCACGGATTTATACATAGCGAACTCCCTTCGACGAAGCAGCACACCGGTGGAAATAGTATTATTGATGTTGGCTGCCGCTATCAGTGCGAGCAGGATCGTAAAACCATACATGGCAGTCTTAAAAAGAAGTGTTACCGTATTCATGACTTCGAGCGAATCCGTCATATCGGAAACACTGTAGTCGTGGTACCCTTCGGACTCCAGAAGCTCATAGATTTTCTGATACATTTCATTGTGTCTGTCTGTTACAACACACAAATCACAGCTTAAAATATCTTCCGGAAGCGTCTCTTTCGCTTTTTCATAGTAAACAGATGCCGGGGCGTAGACCGTAAGCGTCCCTCTGGGCGTCATCTTCAGGATTTCGTTGTTATCGTCATACGAGACAAAGTCCCCGATCTCCACAGCCGGCGGATTTCCCTCTGCTTCATCGTAATGAAGGCTTTGCCCAAGAACCCCCTCATTAAATACGGCTGCGGATCTCGTGTCATGGAAGAAGTTGTTGAGAAGCACGCCCCGCAGTTCACCTCCGAAATACTTATCCTCCGACAGACCGTTGGCTTCGATCAGCGCTCTGAAGTCCGAATCGTCTATCACCAGAAGGGCCATGCTCGACGGATGAAGGTCTTTATAATCGCCGGTCAGGAAATTCGGATTCGCGATGTCTTTATTCGCCAGGATGATCTTTTCACCCTCGTTCTTTTCAAACACGAACTGGATCATACCGCCGCCAAAGACTTTCTCCACACCATCCATTGCCTGCAATTCCTGCCTCAGCTGATCGCTTTCCGAAAGAGCACAGGACACGATAATCTGGCACGGCAGGTCAAAATCATACTGGTTGACCCGCTTCATGGAATCACAGAAATAGCTGATCGTCAGAAAGAGAATCACAGAAACGGCAATGGATACTGTAATGACCGATCCCTTGATTCCGTTCCTTTTTATGTTTTTATAGGCAAGCTCTCCTTCGAAACCGAAGATCCGACGGATCAGCGGCAAAGTCCTCAGCTTCTTCGCCTTCACTTTTATCGTGCTGCTCTGGCGAAGGGCATCAATGGGCATGACCTTGGCTGCTTTAAGGGCCGGCACAAGGGTGGAAATAAAAATCGTCACGGCAGCACAGATGACAATAGCAAGGATCACCCATGCGGTGCAGACTATTGGAATGCTTCCACGCATCCCTTCAGATCCGGCAAGGATCTCCGCTTCGAGAACCTTTTTGCCAAGAAACGTCAGAGTGACTTTTGTGCCGATATATCCTATGAGAAGTCCCAGGGGAATTCCTGCGGCTCCCAGAAGAACTCCCTCGAAAAAAACCGAAAAGCGCTTCTGACGGCCCGTCGCTCCGACACTGGCAAGCATCCCGAGATAACGCAGTCGTTCCGTCAGTGACATACCGATGGAATTCACGATCAGGACCACGGACGTGATGATCACGATCAGAAGTGCAATGCCCATGATCACAAACAATGAGCGGTATGTTCCGGCACTGTCTTCAAATGCAAACACGCTCAGCATATATTCGGTATTGATATCATATTTGCTGATCCCGTAATCATTTACGATTTGACGGATCTGACGGATCGCCGTGTGGTCACAGTTTTTTAAGGTCACCCTCACCTCGGTGTCCTTCTGTTCCGGGAATACTCCGGAATCCATCCCCCGCAGGATATCAAATCCCGCTGTCGGCCGGTTCCCATGCAGGATGGCTGTGATTGTACACGTCTCAGTGGATGCTTCCTCAAAGACTTCATCCGACCTGTAGTTACCTGCCAGATAGACGATCTCGTCATCTTCGTCATAATAATATCGGTATCCCTGCACAAAGGTGAACGAATCCCCGACCCGTACAGATAGCCCGTTATCTTTAAGGAATTGTTCTTCCACCGCTATTTCGGAGGACCCTGCAGGGAGAGTTCCTTCATAATCACCAAGAACCATCTCTGTCAGATATCCTGCATCGCCATGAGCTATGTTCCCTGTCCGGAACCGGTCCTCTTTTCCGCTGGCAAGCTTTACACCGCTGATTTTCGGATCTCTGTCAGACACTCCGATGAGCTCTAGCCGGTCATCCGACCGCAGTCCATCGACCTGTTCTTTCGTCAATTCGTAAAAGGCGGCGTGAACATTGCCGTCCGTTCTTGTCGCCAGATATCCGAAGAATTTAAAGAAAGAGAACGCCCCGAGGAGAATGGCGCTGATCAGCGCTGTCGCCGTTGCGATGCCAAGTATCGTGACAACTGTTCTTTTCCGGTTCTCCAATAGATGCCGCAGGGTGAGTTTTGCCATGATGCTCATAATGCGCTCACCTCCGCTCCTTTGGAATCCCTGGTGATCCTTCCGTCTTCGATCGTAATGACCCGGTCGGCGGAGAGCGCAATCCTTTCGTCATGCGTGATAATGATGACAGTCTGCTTATTCTCTTTGTTAAACTTCCGGAGAAGGGAGACGATCTCTTTGCTGTTTTCGCTGTCAAGGTTGCCTGTCGGTTCGTCCGCCAGAAGAAGGGCCGGATGGTTCATGAGCGCCCGCCCGATAGACACCCTCTGCTGCTGGCCCCCGGACAGCTGATTCGGAAGATGCATCAAACGCGATGAAAGCCCCAGCTTTTCCACAAGATCGGAAAGCACGGCCTGATCCGGCTTTTTTCCGTCAAGCAGGATAGGAAGAGTCATGTTTTCTTCAACGTTGAGGATTGGGATCAGGTTGTAAAACTGGTAAATGAGACCGATCTGTCTCCTTCTGAAAATCGCAAGCTTTGTCTCATCCAGTTTGCTGATATCCGTTCCGGATATGATTACTTCCCCGGATGTCGGGCTGTCCACACCGCCAAGGATATGCAGCAGCGTGGATTTGCCGCTTCCCGACGGGCCGACGATGGCCACAAATTCGCCCTGCTCCACATCTAAAGAAACGTTCTTCAAAGCATCAACTTTTGTCTCTCCTGTGCCATAGACTTTGCACAGGTTTTTAATCTCAAGAATATTCATATCAAAAAACTCCTTTCCCAAACGGATCTTCCGGAATATGACCAGCGTTTCCTGTTTAAGAACAGGATAATCGCTGCGGCTTACAATCCGGTGACTTTTCTCATAACAGTTTTGTCACATTAGATAATGGTCTTATAGATCCGTATGGAAAAGGATGTCCCGACGCCTTCCGTGCTCTCCGCGGCTATCTCACCGTGCTCGCCTTCAAATATGCTCTTTGAGAGTGCCAGCCCGATTCCGACACTGTCTTTTCCGGCATTTTTCCCTTTATAGAACCGCTCGAAGATATGGGGAAGATCCTCAGCAGGGATCCCGCATCCGTTGTCCCTGATCGTGATTCGGCTGAACAGATGTGAATCATCCGTTGTTATACAGAGCGTTCCTCCGTCATCCATATGCTCGATGCAGTTTTTTATGATATTCTGCAGCGCCTCGATGGTCCAGTTGCGGTCACAGGAGACGATTTGTTCGGAAATGTCCTGCCTGCAAACGATATTCTTGACATCCATCTGGACCAGAAACGGCTTGACGGCTTCCTCGATCAGGTCTGATACGCGGACGTCCTCCCTCTTCAGCACAACCGTCCCGGCATCCAGCTTTGAAAGCTTAAGAAGGGTCTGTATAAGCCAGTTCATGCGGTCAAGTTGGGCCGACTGCGTCCGCAGGAGTTCTTCCCGTTTTACCTCGTCCGTCTCATCCATAAGAAGATCGTTCATGACCATCATGGAAGTCAGCGGTGTTTTCAGTTGATGACTGATGTCCGCCAGTGCCGCAGCAAGCTGTGTTTTATCATCTGCCAGCTGCTAATTCTGCGCTTTCAGCATCGTAGCCGCTTTATAGATATTGGTGCGTAGAATGGACAGTTCTCCCTCTTCCTGACTTCCGATTTCCGGTGCTTCCGCTCCCGAAAGCACCCTGACAAGATAGTCATTCAGGTTAGCAATGTGCCGGTATCTCGTATTTGTATAAAACACAAAAACTGCCAGAAGAACAGCCCCTGACAGCAGCAGAATAACTCCCGCTTTTATACCCAACAGCATCGCTCCAATTAAGAAGGCCATCAGAATGATGACTGTGCTGATCAGAACGGTTTTTCTGTATTCCCTGTTATTCATAGGTCACATCCTTTACTTATCGAGGATATAGCCCAGTCCCCGGACTGTCCTGATGATTGCCGGGTCTGTGGAATCCCGTTCGATTTTATCTCTCAGGCGCTTGATGTATACCGTCAGCGTATTGTCATTAACAAAATCGCCGCTGATATCCCACATGTCTGACAGCAGTTTTTTTCTGGACAGCACAATTCCTCTGTTGTTCACAAAAGTCAGAAGCAGACGGTATTCCAACGCCGTCAGTTCTATCGTCTCCTCCAGTCCTGCCTCCCTGTCGACCCGTACCACCTTTGCTTCTTTTGTATTAACCCGAATATCTCCAATAACTTCCGGATGATCCGGCTTACTATTTCCAGTGCCGCAGGACTGTGTCCGATCTGCTCTGCGGAGAACACTTTTGATTCTTGCCATCAACTCACCTACCCGGAAGGGTTTGCATATATAATCGTCAGCGCCCATCTCCAATCCCATGACCACATTGACCTCTGCATCGACGGCTGTCAGGAAGATCACAGGCACATCTTCCGATTGTTTGATGTAACGGCAGATGTCATAGCCGCTGCCGTCCGGAAGATTGATGTCCAAAACGCAGATGTCGTATTTTTCCGCTGTCCAGTCAGACCTCGCTTCTGCCACATTTTTTGCAGTGACGACCTCATAACCTTCCTTTTCCAGAGAATATGAAAGGCCCATCGTGATCGCTTCATCATCTTCAACTAATAATACTCGCATTTACTTCTCCCAAGACTCATGTTCCCTGTCAGGAACCATTTCTTCCTGATAATACCTGTATTTAGCCACGACCATTAGTTGCACAACGATCTCCAGATAACTGACAATTTGGGACTGTTCTGCAGCTTCCGATCCGTAATATCTTCCTTCACACTCTTTTATAATCTGTATTCCATTTGGACATCAAAGGGCTCCGCTGCTGCCAGTCCCTCATTGACCTCCTCCGCAGGCGTACAGCCAAGTGCCCGGTATGCCGCCTGTGACTCTTTTGAGGAATGAGCCGAAATGTACAGTTTATCTGCACCCAGCCGCCGGGCTTCTTCACAAGCCATTGAAAAGAGCTTCCTGCCGATGCCCTGATGCCTGTATTCCTCTGATATCTGAAAACAAACCAGCTGCACATATCTTGCCACAGCTCCGAATATACGGTGGGAGACGGTCGCGAACCCAATGATCCGCTCGCCATCGAACGCGCCAAAGCCAGTCTGGTCAAGGTTTATATGATGCACCACGTCTTCTGCTATTTCCCGGCACTGAGCCTGCGACCAGTTTTCTTCATAGACGTTCGGCACAAGCTTCCAATCGTTGTCTATCTTTCTCCAACACTCTGTAACAGTCTGGCGGCGGACAAAATCATCCAATGAACGACCTGTGAAATTGTGATTGTCCAATCTCTTGTATTGATATTGAATTCCCATAGTACGCCTCTGTAAATTTGAATTTGTGGAGGAGTGTCTATATGAATAAAGTGGTTAACTACAGTTCTGTAGTCGCATCGATTATAGGAATCATAGCTGTTGTTATCGCTGATATCAAAATAGCAAGGAATAACTATGACATCTGTTATAGTAATTTCAGCATGTAGTTGTGAATTTTATTTCAGGCACAACATGTAATACCAATATATAGGTCTCAAAAGTGACCCTCGTTCAACATATATCGGCAAGAAAGATCTGATTGTTAATTTACAATCTATACTGAAATATCGCCATTACTTCCACTTTCCGCTTCTTCGAGGAAATTCATTGCTCTTTGTTCTTGCGATATCCCAGCACAAGCGATACTGCTGCGCCTACAAGGAGATTTATGATCGTCCACATAATTGTATCAGAAATTGCGGACACAAGAGACATTGTCTTCATGATAGAGTACTGGGAAAA
>JAFVGK010000027.1 GCA_017475035.1 Blautia sp.
ATCGGAACAAAGCTGTTCTGGCGGCTTCGGGGGGACTTCCCCGGACAGAAAATCACGCTCAATTCTTCTCCATACGGACTGCCTTTTTACAAGGCACTTGGCTTTAAGGAGACGGGAAGCGAGCAAACGGTCAACGGCATCTGCTTTACGCCGATGGAAAAGATCTAAAGGGAAATGGGATCAATATGCGTATGAAAGAACTGGTATTGTATATCCACGGCAAGGGCGGCTGCGCCGGAGAGAGCGAACACTATAAGCCACTGTTTCCTGAATGTGAAGTCATAGGATTAGATTATCAGACCTCTACGCCATGGGAAACCGGGGAGGAAATCTGGGAGGCGGTCACAAAGCTGAATGCTGAATATGACAGTATCGATCTGATCGCCAACAGTATCGGCGCATTTTTCAGTATGAACGCCGGGATCGATGAGATGATCCATCGAGCATACTTCATTTCTCCTGTCGTTGATATGGAGAAGCTGATCCTTAACATGATGTCCTGGGCCAATGTTACGGAGAAAGAACTGGAAGAGAAAGGCGTGATCCCCACTTCGTTCGGTGAAGATCTGTCCTGGGAGTACCTGTGTTATGTCCGCGAGCATCCTGCCTCATGGACTGTTCCGACCAGGATCCTGTATGGCAGCCGGGATAACCTGACATCGCATGAAACGATCACTGCATTTGCAAAGGCTCATGGCGCTGAATTAACCGTGATGGACGGCGGAGAACACTGGTTTCACACGGATGAGCAAATGCAGTTTCTGGATAACTGGATCATAAAAGGAAGGAGCATACGATGAAAATACTTGTTTTGAACGGAAGCCCCAAGCGGGACAAAAGCGATACCATGCACATCACCCGTGCCTTCTTAAATGGTATGAAGGAAGCGGCACCGCAGGATATCCATATCATTCACACCATCGATCAGCACATTGAATACTGTACAGGCTGCTTTTCCTGCATGCGAAACGGCGGCAGCTGCATTCATAACGACGATATGAAAGCGATTCTGGAGGAGATCCTGAACAGCGATCTTCTGTTATTCAGTTTTCCTCTTTATTGCTACGGGATGCCTGCATCCCTGAAGGCCCTGATGGACCGCACGCTTCCCCTTTCCAACATGGCGATGCAGAAGGTCGGTGATCGATATGAGCATGTGGGACAGGCTGATTTCAGCCATTTGAGATACCTCATGATCTGCGGCTGCGGTTTTCCAAACAGCAGGCATAACTTTGAACCGGCGGTCATGCAGTTCAAGCTGTGTTTCGCGGGCAATCACACGATCATCACCGTCCCGGAAAGCCCGATGTTCAATGCGCCGGAAGCGGCAGTCGTGACTGTGCCGAGGCTTAAGCTGATCAAACAGGCGGGGCGGCAGTACGCCGAAAAGGGTGAAATCGAGGCTTCTCTGCTGGCAGAGATCACTTCCCCCATGATTCCCGAAGAGCAATATGCTGCCATCGTGAACAGCGGCGTGTAACCTGGAGCAATGAAAGCGAGTCTGACCGTGTTCTTCGAAGACCCCTTCTGGGTTGGCGTCTTTGAGCGTATCGAGGATGGAAAGCTGTCTGTCTGTAAAGTGACCTTCGGTGCGGAACCAAAAGATTATGAGGTCTGGGATTACATCCTGCACCACTATTATGAACTGGTCTTCAGTCCAGCTGTTGAAATGGAAATCAGACAGGCGGCTGACAATCCAAAAAGAAGAAGTCGGAATGCCAGAAAGCATTTGGAAAACACAGGTATCGGTACGAAATCCCAGCAGGCTCTTCAAAGACAGCGAGAGGAGATGAAAACGGAGCGCAGACAGATCAGCCGGAAAGAACGGGAAGCGGAAGCCCAGCGCCGATTTGTAATGAAACAGGAAAAGAAGAAGGAAAAGAGGCGCGGACATTGATGGCAAACACAATAACGCTTTTCAGAATGGCGGCCGGTATCGTTCTGCTGCTCTGTCCGGTGTTCTCCCCTGCCTTTTTTGTGCTTTACATAGCAGCCGGGTTGTCTGATATGCTGGATGGATTCGTGGCGAGAAAAACAGATACCGTCAGCGAGCTTGGGGCCAGGCTGGATACGATGGCAGACTTTGTGCTTGTGGTCGTATGCCTGATCAAGCTGCTTCCGATCCTGCGTATTCCCGCATGGCTGTATGGTTGGATCGGGATCATTGCCCTTATTAAGGTTGCGAATATCATTTCCGGATTTGCCGCACAGAAGAAGCTTGTGACGGTTCATTCAGTTATGAACAAAGCGACGGGGGGTTTGCTGTTTATGCTACCGCTGACGATTCCCGCAGTTTCGCTGAAATACTCTGCGATTGTCGTCTGTGCGGCGGCAACGTTCGCCGCAATTCAGGAAGGCCTTTTCATCAGAACAGGAAGAGAATAGCTGCCCGGGCGATGTAGAGCCTGGATTGGGAGGAAAAGAAGACCATGGAATTCAAAGGAACCCTTATCGTCGTAAAAGACTGCAGGAAAGCATTGAAGTTTTATCAGGACATGTTTGGATTCGAGTTAATTCAGGATCATGACGGCAATATGGAACTGTCCGGAAATCTGTATCTCCAGGAAGAAACATACTGGGAGCGGTTTACGGGGAGGCGCGTGATTCCGCAAAGCAATCAAACTGAGTTGTATTTTGAAGAGCCGAAGATTGACAGCTTCGTAAAAAAGCTTGAGACACTCTATCCTGACACGGAATATGTGAATCACCTTATGACGCACAGCTGGGGACAGCGGGTCGTCAGATTCTATGACTTGGACGGCAATCTCATCGAAGTAGGCACCCCTGTATGATCCGTGTACATAGATTAACAAAGAACGATTTGCGGATCCCTATGATGTCCAAATGGAATACAAGTTATAAAAGAGCAGGAGAAGTGGGATGTATATTGTCAAAGCAGAAGCAAACCAGGAAGAAAAAATCGTAGATATGTCTGTGAGAGCTTTCGAAACAGATGTATATGTTGGCGGACTAAAGGGGGATTGTCCGCCTGAATTTGATTCAGAATGGCATAAACAAATGGCCCGGGAGGGGTATTTGTATCAAGCGATGATAGAAAAAGATTTGGTAGGGGCTGCCATTCTATTCCCGGATGAAACCGAAACAAGCGTATACATTGGCAGGATTTTTATCGATAGCGTCTACCATAGAAAAGGTTACGGAATTCGTTTGATGGAATGCATAGAAAAGGAATTCCCTTGTGCTACGGAGCTTAATCTGGATACCCCATGTTGGAATGAGCGGACAAATGCTTTTTACAAAAGATTAGGCTATCGGGTCATAAAGGTTGAGGATGGATTCGTCTTTTACCAGAAAAGAAAAAGCAAACCCAATACCATTCAGAATTTCACATAAA
>JAFVGK010000134.1 GCA_017475035.1 Blautia sp.
AACACGATACCGTGTCGTAGGATCCACTTTCCTGCTCATTGTATAATCTCCTAAACCAAATAATATAAGTAGATTATATTATTTTGAAAGTAGATTGTCAATATGTAATAAGTAGATTATTGTACCAAAACCTTATAAATACAGACTTTCTCCATTTTAAGTAGAAACATTGCAAAAATCGGATAAAGAATATTATTCCCAATTATTCTATTATAGATGATTTTATTTACTTCCACAACCCGCATTCACCACGATTCAAATTTTCCGACTTAAGTTCTTTTTGTCTTCAAAATCATCTATACTGCTTTTTCATTGACATTGCCTCACATGATCTATTGCTTAATCTAATGCTATTTCCCGCATCATGTACTCTTTACCGTCATCCAGGCATTTCCAGACAAAGCTTTTTTCATTATAAATCATATAGCTGCGTGGTGAATCTTCTTTCGGTATAGAGATCGATCCCGGGTTCAGATATGTGAAGTAATCATACTCCGTACATTTTGGAACATGCGTATGTCCGCATAAAAGATAGTCCCCCGGCTGCAGCGGCGGGGGATTCTGCTCATTGGCGTGATGTCCATGAGTCATATAGATCATGTGCTGTCCGAGAGACAGCAGCGCATATTCCGCCATTACAGGAAAGCGCAGTACCATCTGATCCACTTCCGCCTCACAGTTTCCCCGCACGCAAAGCAGTTCACCTGCGTGATCGTTCAGCAGCTCAATAACCTCTTTAGGCGCGTATCCAGCCGGAAGGTCATTTCTTGGTCCATGATACAGAAGATCTCCCAGCAGGATCAGCCGGTCTGCCTGCTCTTCTTTAAATCTGGCAAACATCTTCTCGCAATACTTTGCCGACCCATGAATATCAGAAGCAATCATCCATCTCATCGCACTTCACCTCTTATTCTACAAAGTGAATTCTGCTTTCATCGTATCGATCCTGCTGCTCTCTCTGCTCTGCCGGATATCCCAAAGCAAAGATAGAGAATGCCTCCAGATTATCCGGCAGAGCAAGGATTTCCGCCACCTTATCCATACGCTCCTGCTGTGGGGCAATGCCAAGCCATACGCCCCCCAATCCGAGCGAATCTGTTTCCAGCCAGATGTTCTGCTGGGCGATTGCCATATCAATCTGAGCGTACTCCGGCACCCATAATCCTTCCTTCCGGTAAACCGACACGATCAGAACCGGTGCGCCAGCCGCACATCCTGCATACTGATGTGCAGCTGCCAAAGCCTGGATCTTCTCTTTGTTCGTTACCACGTAAAATTCCCATGGCTGCTGATTTCCCGCTGAAGGTGCCTGCATACCTGCCTTAAGGATCTTTAGAATTATCTCGTTCTCGATTGGTTTGTCTGCGTATTTTCTAATGCTTACGCGATGAAATATCTCGTTCATTACAAGCCTCCTGTTCTCATCAAAATATTTACGGAGCTGCTCTCGCGTCTCGCCTTCCGGCCCGGTCGTTTCTTTGTCATCAGGTTTATCGATATCCATAAGCATTCCGTAAAAATCAGTTCAAAAAAGAATCATTGCTCAATTCATCTATATTATCCGTCCTCTCCGTTTTTCAGGCTCATGTCAAAATACTTCACATATAGCATTTCGGTTCACCTATCTCGGACAGTACATATGTTTAACAAATCAGATAATACATTATAACAGTTGCGCTTTCCGTTTTCCAGATCCTTTTAGACTGCCACGGCTGCCCGGAAACAGATCGAATACAACCAGCGCTTCGATTCCCTAAGCCAGAAATTTAAGGAGGCCGAGGCCAGGAAGGATGTTGTCGCGCAGCAGATCAGTGACATCCGGGACCGGCGCGGCACGATGGAGAACTTCCTCCGAATCCTGAAGCAGCAGGATGGCGAGGTCACCGCCTTCAGAGAAAACTCTGGTATAGCCTGCTGTACTACACCACGACCTATGCGAATGGCCGCCCGACCTTCACTTTCAAAAACGGCTCCACCTTCAGGGGCTGAGCCGGGTAAATGCAATGCTCCCGATCATCGGTTTATCGCCGGTGACCGGGAGCGTTTTCATCTTGTCTGATTTTCGAGGGCACAAATTTCTGAAAGTATTAAAAAACAATTTGTTTCATGTGTTCCAGGAACGCATAATCAGCATGAGCTTCTGGTGCCAGTCTCCCGTTCCCGCATACCGGGGATCATCTTCTACGAACTTCATGAATCTCATTTCAGAAAGTATGGCGGGCTGCACACCGGTAACGTCAGCTTCTCGTCCCCAGAACAGTTTGACTGCGCATACCGGTCGTCGAGCAGCAAGAAGCCTTTTCAAATGTCTCGTCACTCCCTGTCATATTTATCGCACAGGGACTGGATTTCCTGCGTAAAGCGCGCCAGATCCTTATTGGCGCCGCCTTCGTTCTTGCGGATCACGCTCATGAGGCGCAGGCCCATGGCAAAGAGACGATCAAAGACAGCCGCAGCCTTTCTGGTCTTCGCAGAGGAAGCAGGCTTCTTCTCCGCCCGGACACCCTCTGTCACCTTATCGAAGGACCCGGTAGCCAGATTAAATATCGTACCGGAAAAAGGCGCTGCAGCGTCCAGACCCAGTTCTTCTTTCAGCCTGCGGGCAAAGATTTCCGTGACACTGTCTTCGCCATGAGTGACAAACACCTTGCCAGGCTTTGGCTGAAACTCTCCTGCCCATCTCAGAAGTCCGTCCACGTCGGCATGACCGCTGATACCGGGAAGCTGCAGGATTTCGGCCGCCACCACGATATCCTCACCAAAGAGCCTTACCTGGCCCGCTCCTTCTACCAGCGCGCGGCCAAGGGTACCGGACGACTGGTATCCCACAAAAAGGATCGTGCATTCCCGCCGCCAGAGATTATGCTTTAAGTGGTGTTTGATCCTGCCGGCATCACACATGCCGCTGGCCGAGATGATCACCTTGGGTTCCGGATCAAAATTGATCGCTCTCGAGTCTTCACTGGTAATGGAAGTTTTCAGCCCGGGGAAGGAGATCGGATTGATCCCCTTCCGGAACAGCGCAAGCGCCTCCTCATCAAAGCAGTCATATTGATGTTCCTGAAAGATCGTCGTCGCTTCGTTTGCCAGAGGGCTGTCCACATATACAGAAAAATTGCCATAGCCGGCCACCAGGTTCTGCTCCTTGATCTGGCGTAGGAAATAGAGCATTTCCTGCGTACGGCCTACCGCAAAGGAAGGAATGACCACATTGCCGCCGCGGTCAAAGGTTTTCTGAATCACCTCGGCCAGGCTTTGCGCATAATCCGTCCTTTCTTTGTGCTGCCGGTCCCCGTAAGTGGACTCCATCACGACATAATCCGCCTCTGTGATATAGCTCGGATCACGGATCAGGGGCTGGTTGGTATTTCCGATATCGCCGGAGAAAACGAGCTTTTTCTGAACCCCTTCCTCCGTCATCCAAAGCTCAATACTGGCTGATCCCAGAAGATGCCCCGCATCGATAAAGCGTACCCGGATCCCCGGAGCGGGAATGATCTCCTTTTCATAGTCACAACCCTTAAAATTTTCGATCACGCCCAGGGCATCGTTCATGGTGTAGACGGGGATAAACTCTTCTTTTCCCTGACGTCTGCCCTTGCGGTTGCGCCATTCTGCTTCAAACTCCTGAATGTGGGCACTGTCCCGGAGCATGATATCGCAAAGACTGCAGGTTGCCTCCGTGGCATAGATCGGCCCGGCAAAACCCTTTGCGTAAAGCGCCGGCAGCATCCCGGAATGATCGATATGGGCATGAGTCAAAAGAACAAAGTCAAGTTCGTCGGCAGAGACGGGGATCTCCTCATTCACAAAAATGTCTCTCCCCTGCTCCATCCCGCAATCCACCAGGAAACGGACTCCTGCCGCTTCCAGGTAATAACAGCTTCCGGTAACCTCATGGTCAGCACCCAGAAATGTAAGCCTCATTTGCGCTCCCCCTCTCCCCTTATCCGGTCTATGGTATCAGATGCCGCCGGCTATTCGATGATTTCATCGACAGCTCTGCGGCACCGGCTTCTTTCATTCATCATATCATAATCAGCAAAACACCGTCAATCTTTCGTTTTCTCCGCACCGCCCCGGAACAATACGCTAAGGGGAAACAGGACGGCGATATGTATCGTTCATTCCGCTCTCCTCCAATTCATAGTCCTTCTTTCTGCATTTTGTTCCATTTTCTATTCTCACATCAGTACTCAATCTTCTCGTCCATAGCAGAATATCTGAACCAGTGAATGTTATAATAGTTTTGTATCATTGAGATTCATGGTAATCCGCCTTGATTCATCCGGCTGAGCTCTCTCCAAATCCTTCAAACAGATATACACCCAGAACCGCGTTAAACCCTACGGCAGCGAATACGCTGAAGCGTTCCACGATGCCAAAGTATTGTGGCGGAACAGCACCCTGTCCTATTGCACCGACCATCATGTCCTGCAATTCGGAATGATCCTTTCAGCTCTACTGATCACACCTTTTCCCCGGAAGAGGCAATCCTTCTCAGCTGCCATTACAAGTGTGGGTGCCTTGCACTTATTCATCAGTTCTTCATCGACATCAGCTGGCATCCCGGTTTTTTACCTTTTCACCTGATGATAATGTCCTCGACTGCCCTCTTAGGAACGTAATGCCTGTCGTTCTCGTCCCGGTAATACCCGGTCTTTCCGTCAACTACATCCGTCAGAATAATCTCTTCATCCGGCTTTCCGATTGCCACGATCAGCAATGGCTTTATGGGATCATCCAGTTTTAATACATCATGCACACTGGCGGCATTGAAGTTGCCGATCATGCAGCCGCCAAGGCCTTTCTCTACAGCAGCAAGCAGCATTGTCTGAGCAACAATCCCAACGTCTTTCTGATAACGGGAAAGATTCGGATCAATATCCGTATCCTGACAGATAACGATAAAGGCTGTCGGCTCCTTTCCGGGATGAGGAAGCGTCATTTCAGGCAGGCCTCTGGCCCATTTTGTCTCTGACTGGATCAAACCTACAGCCGGCTCCTCATAAGCCAGAAAATACTTAAGCGGCTGAACGTTCACGCTGGATGGACACAGACGTGCCGCTTCGACAAATGATTTAAGTTCCTCTTCCGTTACCTTCCTGCTGTGGTCATAGCCACGATAACTTCGGTTTTTTCTTACCAGATCAATAATCATTACGAATTTCCTCCAATGCTCTTCAGGTATTCCTTGTGCTCATCGGTGACACGATAGCTTTCTATGACTTTCTGAATTGCCTTTTTGTGTACCCATTCGTCCAGTCTGCGTTCATCAAAGTACGGAACGGTCTCTTTCGGCACCGGTTTCGCCTGAAACTCCCGGTATGCATCGTCTTTCACATCCATCAGTCATATAATAAAGTCACTGTCAGCCTCCGTTCACTCACTATCAGCGGTTACGCAAAATGGGGGCATGGGTACATCCCACTATGCCACGCTGCTGACGCAGCGGGCGTTTTCAGAGTAATGAAATAAGCATCACCAGGCCGTCAGCATCTCAACCAGGAATCCTTCCAATGCTCTCGGAAGTGCCTTCCCGATAATCACCGCTACCGCCTCTTTTCCTTTCTGGCAGATCAGGTCATAAAGTTCCGCTTTCCACTCATAACTGATCTGGGCCTGCTCCAGTGCGATAAACACTTCCTCTGTTGTTCGGGGCGGCAGTTCGCAAAGGCCGCCCCGGAAAATAATGTTCAGTTCCTGTTCCACAGGTACGCCTTCAACAGACACAATCAGTTCCTGACCATTCTGCAGCATCCGCACCGCGCCGTCATCTGTGAACGGGTGCCCGTCCAGCAGGACGAGAGGATTGTTTTGGGTATTCCGTTCAATCTGATTGCAGAAATGGATTTCCCAGTCTCTTTTGCCCGGCAATACTGATCGTTTTCCCACTGCCGGAGTAATGGTAAACGCGGTGTCTCCTCCTTTCTTAGACAGAACCAGAGTGGTTTTTACCCAGAGCGCATCGTCTTGTGCAGATATTCCATCATCTTCCCACAAGTCAAACTGTCCGGACTTGCCCGGGAATACCCGCACAATAAGTTTATGGGGATTCCCGACAGAATAACTGCTGCTGCCATCCATCGGCACAATTGCCCCTTCCTTTGCCAATACCGGAATGTCCTCTATGGTTCTCCACAGATTCATCCGTCTGCCGCCACGGTATTTTCTCCCCGTAAAAAAATCATACCAGATTCCCTCGGGAATCCAGGTCGCCGCCTTTCCCATTTTCATCTCGCGGTCATTCTTCTCGGTAATGGGAGAGACCATCAGTTCCGTCCCAAAATAATAATTGTTCGGTACCCGGTAAGCTTCCTCCTGTTCCGGTTCTCTGTAGTACATAGGCTGCACCAGAGGTTCATCCTCCGCCCAGGCGCGATGATTCATGGAGTAAAGATAGGGAATCAGCTGATGACGCATACGCAAATACCGCTTCATCACACGGCATGCAGTATCATTATATTTCCATGGTTCTTTTCCGTTAAAAGGATTGTCTGTACTGTGCAGACGATTTATGGGAGAAAACACGCCGAACTGCACCCACCGGGTGGTCAGCTCATCATCCCTCACTCCCAGCATGTGTCCGCCAATATCGTGGCTCCACCAGCCATATCCGATATTGCTGGCATTTGCGGTAAAAAATGGCTGGAAGTCCAGGCTCTCCCAGGAGATCACAGTATCTCCGGAAAACCCTACCGGATACCGGTGGCTGCCCGGCCCTGCATAGCGTGAAAAAGTGAGTCCTCTCATTCCGTGGCGTCTGCTGTCCAGATAATGGTAATGATTCAGCATCCACAATGGATCCAGACCTTCAATTTTGGTAGTGTTCCCCTGCTGCCAATCCACCCACCAGAAATCCACGCCCTCTTTTTCCATCGGATGAAGCACCGTCTCAAAATATGCTTCCAGAAATTCCGGATCCGTAATATCAAACATCACGGGTTCACCACTTAGCGGGTCGATACCCATCCGGCGTGCGATATCCGGATAACATTTCTCATAGGCACGGATGCCATCCGCCGGATGAAGATTCAGCGTGACCTTCAGGCCATGCGCATGCAGCCAGCTCAGAAACTCTTCCGGATCCGGGAACAGGGAAGGATTCCAGGTATACCCCGTCCAGCCGCTCCCGTATTTTGGATCGACCTCCTGAACGAGATGCCAATCCATGTCAATTACTGCCACAGAGAACGGAATTCTTTCTGTTTCAAACCGTTCTATCAGGTTCTTATATTCTTTCTCATCATATCTGTGATAGCGGCTCCACCAGTTGCCGAACGCAAAACGAGGCAGCAGCGGCTGCTTTCCACATAAATGATAAAAAGCTTTCAGGCAGTCCAGGTACCGATGCCCATATGCCCAGAAATAGAAATCGACTGCCTTACGGTTCCGGGGCGTCACGGTTCCATCAGGCAGCAGAGCCATGGAACCTGAATCATCCATCACGGAAAAACCACGTCGGGACATCAGCCCTGCTTCCAGAATAAGTGGTTTCACCAACCGTTCTCCTCCGGATGTCCGGGTGTCAAAATCAATCAGATTTGCCCCATCTGCCCTGTCAAGCGTGCGGGCTGTACCTCCAAGATCACAGACCCTGTCCCCGTATCGCCAGATCCGCTCCGAAGACTTTCCGCCCGCCACACGTATCATCAGGCCGCCCGGGGAAAAAGCCTGCTCGTCATAGTGTATTTCCATTGCCCCGGTAAAAATGTGGAGTCCGTTCCGATCCCGCGCAACATGGTATTCAGGCGTTTCAAAGTTTCGATTCAACACCTTTTGGGTCGGTCGATCTTCAAACGTTCCATCCTCACTGTATTCAAAGCGGATCAAAGCTTCCGTGAGGATGCTGATCCGGCAGCAATTATTCTGAATCACAGACCCCGAATTTGTTTCCGGACAAGTTTCAATCCAGTACTGTTCTAATCCCATTTTTCTTCCCTCAAATTCCATACATTGACTCAATATCCTCGGATGACAATTTTGTTGTGACAATACTGTGAATCCGGTCTTCCATACCTCCATGAAACAGAGGGCTGTCTGCTCCGGCTTCTTTTTCTGCAGCATCCCCATGAGCGAGCAGTTCTGAAAACAGCCTGATCGTTGTTCCTCCAAAAGAGTGACCCAGGAGAACAAGCCTCGTATCCACATTCCAGGATGGAATCAAAGGGCAGGTCCGGAAATCCCTGCCAAATCGCTCATGCCTGTATCGTTCGCTGTGAGCTTTTCCATAGTCTGTTATTTTTCCTGCCAGCTGTGCATACAATTCACAGGCCCGATCCCACGCGCTGCCTGTTTGCGCAACAGAAGCTGCATAGCAGTCGAGTCCCTGTGTGCGAAGAAACGAAATCAGATCCCCTCCGCGCATCCCCCAGTATGGTATCTTTCTGTAGGTTTCATCGTAGTTGCCCCATCCAGACAGACCATGAACAAAAATATGTGTGAGCTTACTCATAATAACCTCATGCTCATTCCATGTCATTCAGTTTGTGACCAGGCAAGTACCGTGTACCTTTAAGAAAATGTACGGAAATACAGCGGCAGTTCCGTGTTGCTTTACATATTTCGTTTTTATACTCGTGAACGCAATTGACTGCCGTTTCATTTTGAACATTCCGAGCGTTCACTCGTTATACGCTCATCGTATCAGCAGACATTTACGTTATCGAGTATAACATAACACGGTACCAACGTCTTATTTATACTTCTTCACTTTTTCAGCGCCGCGCTTAGTAAATCAGGCACTCCTCTTGGTCCGCGCACAGCAAAAATCCCGTACCTGGTCTTCAGCACCTCAAAAGTGAACTGATCCGGAGCATACCTTTTCAGCAGCTGAATCTTCATTAATGCCTTTATCGTCAGGTTCCTGTCCTGATACTGATAAGGGATGTCTGTCTCCGTCACCTTGCACTTGTACAGAACTGCGGAAACCGGCGCTCCAACGTACATGAAGACCGTATCTCCCTGTCTGATACCGGCTCCCTGTTTCCAATTGATAACATCTGTATCGTCAAAGGCATGAATGATGTCGTAATACTTTGGGTTTGATGGGATGATCCACTCTTTTGGCGGGCGTACCTTCTCTTTCTTCTTTACGCTCGAAGCCTCACCAGAGCTCTGTCCCGGCCATCGGATACCGAGAAGCTTCCGTATAGAATCATCGGCAGTGGATGGAAAATACCGCTTCACACGCTCTTCCAGCTTACTCCAGGAATCTTTCGGATCTTCTGAGTAAGCCGATATGACGAAATCCCGTCCCCACTTTGTCTCCGGCGTTTCCACCGCTGCGATATGCCAGCCATAAGTTTGCCCCTTCTTATTCTTCCTCTGCCGGAAGTCAGACAGGATAAGATACGTCTGCATCTGCAGGTCTGTCAGCGTTCCCTGGAAATTCTTATCAACAGCCGCCAGCTCTTTCACCTCGTATGACATCATTTCTTTTCCAACAGCTTCATCGTCCAGTTCAAACACATCCATGACCTTCTTAGCCCGATAGGATGCAAGTTCATCCTCAAAAAGCGCGTCAAAGTCGTAGCCGTTGCGGCGGTAGTTCGCAAAGGTCGGGAAGAAGGATCTGCTGATGAAGCCAGCGGATTTGTTGAAAAACTTACCATAGGCAATGTCAGGATCACGCGCCAGGATCATCCTCCACTCCCAGGGGTCGGTTGCCTCATCCCCCGTCCACCATACATATGCCGGTACCCGCTCTTCCACAGAGAAGCCGGGAATATCATTTGAAAACAGGGGAAAGAATCCGATTGTGTGGATGAGGGAAGTCATTTCTTCTTTTGAGTGCAAGGCGGACGGATCGGAACTGTCACACCCCTTCATGATCCATTCGCCGTTTATGTTTTCCATAACGGATCATGCCTCCATTACATCTCAAACTTCTCAATTACAGTCCCAATCACAAACTTCGCCTTCAGCTCACCCAGTCTGGCAATGTCATTAAGTTTGTGACGGAAAATCCAGCTTCATATCTGCTTATCCTGTACCAGTTCGCCTTTATAACCGTTGATCCCACCAATACTCTTCACTTTCGTATATCCCATCTTTTTGAGGATGCCGGCTGCTTTTCTGCTCCTGCTTCCCCGGAGGCAATAGAGAAAAACCGGCACCTCCTTTGGGAGAGATGTCTTAAGGATCATCGACAGCGGCTCATTGACCGCACCCGCAATATGACCGAAAGCAAACTCTGTCCTCTCCCTCACATCCACAAGGATAGCTCCCGCAGCAGACCGGTACTCCTTTAATCCCTTATTGATATCACCAAACAGTATCATACCAGTGCCTTTCCCATCTCGAATGCTTTCTTTATTTCTTCCGGAAATACTTCATCATGCCTCTTCTGCTTTGCCTCCGGATCAACCAGGCTTACTACAGCCCAAAGCAATGCCAGGAAAATGATCATGTAGGCATTATCGGCAATCTTTGAATACATCATGTCGAATGTGGTCGCTGCCGCCGTATGATCGTTCCGTCTCCCGCGAAGCTGTAGATCAGCATCCGGAAAACAGACCGATAAACAGCGAAGAGTAAACCTCTTTGGTGAGCAGTGCCAGGGCAATCGCGATCATGGGCGGCAGGATAGACAACCAGCCGGTTTCAATCATTGTAAACTCCATATGATCCCTCCGATCTATGCTTTTTCTTCTCGTATCGGAGGTCTCTATTCAGATACCATCATCCAGATTGACATAACATTCCAAAATGAGTGTTATAACCAAAATCAAATATACCAGAACTCCGACCGCCAGTCTATAGATTACAAAATATCTGGTTCTTTGTTACTGTTCGCATCCCTTCACAGCATTCGGAATTCCGGTTCTATTGTAAAGCGTGCAGCACAAACGAAACCATTCTCTCCTTCACCTGATCCCGTGCCTGTCCACGGAATCCATGTCCCGAACCTTCCATGACCACCAGCTCAGCATTCTCGTACGCCTCAACAGCTTGCTGAGTATAGTCAAGATGAACATATTTATCCTGATCTCCATTAAAAATCAGAACATTTCCCTTATACCTGGAGATCCTGCCAAAGACGTCTTCGATTACATATGTGCTGCCATCACCGCCAAAAGCAGGGGGCACAACAAAATATGGATAGTGCAGAATCAGACCCGCAACATCTTCCGGACGTTCTGATCCCACAATAGCGGCGACAGCTCCGCCAAGACTTTTTCCAGCCAGAAAAAGGCCGTCCTCCTGCAGCCAGTTCTCCTCCAACATAAAGTCGACAATATCATTCAGATCCTCTGTCTCCGTCCAGACAGACATGTCGTCCATGCTTCCGCTGCTCTTGCTGTTCTCACTGCCGCCACAGAAATCAAAGACATAGCACGCAATCCCGTTTGATGACAGATATCGTCCATAATCCAGATTATCCGAATAACTGCCGCCGTAACCATGTCCGAGAATCACCAGAGGAAATCTGCCATTGCCCCTGTCAGGAAGATACAGGCGTCCGTATATCTTTTTTTCACCTTTCTCAATAATGAGCTCACTTTCTACATACTCATTCCCGGAGCAGATAAAAGCAATAACCGCCAAAATGAAAGCCACCAGTATTACAGATGCCAACTTCTTTTTACCATCAATAATTCTGTGCTGCATACGCACACCTCGCAAACGGGCATCTAAAGAATGCCGGCTTCTCACGACAAATGACATACCTGAATCAATCAAGACATAACCAAAAAAATCAGGTATCTGGAGAAATCCTCCTCCGAAAGCCGGAATTAACCTGCGTTACTTCAGGCATGTCAACGGAATCATAGCATTCACACGTCAAAGTTCCGCCTTAAATCCAGCCTCTTGCCCGGATACACAAAAATGTCCTCACCTGACTTCTACCAGTTCTATCCTGAAATTCAGTTCCTTCCCGGCCATCTCATGATTCGCGTCAAAGGTCACAGTCTTTTCGTCCTTTGCGACCACCTTTACCGGAACCGGCTGGCCGTTCTGATTCTGCAAATATACCTGCTGTCCTACGGATACACTCTCAGCTCCCGGCATCCGGGCGATCTCCACCCGGAAAACAGCCCTCGGATCAGATTCGCCATAGGCTTCTGATGGCATGAGGTGAACGTCTGCCACTTCTCCTGCTTCCATGTTCGCCACAGCCGCGTCGAACCCTTTGATCATCATGCCGGAACCGCATACGAACTCCAAAGGTTCTCCTCTGTCATAGGACGAATCAAACTGCGTGCCGTCATTGAAGGTACCCCGGTAGTGGACGCGGCAGGTCTTTCCCACATTTTTACCGATTATAGTACTATTGCCACACCCACCACAGGAATGGTCTTCATGATCCCCGCAGGAATGCTCTCCGCATGAATGCCCTTCACCGTGGTGGCTGCAGTTGGCACCTGTATTTACCAGTTCTCCGCTCAAATATGCTTTAACCGCTTCGTCAGCATTCCCTGACGCACCTGCACACAATTCAATCCCACGTTCCTGAAGAGCTGCCTGTGCGCCTCCTCCGATCCCTCCGCAGATCAGGACATCTATCCTGTTCTCTCCAAGCAGCCCCGCCAGAGCGCCGTGTCCGCTCCCGTTTGAACCGATCACTTCACTGTTTATAATCTTTCCGTCTTCCACTTCATAGACTTTGAATTCTTCCGTGTGTCCGAAATGCTGAAATACTTCTCCATTCTCGTATGTTACCGCTATTCTCTTCATGTACGCTCCTTTTTATAATGAATTGCTTTTTTATGATATCAACCTATGACCTATAGAAGTATAGCACGCTCCAGTGAACTTTTCTACCACTCAGACAAAAAAGGCGCCCCTAAGGGGCGCCTGTATGATGTCTGTGAAATTACATTTGGTAAACGTTATTTGTGAAAGCAAACCTGCTTCTCGCTGCGAAACGACTCGATCTCTTCAACGAGGTCGTCAAACAGAGCTTCTATTCAGCCTTGGCGTGATCAAGTCCCATATTTTTAAGCCACTGCTCCAGCATGTCCCTGGTTTCCTGCTCATTCTCCTGTGCCGTCTTTCCCTGAATCGCAATCCCATCCTCTACTGAGGCATCACTGACTTCCGACCTGATTTCCTCAACTGTTCCGCTCTGCCCGCTTCCTTCGTGTGTATTGAAGGGTATTATCGTCTTTCCGTCAAACTCATAGTTGTCGAGGAATGTAAGAACTGGTCGGGGAATGGAACCATGCCAGATCGGATACCCGATAAAAATCGTCTGATAGCCATCAAGCTCCGGCAGTTCCCCCGCAAGGAGCGGTCTGGCATCCTGATCCAATTCTTCCTGAGCCCGGACCAGCATAGACTGATAATCTTCCGGATATGGTTCCTCCGTTGTTATGGCATAAAGATCCCCTCCGGTCATCTCCGCAATATACTCTGCCACAATCTGAGTGTTTCCCTTTTCGATGTAGCCGGCATATGCAGAGCTCTCCGAATCCGGATCCTTAACGCCGACATTATAGTTTTCACCGGCTCTGGACACATAGGCGATCAGAATGTCCGAATGATCTCCTTCCTTTTGCTCCATCGTCTCCGTTTCCGCCGCAAAAACGGTACTGCCCATCACGAAAAGACCAATCATAACCAGCCATATTTTCTTCATTTCGCATTACCTCCCAAACCAGATCTATGTAGTGTCTGCTGAAAAAATCAAGACTCCGCTTGTCATCGCATAAAGTAGCGATTTTTATAGGATACTTCTGCAAGGCAATTTCTTTGAAAATCCTTTAAATAGGGTCTTTAATGTAAAATTGCTTTGCACTTCACACTAAA
>JAFVGK010000001.1 GCA_017475035.1 Blautia sp.
AAACCAGATTTTAATTTCTTACAATTTCCATCTTTGCGGAGTAGAATTGATAAGAAGCAAGTCATGGAACAGAATGGCACTTTCGCGCTTTGCTGTGCAAAAGCGTTATTTTCTTGATTTTAAATTTTTCAGCAGACACTACATAATAGTTATCAGGACCTTCCACAACTGTCTTAGGATTATATTGGTCAAAAGTAATCCCGGATGTCTTTCCCTTGACTATGATCCTGCAGGACAAAAATTCATCTGCTTCCGCAGCGGCTATGCTGCCGGGGATTGTAGCGGAAGTTATTAAGGGAGTGGTGGCTTTACCAAAATCCGTATAAGACGTGGTTACAGTGTTGGAATTTCCGGTCACGGTTCCTGATATGGCTGCCGATACCTTTCCCTTAATTTTCTTCGAATTAACGGTACGATACGCTTTCACCTTGTAGATGTATTTTTTATTCATTTTAATAGAATAGTCCGTATAAGTCGTGTTAGTATTTCCAGATTGAGTTTTTATCGCCGTAAAGCTGGTTCCATTATTAGTGCTTTTCAAGATTATATAGCCGGATGCCCCTGCAACCTTTTTCCAGGTCAGTTTTATTGACGAGCTGGTAATACTGGCTTTCAGGGATGTCGGTTTCGCGGGAACCGGTTTTCCTTTTATTCCTGTTTTATTATAAGCTCCTGTAGTGGTACGGCCGTCTTGTGTCTTATACGCGGCTACGGAATAGGTATATATGGTGCCGCATTTCAGGCTTTTATCGGTATACGTCGTTGTGGTGTTTTTCGTTACTTTAGCGATTTTCTTATAGGAACCCGATCCGGTTTTCCTGTAGATTACATAGCCGTTTGCCCCTTTCACCTTCTCCCAAGTCACCTTTAAGGAATTATAGCTGGCAGAAGTAACCTTGCCTAATTTTGGCTTTGCAAGAGTTGCGGCATAAGCCGAATTGTGAAAAATAACCAGGCAAAAAAGGATCGCGAAAATAGAATAACAAATCTTTTTGTTCATTTGGATTCTTCTCCTTTCTATTTCATTTTCTCTTTGGATCGGACTGGTATTGCTTTAAGCCATGACCAATTCCTGTCTGAGGCTTTATAGTGCAAAAATGTGGGAAACTATTAATTCAGGACATCTGCTGTTCAGAGTCCTCATTTGATTCGCCAATTGAGTCTCAGAAGATAGTTTTCCTCTCCTGTGGTGAGTTTTAACTGGAGACTCTCTCCCGGAATCATCTGCAAGGCCGAAATTTGGTCTTCCTCCGCAATATAAAGAATACTCTTGCCGTCAGCGCAGGGAAAATACTGGGTCTTGCCGAACGTACAGGATTTCAGATATGTTTTATCAGGGGCATCCAGACTAAAACCACCTGTCGTCAAATGTAATGTCCACACAAAATCTTTTTGACCGCCATTCCAGACAGAGTTTGTGTAACGGCGATACCAGTTTTCTTCAAAATTTACAAGTGCGTCACTTACCGTTTTCCTGCTCATCAGAAGATATTGGCTGTAATCCCGGGTATTCAGGCATGTCATATCGTATTTTAAAATATTCCGTCTCTCAACAGTATATTCATTCCCCCGCATCCACTCCAGAAGCTCTGGCATAGTCTGCGGTCTTTGCTCGGAAACAGCTTCTGCCAAAATTGATTTCAACAGGTTTTGCTCTTCCTTAGAAAGGCTGACCGACATAGACAAGATCATCTGGTTTGCCTCATGATCAATCAAAGCATTCTCGTTGACAAAACGCCAGATCATCTCAACTGACAAGTCTTCATTGTCGAAATAGAGGACAGATCCTTTTGTTTCCGCGTACTCTGCCTTTAAATGTGAGATGATCCTTTTGCATTCTTCCTGGCTTCTGTCAGGCCAGGTTTCAAAAACAGCTTCCTGCAGGCGCTCGTTGTACCATTCGACAAAATCCTTAGCTTTCAGACACAACAGATCAGAGATTCCGGGCTCCTCCTGGGAATTGAGATTTTCCATTTGATCGTCAGGCTCACCCGTCACGGAAGATAAATCATTTTCAGGATCCGGCCACAACGGATGGTGCGTCGTTTTTTTTCTGATCACCTGAACCATGTGGCAAACCTGCTCTCCATCTATGAAAAAGGTAATATCGTAGGTTCCTGGGTTTTCAAAGTTTCTTTCCTCACAATAGAAGAACCAATTGCACCCAGGCGGCACAGTGGTTTCCTCCCAGGTGAAGTCTTCTCCATTGATCACACAGCTGACATTTACCGTCACATCACTGATGGAAGAGTTTCTGAGCCGCATCGTTGGAATGTAAATTTCTCCTTCCTGTAAATCCTCAGAATAACAATCCCGATCCAAATAATCTCCATCCGAATCGTAGTCGCCGGTCTTTCTCCAAAAACCCACTTTGTAAATGTCCAAAAGAGCAAGGGTTTCCGATAAAACCATTCTGCCGTTCACATAGAAAGTCATATCGAACTTTTCTGTCAATACAAGATCGTCATCGATATAGAGAATATGGTAATCATCGGCCTCGACCGTTATCCAGTCCCATTCCGTATGGTGCCCATTCACTGTAGCTGCCACCAAGATGTTCACATCTTCATCTGTGGTATTTTCCACTTTTATGGCAGGCAGAAAAATCTCTCTTCCGGTCAAATCTGAGACCGTACAATCTCCCTCGTTAAATTCATAGGTTTCTCCGGTTTCAGCATCTGCCCGCAAAAATCCCGGTAAATAAGTCATCTGTTCGATGATATCCACAGTTAACTCATCGTTCGTCTCTCCTTCACCTGTTACCTTCAGGTGCTCTGATCCGGCCAGATATCCGCTTCCAAGGATAATAGGCAAGTCAGAGTGAATCTGAATACCTTCAAACGTTTTTCCTCCGCAGCGAAATGATAACCGGATATCTTCCAGAGTTTTTCCTGAATACTCCAGATACTCATCCAGATACAACACCAATGCTTTTAAATTAGCATAATCGGATGAATAATTGGTAAGGTAAATACAATTATTGGTCAGAAAGTTTAAGGATCCTGAACTTGTTACAAAAGGATTAAATGTGCTCATAAGTGACAGCACACTACAATTTATCGGACAAAAAAGTAAATTGTCATACAATAGATTATTTTGGGGCATACCAAAAAAGAACATTGCAAATGTCCGAAAAATAATGTATTTTATTGTATGAGTCGTTTAACTTGGTCTGTGATTAAACGGCTTCCATGATTGGGGCTTCACATTTCGAGCAAAGGTTCTGTTTAACTTGATCTTGTAGATGTGGGCCCTGATTGTTTTAATCACATCTTCAAGTTTCTGAAGCCAGTCCTTTTTTAAAAGACGTCTGCATGTTGTCATAGCCTGAGAGAAGGAAAGATCTACACGATATACTTTCTCTTCATCATTGTCTATTTCAATGCGATCATCCTGTATTTCGTCTTGTGAAGAACTGTAGAAATCTCCATACAGTTCCTCTTGTTCCTGACGTACTGCGTCCATCACAAATGAAATAAAATTGAACAAGGTTAGTTTTACAAAAAGTTCCTGTTCAATATATTTCATTTTGCGGCTGTGAAAATTCACCAAACCTAATGTATATTTTAATTTTGCAAAGGCGGTTTCGCAATTCCAGCGCTCATTATACAGTTCCTTGATTGTATCAGCATCGTACTGTACTCTATCAAGATTTGTTGCTACTGTCTCATATTCGCCGTTAGGTAACTTGAAACGGACAATGCGAAAGCATATCGGGTATTCTCCATTTTCATCAAAGAAATCAAATGTAGTATTTGGTGATATTACGGTATATATATCTTTGGTCCTGTCAGTTTTTAAAGATCGTTTTCTGGTAAGGATTGTTGAGATATATAAATCAAACTCACCGTCAGGTAGATTGTGCACATGAGAAGATAGAATACCATTGCTGTATAAATCCTTAAGGCGAATAATGAAATGCTTGTTGTGTTCTATGCATGTGGCGAAAACATTATAACCTTCATATCCCCTGTCAGCGATGATAAGTGCTATTTTGTCAGGATCCATCCTGGATATCATCATAACAAGGGCCTGACGCTCTTCTTTTTTATGGATACCCTGAACAAGAGAATCAACAAATGCATGTGATCTGAAATCATATAGAGCATTTAAATGGAATTGGTTATACCCCTTCTTACCTTTTTGAGAAACAAAAGTAGAAGGATCTTTTTCGTTCCTGGCAATGTTAACACCAGAACCATCAGCTAAAAAAACATCGCCAGGGTAACCATATGGAGTTTCTGTCTTGATCAAGCCGCTATTTAAGACGTTATCAGTGAAAGAATGAAACAGATATTGAAAAGCGCCATTTTTGATTTTAGCCCGTTGCATAAGGAGAGCTGCATTTATGTTTCCAACATGATATGAAGAGTCAAAAATGTTAATCAATTCAGATTCTGTATTTCTTGATTCAAATTGAAAAAGCGTACTTATAATAGTTTGAGGGGTAAAAACACGATTCCGAGTAAAATCCGTATCAGGTTTATTGCAGTAAACCTCTCTATGGTTTAAAACGAAATCGGTAATAGTATCATCAAGAATTTCGCGGATTTTTTTAACTACCTGCCAGCCGAAACCACCAAGACACATAATAAATACCTCCTTAATTGTCAGTCTATTTTCGACCGGCGCACCATTTTTTGACAATTCTGTCAAGAGGTATTTATTTCGACTTTGTTATATTTTGGTTACATATATATTAATTTTTGCTCGTGAATTGTCTATACATTATAAAAAGCACCCTACTTCAGGGGGCGCTACAGTTATAGGATATATTTGGCTATAGCCTTATTTTAAAAGCATTGGGTACGATCCTGAAAATAAAACAGAAAGGATTGATTCAAAATGGATCAATATACAGTGACAGGCATGAGCTGCGCGGCATGCCAGGCACGGGTAGAAAAAGCCGTATCAAAAGTACCGGGAGTGGAAAGCTGCTCGGTGAGCCTTCTGACAAACTCAATGGGAGTTGAAGGCACCGCCTCTCCGGCAGATATCATACGGGCAGTCACGGAAGCCGGTTATGGGGCAAAACAAAAAGGAGAATCCGGAAAAAATGCCGGGGCTGCCGCAAGGATCGCCGAGCAGGAGGAGGCGTTAAAGGATCATGAGACACCGGTTCTGCGCCGCAGACTCTTTACTTCTCTTGGATTCCTTCTGATTCTGATGTATTTTTCCATGGGACATATGATGCTCGGCCTGCCCTTGCCGGCCTTCTTTGATGATAATCATGTGGCGGTCGGCCTGGCAGAGCTTATTCTGGCAGCGATCGTCATGGTGATCAATCAGAAATTTTTCACCAGTGGATTCCGGAGCCTTTTTCATGCCGCCCCCAATATGGACACATTGATTGCGCTTGGGTCAGCTGCCGCCTTCGTGTATTCGACGATAATGCTGTTTGCCATGACAAGGGCGCAGGCGGATCATGACATGGCTGCCGTCATGCGGTACATGATGGAATTTTACTTCGAATCCGCTGCGATGATACTGACCCTGATCACGGTAGGGAAAATGCTGGAGGCCTATTCCAAAGGAAAGACGACAAATGCCTTAAAAAGCCTTATGAAGCTTGCTCCGAAAACAGCGGCGGTCGAACGGGATGGCATGGAAGTAACGGTTTCCATTGATGAGGTTGAAAAAGGAGACATTTTCTTTGTCCGCCCGGGTGAAAATATCCCTGTGGACGGAGTGGTGATCGAGGGCTGCAGCGCGGTAAACGAAGCCGCCCTGACCGGTGAAAGCATTCCCGTGGACAAAGCGCCCGGTGACGCGGTATCCTCCGCTACCTTAAATCAGTCAGGCTTTCTGAAATGCGAAGCCACAAGAGTAGGCGAAGACACGACCTTGTCCCAGATTATCGCGATGGTTTCTGACGCGGCTGCGACAAAAGCTCCGGTGGCAAAGCTGGCGGATCGTATATCCGGAGTCTTTGTTCCGGCAGTCATCCTGATCGCGCTGATTACCACGGTCATCTGGCTTCTGGCAGGCCGACCGGCAGGCTTTGCCCTTGCCCGCGGGATCTGTGTGCTGGTGGTCAGCTGCCCATGTGCCCTCGGCCTTGCCACGCCGGTGGCAATTATGGTAGGAAACGGAGTCGGAGCCAGAAACGGAATTCTGTTTAAAAATGCGGAAGCCTTGCAGGAAGCGGGAAATGTACAGATCATCGCGCTGGATAAGACGGGTACGATCACAAAAGGAGAGCCGGAGGTAACGGAACTGATTCCTGCCGAAACAAGCAGTGAAGAAGAGCTTCTCACAGTTGCCTTTGCCTTGGAGAAAAAAAGCGAGCATCCCCTGGCGAAATCCGTTCTTCGCTATGCCGGGGAAAGAGGGCAGTCCGGACCTGAGGCAGACGAGTTTATGGCTCTGGTCGGAAACGGGTTACAGGCAAAACTGGACGGACAGAGCGTATACGGGGGAAGCGAAGCGTTTCTTTCAGGCATAATCAGAATTCCCCAAAAGGAGAAAGCGGTAATCGCGCGGCTTTCCGAGGAAGGAAAGACGCCTCTGCTTTTTGCAAAGGAAGAAAGATTCCTTGGCGTCATCGCTGTGGCGGATCAGATCAAGGAGGATTCCGCCCAGGCGATCAGCGAATTGCGGCAGATGGGGATTTATGTCGTGATGCTGACCGGCGACAATGCCCGTACTGCCGGAGCGATCGGTAAAACCGCAGGAGTGGATGAGGTAGTGGCTGGCGTTCTGCCGGACGGAAAAGAAAATGTGATCCGGCGCCTGGCTGAGTATGGCAAGGTCGCCATGGTAGGAGACGGCATTAACGACGCGCCGGCGCTGACCAGGGCGGATATCGGGATAGCCATCGGAGCAGGCACAGACGTTGCGATTGACGCCGCCGATGTGGTCTTGATGAAAAGCACATTGGCTGATGTGCCGGCTGCCATACGTCTGAGCCGGCGTACATACAAAAATATACTGGAAAATCTGTTCTGGGCCTTGATTTATAATACCCTGCTAATTCCTGCCGCGGCCGGCGCTTATGTAAATCTTTTCGGCCTTACGATGAATCCCATGCTTGGCGCGGCGGCAATGAGCCTGTCAAGCTTTTGCGTGGTAACCAACGCCCTGAGACTGAATCTTACGGATATTTATGATTCATCCGGGGACAGAAAACGGAAAAACGCGCTTGTGCCTGAGGGGGGAAAGAAGCTTCTGGGCGGCGCGGAAGAAAAAACAACGGAAGGATTATCAGAAAGGAAAGGAGAAATCATGAACAAGACACTGAAGATTGAAGGTATGATGTGCCCTCACTGCGAAGCAACCGTAAAAAAAGCTCTGGAAGCCATTGACCAGGTACAGGAAGCCGTGGTAAGCCATGAAGCCGGTACCGCTGTCGTAACACTCTCGGGAGAAGTAGACGATGCGGTCCTTACGAAAGCAGTGGAGGACAAGGATTATAAAGTAACCGGTATTGCATGAGAGGTCTTCTGGAAAGGGGAAAAGAATGAATATAGTCTGCCTGGACCTGGAAGGGGTCCTTGTTCCGGAAATCTGGATCGCCTTCTCGAAAGAAAGCGGGATTCCTGAGCTGAAGCGTACAACGAGGGATGAGCCTGACTATGATAAGCTGATGAAATGGCGGCTGGGAATCTTAAAAGAGCATTCGTTGGGATTGAAAGAGATACAGGAAACCATCGCGAAAATCGACCCTCTCCCGGGAGCGAAGGAATTTCTTGACGAGCTGCGCAGTATCACGCAGGTACTTATCCTCAGCGATACCTTTACACAATTTGCCGGTCCCTTGATGAAAAAGCTCGGTTATCCGACGCTGTTCTGCAATGAACTGATCGTTGCCCCGAACGGTGAAATTACCGGCTATAAAATGCGCATCGCCAATTCCAAGCTCAGCACCGTCAAAGCACTGCAGTCCGTAGGCTTTGAAACCATCGCGGCCGGCGACAGTTATAATGATCTGGGCATGATCCGTGCCGGAAAAAAGGGATTTTTGTTTAAGAGCACTGATCAGATCAAGGCGGATAATCCGGATCTGGAAGCCTACGAGGATTTTCCCGAATTCCTTGCCGCAATTAAAAAGGCTCTGTGATGTGTATTCCGAAAGAAACAATCAGGCTGCTTCATCGCGAGCCGGACATTTACGTCATGGATGTCGGCATTCTGGAAGACCGGACGATCTTTGACAAAGCCCTGGAGCAGGTTTCCGCCTACAGGAGGAAAAAGGTGCTGGCGTTCAGGTTTTCTTCTTCTAGGATATTAAGCCTGGGAGCAGGTATTCTCATGGAAGAAGCGCTTTCCCGGCGGGGCATGCACGAAAACCAGATGGAATACCGCCTGGGGCCCAATGAAAAACCCTACTTTGCCAATGCGCCTTCTCTTTTCTTTAATGCTTCACACTCCGGAAAGATGGCTATGCTAGGAATTTCCGATCAGGAGATAGGGTGCGATATCGAAATCATCGGTAAAGATAATATGAACATCGCGGAACATTTTTATCATCCGGATGAACTGCGTTATCTGCAGATGTTTCAGGACAAGGAAGAGCAGAAAAGAGAATTCTACCGGCTGTGGACTCTTAAGGAAAGCTATGTGAAGGTTACCGGGAAGGGGTTGTCGGAGGAATTCTCAGGATTCTGCATAGACTGCAGAGGAGAGCAGATTGTGGTAAGAGATGCAGGAGGGGAGAAGCTTCCTTATAGTTTCGGTATGCTTGAGCTGGAGGGATATGCGGCCGCCTGGTGCAGATGTAATAACAATTCAGGTGTTTAATCGGTAACTTGACGCTCGGCTTCAGGGTTTGCACAGGCTCCCGGATGGATGTCACATTCGCTCAACCGAAAAATAACAGCCGAGCCATCTCCCGTGGGAGATTAAAGGTCTGAAATGTCTCCGGAAAAGCACCGGAGCCACCTCAGACCTCAAGTCTCCCATCGGTTTCAGTCTCGTCAATTAATTTTCGAATGCATCGCTCATTGTGACATCGATCCGTCCGCCTGATTAAAGATGTGAGCCGAGCTGGCAGTGAGAATAATTATTTTAATCTGAAATTCCCTATAGTTATCGCAGAAAAACCGGCCTATAATGTAACGCAAATTAAATGAGAAAAAAGAAAAAAAGTACTTGCAATCTGCAGACCAACGTGTTATAGTAACATTTGGTCTGCATTTTTGGTGTGAAAGTGCGCCCAGCAACCCGCCTGCATTCCTTTTTGCCCGGACATAGGGGCGGAAAAGATGAGGTACGTTTCACTCGGACATAAGGAGGTACTCTCATGAAGGTTCGATCATCTGTAAAACCGATCTGCGAAAAATGCAAGGTCATCAAGAGAAAAGGTGCGATCAGGATTATCTGTGAAAATCCGAAGCACAAACAGCGCCAGGGCTGATTTACCTGGAAAAAGCGGCTGAAAGCATGTATTGCCTAATACCGGAACAATGGAGCGGAAGACCCACTTCATGAGGCAGTGCCGGCCGGAGTCATACGGCCGCTATAGGAGAGACGACGGATCAGCAGTATAGAATCCGCGTCAGGATCCTGATGTTCCGGAAAGGTCGGAAGAAATTCCGGCTGGGTGTATACCGAGACACCTCAATTAGGAAAAAAGGAAGGCTTCGAAAAAGATGCATCCCATTTCACCTTGCGCTGCCGCAAGTGATGTACGTTTCGAAAGCGTTCCGGAGATTATTTAGACGGAGGATACAGTACATGGCACGTATTGCTGGTATTGACTTACCAAGAGAGAAGAGAGTCGAGATCGGACTCACCTATATTTTTGGCATTGGCAGATCAAGCTCAAACAAGATCCTTGCGGCTGCAAATGTCGATCCGAATACCCGCGTCAGAGATCTTACAGATGAAGAAGTAAAGAGAATCTCAACAGTTATCGAGGAAACAATGGTAGTAGAGGGCGACCTTCGCCGTGAAGTTTCCATGAATATCAAGACCCTGATGGAGATCGGCTGCTATCGTGGCATCCGTCACCGTAGAGGTTTGCCTGTCCGCGGACAGAACACAAAGAATAACGCCCGTACCCGTAAGGGTCCGAAGAGGACAGTCGCAAATAAGAAGAAATAAAGACTCGCCGATCTGGCGGCTTAGGATGACCGTGGGAGCTGATCCGTTTATTCATGCGGCAGTCCCCGGGACAGCAGCGTAAATTCAACGCTGCGGCAAAAGACAGATATATTTCGAGAAACATTTCGATAAGGAAAGTGTAGGTTAGTTTTAAAATGGCAAAGACAACGAGAAGAACAAATACGAAACGTCGTGTCAAGAAAAACGTTGAACACGGACAGGCACATATTCAGTCCTCCTTTAATAATACCATCGTCACCCTGACGGACAATGAGGGAAATGCCCTCTCTTGGGCAAGTGCCGGCGGTCTTGGATTCAGAGGTTCAAGGAAATCTACCCCTTATGCAGCACAGATGGCAGCGGAGACAGCAACAAAGGCAGCCCTGATCCATGGGCTCAAAACCGTTGATGTTATGGTAAAGGGACCCGGCAGCGGACGTGAAGCAGCGATCCGCGCACTGCAGGCCTGCGGCCTGGAGGTCACCTCAATCCGTGACGTGACACCTGTTCCGCACAATGGCTGCCGCCCGCCGAAGCGCAGGAGAGTCTGATAAGATATCGTTCGATCTAAGGGAGGATGAATGAACTATGGCAGTAAATAGAACACCGGTATTAAAAAGATGCAGGTCTTTAGGCCTGGATCCGCTCTACCTCGGTATTGATAAAAGCTCCAAGAGACAGCTGAAACGCGCGAACCGTAAGGTATCCGATTACGGTATGCAGCTGAGAGAAAAACAGAAAGCCAAGTTTATCTATGGCGTTCTGGAAAAACCTTTCCGCAACTATTACAAAAAAGCAGACAGAATGCCCGGTCAGACAGGTGAGAACCTTATGGTTATGCTTGAAACCAGGCTTGACAATGTCATTTTCCGTCTCGGCTTTGCGCGCACGAGGATGGAAGCCCGTCAGATCGTCGATCACAGACAGGTGCTTGTGAACGGCAAATGTGTCAACATTCCTTCCGCTCATGTGAAGGCCGGCGACACGATCGAGATCAAAGAAAAAGCGAAGGGCAGCAATCACTTTAAGCTTGTCCTTGACGCGACAGGCGGACGTATTGTTCCGGGCTGGCTTGATTCCGATCAGGAAAATCTGAGGGGCCTTGTCAAAGAGCTTCCGACCAGAGAGGAAATTGACGTTCCGGTCAATGAGATGCTTATCGTCGAGCTCTATTCTAAGTAATCGTCCAAAGTCCCTTTGGCAAGGCACTTTGGCTTGCCGGAGGGGTGATCAAAACCCTCGCAAAAGTCACCCTGATAAGGAGGGATTAGTAGAGTGTTTGATTTCAACAAGCCGAAGATTGAAATAACCGAGATATCTGAAGATAGAAAGTTTGGACGGTTTGTAGTTGAGCCGCTGGAAAGAGGATACGGCACGACTCTGGGCAATTCTCTGCGCAGGATTATGCTCTCCTCACTTCCGGGCACAGCAGTAAGTCAGGTAAAAATTGACGGCGTGCTTCATGAGTTCAGCTCTATTCCCGGAGTAAAGGAAGACGTGACCCAGATTATCATGAATCTGAAGGGACTCGCCATCAAGAACAACAGCTCTGATGATGCGCCGAAAACAGTATATATCGATGCGGAAGGAATTGGTACGGTCACGGGTGCCGATATCCATGGCAGCGCTGATTCAGACATCGAGATCATGAATCCGGAGCAGGTCATCGCTACCTTAAACGGCGGAAATGACTGCAAGCTTTCGATGGAGATCACGATCACAAACGGACGCGGATATGTCAGCGCCGATAAGATACGTCAGTTCGAAGAACTGGCCATCGGAGTGATCGCCGTAGACGCGATTTATACACCGGTAGAACGTGTAAATATGATCGTGGAAAATACCCGTGTCGGACAGGTGACGGATTACGATAAGCTTACGCTTGACGTATATACGAACGGCACTCTGGATCCGGATGAAGCGGTAAGCCTGGCGGCAAAGGTATTAAGTGAGCACTTGAGCCTTTTTATAGATCTTTCCGAAAACGCGAAGCAGGCTGAGATCATGATCGAAAAGCATGATAACGAAAAAGAAAAAGTGCTGGAAATGAGCATTGATGAACTGGAGTTGTCCGTGCGTTCGTATAATTGCCTGAAACGGGCCGGCATCAATACCGTTGAGGAGCTTTGCAGCAAGACCGAAGACGATATGATGAAGGTCAGGAATCTGGGCAAAAAGTCCTTAGAGGAAGTTCTGGCCAAGCTGAAAGAGCTGGGTCTTGCCCTCACGCCTTCTGAGGAAAATTAATACAGTGGATGCCGTAACAGCCTGACAGTAAGACCGAAGCAGCGTGTCAGGCTGTTCCACAGATGGAGGATAAGATTATGGCAAATTACAGAAAATTAGGAAAAACATCTTCACAGAGAAAAGCACTTTTAAGAAACCAGGTTACACAGCTTCTTTATCATGGAAAGATCGTGACCACCGAAGCGAGAGCGAAGGAAATCCGCAAGATCGCTGAGGGTCTGATCGCCATGGCTGTCCGTGAAAAGGATAACTTCGAGAAAGTTACCGTAACCGCAAAGGTCGCGCGTAAGGATGCTTCCGGCAAGCGTGTAAAGGAAGTCGTTGACGGAAAGAAGAAAACAGTTTATGACGAAGTTCAGAAAACCGTTACAAAGGACGCTCCGTCCAGACTGCATGCCCGCCGCCAGATGCTGAAGGTATTCTATCCGGTTAAGGAAGTACCTGCAAAGAACGCCGGCAAAAAGAAAAATACCAAAGACGTTGACATGGTCAAAAAGATGTTTGAAGATGTCGCTCCGAAGTATGTAAACCGTAACGGCGGTTATACCCGTATCGTAAAGATCGGACCGCGTAAAGGCGACGCCGCTATGGAAGTATTGATTGAACTTGTATAATCAATAGATGAAACTTTAATAAAGAATGTCTCTGTTCAGACATGATTTCTCATTGTCGGGACGGAGACATTCTTTTTATTTTTTAACTTTTCATACTTTTTACAATTTGATTGCACCTACAATTTTGCCTTGCAATCACAGAAAGCACACGTTATAATAAATCTATCCAAAGAGCATACGAAAATTTTCGCTGCTTCGGATGCACCGGGAGTACTTTCTTTCCGGCACGGTAAGATCGTATTTCCGCATATGCCACGGTATAAACAAACCGGAATTGTTGTTTTATGTCAGGTGGTATCTGGTCACATCTTATGAAAGGAAAAGGAGGTTGCTGTTATGCAGAAATATGTATGTGGTCCCTGTGGTTATGAATATGACCCTGAGGTTGGCGATCCCGATAACGGCATTGCGCCGGGGACAGCGTTCGAAGACCTTCCCGATGATTGGGTCTGTCCGATCTGCGGCGTGGGCAAGGATGAGTTTGAACCGGCTTAACACGCTCAGGTTGAGAGGTGTCGAAGGCAGGTGGCTTTTGACACCTCTCTTTTCATCCCGGAATCATTTTTATCCGTTCATCCCTTAGATCGGCTCGATATATTCAGTTTGTGGTTTTTTTGCGTCATCTGTATAAGAAACGCATCTTTCGCGTCCGTCCTTATGTTTCATATGTGTCTTATGAAGAGAATCCCACCCATTCCGCATTGGTTCCGCATAGTCCATATTACGACAAAGAGACTGACGGCTGCATCAGGATATTTTCGGAGGAACAAAGAAAAAGGGTTTAACTGAATAAGGGGCAAAGAATGGCGAAGTCGAACAATCAGAAGGGCAAGGTATTGTATCTCGAACATTTGCTGTGCGATACTGGGGAGGATCGCATCATTTCTATGCAGGAGATATTGACATATCTTCAGGATAGAGGGATTAGTGCCGAGCGTAAGAGTATCTACGATGATCTGGATGTTCTGCGCTCGTTCGGAATGAATATACAATATCGTCGGGGAAAGCCCGGCGGATATTTTTTGGCAGGAGCTTATAAGGATGCTTCTGTGATAGATACTTTTAAGAATGCGGGAGAGATGACAACATCGTCGGAAGAGGAAACAGACAAGGACAATGCCCCTGGGATCGATACTGTCGAGACAGTCCTTGATACTTCGAATCCGTCAGAGGAAGATACGCCGCCGGCTTGCGCAGGAACCTGGTCAGATTTATGGACCGGGGGAGATGGTCAGGCCTCCGGTCAGCTTCGTCAGATCAGACTATCCTGCACCGAGGAAGCTTTACCCTTGGTAAGACAATACTTCGGCGAAAGCGCTGAGTATAAAGATAAGACGGACGGCACATTTCTTGTGACAGGTGAGGTGGCTGAAACGTCTTTCTTTTATGGCTGGCTGACTGCCATGGGAAAAGCGGTCCGTTTGCTGAAGCCGAAAAAAGTGGCTCAGGCATATCGGGAGTATCTGAAAGAAATTGCCAGAGATTATAAAGTATGAAAGAGAACTTTTTTATCTGATGATGGTAAGTGGGGATTCGCATTCATGACCATGACAAAACTTATGAGGAGAGCGGCTTTTGTTATTCCTGCATTATTGCTGAGCCTGACATCCCTGTCCGGCTGTCGGAAAAATGAGGCGACAAAAGCGGCAAAAGAAAGCGATGTGACAGAGCGGGAGGGACAGGGACAGGCAGAAGAACCGGTACCGGAAGAGGTTGCCAAAGTGAAAGGTACCGTTGGTCTTCTGTTTCCGTCTGACTCCCAGGATGAAAAATACCGTCGGCAGGATGGTGAACTTCGCCGCATTCTCACGGATGCCGGTTTCAATCTTGTGACAAGATACGCAAAGGGTGATCCTCTTCGTCAGGAGGCGCAGCTGAGTATGTTTTCCCAGGAGGAAGACGTAGACCTTATTCTTGTTGACGCGGTTGAAAAGGATACGTTCGGGGAAGTGCTGGCAAAAGAACAGTTTTCCTCATTGCCTCCGGTCATTGCTTATCAGAAGCTGGTTATGTATACGGACAGATTAAAGTATTTTGTGACATTTGACATGAGGCAGATCGGACATCAGATCGCCTCTGAAATTGTTCTGAGAAACGAATTGGATACTGAGATTGAAGAAAATGACATCGAGGCGAAAACCATTGAGTTTTTTATGGAAGGTCCACCGTCGGGCACGGGGCTTTTTTTATTCAACGGTATGATGGAAGGACTCTCGCCATATTTCGAAACCGGCCGTCTGATCTGTCCTTCGGGAAAGATTTCATATGAAGAAATCTGTATGGATACCGAGGATTCCTTTTCAGCAGCCGAATTATTTAAGACGAGGATCGAAGATTTTTACCAGGAAGGTGAAATTCCCGATATCATTTTCACTTCATCGGATGACTATGCTAAAATCGCAGTGAGTTATTGTGAAAACAGCGGATATTCTTTCAGAATAAAAACTGAGAGAACTCTTTCCGGTGAAACAATGGATGGGTTAAATCCCGAAGAAGTATTCGAGAACACAACAGGTGATGTTCTTTCATCTGAAACGGAAACGGAGATATCTTCCGAGGAGGAAGGCGCAAAAGAGACTTCGATGTCCCCTGACTCTCTGAAAGAGCCGTTGGCAGCAGAAAAAGACGGTATGAATCCTCAGGATATCGTGACGGCAGATTTTTCCAGGTCTATTACGGATATCCTTTCTGACGCCCAGGCAATTGTTACCGGGACAACACAGACAGACTGGCCGGAAATCATTACCCTGGGTGTATCTGTTGATACGATTCAGATGCTGTATGACCAATCGGTGGCATTTACCGTATTTGAAGATGAAAGAGCTTTGGCACAGGCTTTGGCGAAGCTTGCTGTTTCTTATCTGGCGGATGAAGAAATAGAAGTTAGCGATTATCAGCAATTTGACAATGGCACAAAGCTGATCAGTACCGTGACATGTCCGGCACAGATCATAGATGCGGATAATTACCAGATTCTGGTAGATAATGGGTATTACGAACAATATCAGTTACATTTTTCGTGACAGAAGGATCCGGGATATCAGACCGGATCCTTTGCAGGAAATATGAGAAAGAGGAAATTATGGCAAAGGAATGCAACGCGTCGGGATGCGACAAATCCAGTTGTGAAGGCTGTCCGTCCAGACAATCCGAAAAAAACAGTTTTTTGGAACCGGTAAATGCGAAGTCTGAAATTAACCATGTCATTGCAGTAGCCAGCGGAAAAGGCGGCGTGGGGAAATCCCTTGTTACAGCTTCTCTTGCTAATCTTATGGCAAAAAAAGGATTTCGGGTCGGTATCCTGGATGCTGATATTACAGGTCCTTCGATTCCGAGAATGTACGGGCTGACAGGAGCTGCCATGGGGGACGGGGAGAATATCCTTCCCCGCGAGACGGCAAACGGGATTAAGGTCATTTCCGTTAATCTTCTGCTGCCTACACAGGAGACTCCCGTGATCTGGAGAGGCCCCATTCTCGCCAATATGGTTAAACAATTCTGGACGGACGTAATCTGGGGAGAGCTGGATTATCTGTTTATCGATATGCCTCCGGGAACGGGAGATGTTCCGCTTACCGCGTTCCAGTCCTTGCCGATTGATGGAATCTTTATCGTGACCTCACCTCAGGATCTGGTGAGGATGATTGTAACGAAAGCCTATAATATGGCTCAGATGATGAATATCCCGGTACTGGGCATTGTGGAAAACTACAGCTACGTCCGATGCCCGGACTGCGGAAAGCCTATTATGGTATTTGGCGAGAGCCATATCGATGACATCGCGGCAGATCTCTCCGTTCCCGTCGTAGGAAGGATTCCGATTGATCCGGAAATCGCCCGTATGGTAGAGGACGGAAGCTTTGCGGATGTAAATAATGAGTATCTGGAGCAGGCGGCAGCGGTGCTTCCGTAAGGTGAAAAGTAAACCCGTGAACGCAGCAAACCGCCGTTTTGGATGGGAAGCTGAGTTGAGCGCGCTCATTCCTTATACATTCAGAAGAGCGGCAAGCGTTTCGGTTAATGAGTAAAAAAGGGGAGACTGATTTTGTCTTCGGCAGCTCCACTGCCGGGCAGCAGAATCTTCATCCGGACAGTATGTAGGTTTACAATGATCATTGTAAGAGGAGGATTGACGAGTGGATCGAATAGTGGATCATGTCAGAAGAGTTTATGTAGAGAAGAAGGCCCCATACGCCGTGAAGGCGAAGGAGCTTCATCACGAGATTGAAAGCTATCTGGGGATGACCTCTGTGAGGCAGGTCCGCGTATTGATTCGCTATGACGTGGAAAATCTGTCTGACGAGATTTTTGAGATTGCCTGTCATACTGTTTTTTCGGAACCGCCAGTAGATGACCTTTACCTGGAGATTTTTCCCCGCAGTGAAGCCGCCTTTGTTTTTTCTGTGGAATATCTGCCCGGACAATTTGACCAGAGAGCGGATTCCGCCGTACAGTGCCTGCGCTTTTTGAAGGAAGACGAAGAGCCTATCATACGCACGGCGACGACCTACGTGATAGAAGGAGAACTGACGGAAGAGGAAAAACAGCAAATCCGGTCATATTGCATGAATCCGGTGGATTCCAGAGTATCAAAACCGGAAAAACCGTTGACGCTTGCGCAGCTGTTTGAAAATCCGGCAGACGTTTCGATCGTCACCGGTTTTAAGGAAATGGATGAATCTCAGCTGTCGGAATTGTATGCCTCTTTCAATCTGGCGATGACGATGGCGGATTTTCGTCACATTCAGTCCTATTTCAGGACGGAAGAGAAACGGGATCCATCCATGACGGAGATCCGTGTGCTGGATACTTACTGGTCTGATCACTGCCGACATACGACCTTCTCTACCGAGATCAAGGACATCACCTTTGGAGAGGGCGATTATCTCGTTCCGATCCGTCAGGCCTACGACGAATATCTCAAAGACAGAAAAGAAATTTACGGCAGTCGAAAAGATAAATCTGTCTGTCTGATGGATCTTGCCCTGATGGCTATGAAAAAGCTGAAGGCGGAAGGGAAGTTGGCGGATCAGGAAGAATCCGAGGAAATCAATGCCTGCAGCATCGTGGTACCGGTGGATGTAGACGGCGTAACGGAAGAATGGCTCGTTAATTTCAAAAATGAAACGCATAATCATCCCACGGAAATAGAGCCGTTCGGCGGTGCGGCAACCTGCCTGGGCGGCGCGATCCGTGATCCTCTTTCCGGACGGACCTATGTGTATCAGGCCATGCGCGTAACCGGGGCCGCTGATCCCACAGTACCGGTGCAGGACACCAGAAAAGGAAAGCTGCCGCAGAAGAAGCTGGTGAGGGAGGCGGCCAGAGGCTACAGCTCCTATGGCAATCAGATCGGACTGGCGACAGGATATGTACATGAGATTTATCATCCGGCTTATGTGGCAAAACGTATGGAAATCGGTGCCGTAATGGGAGCCGCTCCGAGGCGGGCGGTCATAAGGGCGACATCAGATCCGGAGGATGTGATCATCCTGCTGGGCGGCAGGACCGGACGCGACGGGATCGGCGGAGCCACCGGTTCCTCCAAGGTACATACGACCGCTTCCATAGATGTCTGCGGCGCGGAGGTGCAGAAGGGAAATGCGCCTACAGAGCGTAAACTCCAGAGAATGTTCCGCCGGGAGGAGGTCAGCCTTCTGATCAAGAAGTGCAACGACTTTGGAGCCGGCGGCGTGTCCGTGGCAATCGGGGAGCTTGCCCCGGGGCTGTGGATCGATCTGGACAAGGTTCCGAAAAAATACGCCGGCCTGGATGGGACAGAACTGGCGATTTCTGAGTCTCAGGAGCGCATGGCGGTGGTTGTCGCTCCGGAGAATGTGGAACAGTTTCTGGCCTATGCCGCGGAGGAAAACCTGGAAGCCGTCACGGTAGCAAAAGTCACAAAAGACCCGAGGCTTGTCATGGTATGGAGAGGGAAAGAAATTGTCAACCTTTCCAGGGCTTTTCTGGACACAAACGGTGCCCATCAGGAAACGGAGGTCTATGTGGACATTCCTTCCCGGGAAGGGAATCCTTTGCTGGCACGGGAGGATGTACCCGATGTCAGAGGAAAATGGCTGGCCATGCTCTCAGATCTGAATGCCTGCTCACAAAAAGGCCTGGTGGAAATGTTTGACAGCTCCATCGGAGCGGGCAGTGTGCTGATGCCCTATGGCGGCAAGCTGCAGCTGACCCAGACTCAGGCAATGGTGGCTAAGATCCCTGTTCTCAAGGGAAAAACACATACGGTGTCCATGATGAGCTATGGCTTTGATCCTTACGTGTCCAGCCACAGCCCCTTCCATGGAGCAGCCTATGCCGTGACGGAATCCGTAGCAAGGATTCTTGCCTGCGGCGGTGATTATCATAAGATCCGTTTTACCTTCCAGGAATATTTCGGAAGGATGACGGATGATCCGCATCGCTGGGGCTGGCCGGTATCCGCATTGCTGGGAGCTTATGCGGCTCAGCTTGGATTCGGGCTTCCGTCCATAGGCGGAAAGGATTCCATGAGCGGTTCCTTTGATGATCTTGATGTTCCGCCCACATTGGTATCCTTTGCCGTGGATATCGCGAAAACAGAAGATGTGATTACCCCTGAACTGAAAAACCCGGGGGATAAGCTGATCTGGTTCCGGGCTCCGAAGGATGCCTATGACCTGCCGGATTATCCGGCCTTGAAAGAGCAGTATGACAAGCTGATGCAGGATATGAAGGCCGGAAGGATCGCGGCCGCCTATGCTCTTGACCGCCAGGGTCTTGCGAAGGCCGTGACGCTGATGGCTTTTGGAAATGCTTTGGGCGTTAAGATCGAGCATAATCTTGATCCGAGGGATTTCTTTGCCCCGGGATTCGGCGATCTTGTTCTGGAGGTTTCCGGTGAGAATGTCGGAAGGCTTGCGATTACCTATACGCTGATCGGAGAAGTCCTGCCGGAGCCGATCCTGAAATACGCGGATGTCAGGATTCCTCTTCTGGACGCGATCGGAATCTGGAAGCTTCCTCTGGAACGGGTATTCCACACGGTGTCCAAGGAAAAACCTGCCTTCCCGGATGAGCTTACGGATATTGTTCCCCAGGGCGGGACATTGGAAGAAGGACTTTTCCATGCGGAAAGCATTTATGTAAACAGGCATAAAGTCATCCGCCCGAAGGTTTTCATTCCTGTTTTTCCGGGAACAAACTGTGAATATGACAGTGCGAGGGCTTTTGAGGATGCAGGCGCCGAACCCTGCGTAAAGGTCTTCCGCAATCTTTCCGCGGAGGATATCCGTTCCTCTGTAGATGAATTCACGAAAGCGATCGAAGAAGCTCAGATGATCATGTTCCCCGGCGGATTCTCTGCCGGCGATGAGCCGGAGGGTTCAGCGAAATTCTTCGCGACTGCCTTCAGAAATGAGAAACTGAAGGAAGCGGTCATGCGTCTTACAGAGGAACGTGATGGTCTGGTTCTGGGCATCTGCAATGGTTTTCAGGCGCTGATCAAGCTTGGTCTGGTTCCCTATGGGAAGATCATCGGCCAGAAGCCTGACAGCCCGACCCTGACGTACAATACGATCGGCAGACATATCTCGAAGATGGTTTACACCAAGGTCGTTTCAGATAAGTCGCCCTGGTTTTTGAAAGCGGAATTGGGAGGCGTTTACTGTAACCCGGCTTCCCATGGGGAAGGCCGTTTCGTTGCAAGTGAAGACTGGATCCGGGAGTTGCTGGCAAACGGACAGATCGCAACCCGCTATGTCGCCCCAGGAGGGCAGCTTCTCAGGGATGAGGAGTGGAATGTTAATGGTTCCTATTACAATATAGAAGGAATCACTTCTCCTGACGGACGGATCCTGGGTAAGATGGCTCACTGTGAACGACGCGGTGATTCTGTGGCTGTCAATATCTATGGGGAACAGGATATTAAGATTTTTGCATCCGGCGTAGAGTATTTCCGTTGAATTTGAAATTTTCATCAGTCAGGCTGAAAAGTATCGACCTGTGCGGTGAACATACATATGTGATGCGCTGACTGGTTTTATCCGGGCAGAGCATTGCATACGTACCTGTGGCACAGGTCGAAAAATATAAAGTATGCTCACAAATTTACAGCGGAATCATGCCGCTTGCAGCGGCGTAAATTCGGCTCAGTAAACGAATCAAAATGGAGGCATTTTATTCGTTTACTATAATGATCACCGTAAGGTCTTATGTGTTGGTCATAAGGATATAACATGGCTAAAGGGGGAACCGTAGATGGGGGATAAGAAAGACGTCATCAATCGGACTGTAAAAGCGTTGACGAAGCATTATCAGGAAGAGGAGCTTTTCATGGCTAAGAGCGGGCGGAGCCTGCCCAGCAGAGATGAGGTCATAGGAGTCATAAAGGATTTGCGTGCCCTGGTCTTTCCCGGATATTTTGGGAGTGACGCTTCCGCTGTGATGTTCCCGGAGTATTTTGCGGGCTATCGATTGAATGATCTTTTCGGGCGTCTGGAAAAAGAAATACGGATTGCCTTTCTTTATTATTCCCAGGAGCCCGAGCGGGAGGATGAACATGCAAACGATGTGACATGCCGTTTTTTTGAGGCTTTGCCTTCTGTTCAGGAGCTTCTGCTGAAGGATGTGCAGGCCGGGTTTGACGGGGATCCTGCCGCCAAGAGCAAGGAGGAGATTATCTTTTCCTATCCGGGTCTGTACGCGATCTATGTTTACCGCCTTGCGCATCTCCTTTATCTGGACAAAGTGCCCTTTATTCCAAGGATCATGACGGAACACGCTCACAGCCGTACCGGAATTGATATTAATCCCGGCGCGACGATCGGGGAGTATTTCTTCATTGATCATGGGACAGGCGTTGTTATCGGTGAGACCACGACGATCGGGAAGAACGTGAAGCTGTACCAGGGGGTTACTCTTGGCGCGCTTTCTACGAGGATGGGGCAGGCTCTGGCGAATGTGAAGCGGCATCCGACCATCGAGGATAATGTGACGATTTATTCGAATTCTACGGTTCTTGGCGGGGATACCGTGATCGGGGCAGGCTCGATTATTGCAGGTAATACGTTTATTACCGAATCTGTTGACGCGAATACCAAGGTCAGCACGAAGAATCCGGAGCTTGTCAAGAAGACGCCAAGGAAAGAGAAGCAGGAAGGGGAGACGGTGCTGTATTGGGATATCTGAAGCACGACAGTTCGATAACCTGACGCTCGGCTTCGGGTGCTGCACCGGCTGCCGGATCGATGTCACATTCGCTCAGCCGAAAAATAACAGCCGAGCCATCTCCCGTGGGAGACTAAAGGTCCGAGGCGTCTCCGGAAGAGCCGGAGCTGCCTCAGGGCTTTAATCTCCCATCGGTTTCTGTCTCGTCAATTTTGAAAAAAACACTTGCAATTTTGATCAAACCTGTTATAATAATTTTCGATGCGGATATAGTTCATTGGTAGAATATCAGCTTCCCAAGCTGAGGAGGCGGGTTCGATTCCCGTTATCCGCTTTTAAGGCATACGTTTGTATGTCTTTTTTTTTATGGCAAAGGCGCCGATTGGAATTATGTCATCTGTCGGTGACAGGTATCCTGCCGAGTTCATATCGCCTGGCTCTAACACGAGAGTAGAAGACGCGGCTTCGTCTCTCTGTTTTATTGACTGGTTTTATACAATTATTATGCTTTTCGGTGAATGACATACTGCCCAACAGGGCAGAGGTCGGATTTGCCGTCCTCGATCCTGTTGGGCAGTTTGAATATGGCAGTCAGCTTTTTTTTATCATTCTACTTTTTCGAATTCTTCCGGACCGGCTCCACAGATGGGGCAGGTGTAATCATCGGGGAGTTCGTCCATCTCGACTTCATATCCGCAGAGTTTGCAGCGCCATTTGGTTGTGGCGGCAGCTTCTTCTGTCTGTCCGGTTTCGGCCGGGGCGGTGTCGAGCAGAGACGCGGTGATTGCGTCGGCCAGGGCGGCCAGGGATTCCTGTATTCCTTTGCCCGGGGAAGAGAGGAAGGAGACCTTCTCTCCGGCATAGGAGCTTCCGGTAAGGCGGTCGATGATTTCCATCATGTATTTTCCGCTGATCGGAGACCAGCTTCCGTTTTCGATGATAGAGAAGGTGCGGTTCTGGAGGTTGTGGGCTTCCAGATCCAGAAGGAAGTTTTTCATCGGGGTAAAAATACCCATGTTGTAGGTGATGGAAGCCAGGACAATGTGGCTGCAGCGGAAGGCCTCTGCGATCAGCTCGCTGACATGTGTCTTGGATACGTCATATACGGAGACGTTTGCGACGCCGTTCTGGGAGAGGCGGGCGGCGACAAGGTTTGCAGCGCTTTCGGTTCCGCCGTAGACAGATCCGTACACGATCATGACTGCGGTTTCCTCGGGTGTGTAGCTGCTCCATCTGTCATATTTTTCAAGGAGCCAGCCGAGATTTTCTCTCCAGACAGGTCCGTGGAGCGGACAGAGCATTTTGATGTCAATGGTGCCTGCTTTCGCGAGAACATCCTGGACGTTCTGTCCGTATTTGCCTACGATATTGGTATAATAGCGTCTTGCATCCGGCAGCCATTCTGTTTCAAAGTTTACCTCGTCGGCGAACAGATTTCCGTTCAGTGCGCCAAAGGTACCGAAAGCATCTGCGGAAAACAGGATTCCTGTGGTGGTGTCAAAGGTCATCATGACTTCCGGCCAGTGTACCATAGGGGCAAAGACAAAGGTGAGGGTGTGGGATCCCGTTTCGAGGGTGTCGCCTTCTTCTACAATGATGGCGCGGTCTGTGATATCCGTGTCAAAGAAATTGTTCAGAATCTGAGAAGCGGTTTTGTTTGTGACAACTTTTGCGTTCGGGTAACGAACCAGCACTTCTGTGATCGCGGAACTGTGGTCCGGCTCCAGGTGATCTACGATGAGATAGTCAAGATCTCTCCCATCAAGAACCGCAATCAGGTTTTCAAAGAACTGTCCTGTAACGGAGCGGTCGACAGTGTCAAACAGAACTGTTTTTTCATCCAGGAGAACGTAGGAATTGTAGGAGACTCCCCTGGGAATCGGGTATACGTTTTCAAAAAGCTGGATGCGTTTGTCACTGACTCCGATATAGTAGAGGCCGTCAGAAACTTCACGAATGTTTCCGATACCGGCAAATTTCTTCTTACCGACGAATTCCGGTGCAGGAGCAGCTTCCTCCTGGGCAAAAACGCCGCCGGCCATCATGGAAGATAAAGCAACACCGGCAGTACTTAGGGCTGCTGCTTTTAAAAAATCTTTGCGGGCAATATCCTTCATCACTGGTTCCTCCTTTTTTCAGATAATAAATTGGGATCCATTCAGGATCGCGAGAGCGGCACCGCTGCGAAGCGATACGTAAAAAATCAGACTTTTTTTGGTACAGTCAATATCCTGATATATCACAGGAGTTTCGTTCAAGAGCATCGTCTCTTAGGAGCTGTGCAAAAATACTTATACAGGTGGTGCGGGATAAATTCGTCCAGGCAAGATGCCGGAAAGAGCCGCAGTGGGCTGCGGCGACTGACGACAACGCAGTCTAGGCGGATTGAGACGCGCCAGATGGAAAGGTTATGTTTGCATAGATCCTTACCGTACAAATATATCATAGTTTCAAGTGGAAAGAAAGAGATAGAAAGGAATTCTTATGTCTGCGTATCAACCTGTGGTTCACCCGATTCCCCCGTTTTATGACGCATCTTCTCATATCCTGATCTTAGGAAGCTTTCCGTCTGTAAAATCCAGGGAAATGCAGTTTTTTTACGGACATCCCCAAAATCGTTTTTGGAAGGTGCTTGCGATTCTTTTTGACGAACCGTATCCGGAGTCGGTACCGGAACGGGCGGATCTTTTGCGCCGACATCATATCGCGGTGTGGGACGTCATACAATCCTGTGATATTATGGGTTCTTCTGATGCCAGTATACGGAACGTCGTGGCAAATGACCTTTCCGTCATTCTGGACACGGCTGAGATCAGGGAGATTTATGTCAATGGACGTACGGCTCAGCGAATGTATCGGAAATATATAAAAGAGCGGATCGGAAAAGACGCCGTCTGCCTTCCCTCCACAAGTCCTGCCAATGCCGCATGCAGTCTTGAACAGCTGATCAAAGCATGGTCGGTAATTCTGGAAAAGACGGAATAACCTCTCGCAAAAGGTGATGTGATATGGTACAATATCGAATGAAGCCCGAATAAGTATACCATTTGAGCAGTGCAATCGGACAAGGAAACCGGTAAGATTGCTGCATTTTATATGGAATGAATTCAAAGTCCGTGCACAGATAAGGAGGTATTCTTTGGTTAGTATCGTTGTACCTGTACATAATGCGGAGCAGTATATCCGCCAGACGGTTGACAGCGTTCTGCACCAGACCTATACCGACTGGGAACTGATTCTGGTGGACGATGTGAGTACGGATCATTCCGTTGAAGTGATCCGGAAGATCATTTCCGAAAATCCCGGAAAGCGGATCCTGCTTTTTTGCCAGAGTGAAAATCTGGGTGCCGCGGCAGCGAGAAACAGGGGAGTGGAAGAGGCCCGGGGCAGATATCTCGCATATCTGGACGCGGATGATCTTTGGCTGGAAGATAAGCTGGAGAAGCAGCTTCAGTTTATCCAGAAGCATGAAGCGGCTTTTACTTTTACCGCTTATGAATTCGGAAGCGCAAAGGCTGTACCGACCGGAAAGATTACCAGAGTTCCGCGGACGCTGAATTATAAAGAAGCTTTGTCACGTACCGTGATTTTTACTTCTACGGTCATGATCGATACCCAAAAGCTGGGAAAACCCATGATGCCTGAGGTTCCTTCCGAGGATACGGCTACCTGGTGGGAGATTCTCAGAAAGGGTACGATTGCTTATGGGCTGAATCAGCCTCTTGCGATCTACCGCCGACCGGCAAATTCTCTGTCGAGCGATAAGAAGGTTGCCGTCAGGAGAATCTGGAACCTCTACCGGAATCAGGAAGGCCTTGGAAGGATACAGTCTGCATGGCTGCTGCTTCTGTGGTCAATCCGGGCTGTTGTCCGGAGGATGATGGACGACGTGGTGCGGACGCATCTGGAAGCGATCCGCCGTTTTACGGTTCTGCAGCTGGGCTTTCTGGGTCTTGTTCTTCATACAGCGATTTACGCAGTTTTTTGGTTCCGCATCCTGTATCCGGAGCTGGAGCTCGTTCGCTATAACCGGAAGGGCGAAAATCTCGGAGTCGGTCTGCACCTGTATTTTCGCGGACATTTGCTGATTCTTCTGATCTATTTTTCCATCCTTCTGTTTCTGTCTAATTCCTCCGGCAGCAGCAGGATGGGATATCTGAAGCCGTGGAATGCGTTCAGCTCCCAGATTACCTCTCTCGCCGTCGGCAATATCCTGACATATTTTCAGCTCAGTGTAATGAAAAACTGGCTGCTGCCCGGCTGGCCGTTTTTGGCGATGACAGGGATACAGTTTGTCATTGCAGGTATCTGGGCTTTTTTATCAGATGTGATTTACCGGAATGTTTTTCCGCCCAGAGAGACGCTTGTGGTAAATCTGGGGGGAGTCGACGCAAAAGAAACCATAGAAAGGTTCCTGACCCGGCAGGATAAATTCCAGGTGACGAAGCTGATGGAGTCTGAGTCCATGCAGGCAATCGAGAAAGAATGCCTGCGCTGGTACGACTGTGTCGTGATCTGCGGCGGTGAAGCCGGCCAGAGAAGGGAACTCATCGAGTATTGTTATCAGCGTTTTATTCGGATTTATCTGATCCCTTATATCGGCGATCTGCTGATTCAGGGTACAGAGCAGATGGATCTTTTTGATACCCCGATCCTGCAGCTGAAGGAGTATACGATTCGCTGGGAAGTTCGTCTGATTAAAAATGTCGGCGAATTCCTTCTCTGCCTTATACCTGCTCTGGTATCTCTTCTGCTTGTTCCGTTTCACGGCAAAATGAAGCAGGAGCGCTGCCTTGGCCGTAACAGGAAAGAATTTACAAAATACGGACTTGGCTTCTGGAATGTTCTGAACGGAACGATGGCTCTGGTAGGACCTGAGGCGAAAGAGGTCACAAGAGCCCGGGAAGAGTTGCAGAAAGACAAACGGGCTTCCTACAGATACCGGATCAAACCGGGGATCATCGGCCTGACCCAGCTATACCGGAGTGCAGATACCAGTGAAGAGGATCAGCTGAAGATGGATATCTACTATATCCTGCACTACAGCCTCCACACCGATATCAAACTGTTGCTGCAGTCCATGCGCCAGTTGTCAAAATGAGAGTCAGGGGGACAGGTTCCTTGACTCATTACTTGAGTCATGGAACCTGTCCCCCTGACTCCAGAACTTCGTTTTGGGAGGAAAATAAGAATATGATGAAAATCAGACCCGTGCCCGGAAAAGATGGGGACAAGTATGTCCCGTTTGAAAAACGTACCGGAGAGAGCTCCGTTGTATATTTTACACGGGATCTCTCAGGAGAAGGATTGAAAAAGATTTATGACAGGGTATCCTCTGTCATTACCGGAAAGGTGGCGGTCAAGCTCCATACAGGCGAGGCGGAAGGACCAAATATCCTGCCCCGGCCATGGGTGAAGGAACTTCTTTCTTCCAGACTGCCGGATGCGACGATCATTGAGACCAATACCTACTATGAAGGAAGCCGTTATACCACGGAAGAACACAGAAAGACCCTGGAGATCAACGGCTGGACTTTCTGCCCTGTGGATATCACGGATTCCGAAGGCGTGACCACGCTTCCTGTCAGGGACGGCAAATGGTTTACCGAGATGCACGTGGGCAGGACTTTGCCGACCTATGATTCCCTCCTGGTTCTGACTCATTTTAAAGGTCATACCATGGGCGGCTTCGGCGGTTCCAATAAGAATATAGGGATCGGCTGTGCCGACGGAAGAATCGGAAAAAGAGATATTCATTCCCGACAGGGCGGCGGGATGTGGAGCATAGCCGAGGAAGAGCTGATGGAGCGGATTTCGGAGAGCACCAAAGCGACCATCGATTACTTTGCGCCTCATGTGTGCTATATCAATACCATGCGCAATATGTCCGTCTCCTGTGACTGTGAGGGCGTGGAAGCCGAACCGGTGGTTACGCCGGACGTGGGCTTTGTGGCATCTCTGGATATTCTGGCAGCGGATAACGCCTGTGTGGACCTGCTTTACAATCTGCCGGAGGGCGGTGGAAAAACCCTGATTGAGCGGATTGAGACCCGCCACGGTCTGCGCCAGCTCAGCTATATGAGGGAGCTGGGCATGGGAAATGACCGCTACACGCTGATCGATATCGACAACGATGATGCCGAGATCACGGCGGCGGAAGCAGTCAAAGATGTGAAGCCGGGCTGGACACCGGATAAGTACAATACCTTCTGGGGACGCAACCCCCATTGATCGATGCAATACCTTCCGGGGACGTAGCCTCATTGATTGATGCAATACCTTCCGGGGACACAAGCCCCACTGAAAACTGAAAAAGAGCCCCGGGAATTGCCCAGGGCTTTTTTGGTTTATGTTTTTTTCAGGATAGAAAGACATCAGAGGAGATAACCAAGGTGGTAAGCAGATTTGATTTGATAGAAACCTTTACAGATACCCGAAAGAAAATAAAAGAAAATTCAAGACTGTCAGAGCTGACTTTGCAGATGCAGGCAGGGACAATGTTGTACCTGAGGGGATATAAAGCAATAAATCCTTCCGTAAAAAGTACGATTCTCGATGTGACGGTGCTGGAGGATACGACCTTTCATGCCTCTTCCTTATATGCAGGGAACGCAGATAAGGTTGCAGTTTTGAATTTTGCAAATGCATATACTCCGGGCGGCAGTGTGTCAGAGGGTGTGATGGCGCAGGAAGAGTGCCTGTGCAGGAGCAGTAACCTTTATGCCTCACTGACCATTCCTTATCTGCTGAAAAATTATTATAAATGGAATGCGAAGAATACCGGAGAAATGGGTACAGATGCTGTGATCTACTCTCCGCAAGTCACCGTATTCAAGACAGATGATGAACGGCCGGAGAGTTTAAAAGAATGGTTTCAGGTGGATGTGATTTCCTGTGCAGCTCCGTATTATAATCAAAACAGGAAAAAACCTGTTTCACCTGAAAAGCTCAGAGAGGTGTTTTCTGACCGGATTAGGAACATCCTCGAAGTCGCAGCTGCAAATGACGCAGATATCCTTGTTTTGGGAGCTTTTGGATGTGGAGCATTCAACAATCCACCTGATCTTGTGGCAGAAGTATTTCATCAATTGCTGGAATATCCGGGCTACGGAAAATACTTTAAAAAAATTATCTTTGCCATTAAAGGCAGGGATGCAGATAACCCGAACCTGTCTGCATTTCAGAATGTTTTCTCAAGAAAAGGTTGAATGACTTAAGACATGGGAAAAAGTTACTCTATCGTGGGGGCGGATGGTTTAATGCTGCGCTTTTTCAAAGCCGAGATTTTCGTCAGTGGAGACTGCGATCAGGAAGATATAATAATGAATATTCAGGGTAACCCTGAAAAAAGGCAGGCATGAGGTTTTCATCCTGCAACAGGGGGAAATGAAGCCCATGGAAGGAGGAAAGTGTGAAAAAAATATTGTTGTTAATAGTTGTAATAGTTCTTGGATACAGCGTGAGCGTATACCCGTTGCAGTGGGGGGAATTTATTTCCGGAGACTATAAATTCACCCTTCTTGATGACGGGACGGCAGAGATAAAGAATTATAATCAATATAATAAAGATGAGGAGAATCTGGAAATCCCTGAGACGATAGACGGTTATGTGGTGACCAGTATCGGCAGGGGGGCATTTTCTTCATGTTATGGACTGAAGAGCATCACATTGCCGGAGGGAATAACGAACATTGGGGAAGGGGCATTCTGTGATTGTATAAATCTGAAAAACATCACATTACCGGAGGGAGTAACGAGCATTGGGAAAGAAGCATTTTCCGGATGCGCTAGGTTAAGCAGCATTGTGTTGCCGGATACTGTAAAGGATATAAGTTCCAATCCATTTATTGCATGCTTTTCATTGGAACAGGTTACCGTATCCACTGATCATCCTGAGCTGGAGGTAATGGATGGACTGTTATACGATAAGCAGGGAAAAAGGTTGATCTTCTGCCCACAGTCGAAACAGCAAGTGGAAATACCTGAAGGAGTACAGATAATTGGCGACAGCGCATTTTTCGGATGTGAAAGCCTGAGCAGCATCACATTGCCGGAGGGAGTAACCTGTATAGGGGATAAGGCATTCTTCAATTGTAAGAATCTAAGTAATATCACGTTGCCGGATAGTGCAGCAAACATCGATTCCAATCCCTTTTTACGCTGCGGCTCACTGGAGCAGGTTGCCGTTTCTTCTGATCATCCCGTGCTGGAGGTAATAGACGGACTTTTATACCATAAATCGGATAAGAGGCTGATCTTCTGCCCACAGTCGAAACAGCAGGTAGAAATACCTGAAGGAATACAGAAAATAGGGGATTCTGCATTTGACTGTTGCTATCATCTAAGCAGCATCACATTACCAGATGGCGTGACAAGTATAGGGGATTCTGCGTTTTCATCTTGTATCAGTTTAAGCAGCATCACGCTGCCAGAGGGCGTGACGAGCATCGGGGATCGGGCGTTTTCCAGTTGTACGAACCTAAACAGCATCACGCTGCCAGAAGGGTTGACAAGCATCGGGGATTGGGCATTTTTCAATTGTTATGGCTTAAGCAGCATCGCGCTGAGGGAAGGGTTAACAAGCATCGGGAAAAAGGCTTTTTTCCATAGTGGTTGTCTGAGCATCATGTTGCCCGAAGGCGTAACCTATATCGGGGATTCTGCTTTTTCTGAGTGTATAAACCTGACTGGCATTACCATACCGGAAAGCATAATCCATATCGGGGAAGATGCATTCACAGGCAACCCCAACCTGATCATCACCGTTACCAGGGCCTCTTATGCCGCAAAGTATTGCTCAATGAATGGATTTAATTACATATATGCGGATTGACCGGATGCGGTGTCTTTTCTTCAAGCATAAGCAGGGCTGACATGGTACTGGCCTTGAATTTTGCAAATGCATATACTCCGGGCGGCAGTGTGTCAGAGGGTGTGATGGCGCAGGAAGAGTGCCTGTGCAGGAGCAGTAACCTTTATGCCGCACTGACCGTCCGAAAGATACCGCTCACGCAGAAACTGTTTTGTGAAATGCTCTTGATTTTTCCCCTTCAGGCAGTTATAATGGAATGGGGTTAGATAATACTAACTATATTCGGGAAATAGAACTGATTATACGCAGATACCAGAAAAACAGCGGAATGAAACTGCTGGAAAAGGCTTTTACATCCGACGAAAAAACGAAATCTGAAGTATTTTGAAAAGTGCTGAAGCTTCTCAGCGCAAAAACGATCTGGAGGAGCTTTGAGCCTTGAAGCAGCTGTGATATTCACGAAGATTGTCGTCACCTCGAATGCAGGTATCCGAAGACTTTGGAAAGAAACCGCAAGTGGGATATTCAGTATATCGGGAAGCACTTCCCGCAGACGGCTTTCCGTGTTTTCGAGCACATCAGTCATGGCTGGTTTGCAGCACGGAAGCCCGGGCTGCTGGTTTCTGAAATTGAGAGAGCGATAGGAGAACAGGGATATGAAGTTTGCCGGTATGCCTGCAGGAATGTGGGCGCTATTCAAAAAGTCTTTCAGGGACAAGCTGGTTACTGTCCTTGGATTCAGTGAAAGAGAGGCAGAGGGTATGAGTGAAGCAGGCGGAGCCTGTGATTTTATCCGGGAGAATACACTGGCATCCGGAGGCCCTTATTGCGATTGCGGGTACAAGAAGAAAGCGAGAACGAATCGATGATTATAACGACAGCTGCAGAGAAAATCATGAAAAAGAAAACCGTTATCAAGGCGGAAATGGACAAAACCCTTCCGAAAGCTCAGAGCGATGCTCTATGGCGGGAGGCGACGGCGAAACTCGACGGATTTCTGACACGGTACAGCTTCCTTCCCAAGGGCGTACATATGCATACGGACAGCAGGATCCTTCCTTCAGCGGCGATCTATCTGACCGTGAAGGATGTGATCGGACAGGAAGAGGCTTATCGGATCATTGAGGATGCCGCCGTCCGGATCTGCAGGCCGATAGAAAAGAAGCTCCAGAATCTGATGAAGCTGCCCGGGATGCAGAGTCTGTTTCTCAAAGTCTGGTATCCCATGACGAAGAAGCTGTTCGGACCCGGAAACGGTTTTCAGAATGTGTTCTATCCAAAGAAGCAAGGTGAATACAGGATGGATGTCACGTCATGTCCGTATTGCCGGTATTTCACGGAACTGGGCTGTCCGGAACTTACGAAGATCTTCTGTGAAAACGATGAACGGATTTATGGAAATCTTCCGGGTCTGAAATTCGAGCGGACAGGAACCCTCGGCAAAGGGGCAGAGCGGTGTGACTTTTGCATCAGAAGAGTTTAACGAGCTTTAGCTTTATGATCGACGTTCAGTCAGAAGAACTGCAAAAAGAGTTACGATTTTATGAATTTTTTTACTCTCAAAAAAAGATAATGGTGATAGAACATCAGCTTATAAACAGTTGAAACATACCTTGGGAAAGCAAAGTCTCAACTCCATTCTGGTATCATGAACATATTTATTCTATAAGACTTGAAAAGATACACGGCATGATATATACTCATATATCATGGAGTTTAAGAAAACTGATTTTGCTGCTTCGGCAGATCAACTGCCGAAGCAGCAAAATTGTCATCCGAGAACATTGAGTCAACCTACAAAAACTCCGTTATGGGAGGTGAAGGAATTATGCGCACAACAAAAGTATTTACAAATGGCAGAAGCCAGGCTGTAAGGATCCCCAAGGAATACCGCTTTGATGCTGACGAGGTGTTTATCAACAAAATCGGAGATGCCATCGTCTTGACACCGATAGAATCGCTTGCGCATGAGTTTGATTTAGGAGCCCGGATGCTTCCGGACGATTTCCTCATTGATGGACTTCCTGGGGAGATAGGGAGTATGAGGGAAGAGCTATGATGTATATGCTGGATACGAATGCGGTTATAATGACTGTACGTCATCCGGAATGGCCGATTTACCATAAGGTCAGGGAACATTTAGGGAAAGACTTGTGCATTTCTGCAGTTACTTACGGAGAACTGGAATACGGGATACACAAAAGCAGCCAGCCCGAAAAGAGCAGAATAGCTGTCAGCCACATACTCTTTGGGATCAGGATACTGGATTTTGGTCTTTCGGCAGCCGCACATTTTGGGGACATATTTGCAGATCTGGAAAGACGGCATATGAGGATAAGCGACAGGGACACGATGATTGCCGCACATGCAAGATCCCTTGGGTATACGGTTGTCACAAATAACACAAGGGAGTTTTCTAGAGTGACCGGGTTAAAGGTAGAAGACTGGATAGAAGGATAAGAGAAATTAATTTTTTCCGGTCTTCTGCTTCATGGGTGGGTGAAGTACTCGGAATATGTATGATTCAGGCGACAAAAGGTCATGCAAAAATGAGCTCGCTCATTTTTGCATGACCTTTTGTCGCCCACAGACACGAGGAAGTAGCCATTTTGTACTATTTATACTTGACTTTGCAAATCTTTCTGTGCAAAATGAGCGGATTCCGAGTGGCTGTAGGTTGCTGCATGCCAGTGGCATGCGTTTAGCAACGACCGAGCCGGGAGGCGAGACGCGAGAGCAGCTCCGCTGCGAAGC
>JAFVGK010000135.1 GCA_017475035.1 Blautia sp.
AGCAGCCATTTTGCACTATATACACTTGATTTTACAAATCTTTCTGTGCAAAATGAGCGTATTCCGAGTGGCTGTAGAATCGCGAGAGCAGCTCCGCTGCGAAGCGATTCGTAGAATCAGGCTTTTGTCGATGCAATCATAATATATTTTTGCACAGCTCCTTATGGGGATTATCTGCGCAGAATTTTTGCGTGATTGTCGGATAAAGGATGCATTGGCAGCATCCTTGGGATCGGATCAGATTCGATCCATAGAAGGAGGGAAACGGATGTTGCTGCATTTGCATGTCAGAAACCTTGCATTGATCGAAGAAGCTGAGGTGGATTTTTCATCCGGATTAAATATCCTGACCGGAGAGACCGGCGCGGGAAAATCGATTTTGCTTGGTTCCATGCAGCTGATTTTAGGAGGAAAAGTAAGTAAGGCGATGATCCGGAAGGATGCGCCTTTTGCGCTGATAGAACTGCTTTTTCAGGTGGAAGATTCTTTCACGGCCGCGGCATTGGAGGCAATGGGGGTGACGTTAGAGGATGGTCAGCTTTTATTGTCCCGAAAGATTACCGAGGGGAGAAGCATCAATAAAATTAACCAGGAGACAGTGACTATTTCACGGATGAAAGAGGCTGCCTCTCTTCTTCTGGATATTCATGGACAGCACGAGCATCAGTCTTTACTGTATCCGGATAAGCAGCTGGAAATTCTGGATGCTTTCGGAAAAGAGAAAATAATGCCGGCAAGAGAAACGGCCGCCGAGGCGTTTGCCGCTTATCGCGATATCTGTACGAAGATCAAGGCTCTTGATCTTGATGAAGAACAGAGAAACCGTGAAATATCCTATCTGGAGTATGAGACGGAGCAGATCGCGGGAGCCGCATTGAAAGAAGACGAAGACGAGGATCTGGAAGCCAGGTTTCGGCTGATGTCGAACAGCCGTCGGATTACCGAAGACCTGGAAAAGGTGTCCGCTTTGATTGGGGGAGCCATGGGAGATGGCGCTGCTTCCGGCATTGGGGAGGCAGATCATCTGCTGCGTTCCATCTCAGGACTGGATCCACGGCTGGCCTCTTTATCAGAGTCGATCACAGAGATTGACAGTTTATTGGGAGATTTTTCAAGAGAGGTTTCGATTTACCTGGATCAGATCAGCTTTGATGAAGAAGAGTATGAAAAACTGACCCGCCGGCTGGACTTAATAAATGACATGAAGTCACGTTACGGACAAAGTATCGCTCAGATCAAGGCTTATGGAGAAAAACAGCAAAGGCGTCTGGAGGATTTGTACAGCTTTGAGGATAAACTGTCGGAATTAAAAGAAAAACAGGCAGCAGCCAGAAAAGAACTGGAAAATGCCTGCAGAACTTTATCGGGGCTTCGCCAGGAAGCGGCACAGGATCTGACTGAACGCGTGAAGGAAGGCTTAAAGGATCTTAATTTTCTGGATGTCGATTTCTCCGTTGCTTTTTCGAAGAAGAAAAGCTTTACGGCCTCCGGTTATGATGATGTGGTTTATCTGATATCGACAAACCCGGGTGAAAGCGTCAAACCGCTGGGTGAGATTGTTTCGGGCGGTGAATTATCCAGGATTATGCTGGCTTTGAAGGCACTTCTGGCTGACAAAGACCATATAGAGACTTTGATTTTTGATGAGATCGATACGGGCATCAGTGGGCGGACGGCACAGAAGGTTTCGGAAAAAATGGCCGTGATCGGCCGGACACATCAGGTTTTGTGTATCACACATTTACCGCAGATTGCGGCACAGGCCGACGTTCATTTCGCGATAGAGAAAGTTGCGGAAAAGGATTCTACAAAAACGATGATTCACGAATTGGACGAAGAGGCGTCCATACGTGAACTGGCCAGGCTTTTGGGCGGTGTGAGCATCACGGATGCGGTCCTTCAGAATGCCAGGGAAATGAAAGCATTGGCGAAAGCGAATGCGGTATCATAAACTGCGCTGGCTTTTTTCGCGCAAATAGCATGATTCAGGCGACAAAAGGTCATGCAAAAATGAGCTCGCTCATTTTTGCATGAGATTGGGTCGCCCACAGACACGAGGAAGTAGCCATTTTGCACTATTTACACTTGATTTTGCAAATCTTTCTGTGCAAAATGAGCGAATTCCGAGTGGCTGTAGGATCGCGAGAGCAGCTCCGCTGCGAAGCGATCCGTAGAATCAGGCTTTTGTCGATGCAATCATAGCATTACTCTGCAATAAATGTACACGTATACAATGATAATAAACGAATAAAAAATCGACCTGTGCGGTCACTAAAGTGACCGATACCAACGGCATTCGCAAAATCCGCGCTGCGCGCTCCTGCGGCTGCTTCGCATCCGCATTTTGCTCATTCCGTTGGTGGGTGCCTCGTAAGTATGCGATGTTCTGCCTGGATAAATCCTGTCATAACATCGCATACTTACGGTCACCGCACAGGTCGATAAAAATGCCTGCGTTTTGATTCGTTTACTGCGCCGGATTTACACCGCTGCAAGCGGTATGATTCCGCATTATATTCTTGTGTATAATAAAAGCCATGAAACATGAGACCGCTCATGTTTCATGGCTTTTTATTATCCCGGGTTTCCCGGAGGAAGATGTCACATGCCGGCTTACTTTGTGTGCTTCTGAAAATATAGTCAGAAAATTGAGAAATTTATTTTCAAAGATATATTTTATCAAAAATCAAAACAATATGTTTTTCACAAATAAAGTATTGTGTCGAAAAACGTCGAAAAAAGGCGAGAAAAAACTCCGAAAATCATAAAAAAGTATTTGAAATGAGACAGATTCTGTGCTAAAAATACGATATGTCCATTCAGCGCTGGACCGGACAAAATGAATCATTGAAAAGCGTTTTTAGCGTGCGCAGGAATTTATACTCGGTAACGGAAATGTCTGCCGATCTGCCCAACGTATAACGAGTGAACGCGCTCCCTTTTCAATCCGAAAGCGGCAGTTAAATGCGTTCACGAGTATAGCAGCCGTGTAAAAATAATCTGTACAGATGTTGCAGGATAAATTCGTCCAGGCCGGGCTGCGGCGACGAAAAAACACAGCCTGGGCGGAACTGATCCTTGCTGCGAAATATGCCGCTTGCAGCGGCGGAAATTCTGCGCAGCAAACGAATCAGAATGCAGGCATTTTGCTCGTTTGTTATAATTTAAACTGCGTTAGGGGAGGAGAGACAGAGGATTGTAAAAGCCGGGAGGGACTTTTGCTGATATTTTCTGTCATGAGTTCTATGGCAAGGATAGCCGCCGGAATGGGATCCGTTCATTTATGCGGCAATCCTGAGAAAAAGGGGAGGATGTATTATGAACAGAATTAAAGTCATGATCGTGGATGATAACGAAGCTTTTGTGGATGAGCTTGCTGCTTTTGTGATGCGCGATCCCGGCCTGCTGCTGGTCGGCAAAGCATATAACGCGGACCAGGCCAAGCGCATTATACGGGAACGGGTGCCGGATGTAGTGACATTGGATATTATCATGCCAAAAGGTGATGGTTTGTCGGTGATGGATGCCATAATGAGGGATCGGCTGTTATATCGAAAACCTGGATTTCTGGTGGTCACCGCTGTCGGAGATGAACGTGTCGCGCAGGATGCTTTTGCTCACGGAGCGTTGTATTATCTGAGAAAACCTACAGAGATTCCGCTGATCCTGAGCAAAATCCGCACGGTATATAACAGAGGCCGGCTGTTGTCGAGAACCCGCAAGGCAGCGCTTATGGAGGAACCGGCTCTTTACAACAGCGGAAATCTGGATACGGATATTACAGGGATTCTCCATGAATTGGGGATTCCGAACAGCATCAAGGGGTTTGCTTATCTGAGAGATGCCGTGAAGCTGGCCTTGTCAGATCATCAGGCTTTGAATGTCGTCAGTCGTGACCTATATCCCAAGATTGCGGAATTGTATCAGACAAGTCCGCAGACAGTCGAGCGCGCGATACGCTATGCCATTGACATAACCTGGACACATGGAGATATGGATGCGGTACATCGTATCTTTGGCTATTCTGTCAAGCTTCGGAGAAATAAGCCGTCAAATACGGAGTTTATCGCTTTGCTGACAGACAAAATGTCTATGGATTACAAAAACACTCTTCCCAACTGATAGCTTTTAAGGTATAATAAAAACAGCCTGGCCGTCAGTTTTTACGTCGGCTGTAAGAAACTGCTATCCGAAGGAGGGTATTCGAGTGAAAAATATCGTTTATGCTACATCAGAGGCTGTTCCCTTTATCAAAACCGGAGGGCTGGCCGACGTTGCCGGATCTCTTCCAAAGTGTTTTGACAAAAATTATTTTGATATCCGCGTGATTCTTCCGAAATATGCCTGCATGAAGCAGGAATGGAAAGACCGGATGGAATACATTACGCATTTCTATATGGATCTGGGATATAAAAACTGCTATGTAGGTATCATGCATATTGAGTACGAGGGGATCCATTTTTACTTTATTGATAATGAATATTATTTCAGCGGTCCTCATCCTTATGACGGAGGTACCTGGGATCTGGAGAAGTTTGCGTTTTTCTCCAAAGCTGTTCTTTCCGTTCTTCCGGTCATTGGTTTCCAGCCGCAGATTATCCATTGTCATGACTGGCAGACAGGCCTTGTTCCGGTTTATCTGCACGATACCTTCCAGCAGAATCCGTTCTTCTGGGGAATCAAGACGATTATGACGATCCACAACTTAAAGTTCCAGGGCGTCTGGGACGTTAAGACGATCCAGTCTATTACGGGACTTTCCAATTACTATTTTACACCTGACAAGCTGGAAGCTTATAAGGACGCAAATTATCTGAAGGGCGGTCTGGTCTTTGCCGATGCGATCACGACTGTCAGCAATACCTATGCGGAGGAGATCAAGACGCCATTCTACGGCGAAGGACTTGATGGTTTGATGCGCGCCAGGACAAACAGCCTGAGAGGTATCGTAAATGGTATAGATTACGATGAGTTTAATCCTGCAACGGATCCTCATATTGCCCAAACCTATGATGCCCGTACCTTCCGGAAGGAAAAAGTAAAAAATAAGCTTGCTCTTCAGGCAGATCTTGGCCTGAACCAGGATCCGGATGTGATGCTGATCGGTATTGTTTCGAGGCTGACGGATCAAAAGGGATTTGACCTGATCGCTTATATCATGGATGAGCTGTGTCAGGATGCTGTTCAGATCGTAGTGCTTGGTACCGGAGAAGAACGGTATGAAAACATGTTCCGGCATTTTGACTGGAAATATCATGGAAAGGTTTCCGCCCAGATTTATTATGACGAGCCATTATCTCACAGGATCTATGCTGCTTCGGATGCTTTCCTGATGCCGTCCCTGTTCGAGCCCTGCGGACTTTCCCAGCTGATGAGCCTGCGTTACGGCACTCTGCCGATCGTTCGTGAGACCGGAGGACTGAAGGATACGGTAGAGCCTTACAATGAGTACGAAGGCACCGGTACGGGATTCAGCTTCACAAACTATAATGCGCATGAAATGCTGTCCACGATCCGTTATGCGGAGAGGATTTACTATGACAATCGTCATGAGTGGAATCAGATGATTGATCGTGCCATGGCTGCTGATTTCTCCTGGCATAATTCCGCAAGACAGTATGAAGAGATGTACAACTGGCTCATTGGCGAATGAAGCCTGGACGGACATCAGTCATTGTAAAGACAGAAGATAAAATACCCCCCATGCCCCGCAAACCTGGCACTGCCATGAATGAAGCGGGGACATGGGTACATCGGCCGGCTTTCTGAGTAAACGCATCGGCAGCCGCAGAAAGCGCGCAGCGCGGATTTTGCTCAGGTCGAATATTTATTAACGAGAATTTATAGTATGCGCACGAATTTACTGCGGAAGCATGCCGCTTGCAGCGGCGTAAATTCGGCGCAGTAAACGAATCAAAATGCAGACATTTTGTCCGTTTAGGATAGCCGCGAAAATAAATGGAACAAGTCTCACAGGATAAATCACTGTAGGCGAGGCGGAGGAGGAAGTCGATGCGGGCATCGACGACCGACGACAACGAAGCATACAGTGATTTAGACGCGAGAATTGATCCATTTATTTACGTGGCAATCCTTACTATAATTATCAGGTTTTATTTTAGAAGGAAATTGATGCATGGCAAATGTTGCAAGTGAAGAGAAACTAAAGGCACTGGGGGCCGCTTTGTCAAAAATCGAAAAGGATTTTGGCAAGGGCTCTGTCATGAAGCTGGGCGAACAGACCGAAAACATGCAGGTGGATGTGGTTCCTACAGGTTCCCTCAGCCTTGATATTGCGCTTGGAGTCGGAGGCATTCCGAAGGGGCGTATTATAGAGATCTATGGACCGGAATCCAGCGGAAAGACGACGGTCGCTTTGCACATGGTGGCTGAAGTTCAGAAACGGGGAGGCATCGCGGGCTTTATTGATGCCGAGCATGCCCTGGATCCGGTTTATGCCAAAAATATCGGCGTAGATATTGATAATCTTTATATCTCTCAGCCGGATAACGGAGAGCAGGCGCTTGAGATCGCGGAAACCATGGTTCGTTCCGGGGCGGTGGATATCATTATCGTCGATTCCGTCGCGGCTCTTGTTCCCAAGGCCGAAATCGAGGGAGATATGGGGGATTCCCATGTAGGCCTGCAGGCAAGGCTGATGAGTCAGGCATTGCGCAAACTTACTGCCGTTGTCTCCAAGACGAATTGTATCGTCATCTTTATTAATCAGCTTCGTGAAAAAGTCGGCGTCATGTTCGGCAATCCGGAGACGACCACAGGAGGCCGGGCGCTGAAGTTTTATGCTTCTGTCCGTCTGGATGTCCGACGCGGGGAGACGCTTAAACTGGACGGAAACATGATTGGCAGCCGGACCAAGATAAAAGTGGTCAAGAATAAGGTTGCGCCGCCGTTTAAGTCAGCAGAGTTTGATATTATGTTCGGTACCGGGATTTCCCAGGAGGGTGACATCCTTGATCTGGCAGCGGAGATTGAAGTAGTCTCCAAAAGCGGCGCATGGTATTCCTATGACGGGAACAAGATCGGTCAGGGCAGAGAGAACACGAAGCAGTATCTCAGGGATAACCCTGCTGTCTGCCGGGAGATTGAAAACAAGGTCAGGGAATACTATCAGCTTCCCGTTAATCCTGAGGAAGCATCCGGGGGTACTCCTGCCGCGGCAGAAGAAAAAGCTCCCAAGACCACAAGGAAACGTCAGTCTAAAGCCGCAAAAGAAGCAGAACTGCTTGCCGATGACATGGCGGTAGACCTTTCCACGAATGATATGGCGGAGACACCGGCGGTGACGGATGAAATTCAGTGACGAAAACACAGAGGAAAAAGGTAAGTCTTTGGAAAACGGTATTCCTCAGGACTTTCTTCTGGCGAGAAAAAAAGCGCTGCGCCTGTTGGAAAGGATGGACCGGTCCCGTCAGGAGCTGTCCGCAAAACTTTCGCAGGCCGGTTTTTCCGAAGCTGCCGTAGAGGATGCTGTCCGTTATGTTGCCTCTTATGGTTATCTGGATGACCTGAGATTTGCAAAGAGCTACCTCCGGCGAGAACAGGGAAAGAACGGGAAAAAGAAACTCGTCTATGTTCTCAGGGAAAAAGGCGTGGCGCCTGAGGTCATCGAACAGGCGATAGCAGAAACCGCAGAGGAAGGAGAATGCGACGAGAGAGAAACCGTCAAGTCTCTGATCCGGAAACGCTGTCCGGAAGGGGAAACCCTGGATGAGGCGGGCTTCAGACGTCTGATCGGATATCTTTCCCGACGGGGTTTTTCCTTTGAGGACATCTATGGTGCTGTTGATGAGCTGGGGTTAAGAGAAGTGTGAAAGAAAGTTTTTTTCAATAAGAAGAAATTGGGGCGGGTGTCCGACTGCCTGGATGAAACAGCAGTTGGATACCCGCCCGTTTTCTATGCAAAGCATAGGCAAAAGCCTGATACTATAGATTGCTTCGCAGCAGTAGGTTAAATCGCGGCGCGGATTATGCGAATACCGTTGGTATCTGTCGTCAGGAGCTGTGCAAAAAGACACTATACAGATGGTGAAGGATAAATTCGTCCGGCAGGGTGGCGGAAAGAGCCGCAGCGGGACGCGGCGGCTGACAATAACGCAGCCTGGGCGGATTCAGACGCGTCAGATGTAAAGGTTATCTATGCGAAGATCCTTATTGACCGCACAGGTAAAAGGCTTTACTATTACATACAAAATGTTACGAAAATGTTAAAATCAGATAAAAAACTGTTGCATCAGGAAAGAAACTATTGTATAATCCGAGAAGTATCATTAAAGTATCCTGGAAAGGAAGATTAAACTGTACAAGGCGCTGTGCCAGGCGGCCTTGGTTAGGAGGTAATCATGAGAAAACAGGGAAGGGGCCTGCATCGGGTGCTTGCGGCGGGTTTGACCGCATCCATGCTTATGATGTCCATAGCTCCTGCACAGATCTTCGCAGAGGATCTGTTTTCATCAGGAGAGACGGAGATTTTTGAAAATGTCGGTGCCGCCGAAGATTCAGAAGGATTATTTGACGATTCCTTTGAGGAAGTGAGCGAAGTTCCTGAGGAGTATAGCGAAGAGTCAGCAGAGCTTCCTTCGGAAATTCCGGAAGAGAATGCAGCCTCTTCGGAAGAAGTATTTGAGGAGTTTACAGATGCTCCTGCCATGGATTTGTTTGGTTCTGATGTGGATGCTCCTTCCGGGACAGAAGCAGTTAATACGGCGGAGGAGTTTACGGATGCAGTCGCAGATTCCGCTGCTTTTGAGGATCTTTTCACTTCATCCGCTGACGAAGATGCAGCCGTTTCTTCCGTTTTCGAAGACGGGGAAGACGATTTCGGGCTGGATTTTGTTTCAACCTATGAGGGAGATACCTCTGCGTTTATTTCCAAGGCACCGGTTGTAAACACAGAAGAGATTTTTGGCGATCAGATCATGACCTGGGATTATATTCCGGGCGTATGGCGCTATGAGATTAAGATTACGGACGGTACCTATGAGTACAAGATTAAAGAGGCGAGTCCTTATAATTCTGATACCTGTACCTTCTATTACGTAGATTCTACGGATCTCATTAACACAAATTATCCGGAAATACTGATGAGTGATCTGGAGAACGGGACTGTAGCTGTCGAGAACGATGACGATGTGGTAGCAGGAGATATCCATCCCTTCCAGGATGGCAAGACCTATTATATTTCTGTCCGCGCCGTATTCCGCGATGGATCAAAACCGGACGGGGATCCGAATAAATATATACCGAACGCCACTTCCGGCTCAAACGCCAGATGGTCCTCCGCCCTTACCTACAAAGCCGTGAGAGGCAGCTATGTCTCAATTAAAAACCTGAAGTATGAAAGCCAGATGTATGAGTATGATGCTATGAGCAGCACTTATAAGCATTATGTTTATTTTTCATATGACGGTACGGTTAAGGATGGGAAGATCCTGGCTCAGATCAGTACGAGAAAAGATTTTATCGGAACCGGATCTGACCCGGTTGATCTGACTATGCTGGATGTGACCGGAGATACCATCACTTCCGGCGGTTCAAAGCTGCGTATCTGCATGAATGATGTTTTCGCGTCATTGGCTCTTGTGGAATCATATGGAAGCAAGGTTTACTATATCAGGGTTTACAATGAGGTGAACGGGGCGTGTGAGAGGGACGACCATGGTGATCCTGTATTTTGTGAACCGGCAGCTTTTACGTTGCTGAAGCAGGATGGTTCGCTGACGAAACCGGAAAATGTAGATGTTTACGTAAAGGATCTGGCATTGACATTTTTTAATGCCCGGGATGCAGTCTTTTCCTTTGGATATGAAAATCTTCTTGAGGATGGAGCAAGCTGGGGGTTTGAGATTCAGGTCGCGGAAGACAAGTTTTTGTCAGAGCCCTATGTCTGGCCGAATGCGGCGAATGAAACCCTTTATGGATCGCCGATTGATGCTTTTGATTTCGGCGGCGGGTCAGCTGCCTTTACCTTGAATAAACAGATCTTGAGTAAAATGGCTCCGAATGTGGATGGTTTTGCAAAGGATTTCTATGTCAGAGTAACGCCTTATCTGAATAGAGCCGATGGCAGTCTGGCTTATGGGACGCCGTCGGATGTTGTGAAATATACGGTTCCGGCGGAAAGCTATATCCGTAAGCTGTCTCTGTATCAGTTTGACGGGACAGATTATGTCTTTGATTATGAAACAAATCTGACATTTACCGGTTCGGTATATGATGATCTTGAATTCTGGGTATCTACAGACGCTGCTTTTCCTGCAGATGCAGAGAAGACAAAGATTACTGTCGGCGAATATGACCGCTTTGAAAAGCGATTTACTCTTTCGGTGAATGAGCTTCAGCCTGATACAAAGTATTATGTACGTGCAAGAGTCCGCAAAGATTCGAATTCCGATCCTGATGTTGCGGATGAATATAATTACGGTGATTTCTGCAATACGGTTACCTTCCAGACGGAAAAGATTGAAGCTTTGCTTTCTACGCAGACCGTGACAACTGAGACGGCTACCCTGGTTGCGAGATCCGCAAGCCCTGAAAAATGGATTACAGGTTATATCTTCCAGAGGAAGGAAGGATCAGCCTTCGTGGCAGTCGCGAAGACTACGGAAGGTACGTATACAGATGCAGGACTGACCCCGGATACCAAATATACCATCGGATGCGTCCGTATTACAAGAACAAGGATACAGGAAAGGTTATTTATGGCGCTTATGATTATCTGGATGTAACGACATGGGGAGGCGCTTTGAACCTTAGTGTCGAGCAGACAGGGAAGGCAAAGGCAAAGCTTTCCTGGAGCCTGATCGATGGCGTCACGAGTTTTGAGGTATATGAGAGAGCGGTATCCGCAAACGGGCGCAGCTATGACTTTACTTCCTCCTTCCGGGCTCTTGACAGCAATAATATGTGGACGAAGGTTAAAACACTGAAAAAGACGAAAACTTCGTTCGTAGTGTCAGGCCTGACAGCTGCCCAGATTGAATTCCAGGTACGTGCGGTAAGGACAGTCGGCAAACAATCTTTCTATGTAAGCGAGACCGTTTTTGTGGACCGTACATTCCAGAAATATGGCGAAAATTTCGCGGAGAAGGTAACGACATCTCAGAAGGCAGACGGCAGTGTAATCGCAAAATGGCCGACAAATCCGTATGTTTCCGGTTATCTTGTTGAAACCTGGGATGATGAAGCGCAGACATATAAGCAATATGGCAGTGTGCTGGGCGCAAAGGTGACGACCAAGACACTCAAGGCTATGGACGGTGCGACCACGAGATATCGTATTCGTGCGTTTAAGGATCTTACCACCACAACGAAACGCATGTACTCCGATGAGAAGATCATTGATGTGGAAGCATTTCTGCCGGTTGTCCGTAACGTGAAGACAAAGGTAAATGCGGACGGGTCCATTTCGGTTAAATGGAAGAAGATCTCTATTGACGGAGTCAGTGACAGTGAGATTTTCTATCGTGTCTACCGTTCGAAATCTCCCGCAATTGCTGCGATTCACTTTGTAAATTCCAGCAGCAATGCCTATGACGCTTACTTGTATCAGGATTTTGAGGCTTTGAATAATTGGGTACCGGACGCTTCCCAGAATCTCGGATATCGTAATGAAGGAGCCTTTGTGAAAAACGGCGTGAATACTATTACGGACCGTGCGATTACCTATACCAATGAAGCAGGTATTGAGAATGTGTATAACGGCGAGGAAGGCCCGCTGCCCGGAGTGACCTATTATTACTTTGTGCAGGCATTCCGCACGGTAAAGAATTCCAGCGCCCTGATCTCCAGCCAGTACAGCGCTGCCGCCAGCGCGGTAAGCAGTAAGATCACTGTTGCGAAACCGACAATCTCCGGCCTTAAGGCTGCAAAGGGGCAGATTACCGTAAACTGGGGCACGGTGAAAAAGGCAGTCGGCTTTGTCGTTTATCGCGCAGAAGGAGCAAAGACCAACCCATATAAAGAAATCGGCAGGGTAATCGGCGCGAAGAAGCTTTCCTTTGTCGACAAGACGGTAGTGAAAGGCACGAAATATTTCTACAGGGTCGCTGCGATCGGCGTCAATGAGGCGGCTGCCTATAAGCTTTCCGCTCTCAGCGCGATCAAAGGCACTACTGCAAAATAAATGAATATTTTTTAAACCAGAGAGGGCTGCAGATCAGTTTTGATCTGCGGCCCCCTGTTTTTTCGCAGATCGTATTTTTTCCTTGACACGATGGTTAAAAACCATTAAAATTTATCTGTTGCAGATTAAGGAAACGTATGGTACTTCAGACAATATTTTTGTCCGGATATCCGACGTTTCTTTAGGGATAAGGAGGTGTTTTTGTGGCAGTTACTGTTATATCTGTAGTTGTCGCAATTGCACTTGCGCTTCTTATAGCGGTTCCGGTTACTTACAAGGTCGCCATAGAGAGAAAAGAAAAGAGCGATGCCCAGACTCTCGGCACGGCGGAGGAAAAAGCCAGAAGCATCATAGATGAGGCAATAAAAACGGGTGATGCGAAAAAAAGGGAAGCTTTATTGGAAGTAAAGGAGGAATCTCTTCGGACTAAAAATGAATTGGAGAGAGAAACCAGGGAACGTAGGACTGAGTTGCAGAAACTTGAAAAGCGGATTCTGACAAAAGAAGAAACCGTGGAGAAAAAAGCAGAAGCAATCGAGAAGCGTGAGCAGGAGTGCAATGCGAAAACTGCAATGCTCTCTGAAAAAGAGAAGCAGGTGGATGAGCTTGTCGTAAAGGGCAAGCAGGAGCTGGAGCGGGTGGCCGGTCTGACTGCCGAAGAGGCAAAAGCGGAGCTTGTGGCATCCATCGAGGAAGAAGCCAAGGTTGAAATAGCCAGACGGTACAAGGAGATGGATACCAGGGCTAAGGAGGACGCGGATAAGCGTGCGAAAGAATATGTCGTCAATGCGATTCAAAAGTGCGCGGTTGACCACGTATCCGAAACGACGATTTCGGTAGTACAGCTTCCCTCAGATGAAATGAAAGGCCAGATTATCGGCCGGGAGGGAAGAAATATCCGGGCGCTGGAAACCCTGACGGGCGTTGACCTGATCATTGACGATACACCTGAGGCGGTTGTTCTATCCTGTTTTGATCCTGTACGTCGTGAGGTTGCGAGAGTTACTTTGGAGAAGCTCATCGTGGACGGGCGGATCCATCCGGCAAGGATTGAGGAGACGGTAGAAAAGTCCAGGCGAGAGGTAGAAAACCAGATTCGCGAGGACGGCGAAAACGCGGCCATGGATGTCGGCGTACACGGGATTCATCCGGAGCTTTTAAAGCTTCTGGGCAGAATGCGTTTCCGTTCCAGTTACGGACAGAACGCACTCAAGCATTCCATCGAGGTGGCTCATCTTTGCGGGCTTCTGGCAGGCGAGCTTGGGCTGGACGTAAGGCTTGCGAAAAGAGCCGGACTTCTCCATGATATCGGTAAGGCGATAGACCATGAGATGGAGGGAAGCCATATCCAGCTGGGGATGGATCTTTGCAAGAGATATAAGGAATCTCCCCTTATTATCAATGCCGTTGCGGCACATCATGGGGATTATGAGCCCGAGAGCCTGATTGCCTGTATTGTTCAGGCAGCGGATGCGATTTCCGCGTCCAGGCCGGGAGCCCGACGTGAAACACTGGAGGCATATACACAGCGGTTAAAGAAACTTGAGGAGATCACCAACAGCTTTAAGGGCGTGGAGAAATCCTTTGCGGTACAGGCAGGACGGGAGGTTCGCGTCATGGTTGTTCCGGAGCATGTCAGTGATGCGGATATTGTACTGCTTGCCAGAGATATCGCGAAAGAGATCGAAGCTTCTTTGGAATATCCGGGACAGATCAAGGTAAATGTAATCCGCGAGAGCCGCGCGGTTGAGTTTGCAAAATAAAGATTTTCTTTTTTTATTACAAATAGCTGCAAAAAGCCTGAATCCATTGCTGATTGGTCTGCATGGATTCAGGCTTTTTTGTTTGCCGGATCTTTCTTTTTTTCGCAAATACAGGCGGGCTAAGCTTCAGCAGCTTTCGGCGATGGTATAGAGCAGCCGTTCGGAATCCTCCCAGCCGAGGCAGGGATCCGTTATGGATTTCCCATAGACATGGTCGTGACCGATTTTCTGTGCTCCGGGGACGATGTAGCTTTCAATCATCAGTCCCTTTACCAGATGGCGGATATCGATATCCACTGCCCTGGAATGGAGTACTTCTTTTGCGATACGGATCTGCTGCTCATAGCGTTTATTGGAGTTGGAATGATTGGTGTCAATGATGGCCGCGGGATTTTTTAAATCTTTCTGCATATACTTCTCATAGAGAAGACGGAGATCTTCATAATGATAGTTGGGAGTGGATTCCCCATGCTTATTTACGGCACCTCTGAGAATCGTGTGAGCCAGGTCGTTTCCCGTTGTTTTTACCTCCCAGCCGCGATAGATAAAGCTGTGGCCGTTTTGAGAGGCTACCACGGAATTCAGCATGACGGAGAGATCCCCGCTGGTAGGATTTTTCATTCCGGCAGGAACATCCATTCCGCTGGCTGTCAGACGATGCTGCTGATCCTCTACCGATCTTGCCCCGACCGCTACATAGGACAGAAGATCGGAGAGATAACGATAGTTTTCCGGATAAAGCATTTCGTCGGCACAGGTTAAGCCGCTGGCTTCAATGGCATGGATATGCATTTTCCTGATTGCGACAAGCCCGGCAAGCATATCCGGCTTTTTTTCCGGATCCGGCTGGTGGATCATGCCCTTATATCCTTCCCCGGTTGTCCGGGGCTTATTTGTATAGATACGGGGGATGATTAATACCTTGTCAATGATTTTTTCCTGCACTGGGGCCAGACGTGAAACGTAGTCAATAACCGCCTCCTCGTTGTCCGCGGAGCAAGGCCCGATGATCGCCAGAAAACGATGATCAGCCCCCGTGAGAATGTCCCTGATTTCTTTATCCCGTTTTGACTTTATATCTCTGATTGTCTTGCTGATCGGATATTGACTGCGAATTTCTTCTGGCGTGGGAAGCTTTGTGATGAATTCAAAACTCATGTCGTAAAACCTTCTTCCTGAGCATGCTGCTCGTTTCCTAAGCACGATGATATGATTCTGCCATATTAGAACATAAAAGCATGGGATTGTCAAATCTTTATGATTCAGGCGGCAAAAAGTAATCTGTCATCTTGTAAGAAGTGAATGGTGCTCTGAAAATGGTCATGCGGTTTAACAATTAAACCGTGAACAGCTGCCTGCTGACAGAGATCATTATCCCTTAAAAACAGGTGTTGACAAACTTATACGATCGTGGTAAATTGACCACGATATCCGAGAAAAAAAGTAGGAATTAAAAAGAGGTGAGAGTAGTTGAAGCTGTCGACACGTGCCAGATATGGATTAAGAGCATTGATTGATCTGGGACTTTATGGGGAGACGGAAGCTGTTTCGATCCAAAGCATTGCGGAGCGGGAGCACATATCCGACAGTTATTTAGAGCAGCTCATGGGCAAGCTCAAAAAAGCAGGATTGGTTGTTTCCAGCCGGGGCGTGTTGGGCGGATACCGTCTTGCCAGGGATGCATCACAGATTTCTGTGGGGGAGGTTTTACGCGTACTGGAAGGAGGATTGGACGCGGTCGTTTGTCCCGGCCTGTCTATGGAAGACGGAGAAACCTGCCAGGACGCGGACTGTTGTGTGACGAAAATCGTGTGGAAACGGATTAATGACAGCATTAACGCTGCCGTAGATTCATTTATGCTGGAAGACCTGATCGGAGAGAGCAGACGCATCCAGCAGGCACATACGCTGCAGGATATTCATGAAAGGAAGATCTCATGCAGTTCATAGCCGGTTGTCGGTTGAGTAATGGTATACGCACGGATCCTTACTATAAAGATGGTATTACGGAGGAAGAATGATGGACAAGAAGCTGATTTATATGGACAATGCGGCAACGACAAAGACTTCGCCAAAGGTTCTCGAGGCGATGCTCCCTTATTTCAGTGAATTATATGGGAATCCTTCCAGTATTTATGATTTTGCCGGTAAGAGCAAAGAGGCAATCATGAAGGCAAGACAACAGATCGCCGATGTTCTTGGGGCGAAGCGTGAAGAGATCTATTTTACAGCCGGTGGTTCCGAATCGGATAACTGGGCGTTGAAGGCAACATTTGAAGCATTAAAAGACAAGGGAAATCATATTATCACGACGAAGATTGAGCATCACGCGATTCTCCATACGGCAGAGTATCTGGAAAAAGAACGTGGAGCGAAGATCACCTATCTGAATGTGGATGAAAACGGCTTTGTTCGTCCGGAAGATGTAGAAAAAGCCATTACGCCGGAGACGATTCTCATTTCGGTTATGATGGCAAACAATGAGATCGGAACGATAGAGCCGATTCGTGAAATCGGAGAGATCGCGAAAAAACACGGAATTTTGTTCCACACGGATGCGGTTCAGGCTTTCGGACAGATTCCGATCCATGTCGACGAGATGCATATCGATATGCTGTCCAGCAGCGGTCATAAAATAAACGGACCGAAAGGGATCGGCTTCCTTTATATCCGGAAAGGAGTGAAAATCCGCTCCTTTGTACATGGAGGCGCGCAGGAGAGAAAACGCCGCGCGGGCACGGAAAATGTACCGGGTATTGTCGGGTATGGCGAAGCAGCCATGCTTGCCGCCGAGTCGATGGAGGAACGCACAAAAACAGAAATCGCAGTGCGTGATCATCTGATTGAGAGGCTTCTGTCCGAAATCCCCTATTCAAAGCTGAATGGGGACCGGACCACACGACTGCCGAATAACATAAATGTCAGCTTCCAGTTTATTGAAGGAGAGTCCATGCTTTTGATGCTGGACAGGTTCGGCGTCTGCGCTTCCAGCGGTTCTGCCTGTACATCAGGCTCATTGGATCCCTCCCATGTCCTGATGGCCATCGGCCTGCCGCATGAGATCGCCCACGGTTCGCTGCGCTTGACAATCAGTCAGGAAACGACCATGGAGGATGCGGATTTTGTCGTGGATAAACTTAAGGACATTGTCGCAAACCTTCGTTCTATGTCTCCATTATATGAAGACTTCGTAAAAAAACAGGGATAAGAAATTTAAGCTTGGTAAGGATGGATCCTGTACCGTATTCATAAAAGAGGAGAAAACATCATGTACAGTGAAAAAGTAATGGATCATTTTACTCATCCGCGGAATGTCGGGGAGATTGAAGATGCCAGCGGCGTCGGTACGGTAGGAAACGCGAAATGCGGCGATATCATGAGAATGTTTTTGGATATTGATGATGAGACACATATCATAAAAGACTGCAAATTCAAGACCTTCGGCTGTGGGGCGGCTGTTGCGACGAGCAGTATGGCTACGGAGCTGGTAAAGGGAAAGACGATCGAAGAGGCGCTGCAGGTAACCAATAAAGCGGTAATGGAAGCTCTGGACGGGCTTCCGCCTGTCAAAATTCACTGTTCTCTTCTGGCAGAAGAGGCCATTCATGCCGCTCTCTGGGATTATGCCCAGAAACATGGGATCACGATTGAAGGCTTATCCAAACCGAAAAACGATATCAGTGAAGGGGAGGAAGAAGAAGACTACTGATAAAACGAGATGACAGGATTATCAAGAAAAGAAGTTCGTCAGAGGATTAAACTGGGTCAGACTAATGCAAAGGAAAGCCCGAACACCAGAACTTACAGGGAGATTATCAGAAAGAACACCCTTACTTTCTTTAACTTTTTAAACCTCGTTCTATTTACATTGCTGCTTGCTGTGGGCTCGGTCAAAAATGCCATGTTTATGGTCGCGGCGCTGATCAATACGGGGATGGGTACCATTCAGGAGATCAGGGCAAAACGTATCATTGATCGACTGGCGATTTTAACTTCATCGAAATCCATGGTGATCCGTGAAGGAAAGAGGTATCTGGTTCCTTCGGAGAAAATCGTTCTGGGAGATATCGTCCGGGTGAAGGCCGGTGAACAGGTGCCGGCTGATCTTTGCATTCTTTACGGAAGCGTGGAGGTAAATGAAGCGCTTCTGACAGGTGAATCGGACACGATTTATAAGAAGGTTTCCGATGAGCTGCTTTCCGGAAGCGTTGTCATGGCAGGAGAGGCTTATGCCGAAGCGGTCCGCGTAGGGAAAGATAATTATGCGGCCAAGATTACCAGAGAAGCGAAAGAATATCGGAAATACCATTCGGAATTGCGCTCCGCTATTGATGCTATTCTGAAAATTGTTGGCATTGCGATCCTTCCCATGGGGATTCTGCTGCTTTATAAATCCTACTGGCTCAGTGCCATGCCTTTAAAAGAGTCTGTGGTCAGTATGGTAGCGGCGGTGGTCGGCATGATTCCTTCCGGCCTGGTACTTCTTACATCCGTCGCGCTGACTGTCGGCGCGATGATACTTGCGGGTAAAAATGTCCTGATTCAGGAACCGTATTGTATGGAAACCCTTTCCAGAGTAGACGTTTTATGTCTTGATAAAACGGGAACCATTACGACGGGGCAGATGAGAGTGGAGAAAGCCTTGCCGTATACGCTGACGAAGGAAGATGTTTTCAGCGAAGAAGATATCTGGAGGATGCTGCTCGGGGAGAGGGTTTTTTTGCTGCTTGGTGAAGAAGAATGGTTTGACTATACTCCTTATGCCCGAAATATGGATGAATATACACTCGCGGCATCCTGTACCCGGGCACGGGATATTGAGGAGATCATTGAAAAAAGCAGGACATCAAAGCTTGAACTGGTCGACAGGGTCATCATTGCGGATTTGCTGCCGCAGATCTACATGGTACCCGCACTCGAAGAGATTTCTTTCACATCAGAAGCACAGGGTGAACATCCGGCTGTCGGAGAATTCTCTCTTCTCCCTCTTTCGGAAATATTCCTGGAAACAGGAAAAAGAAAAATCGACGCAGAGGAAAAAATACCGGAGGAGAAACGGATTTTTACAGAGAATGGAATATACGAAACATTTACAGAAGGAGAATTTCGTGAAGAAGCCTATGGTCTCACTGACAAGTCTGAAGATGATCAGAATCCGTATCAGGACAGTAAAATCAGAGAGATCGGGGAAATACTGGGAAATCTGATGCGGGTTTTAAAGGAAGATAATCCCACGGCCATGGCTCTTCGTGAGAGGTATTATCCAAGAGAGGGCATGAAAGAGAGCTTCGTAATTCCGTTCTCTTCTGAAAGAAAATACTCGGGAGCGGTTTTTGCCGGGAGAGGAACCTTCCTGATCGGGGCGCTGCAGTTTTTATTTCCAAAGAAATATCCTGCGCTGGCGAGGCTTTGCGCTTCTTATGCGGCGGAAGGGTTTCGCGTACTGATCCTGGCATATAGTCCTTCTGAAGATCAGAAGGTCGGTATTCCTGAGGATCTTGTTCCTATAGCCATCATTCAGGTCAGCGACATTTTGAGAGAACAGGCTGAAAGAACGTTCAGCTATTTTTCGGAACAGGGTGTGGACGTAAAAGTGATATCCGGAGACGACCCGCTTACCGTGGCGGCCATCGCGAAAAAGGCCGGGCTTCACGGGGCGGAGAACTGTGTGGATCTGTCTCAGACAGAATCCGGGCAGCAGCTTGAGGAAGCGGCATCTTTCTATACCGTATTCGGAAGGGTATCGCCGCAGCAGAAAAAGGAATTGATCAAGGCGTTTCAAAAGCAGGGTCATACCGTAGCCATGACCGGGGACGGAGTGAATGACGTGCTTGCCTTAAAGGAGGCTGACTGCAGTATCGCCATGGCAGCAGGCAGTGAGGCGGCAAAGAATATCTCAAATGTCGTACTGATGGATTCCGATTTTTCCGCTTTACCTCACGTGGTCAACCAGGGCAGGAGAGTGTTGAATAATATCCGTCAGGCTGCTTCCATGTTCCTGATCAAGACCATCTTTTCGATCCTGCTGGCTTTGATTACGATTTTCTGGGGAGACAGCTATCCCTTCGAACCGATTCAGATGACATTGATCGGTGCCTGTGCCGTCGGAATTCCGACGTTTTTGCTTTCCCAGGAACCGAATTATCAGAAGGGAGACCAGGGCTTTCTGCGCTATGTCTTTTTGAACGCTGTTCCGGCCGCAGTGACGATCACCGGCTGTGTGGTTGTGATCATGGCCGTGTGCGAAAAGTATTATCCCGATCCGATGATGTGCGCCACAGCCTGTGTGCTTGTCACCGGATGGAATTATATGGCAGCCCTCCGGGCGGTATATGAGCCCTTAAATACATACCGGACTGTGGTAATCTATGGGATGCAGTTTATTTTTTTCGGAGCGGCGATTTTGTTTCAGCATCTTCTTTCCCTGGAGGGAATGGAATTTGGCCTGATTATTCTGGTTTTCCTTCTGATGACCGTTTCGCCGCTGGTTATCCGCGTGATTACCGGATGGCTGCGAAGGCAGTACCAGAAAGCAATGGACGGGTCGGCAGGAAGCCCGCTGCGAAGGTTCGCGGATTTACTCATGGGTCAGAGACTTTGACGTCATGCAGAAAGAGCAGATTTCGAGTGGGTGGAAGCTGCCGGATGAGTAAGATGTGCCTGCTGTTTTCAGAAGGTTCCGGAGAATCCATCACAAAATAAATGTAAGATTTGTATGGTATGCGCACGAATTTACTGCGGAATCATGCCGCTTGCAGCGGCGTAAATTCGGCGCAGTAAACGAATCAAAATGCAGGCATTTTGTTCGTTTACTATAATAATTATTTATCATAATAATTACGTATTTCCTTGTTGATTTTGCTCAAAAATAACACTTGCTTTTTCACCACATATTCTGTACAATAGGGCGTGAAGTCGATAATTCTTCCCTTTATGACGTTTGTGCCGCAGGTACGCTCATAGAGGCGATAGGAGGGCACTGCTTTCATATCTGGTAAAGAATTATTCACAATCTTTTTAAGAACGTTTTCAACAGGAGGAAAAAACATGGCAGTAAAAGTTGCAATCAATGGCTTTGGACGTATTGGTCGTCTTGCATTCCGTCAGATGTTCGGTGCTGAGGGCTTTGAGATCGTTGCAATCAACGACCTTACCTCTCCCAAGATGCTTGCTCATCTTCTGAAATATGATTCTACACAGGGTAAGTATGCTCTGGCTGACAAGGTCACTGCCGGTGAGAACTCCATTACCGTAGATGGCAAGGAGATCACAATTTACGCAATGGCTAAGGCTGCAGAGCTTCCGTGGGGAGAACTCGGCGTTGACGTAGTTCTGGAGTGCACAGGCTTCTATACCTCCAAAGACAAGGCTCAGGCTCACATCGATGCAGGCGCAAAGCATGTCATCATTTCCGCACCGGCCGGCAATGATCTTCCGACCATCGTTTACAATGTAAACCATGACAAGCTCACCAGCGAGGACAAGATCATCTCCGCAGCATCCTGCACCACCAACTGCCTTGCTCCGATGGCTAAGGCTCTTAACGACCTTCGCCCGATCAAGACCGGTATTATGTGCACGATTCATGCTTACACCGGCGACCAGATGACTCTTGACGGACCGCAGAGAAAGGGTGACCTCAGAAGATCCCGTGCCGCAGCCGTTAATATCGTTCCGAACAGCACCGGCGCTGCAAAGGCTATCGGCCTTGTTATCCCTGAGCTGAACGGCAAGCTCATCGGCGCTGCACAGCGTGTCCCGACCCCGACCGGTTCCACCACGATCCTTACAGCTGTCGTAGAAGGCGCTGTTACGAAGGAAGAGATCAATGCCGCTATGAAGGCTGCTTCCAATGAGTCCTATGGCTACAATGAGGATGAGATCGTTTCTTCCGATATCATCGGCATGACCTATGGCTCTCTGTTTGATGCTACCCAGACAATGGTTCTTCCGCTGGACAATGGCACCACACAGGTACAGGTTGTTTCCTGGTATGATAATGAGAACTCCTACACCAGCCAGATGGTTCGTACAATCAAGCACTTCGGCAAGCTCCTTGGCGCATGATTTAAAACTGGCTCAGGGGCAATCGCTCCTTAAGAAGACACTCAAGAGGAGGTCCGGTCTGCATTGGACCGGGCCTCCTCTTTTTATCCCGGAGCTGCCCACAGGAAGATGTCACCTGTCGGTGACGGGCGGCTCGGGGGAGGGCAGAATGGTGACCTCGTCTTCCTCTGTCCTGATTCGTTTACTTAGACTATAGAAATAGGAGAGAAAAAGTCATGGGATTAAACAAAAAGTCAGTTGATGACATCAATGTAAAAGGACTGCGCGTACTTTGCCGCTGCGACTTCAACGTTCCGTTAAAGGCAGGCGTGATCACCGATGAAAATCGTCTCGTAGCTGCTCTTCCGACCATTAAAAAGCTGATCGCTGACGGCGGCAAGGTGATCCTTTGCTCTCACCTTGGCAAGCCGAAGGGCGAGCCGAAGCCGGAGCTTTCTCTTGCGCCGGTCGCAAAGCGTCTTTCCGAGCTGCTTGGCCAGGAAGTCAAGTTTGCGGCAGATCCGGAGGTTGTAGGCCCGAATGCCCGCGCAGCCGTGGAAGCCATGAAAGACGGCGATGTCATTCTTCTTGAGAATACCCGTTATCGTGCTGAAGAGACCAAGAACGGAGAAGCTTTCTCCAGGGATCTTGCATCTCTTTGCGATGTATTCGTAAACGACGCTTTTGGTACCGCCCACAGAGCACATTGCTCTAACGTTGGCGTTGCCAGCCTTGTAGATACCGCGGCAGTCGGATATCTGATGCAGAAAGAAATCGATTTCCTCGGCAACGCTGTTGAGAATCCGGTTCGTCCGTTTGTCGCCATCCTCGGCGGCGCAAAGGTTGCTGATAAGCTGAACGTTATCAACAATCTGCTTGAGAAATGCGACACCCTGATCATCGGCGGCGGCATGGCTTACACCTTCTTGAAGGCAAAGGGCTATGAGATCGGCAAATCCCTGTTGGATGATACAAAGGTTGAATATTGCGCAGACATGATCAAGAAGGCAGACGAGCTCGGCAAGCAGCTCCTTCTCCCCATCGATACAGTTGTTACCGAGAGCTTCCCGGATCCGATCGATGCTGAGATCGCTACCGAAGTAGTCGATGCCGACAAGATCCCGGCTGACAAGATGGGCATGGATATCGGACCGAAGACCATCGAGCTGTATTCCGCAGCTGTCAGAGAGGCTAAGACTGTCGTTTGGAACGGACCGATGGGCGTATTTGAGAATCCGATCCTTGCAGCAGGTACCAAGGCAGTGGCGGCAGCCCTGGCCGAGACCGAAGCTACCACCATCATCGGCGGCGGCGACAGCGCTGCGGCAGTGAACCAGCTCGGCTTTGGCGACAAGATGTCCCATATCTCCACCGGCGGCGGCGCTTCCCTTGAGTTCCTCGAAGGAAAGAGCTCCCGGGTGTTGTAGCTGCAAACGATAAATAATGTGATGTGATCCCGGCTTTCCCGCAGGATCAGTATGTCCGAGTCTGCTTCCGCCTTGAATGAACTGCAGGGCGGAGACAGACTCGTTGCTATGGAGACTGATTTTTGTCTTTGGCAGCCTGAATGCCGAAGCAGCAAAAACTTTATCCGAAGACATTGATCAAGATATAAAACTTCGTTGATGGAAGGAGAAAATAATAATGGCAAGAAAGAAAATCATTGCTGGCAACTGGAAAATGAACATGACTCCGAGCGAGGCTCTTGCCCTGGTCGAGACCTTAAAGCCGCTCGTAAACAATCCGGAGGTCGACGTAGTATATTGCGTACCGGCTGTCGATATCGTTCCTGTCGTTGAGGCTGTCAAGGGAACGAACGTAGAGGTTGGCGCTGAAAATATGTACATCGAGGAGAAGGGCGCCTTCACGGGCGAGATCGCTCCGGCTATGCTGGTAGACGCAGGCTGTAAGTATGTCATTATCGGGCATTCCGAGAGAAGAGAATACTTCAAGGAGACAGATGAGTTCCTGAACAAAAAGGTTCTGAAGGCTCTTGAGCATGGCCTGACCCCGATCCTTTGCTGCGGCGAGAGCCTGGAGCAGAGAGAAGCAGGCGTTACCCTTGACTGGATCCGTCTTCAGATCAAGTCCGACCTTCAGGGCGTCAGCGCAGAGCAGGCAGCAGGCATCGTGATTGCCTACGAACCGATCTGGGCGATCGGCACAGGCAAGACGGCCACCTCTGATCAGGCAGAAGAGGTCTGCGCAGCCATCCGCGCGACACTGGCTGAGATTTATGACACCGATACGGCAGAGAAAATCCGCATCCAGTATGGTGGTTCCATGAACGCTTCCAACTGCGCGGAACTCCTGGCTAAGCCGAATATCGACGGCGGCCTGATCGGCGGAGCCAGCCTGAAAGCTGATTTTGGCAAGATTGTCAATTATAACAAATAAGATGATTCTGCGGCAGTCTGACAGATAGAGTCCTTCAGGCGAGAGCAGCTCTGCTGCGAAGCGATACGCAGAAACAGGCTTTTTGCTGATGATGTCATAAAAGCACTGAATGAGTCTTGACTGCCGAAGCAGCAAAATCGTCATCTGAAGACATTGAGTCAACATACAAAATTTCATTATGGGAGGAGGTACAACATGAAAAAATTATTTGCATCGTTTATGGCGATCACCATGATGCTGTCCTTAACTACATTCAATGTTTCCGCTGCTGACAAGACCTATGAACTGAAGCTTTCCACGACGCAGACGGATACTTCCATGATCTATGCCGGCATGCAGGCAGCCGCCGACAAGATCCTGGAGGATACTGACGGACATGTGAAAGTGACCATCTATCCCTCCAGCCAGCTTGGCGCGGAAGAAGACATGATTGACCAGGCCATGCTGGGCATGGGCATCGCCGTGCTGACTGACGCAGGCCGTATGTCCAGCTATGTCAATGATATGGGCATCCTGAATATGGCATACTTCGTTGACAACTATGAGGATGGCATGAAGGTTATGGAAACCGAAACCTTCCAGAAATGGGACGATGAGCTGAACAAGCAGGGTCTTCATCCGCTGTGCTACAATTACTTTGACGGATCCCGTTCCTTCATGGGTCACAAGGCCTTCAACACTCCTGATGACCTTAAGGGCGTTGTCATTCGTACCCCCGGCGCTGCTCCCTATTCGAAATCCATTGAAGCTCTTGGCGCAACGCCTTACAACATTGCATGGTCCGAGGTTTACAACGGCATCCAGACCAAGGCGATCGATGGCTGCGAGGTTCAGAACACTTCAGCTGTCTCCTCCAAGATCTATGAAGTCTGTGAGGTTGCTTCCATGACTGAGCATATCAACCTCTTTAACTTCGTTGTCTGCGGTCAGAGCTGGTTTGATTCTCTGCCTGCCGAATATCAGGAGATCGTAGAGAAGGATTTCCAGGAGTGTGCTTATCAGAACGCGCAGGAAGTCATTGCCGCTCAGGCTGATCTCATCCAGACGTTGATCGACAACGGCATGGAGATCGTCGAAGTAGACAAAGAGGTTTTCAAGGAAGCTGCCAACAGCGCTTATGAAGCCCTTGGCTGGACGGAACTGCGTGAGGCTATCTACACCGAGGCAGGCCTTAAGTAAGGAATTGCCTTGCGGCGGCACACAGCATAACACAAAAGGCGCAGGGCAATTCTGTCCTGCGCCTTTTTTCAAACCATGACATAAAGGAAGCTGGCTATGAAAAAAATATACGAGAAATTTTGCCGGTTCGAGGAAAATCTGGCACTGATTCTTCTGGCGGGGTTGATGCTTCTGGTTTTTGCTTCGGCATTGATGCGCTCATTGAAACACCCGTTGAACTGGGCTCAGGATGTGGCGCTGATCGCCTTTGCCTGGCTCATTTTCATCGGCGGCGATGTAGCCGTGCGCGGCTCCGGGCTCATTGGGGTTGACCTGTTGGTAAGCAAGTTTCCAAAGAAATTCCGGAAATGGCTGGATGTGTTTTATAAAATCCTGATCATCGCGTTTCTGGGGGTGCTTGTATTTTACGGTACACAGATGGTCTCTCAGGGATGGAGCCGCCGGATTGCGGCACTGGGCATCAGCTATGGCTGGGTTACGATGGCAGTGCCGGTTGGTTCCTTCTTAATGATTATTTCAACCAGTATCAGCCTGGTGAAACGTATCAAAACACCGGCTGACGAAACCGTTGCTGCAGAGAAAGCGAGGGATATCGGATAATGTATATTGCGATCATTGTCTTTCTGGTCCTGTTGCTGACAGGCATGCCGGTGGCTTTTTCCATCGGTCTTTCGGGCTTTACATTCTTTATGGTACGCGGTCTGCCTATGCCGGTTCTGGTACAGAAATCCATCTCTACCTCCCAGAGCTTTACGATGCTGGCCATTCCTCTTTTTATCCTGGCGGGCAACCTTATGAACTCCTGCGGCATCACCAAGCGCCTGCTGAAGTTCTGCAACGCCTGCACCGGTCACATGTACGGCAATATCGGACAGGTATCCTGCCTCATGTCCACGCTGATGGGCGGCGTATCCGGCTCGGCTGTAGCGGACGCTTCCATGGAATGTCGTATTCTCGGGCCTGAGATGACCCGCCTGGGTTATCGCAAGGGCTGGTCTGCTGCCATCAATGGCATTTCCGGTCTCATCGTTGCCACGATCCCGCCTTCCATGGGCCTCATTATCTATGGTACCGTAGGAGAGGTTTCCATCGGACGCCTTTTTATGGCTGGCTGGGTGCCGGGCCTCCTGATGTGTGTTCTGCTGATGCTGGCTGTCACCTGGAGCGCCCGCAAATATGGCTACACTCCTGAGCATGAGCACGCAGCTCCTTTCAAGGTGGTGATCAAGACCTTCTTTGAATGCATCTGGGCTATGCTCTTCCCGATTCTGCTGATCCTTTTGATCCGCTTCGGCATTATGAGTCCCACCGAATCAGGTGCCTTTGCCTGCGCTTATGCATTGTTCGTAGGCATTGTGATCTATAAGGAACTCAATTGGAAGACCATGATGGAGACGCTTCGGTCCTCAGTAAAGGATATTACCGTCATTACAATTATCCTTGCCTTCTCAGGCGTATTTGGCTACGGCATTGTCTATGACAACATTACTGTCTCCATTGCAAATTCCCTGGTGCAGGTAACCAAGAATCCATACCTGCTGCTCGGGCTGGTCATCATTTTCCTGATGATCTGCGGAATGTTCATGGAAACCACCGTCATTGCCCTGATCCTTACCCCGATCCTTCTGCCTGTTATGCGCAGCGTCGGCGTGAATGAGGTCGTGTTCGGCATGATCATGATGACAACCGTTACCTTTGGCGTTATGACGCCTCCCGTGGGTGTGGCACTGTACGCTACTTCCGATATCATGGGTTGTTCAATCCAGGATACCTTCCGCGACGGCTGGCCTTTCTATGCCGCTGTGGTCGCGGTAATCCTGTTTATGGTCTTCTTCCCCCAGGCGGTGCTTTGGCTGCCGAATCTGGTATATGGCACCATGTGATGAGTCAGGGGGACAGGTTCCTTGACTCATGAATTGAGTCAAGGAACCTGTCCCCC
>JAFVGK010000136.1 GCA_017475035.1 Blautia sp.
AGGAAGAGAACAATCAGCTTAAAAAAGAACTGGATACACTTCGACGGATTTTGTATGAAAAACAATAAGCAGTTCGGGGACGGTGTACCCGAAGAAAAAACGCAGTGTTTCCGGGGCTTTCAGCCCCGGTACACGAGTTATTCAAAGGAGGAAATGAAAATGGCAGAGAACGACAAGCGCGATGCTGTGGCCTTGGGTGACGGCAGGTTCAAGTGCCCCTGTGGGTACATTTACGATCCTGAGAAGGGTGATCCGAAGCACGACATTGCCCCTGGGACGAAGTTTGAGGATTTGCCCGACGACTGGCGTTGTCCGCGTTGCAAACGCAAAAGGAGAAGTTCGTGGCGCTCTAACCAACAGAACACGTCCGCAGCCCCTCGCGGCCATTGCCGGTCGCGGTGGGTTGCGGATGATACTACAATATAATGCAAAACACATATCAGCACGATGTTATTCGGTATATCGCTTCTCGGTATGGCGGTGAAGCGGAGCGCCCCTGGGTCCGCGCCCCGGCATATACTGTTTTCCGACACAAGGATAACAACAGGATTTATGGAATACTTACCTCCGTCCCACTTTCAAAGCTGGGCGGAAGAGGCGATACGTCCATTGATATCATCACTTTGAAGGCAGGCGACGCGCTTCTCAGGGATATGCTGATCGCACAAGATGGGGTTTATCCCGGCCTGGGATTCGGCCAACGCAGCTGGATCACGGTTTTGCTGGATGGCACGGTTCCCTTTGATGACATCAAGTTTTTCATTGACCGCAGCTTTTCAATTACAGCCACGGCAAAGACAAGGAAAGCCATTTCAGGAGGAGTTCAGCATGAGTAAAAAGATCATCGCCGTCAACGCCGGTCCCAGGAAAGGCTGGAATACAGACACGCTGATCACGGAGGCATCAAAAGGCGCGGAATTTGTCGGCGCAACAATCGAACGATTTGACTTGTTCCGGCTGGAGAAGTACACTGGCTGCATTTCCTGTTTCGGTTGCAAGAAGGAAAGCCAAAAGGGCCATTGCATCTGCAAGGATGGGCTCACACCAGTGCTGGACGCCATCCGGGAAGCCGACGGACTCATCATCGGGTCGCCCAATTACCTGGGTGAAATGACGGCATCTTTCCGGGCTTTGTATGAACGACTGGTCTTTCAGAATCTGACCTATAACGCAGAGAATCCCTGCTGTAATCAGAATGTTCTGCCTGTGCTGCTGATCATGACCAGCAATGCGCCGGATTATGGATATCAATCTCTAATGCAGAATTACCAGAAGACACTGAACCGCTTTGTCGGGCCGACAGAAATCTTTGTCAGCGGAGAAACGCTTCAAGTGAAGGATTATTCAAAGCTGGACTGGGAATGGTCGATCTTCGATCCGGAGGCGAAACGAATCCGGCACGAGACAGTTTTCCCCAAGGAACGTCAGAAAGTCTTTGATTTGGGAACCACATTAGCGAGAAAATGAAGGGATGATTTGCACTATGAACACTGGAACGATCGTTCGGATCATAGTCGCGGTATTGGTCGTATGCTGCCTGTTTACCCATCGCCGTGTTATCAAGGCGCTGTTTCGTGGCAACCCCATGCCTAAAGCTCCCAAGTGGCACTTCTGGGTATCGGAAAAGAATCGGCGAAGCTGAATTATACTTTATAAGATGATTCCAAGGGGCTGTACTCACATTTTGAACTGCGATGCCCTTTGTTGAGGTGAACGATATGAACGCACAGGTTTGGATGGGGATCCTGCTGCCTTTCCTGGGCACAAGTCTTGGCGCGGCGATGGTGTTCGTGCTGAAGGATAGAATCTCGGACGGCATGCAGCGGATGCTCACCGGCTTCGCGGCGGGCGTGATGGTGGCGGCGTCTTTCTGGAGTTTGCTTCAGCCCGCGCTGGAGGGAGCGGAGGGAATGGGTAAATTGTCCTTCATCCCCGCCGCCGTGGGCTTCCTGGTAGGCATCGGCTTTTTGCTGCTGGACAACATAACACCCCACATGCACATGGACGAATAATCTGAGGACCCCAAGAGCAGCCTGAAGCGCACGACCAAGTTGATTCTTGCCGTGACGCTGCACAACATCCCGGAAGGCATGGCCGTGGGCGTGGTCTACGCAGGCTGGGTAGCCGGAGACGCAGGTGTCAGCCGGGCTGCGGCTTTCGCGCTGGCGCTGGGCATTGTGCTTCAAAACTTCCCAGAGGGTGCCATCGTATCCATGCCGCTCAGGGCGGCGGGCATGCCAAAAGCCAAGACCTTCTGGTACGGCGTTCTTTCCGGCATTGTGGAGCCCATAGCGGCATTGATCACTATCGCAGCGGCCAGTGCCGTAATATCGATTTTGCCCTACCTACTGGCTTTTGCTGCTGGCGCCATGTTTTATGTAGTGGTGGAGGAGCTGATCCCAGAAATGTCCGAAGGTAAACACTCCAATATAGGTACAGTAGCTTTCTCGATGGGTTTTGTGCTGATGATGGTGCTGGACGTAGCTCTGGGGTAAAACAAAAAAGAGCCTTTGAGCAAGTGAGAAGTACAGACAGAGTATAAGAAACAATCAAAGAAAGCCAGTGCTCCGTGATCGAACTTAGCCTGAATAATAAATGTGGAAACGCTCAGTCGGTAACTTTCCTACTCCCAGGAAAGCGACCGGCCGGGCTTTTCTTTATTCCGTACTCTGGACGTTTTGCACCCATTTGCACCCCACCGTAGACGTTATGCACCCACGGATGCACCCATTTGCACCCATGCACCCATTTTTGCACCTACGATGCACCTACGGCTCTGGAAATGCACCTACGGATGCACCTATGGAAAAAAGATGCACCTACGCCATGCACCTATCTGCACCCATTTGCACCCATGGCGCACATGGTATCAAATCGTGAATACTGGGCAACGAGAAGTATATCGGGGACGCGCTCCTACAGAAGAACGTCACTACAGACTTTTTGAATAAGAAGCGAGTCGCCAACAAGGGCATCGTCCCGCAGTACTATGTGGAGAACAGCCATGAGTGCTGTACGTAAGAGAATACTTTGCACCCCTCTGCCCACGAATATAACACGTAAATATATTGACAATAAATACTGAACCGTATATAATTTCGCGTGTAATCTTGAAAAGTGGGGTGATACACATGGGACGTAAAGCTGTCACAGTGATGCCGCAGACACAGAAAACTCTCAATCAGATGGGGGAGCAAATCCGATTGGCCAGACTGCGCCGCCATTTGTCGTCAGAACTGGTGGCGGAAAGAGCTGGAATATCCAGACAAACGCTCACTGCCATTGAGAAAGGCAGCTCTTCTGTCGCTCTTGGAGCCTATGCTGCTGTGTTGCATGCTCTGGGAGGACTGGAACAAGATCTTCTTCTTATTGCGAGAGACGATGAATTGGGCCGTAAACTGCAGGATCTGAATTTGCCTCAGAGACAGCGTGCGCCGCGCAAGAGTATAAAGGAGGACAGTTGATGGCAGCCAAAACAATATACACCTACGAATGCTGGTCATCGGATCAACCATCGCTAATGGGTTGTCTTTTTGTGGATGTATTGCGTGGAAAAGAAAGTGTTTCTTTTGAGTATGACACAAAGTGGCTGAAAGCACATCCTGGACAATATTTTTTAGATCCTGATCTGCAGCTTTATAGGGGACGGCAATACGCGCCAATGGACAAGACATTATTCGGAATTTTTGCGGATTCATGCCCTGACCGTTGGGGCAGATTGCTCATGCGACGCAGGGAGGCGATTCAGGCTGCCAGAGAAGGCAGAAAGCCAAAACAACTGTCAGAAACGGACTATTTATTAGGCGTGCATGATGAAGGCCGGATGGGTGCCTTGCGTTTTTCGCTTCATGTGGGTGGGCCATTTCTGTCCTGTGACAGCGACATGGCAGCACCACCGTGGGTAATTCTGCGGGATTTGGAGGCAGCTTCCCTTGCCTTTGAGCAGGATGAAGACACACTTAATGACAGATGGCTCCGACAACTTATAGCCCCAGGCTCTTCCCTTGGTGGAGCCCGTCCCAAAGCGACAGTTCGTGCTTCAGATGGGACTTTGTGGATTGCAAAGTTTCCCTCCAAACAGGATGAAAATAATACTGGTGCATGGGAACAGGTGGCCCACGAGCTGGCAAAAGTCTGTGGTCTGAATGTGCCGGAGTCGAAACTGGAGCGTTATTCGGATGCCGGATCAACTTATCTGGTGAAACGGTTTGACAGGGTTGGGATGCGCAGGATTCATTTTTCATCTGCCATGTCTTTACTTGGTCAAACGGATGGAGCTTCCAACAGCAGTTACCTTGACTTGGTGGACTTTATCACAAAAGCCGGTGCCCAACCCAAGGAGGATTTGACGGAACTGTGGAAACGGATTGTGTTCAGTATGGCCGTTTCCAACACAGATGATCATCTGCGTAATCACGGTTTTCTACTGACAAAAAAAGGTTGGAGGCTGTCGCCGATGTACGATGTCAATCCGGTTCCGTATGGCGAGATGCTGTCCCTGAATGTTTCTCTGGATGATTCCAGAATAGATTTGGATTTGGCTTTTGAAGTGGCTTCTTTCTTTGGATTGACACCTGAAGAGGCTGCGAGTGCGGCACAAAATATACTCACTACCATAAGAAATCAATGGAGATCTATTGCTGCCACCTGTGGTTTGAACCGGGAAGCACAGAATGAAATGACACAGGCGTTTGCTCTCAGTGAAAAGCTGCGTTGAACCAGTTTCCTAATACAATCAAGAAACAGGACAGCTACAGGGGGGTGCAAAGTATTCACCTTGCAAGACAACTACCACGAGGCAATTATTCCTCGGGAACTCTTCCTGTAGGTGCGCGAGGAGATGGTGCGCAGGGCGCGGGTGAAGACTGCCACAGGAAAGCGGCGAGTGTACAGCGGGAAGTACGCACTGTCTCATCTGATTTACTGCTCCGATTGCGGCGACCTTTACCGGAGAACACAGTGGTACCTGAAAGGCGAGCATGTCCCGGTCTGGCGCTACGTCAGCAGGCTGGAGAAAAGGAAGTCCGGCATCGATTGCCCATCGCGCACCCTGTACGAAATGGATCTGCACGCGGCAGTCATCACGGCTTTTAACCAGATGATCGAGCAGAAGGATGAATTCCTGCCAGGCATGCGGCTGGCGATGAATCGGGCGCTTGCTCAGAACAATAGCCCTCGGGTGGCGGAGATCGACGCACGGTCAGAGGAGCTGCAGAAGGAGCTCCTGAAGAAGGCCAACGCCAAACAGGGGTTTGAGGAACTGGCTGACGAGATTGATGCGCTTAGGGAAGAAAAATAGGCCCTTCTTCTGGAGGACGCCAACCGCACGGCCATGAAGCAGCGGCTGGACGAGCTCCAAGCCTTTCTGGACGAGCAGCATGAGCCGGTGACGGTTTACGACGAAGGAATGGTCCGGAGGCTGATCGAGCGGATCACCGTTTTCGAGGATCACCTCTACTTTGAATTCAAATGCGGCCTTGAGACCGAGGTACAGATGTAAACAGAGCCATCACGCAGGAGCTCCTCCGGGGGCGTCTTTTTACGTTTGCAGGGTAGAATTTTTCATAGATTTGTGGTGGTACATAGCGGTGATCCGAAATATAAAATGTCAAATTATTTTTTTAGTGGCGCACAAACTGGATTCAATTCCGTTATACATATTGAAGATTACACAGGGAAGGAGGTCGTTCGTTGAATCTGGAAGAGCAATATGACCGGATTTATAAATTTCTGTATTTCCGCCTTCATGACCAACATGCCGCGGAAGACCTGACACAAGAAACCTTCCTTCGGTTTATTGGAAGCAGAACGTATCCTCTGATGAAGAAGTCCGTGAGCTGCTTAATGTGCCTAATGGATATGCTGTACTCAACCTTGTTGCTCTTGGCGGTAAAGGCGAAAAGAAGCGCGGGTACACGGAAGCTGATTTGGATAAAAAGTAAAGTGCATTTTGAAAAGTTCTGAAATCAATAGCGAAAGATGAAAATGTCATGAAGCAGATAAATATACTATGGTGCTGGGATTTGTGTTAGCAATCGTCGGTTGTTTTATGATGCGCAAGCGGAAGAACTGAAAGCGGGGTACGAGAGCATCGTCCTGATCGCCAACGGCATCGGCGCATATTTTAGCATGTGCGCCGGAAGCGGCCATCTGATCAGCAAGGCTTACTTCATTTCGGGTGATTCTTGAAGTAGTTTACAAAACAAATGTACTTTGTAAACCGTATGAGAGCTTTCGCTTGTATTTGATAACAAATTTCTGTTTTATTGCTCATTGCGACGGAGCGATGAATTCTAATTCGTTATTGCACGCCAGCCCGTTTTTAAGACTGCCGTTTTGAAAAGATTATTTTTTTCAAAATGCGAAGGCTGTCCGGGACTGGGCATTCCGGAATACGGATTATCCGGCGCTGTACTCGTATTGCAAATACACTAATGAGCCTTCCATCAGGACAGCAGAATCCATTGGAATGCATTTCGACTGCGATTATCCGGATGAGGCAAACGGGACTACACATGTGTCGGTAATCTCAAAAGAGGACTGGCTTAGTGAGATTGGCGCAGAAGTCATAAATCAGCAAAAGGAAGGGCTTCAAGATGGAATATAACAGCACAGTTACACTGAAAGACGGCAGAGCCTGTATCCTCCGTAACGGGACTGCATCGGACGGGCAGGCGCTGCTTAAGATCTTCAACCTCACCCATAGGCAGACGGATTATCTGCTCACCTATCCGGAGGAGCACAGCTATACCGCCGAGGACGAAGCGGAGCTGCTGCGGAGAAAGACAGACAGTGTCGATGAAATCGAACTCCTTGCGTTTGTTGACGGCGCGATCGTTGGCTCGGCCGGTGTTACCTGTGTTGGCCGCAAGGAAAAGATCAGGCATCGTGCAGAGTTTGGCATCAGTGTGGATAAGGCGTACTGGGGACTCGGCATCGGACGGGCACTGACAGAAGCCTGCATTGAGTGTGCAAAAAGAGCGGGATATGCCCAACTGGAACTGGAAGTCGTGGCAGAGAACAGATCCGCCATAGCCCTGTATGAGAGCGTAGGCTTTGAAGAATATGGCAGGAACCCCAAGGGTTTCCGCTCCCGCTTGTCCGGGTGGCAGGAGGTCGTGCTCATGCGGCTGGAGCTGGACGGGCAAAGCGCTATGTGAGGGACTGGTACAAATAACAGGAATAACACAGGAAAAAGGATGGTATTCATTCCATGAAAAGGAAGATCCTCAGTCTTTCCGCCGTTTTGCTGGCGGTTGTAATGGTTTTGCTTTTCTCTTTTCTTCGGCTCTATGGGCCGAACTTCGGCATCTATCTGCGAAAACCCAGTCCGCAGGCTTACGGGGAACGTGCGCTTGCCTTTATGGAGAATGGGTATTACTCCTCCGAGGAAGAGTGGCGGGAGGCAAAGGCGGCGGCACAGGATGCTCTGCGCAGCGCGCAGAGCTATGAGGATACCTGGCCGATCCTGCGCGAAGCGCTCTCCGCTGTAGGCGGCAAGCATTCCCGGCTGATCACACCGATGGAAGAGGAGGAAGCCCGGGAGGACCCGATCACCCTTCCGCTGGTCAGCACCGACAGCATGGAACACGGTATCGTGACCCTTGTGATCCCGGAATTCACGCAGGGAGCGGAGCAGGCACAGGAATACGCACAGATCGTTCTTTCCTGGCTGCGTGAACACCAGGACGCAGCCGGTGTGATCCTCGATTTGCGCGGGAACCGCGGCGGCGATCTGGCGCCGATGATCTGCGCGCTCTCCCCGCTGCTGCCGGACGGTCCCCTGCTGGGCACTCGGTATGCCGGCGGACAGACGAACACAATGACACTGGCAGACGGTGCGTTTTCGGGCGGGAGCGGCATGAAGGTGGAGAGCTTTAAAATGCCCGGGACGATCCCCATCGCCATTCTGACCGACGAATGGACAGGCAGCTCCGGCGAGGCCGTGCTGCTGGCCTTCCGGGGTCTGGAAAACGTGCGCAGTTTTGGCTCCCCCACAGCCGGATATGCCAGCACCAACACCATCTTCCGCCTGTACGACGGAACGCAGATCGTGCTGACCGTGGGAGCGGACGTGGCACTGCGCACAGGCGAAGTGTTCTGTGAGGAGACGATCCCGCCGGATGTCCTGACAGACAGCCCCGAGCAGGAGGCTGACGCATGGATTCGCAGTCGATAGCCGCGGAAAAAATGAGCGGAAACAGCAGTGAGTAAGCTGGTTTTCGTCCGGAGTTGGGCTTTTCCACTGGGAGGAAGAAGACATGAGATCGGAATATACCTTCATGACCCTGCGTGACCGACCGGAGCTCATGGATCGCGTGGCGGCCTGGTTTCACGAAAAATGGCGCATGCCTGCCGAAGCTTATCTGGAGTGTATGTATTCATATCTCAATCTTCTGTCTACAGACTTCTTCCTCCCCATGCGCCGCCTCGGAAGCTATTTCCATGTGGCGATGAACGGCATGGCGGCAAGTGATACGATCCTGGACGAAGCTCCGGAGACCGAAGATGTCACGGGAAAGGATCTGACAGCCTTTACCGGCGCGGAGCTGAAAAATGTAGAGTTTTCTTACGGCGGAGAAATGGTATTGGATGACCTTTCTTTGATGCTTCCTGAGAACAGGATCATCGGGATCGTCGGCAGAAGCGGCTGTGGAAAATCTACCTTGCTGAAGCTTCTGATGCGGTTCTGGAGAGTGAAGGATGGGGCTGTTATGATCTCCGGAAAAAATGTAGAAGACATAAACACATCTGATCTCAGAATGATGGAAAGCTACATGACACAGGATACCCAGCTGTTCAAGGATACTATCGCAGGAAATATCCGGGTAGCCAAACTTGATGCATCGCAGGAAGAGATCGAGGCGGCATGCAAAAAGGCATCGATCCATGGTTTCATTATGACGCTGCCAAAGGGCTATGAAACAGAGGTCGGCGAGCTGGGTGAAACCCTTTCCGGTGGTGAGCGTCAGCGGATCGGACTTGCCCGTGCATTCCTGCATAATGCGCCGTTCCTTCTGTTGGACGAACCTACCAGTAACCTTGACAGCCTTAATGAAGCGGCGATCCTGAAGTCTCTGAAAGAAGCTTCTTCCGGTAAGACAGTCGTGCTGGTATCCCATCGAAAAAGCACTGTACATATCGCGGATAGTGTGATCTCGATGGAGGGAGGCAGACTGTCATGAACAAGGTTCAGAGAAAACGCGAACGTGAAAAGCGTATGGTCGGTGAGATGATAGCACTGTACTGCAGAAAGCAGCATGGCACAGGACGGGCGCAGCTCTGCGAGGTTTGTACCGAATTGAATGAATATGCCAGACAGCGCAGCGAGAAATGTCCATTCATGGAAAACAAGTCCTTTTGTTCCAACTGCAAGGTACACTGCTACAGACCGGAAATGAGGGAAAAGATTCGTGCGGTCATGCGGTTTTCAGGTCCCAGGATGATTTTTTATCATCCTGTCGCTGCAATACACCATGTTCTGTCGACGAAGATAGAGAAAAGAAGGATGGAAAAACAATAAAGATTAAGAAAGCGGTGTTTATGGTACTTGGTTTCATATGCCTTGCTTTAGGAACAGTTGGCGTATTCCTGCCTGTTCTTCCAACAACACCGTTTTATCTGGCAACAGTGTTTTTCTTTGCCAACAGCTCAGAAATACTGCACAGCTGGTTTTTGGGGACAAAGCTTCGGATGGAACAGTCCTGTAATGCCTAAGATGGCCCTGAAGATGTATTCGCGCTACAAAAAGAAAATCGATGAACATGTGGCTAAAGGCGAATGGGGCAATGCCTGGCGAATCGAAATGAACCCGGAAGGACACACTGAGGGATTTGCCATTCACACGAAAATGTGTCCGAACTGGGATATCTGCAAAGCACATGGATATGAAGACTTTATGCCGGCGATCTGTGCGCAGGATCACAGGATCGCTAAAGCCATGCATGGCATCCTGATAAGAACACATACTGGTGTTCCTGTATCATCAGGATGTATACACAGTTATTATTATGGCAGCCCTGCTGATTGGACGGCGGAAATACCGAATCTTCAAGTTGGAAATTGATGGCCGCTAAAATAGGAACGTCAGAAAGACTTTAATTGAGGGATTGCCTTTTAGTTCAAATGCAGCCTTGAGATTAAGGTTCGAATTAAAGCAGAGTCATCACACGGGCGCTTCTTTGGGAGCGCTTTCTTTTTACGTTTGCAGGGTAGAAATTTGCAACTATCTGTGCTATTCTTATCCAGTCATAGGTTGATATTTGAGAGAGGAAGTCAGATGCTGCAGACAACGTGGAAATGGATCTGAAGATGCGCCTGATCGAGAGCGGTCAGACACAGACGGAGGTTGCGGAGAAACCTGGTGTATCCCTTTCCTATGTGAACCGAATCACCAAAGGCCGGGAATGGATCGTTAACAAGACCTTTGTAAGGACGATGGATGAGCTCGGCTATGACGTGAAGTTATTCCGTGATAAGGAAGATTATGAACTTGAATGGGCGATTCAGTATCTTGAAAATGAGGCTGATCGTGAGTTGTTTCGGAAGTTACCTCTCCGCGGGAATCACAAGAAACAGAGAGAGGAATGCAGATGAAGCAAAGAATTAAGTCAAGGAAGAAACGTGTTATCATCATCCCGTTATCCGTTGTATTATGCGCTGCTCTGATGATGACCGGATTGATGATTTACGGAAAAACCCAGATGGCTAAAGTTCCCGGCCTGACCTTCGCAAGCAGCATATCGTGCGCTTGGCTGTACACCCGCAGAAGAGATTAATGCGAGCCTGGTGGCGGAGGAGCCTTTTGATCTTCAATTGGAATATAATGATTCAGGCGACAAAAGGTCATGCAAAAAGGAGCTCGCTCATTTTTGCATGACCTTTTGTCGCCTGAATCATATTCATATGTCCGGGGGATGGAAATTCACAGCGGGAGATGATATAATCAGGAAAAACGCTTAAGCGGTTCCTCTGTGAATTCTGCAGGCACGAAGTGTCTTTTTGATAATGGTATGGTATATACGAAAAATGAGAACAAAGACTATTGATAAAGGATTTTACAAAACAGTGTGGGTGATCGTATTCCCTATCATAATCCAGAATCTTCTTAATGCAGCAGTAGGTTCAGCGGATGTGGCTATGCTGAATTTCGTAGGACAGAGCGCTCTTTCGGCGGTGTCTGTTGCAAATCAGTATTTCGGTATTGCCGGTATGGTCATCTACGGTATCAGTACTGGTGCCAGCATGCTCTGCGCTCAGTATTGGGGCAAAGGGGACAGGATGGCTGTACTTAAAGTGCAGGGAATATCTCTCAGGTTTACCATAACAAGTGGCAGTATAATGATGCTTGCGGCGCTTTTTATTCCCCATTATATGATGCGTGTATATACACCTGATGCGGAACTGATCAGGCTCGGCAGCACGTATCTTCGAATAATTGCGGTCAGCTATCTGCTCTGGAGCATATCGGAGACCTATATGTCGGTTCTCCGCAGCATCGGACAGGTCACGAAAGCGACGATCATCAGCACTACGGCTCCTGTGCTGAATGTACTGTTAAATGCTGTTTTCATTTTTGGGTTTTTCGGATTCCCCAGGCTCGGGATCATGGGTGTAGCCATGGCCACTACAATATCAAGGATCATACAGATCGTGGTCTGCCTCGCCTTTTCGGCAAGAGAGAAGGAGATAAAGCTCGATTTTACGATGATGATCGCGAGATACCCGGTTCTTATTAAAGATTTCCTGCACATAGCCGTGCCGGCTATCATCAATGATGTGTCCTGGGGACTCGCGTATTCCATGTATACGGTGATCATGGGGCATCTTGGTTCAGATGTCCTGGCGGCTAATGCCATCGTGACCGTGGCCAGAGATCTTGGCACCATAGTAGGATTTGCACTGGCAGGTGCTACGGGTATCATCCTCGGGCAGATGCTTGGGAAAAGTGAATTTGAGAAAGCAAAAGCCGGCGCACACCGACTGGTCATCTTGTCTGCAGTCACTGGGCTTATTGGCGGATTACTGATATTCGCGGTATCTCCTTTTATTGTAAAGGGAGCTTCAATCACCCCCGGAGCAAAGGATCTCCTTGCCTTCATGCTTATGCTCCAAAGCTACTACTGCATGGGGCAGACTGTAAATACATCTATAATTGTGGGTGTGTTCCAGCTGGAGGCGACACACGGTTTGGAGCCATCTGTGACACCATCGACATGTGGGGATACGCTGTGCCTCTGGGGTTTCTCGCGGCATTCGTATTTAAATTCCCTGTTAAGGTCGTATATGCACTTCTGCTTACGGATGAATTTGTAAAATGGCCGTTTGTTTTTAAAAGATATTTCAGTTATAAATGGGTAAAAAATATAACGAGGGATGCCTGACGAAATTACAAAGGAACCGGATCTGATCTCTCTATTTCCATATATACATATCAGACAAGATGGACATGGTTATTTCGGCTGCGCTGCTTCCGGCAGCATCGTTGTCTGCTCCAATGTTAGCAGCGAAAAAGTATGTATTATCTGTGGTTTCGATCAAACCTATAAACCACCCGTTGACATCATGGCCATCCACACGGCCGGTTCCGGTCTTTCCATAGAGTGTTCCGGCATCGGAGGAAGAAAGGCAGATGGCATCCTTAACGGATCTGATGATTTCAGGAGCGAAGCCGAAGCTGTTATTCTGCAGCTTGACTAAAAGTTCGACCTGTTCTATCGGAGAAATCTTTAAGGATGATTCCAGCCAATAAGTTGAGAGATTGCCACGCATGTTTTCGTTGCCATATCCGATTTCCTGAATATAAGCATAAATGTCAGAAACACCAAGCTGTTGATCTACTGTCTGGAAGTACCAGTTAACGGAAGAGTTCATAGCGGACTGTAAGGTCTGATCCTCGTTCCATGCATCAAAGGGATAGATTTCTCCATTCCATGCGATAAAGGAATCATCTGGTGTAATGATGCCTTTTTCCAATCCAAACAGGGCATCGTATATTTTGTAGGTAGAGTTCGGGGCAACTCGTAATACAGCATGCTCCTTGTTGTATATACGCCATGCGTCATTTTTCGAATCGTAAAATACAAAACTGCCTTTGTATTCTCCGAAGTATCTGGAAAGGTTTACATAGGAAACATTCTCGGAAGAGGAGTCCCATTGGTAGTAATTTTCGTCTGATGCATATGCAGAAATAAAAGGTGCGAATCCTATGAGAAGAACAGCAGTCAGTACAAATGCCGCCATACCTTTCATTCTTTTTATAAATGTCGGCTTCTGATAAGATGAAATGTTGAGAATCCTCCGTCTCATCTGCTCCATGTTCCCGCTAAGGCTGGAAACAAACGGAAAGGGAGTAAGTGATACTTTCTCTGCAAAGTTGATCAATGTATTGCCGTAATCTTCGTAGGCATCCTCTTCAAGCATTTTTAAAACAGAAGTGTCACAGGCTACCTCTCTGTCATTGCGCATTTCTTTCAGAGAGTACCAGACAAAAGGGTTGAACCAGTATACTGCTCCGGCAAGTTTCATCAAATAACTGGCAAAAGCATCATGGTGTCTGTAATGCTGCAGTTCATGTAACAGTATATGCCGCATCTCAGATTCGTTATAATCCGAGATCAGGTGGATTGGAAGATAAATACACGGCCTGAAAAGTCCGACAATGAACGGAGACTTCAAAAATGCGGTACTGCAGACAGGGATATCCCTGCGAATCCCCATCTCCTCTAAACAGCGGCGATACAGCCTGTGGACTTCCCTGTTCTGAAGGGGAAGTGCAGATTTCTTCAATTTACGTAAGCGGAAAGAGGATTTGATTGCCAATAGGGTCATTGTAAGGATACCTGCTATCCATATCCCTGATAATATACATCCGGCATTATATGCGGCTTCCGTATTTACAGAAAGGGTAAAGTCATTCATCCGGTTTACATTTCCGATCAGATCGGTTCCAATGTTTTTAACTATAGCAGTTCCGGTATTGAAAGCAGGAAAACTTCTCAGGCTTCCAAGCCAGGAGAAAATCTGTGGAAATCCAATCAGACGGAGTGGTATAAAAGGAACTGCCAACAACCAGAGCAGCATAAACCAAAGATCATACTGCATCCGGCTGGAAAGGCTGTTTTTGAATATCCTTTTGGCTGTCACAAGAATTCCAATGATACCGCTGATAAACACATTGCATATTAAAAAGTGTATCATAAAAACAGCCACGTTAATTGCCTCCTTTTTTTGACCTTTCCGAAAGAAGAGAACGGAGGGTGTCAATCTCTGCCTCTGACAGGCTGTCATTTTCTATATATTTAGACAGCATGGCAGTGATATCTCCGTCATAATATCGCTCTAAAAAAGAATTGCTTTCTTGTTTAATATATTCATCTTCTTTTACAACAGGGGTATAAACAAAAACGCGGCCCTGCTTCTCATAAGTAAGAGCACCTTTTGTTACAAGCCGCTTGATCAAAGTCTGTATAGTCTTGGGGCTCCATTTTGTAGTTTTCAACAATCTGTCGGTTATTTCATTCGTGCTGATCGGTGCATGTTTCCAAACGATTTTCATGACTTCAAATTCGGCTTCAGAAACCTGCGGTAAAAATGTTCATTTAAATCCTCCCTTGCTTCAAAGAAAAAAACGCCACATTTTGAAAGGACAGGTGGTTTTCTCCGTGTGTTCTTACAAATGTAATAAAAACAGAATAAATGTTTTTCTTGCTTTTGTCAATTATATTGCAGCGCAGAAGAAAACCAGGACTTTTCAAAAAAACTGTAAAATAAATAAAAAAAGCACAAACAGGTATTTGACATACTTGTTTGTGCTTTGAAAAAGCAACATATTCTATACTTCATGACATGAACCGTCCCCTTGACTCCCATAGTAAACCTCCAACCTTGGACGGGCATTCTCATAAGCGTCTGCAAGTCCCGGATCAAACTGCGTACCCATTCCCTCCATGATAATCCTGTCGGCTTTTTCAAAATCAAAGGCTTCCTTGTAGACGCGTCTGCTTACCAAGGCGTCATACACATCCGCTATGGCCATGATCCTTGCTTCGACCGGGATCTGCTCACCAGAAAGCTTCTCCGGGTACCCGGAGCCGTCCCATCTTTCATGATGGTAATGGGCGACGTTTTCCGCCACCTGCTTGAAGGACTCGTCATCCGTATGAAGGAGGATTTCATGGATGACGCGGGCGCCCTCAGCAGCGTGATGTTTCATTTTCTCAAATTCCTCATCCGTAAAGCGGCCGGGTTTTCTCAGGACAGCGTCATCAACGGCAATCTTTCCAAGGTCATGCATCGGAGCAGCCTTCACCACATCCCGGCAGAACTCTTCCGGCAGAGGAAGCTTTCCTTCCTTAAGGATTTCCTCGATCAGGATTTTCACAGCCTCGCTGGTTCGCCTTATATGCCCCCCGGTGGAGTTGTCCCGGCTCTCAACCATCATAGCAAGACTCATGATAAGGTTGTCATGCATCTCTACAATATGACGGGTCTTCTCCGCAACTTCGCTTTGAAGCTTCTCATTGTAGTTGTCGAGAAGCCGTATGTATTTCCGGTTCGCCGTGTCGTCAGTGAAGGTGATGATATAACCCCTCTTCCGGTTCCCGTCGTACAGGAAACCCACATTCACAGTAAAGATCCTGTCCTCTTCAGGATCTCCGGATTCCCCATGGACGATGTAGGTAAACATGGATTTGTTTTCATTTTGTTCAAAGCTGTCCAGGTAGTGGCGGATCCTTCGCTCTGAGGGCTTGTACCCTAACGCTTCATCGATGGTCTTTCCGGATAGTTCCGGGATGATCCTTGCCGCAGTTTTGCTGCATCCGAGAAATCTTCGTCTGAAATCACAGGAGAGGTATCCGATTTCCTGATCCTGTACCATAGAATCGATCACGGTATCGCTGATATTATATAGATTGACTCGGTAGGCAATCACGAGATAAATAAGCTCCGCAAGAACATACCCCAGTGGCACAAATTCCATCTTCGGTATGATCCTCCTGATCACGAAAAAACATAAAATGCAGATTACATACGGAAGAACCAGCAGGCAGAGAATCATTCTGGAGACCTGTCTTTTCTTCAGCCATGAATAAATAATGGCTGTTATGCCAACGACAAAGAAGAGGAAAATCGCGGCATAGACAATCGTATGGGCAATCCCGTATTCCTTGATGAGGAAGCCTTGGCCGCCCTCAACTTCAAAGGACAGCTTTGTGTAAAAGGAGGTTCCGTAGCCGATATTCAGTACGGGGATATAGAGCAGCAGACATACCAGAAAAAGAGCGGTTCTCACCCATTTGCTGATCTCGATCTGACAGAGAGTAAAGATTCCCAGAACGATAAACAGCTGCAGAAAACATCCACCGATATAGATGATTTTCACCGCCGTCACCGCTTCGCCCACGCTTTCTGATATGGAAGAAAGAAAATAGCCGAGGCAGGCGATGGGAACCAGCGTAAAAATAAGAGTGAGATTTACATCAAAATGCCTGTGCCACATAAAAATGTAAAATGCCGTACATGTCAGGGAAGCGGCCAGCACACTGCCATAGAAAACCGGTATCAATTATGGTACCTCCTTTGCCTGAATGATCTGTCGTGCGGTATG